>JALHLR010000050.1 GCA_022844475.1 Hyphomonadaceae bacterium | reverse complement strand
CGGAGCTCGCCAGACCCGACAAGAAAGACATCTGTGTCCTCGTCCATTTCCTCGACAAGGACGGCGCCGGGGCGGAGCCGCTTTGGACGACTGGCTCTCGCCAGCGACCTCACGGCCGGGTGGCCGGAGATGAGCCCTGCGAACTTCGCCCAGACATCCTCGATCAGAGCTGAGCTGCCCCCGTCCGCCATCATCACTTTCCTGATGTGAAAATTGCCAAGTGTGACGAAGATCACAGAGCCAAATGCAAAGTCATGGCAAGACCTGGGTGCTCAATTTCGGGTGCGTGCACCTCTGCGCACTTGGTCTCCCTGGGTTGGGGGGCGGGCTGATCCGCTGACGAACGTTGGGTGGTCTGGGGGCCACCCAACGGTTCGGAAGCGCCACGCCAATCGGCATCTCGGGAATGTCTGCTTTCTCGCCTGTCGCGAACATCGGCCTCATATGACGGCAACAGCACGTTCAGAGGATTGTGAAGTGGGCGATCTGGCCAACGTTCGCTGTGCGAACGCGCCGTTGGACCGTGGGCAAACAAACGCACAGACAGGAATGCCCCTGCAGCTAATGCGGGCGCTGGTCGTCGACGGCGACCCGACAAGGCGGCGGCTTGTCATGCCAGCCGTCCAGGAGCGCCATTTCGAGGTCGTCGAATCATCCGACTTCACCGAAGCCTTGCGATACATCTGCCAAAACAGCGTCGATCTTGTCGTTGCAGAACTCCATCAGGCCCAGCGCCCCGACCCGATCAACCTGCCCTGGTTGATTCGCATCGGTGCTTTCGGAGAGGTAGCGCCGCCGCTTATCCTTTATCTCGATCCTGCGCTCACCACCTCGATCGACCTAACGGGGCCAATGGCCGAGGCCTTCATCATTCCCGCACCGATAGCCATCTGTGATCTTGACGATGCGCTGGACGCGGCATTGGCGCTTGGCGACACCGCCGATCGATGATCTGTCCCGGTGCTGTAAGGCTAAAGCAAACCAGTCTCTGCCAAGGCCGTGGCTATTGGCTTGCACGAGAACCCGGCCCGGATCTCCTGCAAGCGGTATCGCGTCAAGCCAGCGGTCCGTCAGCACGCGGCCTGGCTCTACTTTCGCTTCCCGCTGAGTCCACGCGACGTGGAAGAACTGCTGGAACATCGCGGCATCGACGTGAGTGACGAAACGATCCGTGCCTGGACGGTAAAGTTCGGTCCGAAGATCGCCGCCAGCCTTCAACGACACAAACTCCCGCCGTCATCACGGTCGCATCTCGACGAGATCGTCTGCAAGATCGGAGGGGAGCGGGGGTTCCTTTGGCACGCTGTCGATGACGAGGGCGACGTGCCGGACCTTGTTGTTGAGAAGAGGCGCGATACGCCTGCAGATCCAGAACTGTTGCAGCAATAGCTTCGCAGCCAGCCCGTCGAGCCGGAGAGCGTCGTAGCGGACGGGCTGGCGTCGTCCGGTTCAGCGCTTCGGTCGGACAGCCGGGAAGGGCTTCATCGGGCAGGTCGTTTGCGCCAGAACCGCCGGGCTGAAAGCTCGCATCTGCCAATCGGGCGACGCGAGCGAAAGACACTAGGGGCAGATTCTCAGACCTCGGCGCAGCGATTTTTTGACGACGCTTGCTGCGGCCCACAATGCGTTCGATCTGCAGCGACACCTGACCAGCCGATCGTCGCTCAGGATCTTCCGCGCATGGGCGGACTCCGACTGGGCGAGGTCGGTCACTTATGCGAACTCCTGCGTGCTGCCTGAGATCTCGTATTACCGATTTGAGCCGTCAGTCCCGTCTCGCGCGCGATCAATATTCGGAACGAGAAGGCTGATGGCGAGAAGACCAAATGCATAGGCAGCTCCGCACATAAGGAGCATCGGCAGGTATGATCCTGTCCCATGCAGGACGAAGCCAGTCAGCTCCAGCATGCCAAGGCCACTGAGATTGCCGAATGTGGCGCCAAACCCGACGACAAGTCCGACGCGGGCCGGAGAGAAGAGATCGGTCGCAAGTCCAAACACATTTGCCGAAAAACACTGGTGTGCGGCCAGCGTCAGGCCGAGTAACAGCACGCCGACCCACAGGTTCGGCGCCAGCATCACGAATGGAACGGGCAGGGCAGCGATGGCCGACAGGAGCATCGGAATCTTGCGTGAGGCATTTAACGAGCGCCCCTTGATCATCAACTGTGTCGAGAGCCATCCACCGAACAGCGATCCGCAGGCCGCCATCAGAAAGATCGCTGCCACGGGCAGGGCAAGTTCGGCTGTGTCCAATCCGAACCGCTTGTGAAAGAGATCTGGTCCCCAGAACAGGAGAAAGGCCCAGACAAAATCGGTGAGGAATTTGGCGGCGGCGATGGCCCACGCCCGCCGGTCAGTCAAGATCTGCACGAAGTCGTTTAGTCGGCGCTTCGTGGCCGGGGCAGCGGCGGACGCGATCGGTGGGTCGAGTTTCGGAGGCCGCGGCAGCATAAACCAGAAGGCGAGCCAGATGAACCCGACTGCACCTGTGATGACAAAAGCCATCTTCCACCCGAACGCGACTGCAATCGCAGGCACGACAAGCGGTGTCGCGACCGCGCCAATGTTCGGCGCAGTGTTCATGATGCCCAGCGCCAGTGAGCGGTCGCCGCCTCGAAACCAAGTCGCCACGGTCTTGACGGCTGCGGGCGTCCCGACCGCCTCGGTGACGCCGAGCGCAATGCGAACTCCGACGAAGCCGGCCACCGTCGTGACGAACGCATGCGCGATACCCGCCAGGCTCCAGGCCCCGACGCCGATTGCGTATCCCCAGCGCAGCCCGACGCGGTCCACGAACCATCCGGCCGCCATGATCGAGCAGACGGTCGCAAGCTGGAAGCCAGACACGATGTGGGCGTAGTCTAGGTCAGTCCAGCCAAACTCGTCCTCAAGCATCGGCTTGAGCAGGGCGATTGCCTGACGGTCGATGTAGTTGATCATCGCTGCGGCGAAGACGAGGGCAAGCGCCGCCCAGCGCAGACGGTCGGACGCGGAGTAGGTCCGCGGGTCTTGTCGCGCCATGTGAGGAGGTTCCGATCCAGCTACCCAATAGGGCAAGTGTAGCCCGTGTGGCGGCAGGTGCAAATCGCAGGTGCGGCGAGCTAGAAACCAAGTTCGGCCATGGTCACGACCCGCCCTTCGCGCGCGCTGATCTCGGCAGCGGCGCCGATCGCTACGGCGCGCAATCCATCCATCGCCGTGACCACGGTCGGTCCCCTTTCCATGATCGCGTCCAGAAATGCGAGGAGCTGGTAGTAGACAGATCCGTGATGCGTGCCGGCCTCGAGCGCTGCTTCATCGACCGGCACGTGACGCTTCGTTACCTGCTTGGGAGCGCCAAGCGGGACACGAAGTGAGCGGACAAGATCGCCCGCGGGTATGAATGCTTCAAGACGTGCCGTGTCGCCAACCGCTGTAAGCGTCTCCTGCTGCTCGGCGCCTTCGGCGAACATGCAGAGGTCCAGCATGGCGCGCACGCCATTGTCGAAATCGACAATCGTGAAACTGTTGTCGATGATATCGGGCTGCCTGCCGCCATAGCGTTCATCGAGATGGTTCACATCCATGGCGCCTGAGCAGAAGACCCGAACGGGTTCGGCGTTGACGATCAACCGCATCAGGTCGAAGAAATGGCAGCATTTTTCGACCATTGTGCCGCCGGTGTTGCTGCTGAAGCGATTCCAGTTCCCGACCTTCACAAGGAAGGGAAAGCGATGCTCCCGGATGGTGAGCATGACAAGGCGGCCCACGGACCCTGCGCGAACGTCCTCCACAAATTGTGCGGCCGGCGGCATGAATCGATACTCCATCGCCGTCCAGAAGACGGCCTTGTGGCGTCCAGCCCGGTCGACCACCCAGCGCGCGTCTTCAAGCGTTGTGCAAAGCGGCTTCTCGCAGAGAATGTGAACGCCGGCGTCGAAGAGCGGTTCAAGCACAGCCCGGTGGGTGAAGTTTGGCGACGAGACGATCACGGCATCCAGCGCTGCGCCGGCCACCATTGATTGTACGCTGTCGAACGTCGCGATGTCTCCCCATCTGCCGCCAGCTTCCTCGAGGCTTGCCTTGAGGGAGCTGGGCTCGGGATCAGCCAACGCGACCAGCCGGGCCGTGTCGACAAGCCTGATATTGCGGATATGCTCGCGCGCCATCATGCCCGCGCCCACAATACCGAAGCGAAGTGCGGACATGGAGAAGCCCTTGGAAAAGCCCACAAGGTGGATGTGTTGAGCGCAATGCCCATTCTCACTTCCCACGCCCGCCGTCCCCTCGGCAAGGGGGGCCTGAGCGTTCCGCGGATTGGCTGGGGTCTCTGGCGATTCCGCGGAGACGACGTACGCGCCGCGCGGGCGCGGGTAGATGCTGCGATCGAGGCGGGCCTCGACCTGTTCGACACGGCCGACGTCTATGGCCCGGACAATGGCGAGCCATTCGGAGCGGCGGAAGCCTTGCTTGGCCGTGTGTTCGCCGAAGCTCCGTCCCTGCGTGACCGGATCGTGCTGGCGACCAAAGGCGGCATCGAACTCGGAACGCCGTACAATTGCAGTGCGGACTACCTTGTTCGCGCCTGCGAGGCTTCGCTTCAGCGGCTGCGGGTGGAGGCGATTGACCTCTACCAGATACACCGGCCCGATCTAATGGCTCATCCCGGTGAGGTTGCTTCTGCCCTCGACGCCCTGCGGCGGGCCGGCAAGATCCGAGAAGCTGGTGTTTCGAACTACACGCCGGCGCAGGTCGCTGCGCTTCAGGCCCACCTTCCGTTTCCGCTTGCGAGCATCCAGCCCGAGTTTTCTCCCCTAGCCCTCGCGCCGCTGACCGACGGAACGCTTGACCAGGCGATGGCGCACGGACTTGTCGTGTTTGCCTGGTCGCCGCTGGCTGGGGGGCGACTCATTTCAGGCTCCGGTGCGCGCTCGGCTGAAGTAATGAACGCTCTTGCGCCCATCGCGGCGCGGGCAGGCGTAGATGAGAGCGCTGCAGCCTATGCATGGATCATGGCGCACCCGGCCGCGCCCACGCCGCTCGTCGGCACACAATCGCCCTCGCGCATCCGCGCCGCAAGCGATGCCTTCAAGGTCATTTACTCGCGGCGGGAATGGTACGCCATCCTGGTCGCGGCCAGGGGGGAGAAATTGCCATGACCAGCAAAGCCGAAATGCGTGGACCATGCGAAGTGTCCTGGTTCAGCGCTCTTTGCGATGACGACTACGAATACCTTGGTGTCCCGGATCCAGCTCTGAAATCCAGTTTCGACCACTGTCGCAACATCGCACTGGCCGCAGAGACCGGCGGGTTCGACAACCTGCTGCTGCCGTCCGGATACGCGCTGGGGATCGACTCGATCGCGTTCGCGGCGGGCCTTGCCCCGCTCCTCAAGCGGATGCGGCTGCTTGCGGCTATCCGTTGCGGGGAAATGTGGCCGCCCCAACTGGCCCGCCAGCTCGCGACGCTTGACCAAATGCTTGGCGGTCGGCTGACGGTGAACATCATTTCAAGCGATCTTCCTGGCGAGAGCCTCGCGAGCGCGCCGCGCTATGCGCGCACCGTCGAGGTCATGAAAATCGTCGGCGCCCTTATGAACGGGGAAGCGGTCGATCATGCCGGCGAATTCTACAAGCTGAAGCTTGAACCGCCGCGCATCCGTACAGTCTCCGGCCGGCGGCCGGCCTTCTACTTCGGCGGACTGTCGCATGACGCGCGCGAGGCAGCTGCGGAAGCAGCCGACGTATATCTGATGTGGCCGGATCGGATCGAGGTGGTAGGCGAGATTGTCTCGGATCTTTCGGCGCGGGCCGCTCGCCGGGGTCGGTCCCTGAAGTTCGGTTATCGTGTCCATGTCGTCGTGCGCGAGAGCGAGGCCGAAGCTCGCATCGCCGCCGACAGGTTGCTCAGCAGGCTTGATGATGAAGAGGGCGCGCGGATCCGAAGCAGATCGCTGGACAGTGCTTCCTATGGCGTGCGTCGCCAGGCGGAGCTGCGCGAGGCTTCGGGCACCGAGGGGTATGTCGAGGACAATCTCTGGACCGGAATCGGCCGGGCCCGGTCTGGCTGCGGCGCGGCTATCGTGGGGAATCCCGACCAAGTTCTAGCGAAGCTGAATGCCTATCGCGAACGCGGCATCGACGCCTTCATCCTGTCCGGATATCCGCACCTGCACGAGGCCGACCTTTTCGCGAGGCACGTTCTGCCTCGGCTCGACCACGGGCCGCTGCGCCTGTCCGGCGTCAGCGACAGCGCGACGGCGTGAGGATGGAGCTTCCAAAGGGTGGTCTCTCGAATCGAGGGCAGGGCGCATATAGCCGGGCCGTTGGGAACACGTTCTGCTTCCTGCCAGGGGTGCCGTTAAGCTGACAACTCCGCAGCGGTTGTTCGCATGCGTGATCTGGCTTCGCGAAGCCTAGCGGCCGCATCCTCGGGCGTAAGATCGCGCTGAGGCATACCTAACATCTCGAAGCCCACCATGAACTTGCGCACGGATGCAGAGCGCAGAAGTGGCGGATAGAAATGCGCGTGTAGCACGAAGCCCGAATCCGGGCGTACGCGAGGTGGTCTCTGGTGCCATCCCATCGTGTAGGGGAATGGTACATCAAAGACAGCGTCGTACAGGCGCGTCAGTTCGGACAGAATATCTGCAAGGGCTTTACGCCCTGCCTTGTCCAGCTCGGTCAGGTCCCCAAGGCCTCGCCGCGGCAGCAACAGCGTTTCAAACGGCCAGGCGGCCCAGAATGGCGTCACGACAACAAAGTGATCGTTCTGGCACACGATGCGCTCGCCGCTCTTCAGCTCGCGCTCCAGGTAGTCGAGCAAAAGCGGGCGTCCGTGTGCCGCCATCCACTCGAGCTGGTGGTCGCTTTCTCTTGCGAGTTCGTTTGGCGTCGAACTGGTCGCCCAGATCTGGCCGTGGGGGTGGGGGTTGCTGGCCCCCATCATCTCCCCCCGATTTTCGAATATCGTTACTGCACCGACGTCGGGTCGCGCGGACAGTTCTGCATACTGTGAAGCCCAGGTCTCGATAACGGCCTCAAGCTCGGGCGCTGTCATTCGCGACATTGGCCGGCTGTGGTCCGGAGAGTAGCAGATCACGCGGCAAATGCCGGTTTCAGGTTGTGTGACAAGGATCGCATCACTTTCGGGAGGAGCGGATTCTCCGAGCAGTGCGGGGAAGTCGTTCTCGAATACGTGGACGCCTTCATACTGGGGATTGCGCTGGCCATTGG
>JALHLR010000049.1 GCA_022844475.1 Hyphomonadaceae bacterium | reverse complement strand
AAAAGGCGCGATAGCGTGTGTTCGTCCATGCCGATGCCGGTGTCGGACACTGTGATGCTTACAACGAAGTCGCCGGACGCGCGCGGCTTCACCCCCAGCCTGATCGTGACGCTGCCTGTTTCCGTGAACTTGATGGCGTTCGAGAGCAGGTTCGACACGCACTGGCGCACGCGAACCGGGTCGTAGCGCAGAAGCGGAGGTAGATCGCCCACGATCTCGACATTCAAGGAAAGCCCGCGCTCGGAGGCGCGCGAAATGAAGAGCTGCCGCACGCGTTCAATCGTCATGCGAAGATCGCCGTCGATCCTGGCGATGTCGAGCTTGCCCGCCTCTATCTTGGAGATGTCGAGGACATCGTTGAGCAGGGACATCAGCGTCTCCCCCGATTCCGAGATGACGCTGACTTGTTCGCGCTGAGGTTCGGTCAGCGAATCGGCAGCCAGCACCTGTGTCATGCCGAGAATGCCGTTGAGAGGCGTCCGGATCTCATGGCTCATCGAAGCAAGGAAGCTGGACTTGGCCACCGTCGCCGCCTCCGCCTGCGCTTTGGCTTCGGCGAGGGCGAGCTCCTGCATCTTCTGTGCATGGATATCTAGCATCATGCCGACCGCGCGGATGTTCTCGCCTGTTGCGCTGCGCTCGACGCGCGTGAACAGCCTCACCCAGCGGCCCTGACCATCGGGATGGTAGATGCGCGTGTCGAGGCTTTCGACAGCGTTGGTCGCAAGGCAGCGCTCCCAGCTTTTTCGTACCTCTGCGACTTCATCGTCGTGATAGATGCCGAAGGGGCTTTGCTCCTGACGCTGCATCGCCTGGGGACCTGCGATCAGCTTGAACTGTTCCGATGACCAGCGCTGGCCGGTCCGCAGGTCGATCTCGTAGACGCCTGCGTTGGCTGCCGCCATGGCAAGCTCAAGGCGGCCGGACATGAGATCTGCATTGTCGCGTGCAACAGCGAGTTCGGTCACATTCTGGCTGATGCCAAACATCTCGTACCTGCCGGACGCCAGCCTGCGTCCTGTACGATAGTGCACGCGAAGAGTTTTCCAGCCGCCCGATCCGTCACGGTAGCGCATCTCGCCATCGGCAGCGCCCCCCTGTGTGGTGAGACGCTCACGGATTTCCGTGTCCTTGTCCTGATCGTCCGCGTGCTGGACGAGCCGGAGAATGGACAGCGGTACGGGCTCGCCAGCGGTCGCATGGCCAAGCGCGAGCTCGCTGGAGAAGTGATAGAGTTCCTGATCCGGGTCGAAACGCCACGTGCCCACCGCAGCGTCGTGCAGCAACTGGTTCCGCACGGTGCGTGTGCCGGCCAGTGCGCGTATGGCCGTCCATTCCGCTGTGACGTTGGTCAGGCGCACCAGCTCGTGGCTTGCGTCCGCCGGGCTCCGGTCAAGCCTGAGCCATGAGGGGCCTTCTCCCCCGTCGATGCAGAACACATCACCCGAGACAGAACGCGCGTGGTCGGTGGCGCCTGCCTTCATCGCCTGCAGCAGGTCGACGCCAACCAGGCTTGATGACGGGCGATTCAGCTGGTTCGCCAGCGCCTCATTGGTCTCGGTGACACGGCCACTTGAATCCACGATCGCGGCGGGCACCCGGCCCCAGATGCCGGAGTTTGTGAGGAACTCGGTCTTGGGCGCCATGGCGCAGCGTGGTCCCGTTCGGAGCAGACAAAGTTACTCCTACGGCCAATTCGATTAACGAATCTTCGCTAGCTGGCTTGGCGCAGGCTCTCGGCGACCGCCTTCGCAGCATCGGAATTAAGGACGCCCAGCTCGCCAAATCGCTTCAGGGCGAGCCGCCAGAGCCATTTTGCGTGGCTTTGCCTGCCGGACACAGCCGCGTGATCCGCCGCCAGCGCTGTAAGAAGGGCAAGGTCCATCCCGGTCGCGGTGTCGCGTGCCGTGGCCAGCATCCTGTCAGCCTCGTCCAGATTGCCATCACGTATTGCGGCCCGGATCGCAGCGTGGGGGTCGTCGGGGGCTGGGGCGGGCGTCGCTGTCGGCTTCGGCGACTGCGGCGCGGCGACGGGTGGCGGTTCTGCCGCGCGAGGCAGCGGAGCAAGCGTCACTTGCGCCGGGAAGGGCGATGGTGGCGGCGCGCTGGCGCCATTGGCCGCCGGCTCTGACCGGGCGACCGGTTTGGCGGCGGGCTTTGCAGGCGCTTCGGCGGCAGGCGCTGCAGGTTTCGAAGCCACAGGCGGGGTCGACAGCGACCGCGGCTTCTCGGGCGGCGCTGGCTCGGAGGCTTCGGCTGACTGGACCGCCGCGACCGTCTGCGGCTGCTCGGGCGGCGGGGCAGGCGGGGCAAGCGGCGTGATGTCGCCTGATCTCCAGTCCCGGTCCGCAGCGCGCGCGCGCTGCGAATAGTAGGCGTCGGCCTCGCCAAGCGCTGCCTCCTCACGCGATGCGCGCGCCGCCAGAGCGCGCTTCTGGTTGGAGCGCGGGTGGACAGCACTGACGAGGAAGACAATCCCGCTGGTGACGCCGAACGCGCCTGCCAGGAGAAACAGGGGAAGGCCTGCAGCGCCCGGCGGAAACAGGTTCGCAGCGTCAGCGCGATGGGTCCATGCCAGATAGCCCCCACCGCCGGCCAACGCGGCGCCAAGGAGAAATTGCAGAACGCGCACCAACATCAACGCCACTCCTGTCAGTCCGCCGCGCAGCGGTCCGGCGGGAAAGGCTTAGCCGCTTCGCAGCCACACCGGAACCGCAAACACGCAGCAAGCTAGCCGCTTGCCGGCGCCTCTTCCACATCTGGCATTGCCGCCCCTTTTCATGCATCGCGACGGGTTCCCACCCATCGCTTCGAAGTGAACCCGCTGTCGCAGCGTCAACGTTTGCGTGCGGCCCTCGCAGGCGTAGGCTTATGTATCTGGAGCGGGCAAACCCGCCTGTGAGGAGGAGAGGTCCATGCCGGTTCCGCTGAGATACACGCTGTTGGCGTGCGCCATGGCCGTCCTGGCGGCCCCCGCCCTTGCGCAGGGTGAGCCAACGGCGAAGCGGCCGGATCTTGAGGGCGTCTGGTCGAACCAGTCGCTCACCAACCTGTCCCGCCAGCCGGGCATAAAGCTGTCGGTGACCGAGCAGGAGGAAAAGGATCTCGTCGAGAACAATCCGTGGGTTCTGCTGGCGGCCAGCGAAGAAGGCGCGTCGGACTTTGGAGATGATCTGCTCGACGATGGCAATAGCGACCGCGGCTACAACACATTCTGGATCGACCCCGGCCAGTCGCTTGCCAGGGTGAAGGGTGAGATCCGCACATCCTGGCTGGTCGAGCCAGCTGATGGTCGCGTGCCTGTCTCAGCCGCCGGCCTGAAAGCCCGCAGCGACGCAGCGGCCAGGAAGCGCGCGACGATGTATGAGGGGCCGGAAACCCTCCCGATCGCCGAACGCTGCCTGATCGGCTTTACCAATGCTGGCGGGCCGGGCATGCTGAACACGATCTACAACAATAACTATCAGATCGTGCAGGCGCCGGATCATGTGATGATCCTGGTCGAGATGGTGCACGATGCGCGTATCATCCCGATTGCGAAGAGCCGTTCGGAAGCGAAGCACAAGCCGATCGCGATCCAGCCATGGCTCGGCGATTCCGTTGGCTGGTATGAAGGCGATACGCTGGTAGTTGAAACGAGGAACGTTCACCCCGAGCAGGCGCGGCAGGGGCAGGTCATCCTCTCGCCCGAGGGCAGGCTGACCGAACGGTTCAGCCGCGCATCTGACGGCCAGCTGCTCTACACATTCGAAATCGACGATCCGACCTACTACACACAATCCTGGCGCGCCGAGATGGTGATGAACAAGCGCGACGAGAGCATCTACGAATACGCCTGCCATGAAGGGAACTACGCCATGGAAGGCATTCTCAGCGGCGCGCGTCTCTATGAAGCCAAGGGCCTCGAGAACAAGCAGGGGCCCGGCATTTTCGGACCTAACGCCCCGCCGCCCAAGCCGAAGAACAGGCAGTAGACATGGCGCGCCTCAGCCGCTTCGCCATCCTCGCGTGTTTCGCCGGCATACTTGCCGCATGCATGACGCCGACGAAGACGCCGCACGCCGCCGATCTATGGAGATGCCCCGACGGCTTTGCGCCGAAGGCGGGCCTGAACACCAACTTCCCGCATGAAGGCATGATGCGCGCCTTCGTCGTCACGCCCGCGAAGGGCGCGGTGGGACCAGCGCCCGTCTGGGTTCCATTGACCGGTACGGTCGAGTCGACGAACGCGAACCTGACCGTGCCTCGGTCCGGAGCAAATGCGCTGATGGCCGAGCAGGGCTTCGCCGTGATCGGTCCAGTACGACAGTGCGCCGGCCAGGACCCGAATGTCGGACGCGGACCATGCGATGGACCGGGGTCCGACGGCTGGAACTGGAAGCCCTGGAATGACGGGCGCTCTGGCAATGCCGCGGGCGAAAAATGGAAGAATGACTCAGGCCCCGACGCGCGTTTCTTCGAGGCTATGGTGCGTTGCGTCGGTACGATGTTGCCGCTTGATGCAAAGCGGCTCTATGTCGGTGGCATCTCGGCGGGCGGTACGGTCACCAATCGCGCGCTCACCTTCAACTCGGATTTCTGGGCGGGGGGCATGCCAATCTCCGGCGAATGGTATGTGTCGAACGACGATGGCTCGCCATTGTCATTCAGCGATGCGCGTCAGGCCGTGATATCCAGTCCGTTGAAGATTCATCAGGGCCGCATCGGCCCTTACCCTCTGCCGAAATCGCTTTCCTCCATGATCGTGATCACTGTTTGGGGCGGTGAGAAGGATCTGTGGGATTGTGGTCCACCGCTCGGGCTTTGCGCCGACTACCGCCCCTCGACGCAGGCTGGCGCCAACTATTTCGCATCGATGCCCGATGTCGTGCACGTCGCCTGTTCGTCGACGCACGGGCATATGTGGCCGCAGATAAACACGCAGGCGTTCAATGCCTGGGCATTGAAGACGATGGCCTCGCATCCAAAGGGATCTGATCCGAAAGCGTTCCGCTTGACGACGCCGCCGGATGGCTATTCCTGCCGCATCGGGACCTATACCGACCACTACTGACAGGCGGGCGACAATGGCGGATGCGAAGAACGTCCTGGTCACGGAACTGACAGGCTTTGCGAACCCGGTGATCGCGCGCCGGCTTGCGGCTGCGGGCGCACGGGTGATCGGGTGTGATCCGTCGATCAGCGAGGATGGCGCGCACGACGGCGTTGAAGTTGTGGGTTGGGCAAGACCGGCAGATGTCGTGGACCGGGCAGCCAATCAGTTTGGCGGCAAGCTCGACGCGATCATCATCTCCTCTGCCATGCCTGCGCCACGCATCCGCGTGGAGGACCTGACGGAAGAAAACCTGATGCCCTACTTCCAGCGGCTTGCTGCGGAGTCGCTTCTGTTCGCAGGCGCTGCGGTAAGGACGATGCGGCCGAACAAGTCGGGCCGCATTGTGTTCGGGTCCTCGTCAGGCCCGATCGGAGGCATACCGGGCTTTGCGGCCTACGCGTCGTCGCGGGCGGCGATCAATGGCGTTGTGCGGACGCTGGCGCTTGAAGTTGCGGGCGATGGCATTTCGGTGAACGCGGTCGCCGCCAACTTCATCCAGACGGAAACATACTATCCGCGTGCGCTGCTTGAGGATCCTGTGAAGGGGCCGAAGCTGCTGGCGCGTGTGCCGATGGGGCGGCTGGGCGAGGCGGAAGAGGTGGCGGCCCTTGTCGAGCTGCTGGCGCTCGGGCAGAGCGGCTTCGTCTCGGGTCAGGTTATCCCGATATCCGGCGCGTGGTGTTGAGCGCAGCTACTTCGAGAACTGCTGCGAGGTGAAGGCGAGGATACGGCGGGCGGCTTCCTCGCGCTGGTCCAGCGTTTCGCCGAACGCCTCGCCGAGCTTGCCTTCCAGCATCAGCGTCGCAAGGCCATGGGCGGCTGACCATGCCGCGATGACAGGCACGAGGTCAGGGCTAGTCATGTCGGACGCCGACATCGTGGTCGAGGCGGCGCCAAGCGTGTCAGCGACAAGCTGGAAGCAGCGATCCGCCTTTGCCTTGGCATCCGGATAGCGCGCCAGGTCGCACATCTCGGCCCGGAACATCAGGCGGAAGATTTCGGGGTTGTTGAGGGCAAAGCGGATATAAGCCTCACCAAGCGCCCGGTTTTTTTCGGCGCGCTCTTTGCGTGCAAGCCCCACAGCGCTGACCATGTAGTCGTACAGGCGATCGAACCCGTCGCCCGCAAGCTCGGCAAGGATCGCCTCGCGGTCGGTGAAGTAGTGATAGGGTGCCTGGTGGCTGACGCCCGCGCGCCGCGCGACTTCGCGCATGGAGAGAGCGCCAAGCCCGCCTTCGTTCATCAGCGACAGGCTGGCCTGAAGGATGCTCGCCCTGACATCGTCGCGAGAAATCGACTTGGTAACGGCCATGTGCGTCCCGTTCTTTCTTGACGCTGTCAATCTAATCATAGACAGTGTCAAGATAACTCGTATGTCAATTGGGTGACACATGCCAGCGGCGCTGTCAGCTTCAACTCGACTGTTTATGGCGGCTGGTTGCGCTTTTCTTGTGGCTGCCTGCAGCGGCGAAGCTGCGGTTGCAACGCAAAACGTGCCTGCGGCGGTCGCTGTTGAAGTTCTCAACATCGCGGCGACGGGATCCAGCGGCGAAGTTCGCGCCAGCGGACTTGTGGCCTTCAAGCGCGAGACGGCGCTCGGCTTCGGCGCCCCCGGCGAGATTGAGTCGATCACGGCCGATGTCGGCGACCGCGTTGCCGCCGGCCAGGTGCTCGCCACGATGCGGAAGACCACGACGGGCGCCGACGCCAGCGAGGCGGCGCTGGCGCGGCTCACGGCTGAACAGAATTTCGATCGCGTGACGCGGCTCCATGCAGCGGGTGCCGCCTCCCAGGCCGAACTCGACAATGCGAAGCTGACGCTGGAGCGGGCGCGCGAGCGCGTGTCGATCGTGGCGCCAGCAAGCGGCATCGTGCTCCAGCGCGACGCCGAGCCTGGCCAGAATGTCGCGGCCGGCCAGCGCGTGCTGTCAATCGGCGAGTCGCGGACGGGAATCATTGTCGAAGCGTCGATGACGGCGTCCGAGGTTGCGCAACTCCGCGTCGGCGATGTGGCGTCGGTCAATATTCGCGAGCGTGCGACGCTGGCTGGGCGTGTGGCGCGCATTGCGCCGAAGGGCACGCAGTCCGGGCTGTTCACTGTCGAAGTGCAGGTTGACCAGCCGGACGGCCTTCGTTCTGGCGAAGTTGCGGAAGTCGTTATCGCTGGCCGCGCGGGCGCGCAGGAGGCTGCGGTCGTCCATCTGGTCCCCGCCATCTCCCTGATCGATGCGCGCGCCGATCAGGGCGTGGTGTTTGTCGTGGACGCCGAGGGCAAGGCGCGCCGCCGGGCGATCGAGACCGGCGGGGTCAGCGATCGCGGCGTGACGGTCCTCAAGGGGCTGGCCGATGGGGACCGGGTGATTACCCGTGGCGCCTCGATGGTGCGTGAAGGCGACGCAGTTTCCGTAGCAGCTCAGTAACACGACAAGGGGGAGGGGCGGATGAAGGCCTTTACACGCTTCTTCGTCGATCGCTGGCAGTTCACGCTGATCCTGTTCTTCATGCTGTTCGGATTGGGCATCCAGTCCGTGATGGCGATCCCCAAATCGGAAGACCCGATCGTATCCTTCCCGGGCGTCGGCGTGTTCGTCGTGCTGCCCGGCGCTGACGCCGAGCAGATGGAGCGCGTCGTCGCGATTCCGATCGAGACCGCGCTCAATGGTCTTGAGGACGTGGATGAGATCCAGTCCACAAGCCAGGCGGGCCTCGCCTCGATCGCTGTCTCTTTCGTCTACGGGTCGGACCCGGAGAAGAAATATGACGAGGTCGTACGCGAACTGAACGTCATTCGCGCCAGCTTGCCGGAAGGCATCACGCTGTTGCGCGCCAACCGTCAGAACCCGGCGCAGACCAATATCGTGCAGATGGCGCTGGTCAGCGAAACGGCCTCCTACCGCCGCATGGAGGCCTATGCGCGCGAACTGCGAGACGCCATCGAGCGCGCCAACGGCGTGCAGCAGGCCGAGATCTGGGGCGTCCCGACAGCCGAAGTGCGCATCACCCCGGACATGGACAAGCTGGCCAATTTTCGCCTGCCGCTGACCGCCGTGACCGAGGCGGTGCAACGCGAAGGCGCCGACATTCCGATTGGCGCGGTCGAGAGCAGCGGGCGGCGTTTCAATGTCGAGGCGACCGGGCCGTTCGACAGCCTTGAAGAGATCCGCGACATCGTCCTGCGCTCCGACGGCGGCTCGGCGATCACGCTTGGCGATGTGGCGCTGGTCGAATGGACCAATGACGAACAGGCCGTGCGCACGCGCTTCAACGGCCAGCGCGCGCTCTTTGTCACCGCGCGCGCCAAGCTCGGCGCGACAATCTTCGACGTGATGTCGAATGTGCGCATGCAAGTGGACAAGTTCGAGCCGCGCCTGCCGCCGGAGATCAAGCTGGAGCGTGGTTTTGACCAGTCGGAGACGGTGGCCTACCGGCTGTCGTCACTGGGACGCGATTTTGCGATCGCCATTGCGCTGGTGTTGCTGACGCTGTTGCCGCTTGGCTTCCGGGCCTCGCTGGTCGTGATGGTCTCGATTCCGGCCTCGTTCGCGATCGGCGTCATCGTACTCGACATGCTCGGTTATTCGCTGAACCAGTTGTCGATTGCGGGCTTCGTGCTGGCGCTTGGCCTGCTGGTCGATGACTCGATTGTCGTGACAGAGAACATCGCGCGACACCTCCGCTCGGGTCTGAGCCCGCGAGACGCGGCGATCGCCGGGGTCGACGAGATCAACGTCGCTGTTCTCGGCTGTACCGCGACGCTGCTGTTCGCTTTCGTGCCGCTGCTCAACCTGCCGGAAGCTGCGGGCGATTTCACCCGGTCGCTGCCAATGGCTGTGGTCTGTACCATCGCAGCGTCACTCTTTGTAGCGCTGACGGTGATTCCGTTCCTCGCCAGCCGGATGCTGCCGCGCCATGGTCATTCCAACGTCTTCCTCGACGTGGTGATGGGCGCGATCCACGCGATCTACAGGCCGATCCTGAAAGTGGCGCTTGGCATGCCGCGCCTCACGGTGGTCGTCGGACTTGCACTCTTTGCCGCCTCGCTGACGCTCGTGCCGCGGCTGGGCTTCAGCTTGTTCCCCGAGAATGACAGCCCGTATTTCATGGTCGAGGTCGAGCTGCCGCAGGGGGTCTCCGTCGAAGAGACCGACAAGGCGGTGATGTTTGCTGACAGTGTTCTGGCCAAGCATGACGAATTCACCTGGCGCTTCGCCAACTCCGGCCGCGGCAATCCGCAGGTCTACTACAACGAGATACCGAGTGAGCAGGCCAGCAATGTGGGCGGCATCTATGCCCGCTTCAACAAGTGGGAGTCGAAGGAGGGGAACGCGCTGCTTGAAGAGTTGCGCGCCGAACTCGCGACCTATCCCGGCGTGCGCTTCAACGTGAAGCGCTTCCTCAATGGTCCGCCGATCGAGGCCCCGATCGCCATCCGCATCCAGGGCGCCGACATCGAAGTCCTCTCAGGCATCGCGGCCGATGTCGAGCGTGCGATGGCGGGCGCCGAGGGCATCCGCAACATCACCAACCCGCTGGCCGAGCGCCTGCTCGATCTCGACCTCAACATCGACACCGAAGCAGCAGCCCTGCGCGGCGTGCCCGCCGGCGCGATGGACCAGACGTTGCGCATCGCCATCGGCGGCGCCCGTGTTGCGTCCTTCCGCGATCCGGTGGGGGATGCCTATCCCGTCGTGGTGCGTGCGCCGCGCGCCGATCGGATGAACATGGCCGACCTTGATCGCCTCTATATCTGGACGGGGGATGGCTCGGCCGCCCCGCTTTCGGAGTTCGCCGAACCCGGCATTTCGTCCGGGCCTGCCCGCATCAGCCGGTTCCAGCGTGAGAGGACGGTGACGCTCACCGCCTTCACGCAGCCGGGCTTCCTGACCGGCGATGTTTCGGCGAGTGTCGAACAGCAATTGGCGGGCATCACGCTGCCTGCAGGCTATTCGTGGAATGTCGGCGGCGAAGCGGAGGCGCAGTCGCGCAGTTTTGGCGGCATGGGGCCCGCAATCCTGATCGCTTTGTTCGGCGTGATGGCCGTGCTGCTGCTGGAATTCGGATCGTTTGCCACTGCGGGCGTCGTGGCCTTCGTGATCCCGTTCGGGATCATGGGCGGACTGATCGCTCTCTACCTTGGCGGTCAGTCGCTTTCCTACACGTCGATCATTGGCTTCATCGCGCTCATCGGCATCGAGATCAAGAACTCGATCCTGCTGGTCGAGTTCGCCAACCAGGAACGCGAACGGGGCACACCCTTGCGCGAAGCCATCGAAAAGGCGGGTGAGGTTCGCTTCCTGCCGGTCCTGCTGACCTCGCTGACGGCGATTGGCGGCCTGACGCCTCTGGTGTTCGAGAACTCGCCGCTTTATTCGCCGCTGGCCATGGTGATCATTGGCGGCCTGATTTCCTCAACGTTGATCGCGCGAATCGTGACGCCGCCTATGTATCTTTTGCTGGCCCCGCGCGACCGCAAGGTTGAACCCGGTCCCGCCCCTGTTGCGGTTCCCGCCGAGTAGGTGACACTCTCCGGCGAGGAAACGCCGGAGAGCATCGTGGACTTCAACCTGCCAAAAGGCCTCGTCGACTATCTCGTCGAGCTCGACCGCTTCATCGAAACCGAGATCAAGCCGCTGGAGGAGCAGGATGACAACATCCGCTTCTTTGACCATCGCCGCGAACATGCGCGGACCGACTGGGACAGGGGCGGTCTGCCGCGCCATGAGTGGGAAGACCTGTTGCGGCAGGCGCGGCGAAAGGCAGATGCGGCGGGCCATTTCAGATTTGCGCTGGCCAAGGAGCTGGGCGGATCTGCGCGTGATGTCGGGTGCGGATCGAACCTCGCCATGGCGGTGATCCGCGAACATCTCGCGGCCAAGGGACTGGGGCTCCACAACGACCTGCAGAACGAGCATTCCATCGTCGGCAACAGTGTCGGCGCCTTGCTGATGTGGAATTACGGGACGGACGCGCAGAAGGCCGAGTGGATGGATGATCTCGCGGCGGGCCGGCGCGGATTCGCGTTCGGCATCACCGAGCCTAAGCATGGCTCTGACGCCACGCACATGGAGACGGTCGCCCGGCGCGATGGCGACGGCTGGGTTATCGACGGCGAGAAGACGTGGAATACCGGCGTGCATGCCGCCAGTCACGACATGATCATGGCGCGAACCTCGGGGAAGGCCGGAGATGGCGATGGCATCACGGCGTTCCTCGTGCCGATAAAGTCGCCAGGCTTCACGATCGAGGAGTATCTCTGGACGTTCAACATGCCGTCCGATCATGCGCACATCACGCTGAAGGAGGTGCGCGTTCCTGGCTCTGCCGTATTCGGCGGCGAAGGCAGGGGCCTCCAGGTCGTGCAGCATTTCTTCAACGAGAACCGGATACGGCAGGCGGCGTCCTCTCTGGGCGCCGCGCAATTCTGCATCAACGAGTCAGTGGCCTATGCGAATGTGCGTGCGCCATTCGGCAAGCGATTGTCGTCGAACCAGGCGATCCAGTTCCCGCTGGTCGAGCTCCAGACGCAGTGCGAGATGATCCGGGCGCTGATCCACAAGACGGCCTGGCAGATGGACACGATCGGCAATTTCGCGGTGAGCGACAAAGTCTCGATGTGCAATTACTGGGCGAACCGGTTGTGCTGTGAGGCGGCTGACCGCGCGATGCAGGTTCATGGGGGGCTTGGCTATTCGCGGCACAAGCCGTTCGAGCACATCTATCGCCACCATCGCCGCTATCGGATCACAGAGGGTTCGGAGGAGATCCAGATGCGGCGTGTCGCAGGATACATGTTCGGCTTCATGGGCCAGCGCGCGCCGAAGGGCGTGCAGGAATGACCCTGGCGCCGAAATTCGAACGCGCGCTGGAGCGATTGCCCGGCTTCGAGCAGTTGCTTGCGTGTGATCGCCTGTCGGCAGGGGCCAGCCGCGAGACCTATCGGCTCACCGTGCGCATGAATGGCTCCGAGAGAAAGCTGGCGCTTAGGCGGGCTGAGGGCGAGGGCGTCTCGGCAATGGGTTCTGGGCCGGGGCTCAATGCCGAGGCAAGGCTGTTTGCGGCTGCAAGACAGGCCGGCGTGCCGGGACCGGAGGTTCTGCTTGTGCTGCAGCCCGAGGACCAGCTCGGCGCAGGCTTCGTGATGGAGTGGATCAGCGGCGAGACGCTCGGCGGCAAGATCGCGCGGGGCGCTGAGTTTGCCGACGCACGCAAGATGTTGGCGAAACAGTGCGGCGAGATTCTTGCGAAGCTCCACGCGATCGATGTGAGTGCGGCCGGGCTGGATCAATTGCTTGAGTCGTTCACGCCGGAACACGCCGTGCGCAAGACTCATGCGGCTTATCTGGAGCTTGGCTCGCCTCAGCCGATGATCGATTTCACGGCGCGCTGGCTGCTGGCGAATCTGCCGAAGGCGCGGCCGCTGAAGCTGGTGCATGCGGATTTCAGGAATGGCAATCTCATTGTCGATCCGGCGCAGGGCGTCGTGGCTGTGCTCGACTGGGAGCTGGCGCATATCGGCGATCCGATGCGCGATCTTGGCTGGCTCGTCACCCGCTCATGGCGGTTTGGCGCGCCAGACAGGCCGGTGGGTGGGTTCGGCGAGATCGACGATCTGATCGCCGGCTATGAGAGCGCATCCGGGGAAACGGCGGATAGGGACGCGCTGCGTTTCTGGGAAGTGTTCGGCTCGTTCTGGTGGGCGGTCGGCACGCTGTCGATGGGGCAGAGTTTTCGCAACGGATCCGACAGCAGTCTCGAACGGCCGGCAATCGGACGGCGCTCGTCGGAATGCCAGATTGATTGCGTGAACATACTGATCCCTGGCCCCGCGCGAAAGCCAGCGGCGGCGCAGCAATCCCTGTCGGCGACGGACCTGCCGCGTTCGGACGAACTGCTTGCCGGCATTCGCGATTTCCTGCGCGGCGAGGCGGGGGTGGCGCTTGAGGGCCGCAACCAGTTTCTTGCACGGGTCAGCGCGAATGCGATCGACATCGTGTTGCGTGAGATCGCGCTTGGCGCCGATGCGCGCCAATTCGAGAAGGAATCGCTCCAGCGGCTTCTGGGGGAACACGGGCCGGTGCAGGAGCAGCGCGAAGCGCTTTGCCGCGCGATTCGCTTCAACGAGATTGACCTCGCCCGCGATGACTTGCTGGCCTATCTGCGGCAAAGCGTTTTCAACCAGGTTCTGATTGACCAGCCGAACTATGCTGGCGCTGCGGAATGCGGCGGGCGGGACTAACGCGGGGGAAAAGGCCGGGCGGCACAAGCCTACTCGACGGGCGTCTGCGACGGGCCTAAACCACCGCCAGTCAGAGAGGCATCCATGTCACGTCCAGTCATTTCGGCCACCGGTCTCTACACGCCGCCCAACTCGATTTCCAATGCCGAGCTGGTGGCCAGTTTCAATGCCTGGGTCGACAAGTGGAATTCTGAAAATGCGGCCGACATTGCGGCAGGGGCGCTACAGGCAAAGCAGCCATCGTCGGTCGAGTTCATCGAAAAGGCGTCGGGCATAAAGTCGCGCTTTGTGATCGACAAGGAAGGTGTGCTCGATACGGGCCGCATGACGCCGAACATCGCCGAGCGTCCAAACGAACAGATTTCCGTGCTGGCCGAGATCGCAGTCAACGCCGCGAAAGAGGCGCTGGCGAAGGCGGGCAAGGATGGCCGCCAGGTTGATGCCGTGATCTGTGCGGCCTCGAACATGCAGCGCGCGTATCCGGCGATGGCGGTCGAAGTGCAGGCGGCGATCGGGGCTGAGGGTTTTGCGTTTGACATGAACGTTGCTTGCTCGTCGGCGACCTTCGGCATCCAGACCGGCGCGGATTTCGTGCGGGCGGGGCATGCGAAAACGGTGCTGATGGTGAACCCGGAGATATGTTCGGGACACCTCAATTTCACGGACCGCGACAGCCATTTCATTTTCGGCGACGTGGCGACGGCTGTTCTGATCGAGGCTGAAGAGGTAGCGGGCAAGGGCGCCTGGAATATTCTGGGCACACATCTCAAGACGCAGTTCTCGAACAACATCCGCAACAATTTTGGCTTCCTCAATCGCGGCGATCCGGGCGGTATGGGCAAGGCGGACAAGCTGTTCGTGCAGGAGGGCCGCAAGGTCTTCAAGGAAGTCGTGCCGATGGTGTCGGGCATGATCCTCGGCGAGATGGATCGGCTTGGGCTGAAGGCGAGCGACCTGAAACGTCTCTGGCTGCACCAGGCCAATGCCGGGATGAACCGGCTGATCGCCGAGCGCGTGCTGGGGCACGAGGCGAGCGAGGACGAGAGCCCAACGGTGCTGGACACGTATGCGAACACGTCGTCAGCGGGATCGATCATTGCGTTTCACAAGCGCTCGCAGGATTTCAAGGCGGGTGACAAGGGGCTTATCTGCTCGTTCGGCGCCGGGTATTCGGCCGGGACGGTGTTCGTGGAGAAGATGGCCTAGGGTGTTACGGCCTCAATCTGGGGAACGCCGGTAGCCTGCATGGCTCTTCGTCTGTGCGTTTCGCACAGATGGCCTCGCGGATGATTGAGATGGAACGCTCGCAAGCGTAGGCTACCACCAGCGACTAGATATAAGTCGATGGAGGACCACCCATGGCTGCTGACACGGCGGAACTGCCGCCATT
>JALHLR010000048.1 GCA_022844475.1 Hyphomonadaceae bacterium | reverse complement strand
ATTCAGATCGTCATCTTCTGCTCTTCGCGCATCGCCGCGCCCTCGCGAAAGACCTGCGCGAGCACGAACAGGGTGAGCACGGCGAACCAGATCGGCAGGTTGATGTTGGGGAACGGGAAGGCGACCGCCTGACCTGAGGGCGCGAACGCGCTGAATATCAGCCTGATCACTGTCGCGACGAACATGGCGGACGCTTCCATCGCGGCCAGCACGATGGCAATGGCGCCGAACCTGCGCGCGTTCTCGGGAACGAACGGGTCGCCTGCGACCAGCGTCTCGAAAACACCGCGAAGATACGCGCAGACAATCATGGCGCCGACGCACAGGATCGACCCCATCACGGTCCAGACAACGAGCTTCAGCGGCGTGTTGAATGTGTTCTCGCCGACATTGTCGATGAAGGTCGGGTTGCCGGTGATGAGCGAGTAAATTGCAAGCGCGGCAATGATCCAGATGAAGCCGAGCAGGGCGCAAGCCACCACCCAGGCGACATCCACCGCCAGCTTCAGGAATGACGAGATCGACCCGCGGCCGGTCGCGCGCATCAGCATTGGTTCTGGGCTCCGATCCGACCCTGCCGCACGGATGGCGGTTATCAGCCTGACCCGTCACGGTCAGGCAAAACAGCTTCCCCAAGCCTCAACTCAACTTGCCAGTGGGCAGCTTGTCTGGCGGGATGGATTCGGACCATATCGAAAAACAATATGTACGTCCACCCCCGTACAGCCACCAGAGCTGAAAGGACGCAGTTTCGCCCATGAGCACCCGCCGAAAGCTACCGCCCGGACGCATAATCGCGGCTACCCATAATCCCGGCAAGGTCAAGGAGTTGGGAGCCCTGCTGGGCGATATTGGCTTTGTGCCGGTGTCTGCCGGCGAGATTGGCCTGCCTGAGCCGGACGAGACCGCCGACACGTTTCAGGGCAATGCCGAACTCAAGGCGCTCGCGGCGGCGCTTGCCTCGGGTGAGCCGGCGCTGGCGGATGATTCCGGGCTGGCCTGTGATGGCTTGTCGGGCGCTCCCGGCATCTATTCGGCGCGCTGGGCCGGGCCGGCCAAGGATTTTCGTGCCGCGATGCAGAAGATCGAGGATGCGCTGAAGGCCGAGACGAGCGAGGATGGCGAGGTCGACAAGCGCGCCAGCTTCATCTGCGTGCTCTCGCTCGCCTGGCCGGACGGGCATGTGCAGAGCTTTGAAGGCGTGGTGCGCGGGCAGCTGGTGTTCCCGCCGCGCGGCGATCGCGGCTTCGGCTATGATCCGATCTTCGTGCCCGAGGGCGAGACGGAAACATTCGGCGAGATGGATCCCGACAGGAAACACGCCATGAGCCATCGCGCGATCGCCTTCGACAAGCTGAAGGCATTTCTCTCGGCCTGACCCGCAGACCGGGTCTTTCTGGAGTTTTGAGGGCTCACACACTTGCTACCGGCCCGAGTCCCGGGGTTCTTGCCCAAGCCCGGGTCCGGTGTGACTCAACGCCTCTCACAACGGCGTTCCAGAATCTGATCACCACAGCGATCACGCGCCGCCGCCGCGACCGGCAGGTTGAGAAAAGGTTCGACTGCACGCGGCAAGTGGAAGACTGCGCGTGGCGGCCGGGGACAACGGGGTCGGTTTCGATCCGGAGTTTGAAGCGTTCGCGTTCAGCCCGCTGGCGTTCATGTCGCCGGCGACGGCGCGTGGATCGGACTCGCGATCCGCCGCAACATCATTCAGAGCCATGGCGGCATGATATGCATCGACCCGGCGCATCGCCAGCGCGTGCGCATTGTCTTCGCGCTGCGGGCACACCTGACGCCTGCAGGTTGACTGCGACAGGGCTTTCGCGCCACGCGTGTCGGTCATGAGAGGGTTCAACCCGGATCGCGGTTTCGGCGTCTACGTCCACTGGCCGTATTGCGCGCGCATCTGCCCGTATTGTGACTTCAACGTCTATGCCGCCAAGGCGCGCGACACAGCGCCGCTGTTCGATGCCATCCTCGCAGACCTCGCCGGCTGGCGCGCGCGCACGGGGGCGAGGCGGGCCGATTCCATCTTCCTTGGCGGCGGCACGCCATCGCTGATGACGGGGGAGCAGGTCGCGCGGATGATCGCCGAGGTGGACCGCCTCTGGGGATTGAAGCCAGGCGCCGAAATCACGATCGAGGCAAACCCCGACGATGCTGCGCGCTTTGCAGATTTTGCAGCGGCGGGGGTGAACAGGCTCTCGCTTGGGCTGCAGTCGCTCGACGATGAGCGCCTGAAATTCCTTGGCCGCACGCATTCCTCGGCTGATGCGCTGAAGGCGTTCGATGCGGCCGGCGCCACATTCCGCTCGGTTTCGCTCGACCTGATCTATGCGCAGCCGGGCCAGGACGCTGCGGCGTGGCGGGCGGAGCTGGCGCGCGTACTTGACCTTGGCGCGGATCATCTGTCGCTCTACGAACTCACCATAGAGCCGGGTGCGGCCTTCGCTTTCGCGGTCAAGCGGAAGGACTGGGCCCCGCTCGATGATGATCGCTCGGCCGAGCTCTACGAGATCACGCAGGCGATGACGGGCGAGGCGGGCTACGACGCCTACGAGATTTCGAATCATGCGCGCGGCGCGCAGCACCAGTCATCGCATAACCGCATCTACTGGGCGTCGGGTGACTGGGCAGGCGTTGGGCCGGGCGCGCACGGACGCTTCACGACGGGCGCGGAGCGCTGGGCGACGGAAGCAGCCGACAGGCCGGGCGACTACATGCAGCAGGTGACGTCGAACGGCCTTGGCTGGGCCATGGTCGAGAGGCTCGACGACCTCGCCCATGCGCGCGAACGCGTGGCGATGGGCCTCCGCGTTGCGGAGGGGTTCCGCGTCAGTGATGTTCACGAGCTGGGCCAGATGCCGGACGCAACGCGTGTTGCAGAGTTCATGCGCGAGGGGCTTGTGAGCGCGTCTGAAGACAGGATCGCGCTCACGCCAGAGGGGCGATTGCTGGCAGACAGGATCGCGAGCGAGATCGCCCCTTAGATCCGGGTCTAGCTGCCCGATCCAAAGGTCTGCTGCGGCGGTGAGACGGTCTTCACGCCGCCCTGCGTCTGCAGCTGCATCACGGCGAGGGCCCGCTCGACGCTGCCATCCGGGCCGAAGCGGAAGAGGCCGTTGACGCCGCCCCAGCCTTCGGCGCGCTGGATCATCGCCGCGTCGAGCCGGTCAGCGGCCGCAAGCGTCGCGGCAAGCGCACCGGCGTCATAGCCGAATGCTGCAAGCCGCGGCGGCGCTTCGCCGAAATAAGCCTGGTAGCGCTTCTCGAAGTCGGCGACCGACGCCGGATCCGGCGCGGGGAAGGCGCCGCCATAGAGGCCCGGCTCGCGCCAGACATCCGAGTCGTTCCATTGGCCTGTGCCGAGGAAGCGCACCTCCTTCGGCGTCACGTTGGCGACAGCGCGCAGGAGTGCGCCGACAGAACGCAATTGTACGCCGGCCTCGGGGATCAGCACCGCAACCTTGTTCGGGTTGGCGCGGTTCTCTGCCTCGATGATGGAGGCGACGCGGCGCGCCTCGGCCTGCGGCGAGGAATTGCCCTGCGTGTAGTATTCGACGCCAACAACGGTTCCGCCGCGCCTTGCGGCGGCATCGCGCAGCGCCTGTTCGATCGCACGGCTGTTCTGGTTGTTGGGGCCAAGCATTGCAAAGCGTGTGACGCCATCCTTGGCGGCCCAGTCGACGATGCGCTCGACTTCGGCATACGGCGTCAGCGACACGAGGTACGCCCCCTGGCCGATGGCGGAAACGTCTGTCGAGAAGGCGAAGACGGGCGCGCGCACTTCAGCGGCTTCGCGCGCAACAGGTGAGACCTGCTGGGCGAAGACGGGGCCGATCACCGCGATCGCGCCATCGCGGATCGCGTCGTCGGCGATGCCTGCGACGATGGCGGGGTCGGCGCTTGTGGCGTCGCGGCGCAGGAGCACGACATCGGCGGCGCCAACCTGGAAGAGCGCCATCTGGATTGCGTTGTAGATGCCCTCGCTCTGCTTCTTCACTTCCGCATTCGTGGAGGAGAAGGGCAGCAGCACGGCGATCCGCTTGAGGTTCATCTGCTGGGCGCCGGGCAGGTGACGGGGCATATAGGCGTTGCGGCCTTCGGCGAAGGTGGGCATCACGGGAGCCGACGGCGACGGATCGGCCGAAGGCGGCCGCATCGGGCGGCTTGGATCAGGCCGCAGGTCGTTGGTAGACAGGGGCGTGGTCGGCCGCACGGGGCCGCTTGCGCATGCAGCCGTGGCGGCCAGCATCAGCGCGGACGCAGCGCCAAGGAAACGGACCCGAGTTCTGGATGACATGCGCGACCCCTCCTGAGGATGCGGCGGTAGACCCGGCCCAGGCTGCAGAACCTAGGCTGGACGATGATTCCCGACAAGGCGATCCGGCCCTGGGCGAAGGCTCTCCTTCGCGTCTGTTCCGGATAGATCCCAGCCTTGCGCCCGGCCTCTACGTTGTTTCGACTCCGATCGGCAACCTCAGGGACATCACCTTGCGCGCCCTCGATACGCTGGCGTCCGTGGACGCCGTCTGCGCCGAGGATACGCGGGTGGCCGCGAAGCTGCTCAACGCCTTCGGAGTGTCCGCGAAATTACGGCCATATCACGACCACAACGGCGCGCAGGCGCGGCCAGCACTGCTTAAGGAATTGCAAACGGGCGCGCGCATCGCGCTGATCTCGGATGCGGGAACGCCGTTAGTGTCCGACCCCGGCTTCAAGCTGGTGCGTGAGGCGGCTGCATTGGGCATCAAGGTCATTGCGATCCCGGGCGCGTCCGCACCGATGGCGGCGCTGGCCTCGTCCGGCCTGCCGACTGACCGTTTCACCTTCGCAGGTTTCCCGCCGCCGCGGTCGGGCGCGCGCAAGACCTTCCTGACTTCGCTGAAAGCCACGGGTGGAACGCTGGTGTTCTTCGAGGGGCCATCGCGTCTTGCCGCAAGCCTCGCCGACATGGCCGAGGTGCTGGGCGCGCGTGAAGCGGTGGTCGCGCGGGAGCTGACCAAGCTGTTCGAGGAGCTACGCCGCGGTACGCTGGCGGAACTTGCCGCGCACTATGCCGAGGCCGGTCCGCCCCGCGGCGAGATCGTCGTTCTTATCGGGCCGGGCGAGGGCGCGGAAGTCGCTGACGCGGACACGGTGGATGCGGCCATCCTCGCAGCCGGCGACGGGCGGCCATTGAAGGAAATCGCCGCCGAGCTCGCCGAACGCTTCGGCATGAAACGCCGCGATGTCTACGAACGGGCGCTGGAACTGCGCGAGACGGACGAAGACGATGATGCGGGCTGATCCGGTAGCCACACGCTGCAAGCGTGAAACCGCAGGCCGGCGCGCTGCGACTGCCGCCGCGGCTCTGAATTCGTTCACTTTATGCTCATCGCCCCTGTAGAACATGGGGGCCGCGCCTGAAAATCGCCGCATCTGGCGGCTATTGGCTGCGCCGGAACGTGACGGAGTTATCGCGACCATGACTGCACGTGTACTGGCCTGCCTTCTTCTTGCCGCGCCGATTCTCGGCGGCTGCCTTTCCGACCGCACATTCGGCGAGGCGCTGGATGATTCCAGCGCGGCCACCGAAGTGAAGACGCGCCTGCTCAGCGCGGGGTTGAACGGCCGCTTCATGGAGGTCGATGTCGCGGTGGTGGATCGCTTCGTGCTTCTGTCGGGCCGCGTCGCAAGCCAGGAGGATCGCAAGGAAGCCGAGCGCATCGCATGGTCTGTGGGATCGGTCGACGAAGTCGCGAACGAGGTGAATGTCGGCTACTGGGACCTCGGCCGCGATGTGAACGATGCGTGGATCACCGAGCAGATCCGGCTGCGCCTGATCGCCGACAACGACATCAAGGGCACGAATTTCAACATCCAGGTCCATGGCGGTACCGTCTACCTTCTGGGCCTTGCGCGCACCGAGGATGAGCTTCGCCGCGCGGCTGAGCACGCAAGCATCGTCAGCGGCGTGAAGAAGGTGGTGTCCTATGTGAAGATGCGCGAGCGCGCCGGCCCGCCGCCCGAGATCAGCGTTGCCGCCGCGCCGCTGAGCGACGCCCAGGGCAGGCCCGTCACCGATCCCTCCGCCGGCCAGCCGATCAACATCGCGCCGTCGTCAGGCGCACCCGCGCCGATCGTGCCGCCGGCCCAGTCGCCCACCACGCGCGGCCAGTACAGCGATCCCTACGCGCCGGGCGCTGCGCCCCCGCCGGGCAGCAATGGCAATTCGGTCGGCCTGCAGACCGTGCCGCTACCGCCTGTGACGAACAACTGAGCGCGAATACACCTGCGCTGCGCATTGCGGCAAAGGCTTGCGCAACCTAGGTAGGGGGCGTCCGCCGGAGCTGTTCCCATGTCATTGCGCATCGCCGTCCAGATGGACCCGCTCGAGGCCGTCAATCCGGCAGGCGACTCCAGCTTCATGATGATCGAGGAAGCCCAGTCGCGAGGCCATCAGGTCTTCGTTTATGGCGTGGGCGATCTGTATTACGACTCGGGGTTTGTCGGTGCATGGGCGATGCCCGCGAAAGTTTTCCCCGGTCGCACACCGCATGCCGAGATGGGTGCTGCTCAGAAGATTGATCTGCGCCGCGACGTCGACGTGGTTCTCATGCGGCAGGACCCGCCCTTTCACATGGGATATATTACCGCAGCGCACCTGCTCGAACTGGTGACTGACGAGACGCTGGTGGTGAACGATCCGGCGGGCGTTCGCTCGTCGCCGGAAAAAGTCCTCACCCTGATGTATCCCGACCTGCAGCCGCCGACGCTGATCACGCGCGACATTGCGCGGGTGCATGAATTCCGCGCTGTGCATGGCGACATCGTGCTGAAGCCGCTGCACGGGCATGGCGGCGCCGGCGTGCTCAAGATCGGCCGCGACGACGGCAATCTCGAAGCCGTGGTCGATCTGTTCAACAGGATGGTGCCCGAGCCCTTCATCGCGCAGGCTTTCCTTCCGGCGGTCAGCGACGGCGACAAGCGTATCCTGATTGTCGATGGCAAGCCTGTCGGCGCCATCAACCGCAAGCCACCGAGCGGCGCGATCCGTTCCAATCTCGTCGTCGGCGGCACAGCAGAGGCGACCGAACTGTCTGCACGCGAGAAGGAGATCTGCGCCCGCATCGCGCCCGCTTTGCAGGAGCGTGGCCTGCTGTTCGTCGGCATCGACGTGATCGGCGGCATGATGACGGAGATCAACGTCACATCGCCCACTGGCGCGCGTGCGCTGAAGCGTCTCTCCGGCGTCGATGCGGTTGCGGCGATGTGGGACGTGATCGAGAAGAAGCTGGCCTGAACTTCAGGCCAGGATGCCCGGCATGCCTGAGGTGCTCCCCCGCGACCCGCCATGGCGGGCCGGACGCCCGGCTGCGAGCAAGCGTGCAAGGCTGTGCGAAGGCTCGAGATCGGCGATGGCGCGCGTGGCCCTCAGCACATCATCGTAGACGCGCGACAGAGTGACATTTGCTCGGCTGATCATCGTCGGCCCGTCCCCGCTCCAACGGCGTTGGCCACGATGCGGCGTAAGAACATGTCAGGAACAGGCCGCGCGATGCAGTCTGGATGCAGTCTGATTGTCTGCCTGTTAAGGGGAACACGGCGAGACTTGCGGCACTGGAGGCACGCGTGCTCAGACACTTTGCAAGCGCCATCGTGATCGTCGCCGCAGCGGGCTGCGCTGGCGCGCCCTTGGCTCACGCCACACAATTCCTGACGGCGATCGAGGACGTCCCGTTGCCAAACGGTCTCACCGAAACGTCCGAACCGATGATCTTCGAGAGCGACCAGGGCCGCGTCGTGCGCACAAGCGCCGAAGGCAATCTCGGCGGCGCGCGCGTTTCGGCATTCTATGCCGAAACCCTTCCCGCGCTCGGGTGGAAACCCACGCAAACGCCGGATGGCGTCGTCTACGCACGCGAGGACGAGCGGCTTACCATCCGCGTCCGCGAGCCGGCCAGCACGACCCCCACGAAGGTCGAATTCGAACTCGTCGTTAAGCTCGCCTCCACGCGTCTGCCGGACTAGACTCCCCGGCTTCACCGCGACGGAGCCCTGTGTGAGCGACCTCTACGACCTGCTTAACGACATCCGCGCGCATCATGTGGACCTGTTCACGAAGGCGCTCGGCGAACTGCGCGAGCAGGGCCATGTGCTGATCATCGAGCCGCCCATGCTCAACGATGCCGGCGAGCTCGCGCGCGAAGGCGCGCTGGGCCTTGGCGGGCGCTATGATCTCGCCGTGCAGGAAGGCGACAGCGCCAGCCCCTCCATGTTCCAGTCGGGCCGCATGCTGGATTTTGAGCCCATCGCCTTCGAGGGCGGCGGGCTTTCGATCGTGATCGCACCATTCCCGTGGGACGGCGTGCGCCTCGCCATCGAGGGCGATCCGCTGCCAGTCGCCGCCGCGCTCGCTGGCTGGTTCGAGGAAGCGATGTGCGCGCCCGAAGGCGTCGCCGAGGACGGGATCCAGCACGCCGCGCACTTCCTGTCCGACCCCGTCGTCGAAGGCGCAACCTCGCTCGCGCAGGCCGACTTCGGCACGGCCGATGTCGATGTCGTGATCGACCTCTTCGACCGGCTGCGGCTGGCCGGCGCGACGCGGGTGGAACTCAGCCTGCCCCCCGGCTAGGAAGGCTCCAACAGGAGACGCTCATGGCTTACGAAACGCTGCTGGTGGAAATCGATGGTCCAGTGGGGATCATCACGCTCAACCGTCCCGATGCGCTGAATGCGCTCTCGCGCAAGCTGTGCGCCGAAGTCGCCGATCAGCTCGGCAAGTGGAATGGCGATGCGGCGATCAGCTGCGTGATCATCACGGGTGCGGGCAGGGCGTTTGCCGCCGGCGCCGACATCAAGGAGATGGCGCCGCAGAGCTACATGGACGTCTACAAGTCGGACATGTTCGCAGGCTTCGAACATGCCGTGTCGTCCTTCCGCAAGCCGATCGTGGCTGCCGTTAATGGCTTTGCGCTGGGCGGCGGGTGCGAGCTCGCGATGTTGTGTGACTTCATCCTGGCCTCGGAAGCGGCGAAGTTCGGCCAGCCGGAGATCAATCTTGGCGTCATGCCGGGGATTGGCGGCACGCAGCGTCTCACGCGCCTGGTCGGAAAATCCAAGGCGATGGAGATGTGCCTGACCGGCCGCATGATGGACGCTGCGGAAGCCGAGCGTGCGGGGCTCGTCTCCCGTGTCCTGCCGGCCGACCAGTTGATGGAAGAGGCGAAAAAGGTCGCGAAAAAGATCGCCGCCGCCTCCCAGCCAATCGCCATGATGACCAAGGAGGCGGTCAATGCCGCCTACGAAACCACGCTGCATCAGGGCCTGGCCTTCGAACGGCGGCTTTTCCACGCCATGTTCGCCACCGACGACCAGAAGGAAGGCATGAGCGCCTTCGTCGAGAAGCGCCCGGCCCAGTTCAAGCAACAGTGAAGGAGGCCTTTCGTGCGGTGTTTCGCGGCGCCAGCCAAATCGTGCGCGCCGCGAATTGACGGGCTTTGGCGACGCTGATAATAGGCCGCTCCCCAAAACCCCCGGTTCGTGTCCGGCGGTCAGGGTAAACGGAGCTTGGAAGACCGATGGCCAATACGAAATCCGCCGAGAAAATGGTGCGCAAGATCGCCCGGCGGACAGAGGTCAACAAGTCACGCCGGTCGCGCGTCCGCACTTTCGTCCGGAAGGTTGAGGAAGCCGTTGCGTCAGGCGACAAGGCCGCCGCCGTCAAGGCGCTGAAAGCCGCCGAGCCGGAGATCATGCGCGGCGTCACCAAGGGCGTGCTTCACAAGAACACCGCCTCGCGCAAAGTCTCCCGCCTTGCCGCGCGCGTGAAGGCCGTCGGCGCCTAGATCCCGGAAGCGTGACCCCGCATTTCCGGGGTTGCATTGGTACCCGTCACAGTTGAGTTTCGAAGGTGCAGCGCCGCAAGGCGTTGCGCCTCTTTGTGCTCTGCATTTCATCCGTACACGGATGACTGCAGACGCACGGAAATGTGCGCGGAATGCTGCGGCACTTCATTTTTTGAATGAATCCAGTGGCAATACCGACGACGACAGATTCGTGAAAAATAATTCGTCAGCTGCGGCAGATGAGTCGGTTGACGGCTCGTCTCGAAGGGAGAAAAACTCTCCTCCGTAGCGAGTAACCTTCCTTCGTTTGGACATCGTTCTGCGGCTCCGGGGCTGGAGCCGTCGGAGAAGCTTTGTGTCCGATCAGAAAGGGAAGGCATCGCCAGAGAAGGGTAGATGAGGGGCCATGATCAGCAAGCAATCCACGACGCGTTTTTCTCCCAACGGCGCCGGCGGTGTGTCGCGCGGCGCAGAGCCGTTCGCCAATGAGCAGGGCGCCCCCGCGCGCGCCGTTTCATCGGCAGGTCGCGCTGGCGACCAGATCCCCGTCATCTGGGCTGACGTGCGCGCCGCGCTGCGCCGTCGCCTGGGTGATGTGAAGTTCGATTCATGGCTGGCCAGGCTCGAACTCGTCGCCGAAGTGAACGGCGAAGTGCTGCTCTCGGCCGCCAGCGAGCATGAGCGTACGCGCGTCGAGGCCGATTTCGGCCATTTCATCCAGCAGGCCTGGAGCCAGGCCGACCGTGATGGCCGCACGGTCCGCATCGAAGCGCGCGAGCGCATCTCGAACGACGTGATGGCGCTTGCCCGCCCGCACGAGACCGTCGCCGATGAAGAGTTCGAGGTGCCACTCGATGAAGCCGTTCTGCCCGCGATCGCAGGCGAGGACGATCAGACGCTCGAGAACTTCATGGTGGGCGATTCAAACCGCGTCGCCTTCGGCCTTGCCCGCCGTCTGGCCATGGGCGCCAGCGTTTCTGCCCATGTCGTCACCATCGTCGGCCCGCACGGCGTCGGCAAGACGCACCTCCTGCGCGGTATCGAGGGTGCACTGCGCGCCGCGAAAGGCGAGGGCAGCGTCCTCTACATGAGCTCGGAAGACTTCCTGCACGCCTTCATCGACGGCGTGAAGCGGAAGGACACGTCTGACCTGCGCACCATGTTCCGCCGTGCGCGCGTCGTCCTGCTCGACGATTTCCAGTTCATCTGCGCCAAGCCCGGCACGCTGGTCGAGTTCTTTTCTCACATGCGCGCCATCGTCGCGAACGGCGGCGTTGTCGTTCTTGCCGCTGACCAGACCCCCGCACTGATCGACCAGCTCGACGAACGGATGCGCGACGAGATCCATGGTGGCGTCATCGCCCAGATGGAGCTGCCCGAGCGAAACCTTCGCCGCGAAATCCTGCGCGCCCGCGCCGACGCCGTCTCGGTCGCCGCAGCGGCCATCGATTCCGAATTCCAGCTGACCGAAGAATGGATCGATCTTCTCGCCGATCGCCTGCCTGCGTCCGGCCGCGCGCTCTGCGGCGCCGTGCGAAACGTGTATTGCGGCACCGTTCTGGCCGGAAAGCCACTCGACCGCGCCGCCGTCGAGAAGTCGATCCAGCTGCAGATGGGCGGCGCGCCGTCCAAGGCCCCGCGCATCGACACGATCAAGGATGTCACCGCCCGCGCCTATGGCGTCACCAAGGCCGAGCTGGAATCGCCCTGCCGCAAGCGCCAGTACGCGCTGCCGCGACAGTATGCGATGTATCTCAGCCGCCAGATGACCAAATGCTCCTACCCGCAGATCGGCAGGATGTTCGGGGATCGGGATCACACGACGGTTTTGTTCGCCTATCGCAAGATTGCAGCGATGGTCGCCTCGAACGAGTCCATGGCCGAAGAGCTCCGCCAGCTGGAACAGCGTATCATGGCAGACCCGCGCAACGCGCGTTAGGCGCCGATCGACCGCCTTTGCCTGAAAAACAGGGGAGGGTGTGTGAATAGCTTGCGAAAGCCCCCTTCGGGGCCTTCCCGCACGCCGCAATCTGGCTAATCTTCCGGCCCGCCCTCATCCGGCGGGCCGAACCTTTTCGGCGAACCACCGGGCGCTCAACGAGCTTCTCTCAAGGGCCGCCTTCTGACAGGGACTGGACGTATGAAACTGACCATCGACCGCAATGCGCTGATGCGGGCGCTGTCCCACGTCCAGGCCGTGGTCGAACGGCGGAATACGATCCCGATCCTGTCCAACATCCTGATGCAGGCTGAAGGCGACCGGCTGAGCCTCACCGCCACCGACCTCGACATCGAGGCTACGGATGCGGCCGAAGCCAATGTGAAGAAGGCCGGCGCGGTCACCGCCCCGGCACAGACGCTCTTTGATGTCGTGCGCAAACTACCCGAGGGTTCCGAAGTCGCGCTCGACCTGACGGACGGCCGCCTGTCGATCTCTGCGGGCCGCTCGAAATTCGCGCTGCCCACCCTGCCGGCCGCCGACTTCCAGACCATGGCCAAGGAAGCAGCCCCGGTTAAGTTCGAGATCGCGGCGGCCGAACTGCGCCGCCTGATCGACAAGACGCGCTTTGCGATCTCGACCGAGGAAACGCGCTACTATCTGAACGGCATCTACCTGCACCACGCCAAGGGCGCAAAGGGCAACGTGCTGCGCGCTGTCGCCACGGACGGCCACCGCCTCGCACTTGCAGAGGGCGAGGCGCCGAAGGGCTCATCCGGCCTCAAGGGCGTGATCGTGCCGCGCAAGGCCGTTGCCGAAGCGCGCCGGCTTCTTGATGACGCGCCCGAGATCGTCACCATCGAAGCCTCGGACTCCAAGATTGTCTTCCGCATCGGCGAGGCCGTGCTGACGTCCAAGCTGATCGACGGATCCTTTCCGGACTACCAGCGCGTCATTCCGAAGGACAACAACCGGATCATGGTCGTGGCGACCAAGCTGTTCAAGGACGCGGTTGATCGCGTGGCCACCGTGTCTGCCGAACGCTCGCGCTCGGTGAAGCTGTCGCTGTCGCCGGGCAAGCTGATGCTCGCCGTCACGCATTCCGAATCCGGTCATGGCGCCGAGGACATCGAGGCGGATTACGACGCCGAGCCGATGGAAATCGGCTTCAACGCCAAATACCTGCTCGACGTCGCCGGCCAGATCGAAAGCGACGAGACCCGCATCGAATTCAACGATGCGGCCTCTCCAGCCCGGGTCATCGACGCCAAGGACGCCGGCGCCGAATACGTCCTGATGCCGCTGCGTGTGTAGGCTGACATCCTGTAGGGCGGGGCCAGTCTCGCCATGATGGACGTCGCCGACCCCCGCCGCCCTCACGTCCGCCTCACGCGCCTTGGGCTGCGCGATTATCGCAACTACCCCGGCCTCGACCTGCGCCTCGATGGCCGCCACGTCTGCCTGTTCGGGCAGAATGGCTCCGGCAAGACCAACCTGCTCGAGGCCGTCTCGATGTTGTCGCCCGGGCGCGGCTTGCGTGGCGCGGAGTTCGGCGACCTCGTGCGCCAGACAGCTGAGGGTGAAGCAGCGCGCGGCTGGGCCATCTCCACCGATGTGCGCGATGGCGATGTCGACCGGCGGATCTCGCTCGCTCTCGAACTCGACGAGCAGGGCCGCTCGCGCCGCTCAGCCCGGCTCGACGGCGTCGAGACCGCGCAGCAGGATCTCGGCGAGCTGATGCGCGTGATCTGGCTCACCCCCGCCATGGACCGCGTCTTTGCAGGTCCCGCAGGCGATCGTCGTCGTTTTCTCGACCGGCAGGTGCTCGCCCACTTCCCCAGCCATGCCGCTGCCTCCGCTGGCTACGAGAAGGCCATGCGCCAGCGCAATGCGTTGCTGGAGCAGGGCAGGAGCGATCCCGCCTGGCTCGACGCCATCGAGGTTGGTATGGCCTCCGCCGGCGCCGCCATGGCCATCCACCGTATCGACGCGGTGAAGGTGATGCAGGAGGCGATCCTCGCGCGGCCCGAAGGCGCCTTCCCGAAGGCGCTCATCGACCTCGACGGCGAGTTCGAGATGCACGCCGCCAATGGCGTGGCGCTGACCGATATCGAGCAGGAAATCATCATCCAGCTGCGCGAAAACCGCGGCCGCGACCGCATCGCCGGGCGCACGACCGAGGGCGTTCACCGCACCGATCTGCGTGTCATTCACGCCCCCAAGGGCCTGGCCGCCGACCAGTGCTCGACGGGCGAGCAGAAAGCCTTGTTAATAGGGCTTATTTTAGCTAACGCTCAGGCGCTTTTCGAGCGTGATTTTGCCCCCTCACCCCTGCTATTACTTGACGAGGCGGCGGCCCATCTCGATTCGGACCGGCGCGCCGCGTTGTACGACGAACTGGCCGCTCTCGGCGGCCAGGCCTGGCTCACAGGAACAGACCGCTCCCTGTTCGATGCGTTCGGCGATCGCGCCCAGCGTTTCGAAGTGTCTGAGGGGACTGTCCGCGAGGATTGATACGGAATTTGGCGGCGCCGCCCCTGCGCGCCCCACCTTGTTTTTTGAACGTCGCTCCGCGACTGGGAAGTTTGAATGTCTGACGTGACTGAAACCACTGGCGCTGAGCCTTCGAAGAAGAGCTACGACGCCGAGTCGATCAAGGTGCTGCGCGGCCTCGACGCCGTGCGCAAACGTCCCGGCATGTATATCGGCGACACCGATGATGGCTCGGGTCTCCATCACATGGTCTACGAAGTCGTCGACAACTCTATCGACGAAGCGCTCGCAGGTCATGCCGATCATGTCGCCGTGACGCTGTTTCCGGATGGCTCGGCAGAAGTCAGCGACAATGGCCGCGGCATTCCCGTCGACATCCATTCCGAAGAGGGCGTCAGCGCGGCCGAGGTCGTGATGACCCAGCTGCACGCCGGCGGCAAGTTCGCCAACACGGAAGAAGAGGGCTCGTACAAGGTCTCGGGCGGCCTGCATGGCGTCGGCGTCTCGGTCGTCAACGCGCTCTCCGAAACGCTCGACCTCACCATCCGCCGCAATGGCAAGATCCACACGATGCGCTTCAAGCTGGGCGAGCCCGAAGCGCCGCTGCGCATCATCGGCGACGCACCGATGAAGGCCGATGGCTCGCGCCATGAGACCGGCACAACCGTTCGCTTCCTGCCGAGCGCCGCCACCTTCACCATGACGGAGTTCAAGCGCGAGACGCTGGAACATCGCCTGCGCGAACTCGCCTTCCTCAATTCCGGCGTGAAGATCGTCTTCAAGGACCTGCGCGGGGCCGAGCCGTGGGAAATCGTGATGCAGTACGAGGGCGGCGTCGAAGCCTTCGTCAAGCACATCGACCGCCAGCGCAATGCCGCGATCCCCAAGCCGATCTATACGATGACCAAGAAGGACGGCGTCGTCGTCGAAGCTGCGCTGCAGTGGAATGACGGCTATTACGAGAACGTCCTCTGCTTCACCAACAACATCCCCCAGCGCGACGGCGGCACGCACCTTGCGGGCTTCCGCGGCGCCCTCACGCGGGTGATCAACAAGTATGCCAACGAGACGGGTCTCGCGAAGAAAGAGAAGGTCGACATCTCCGGCGACGATGCGCGCGAAGGCCTCACCTGCGTGCTGTCGGTGAAAGTGCCGGACCCGAAATTCTCCTCGCAAACCAAGGACAAGCTGGTCTCGTCCGAAGTCCGCCCGATCGTCGAAAGCCTCATGACCGATGCGCTGAGCCAGTGGTTCGAGGAGAATCCGGGCCCTGCAAAACAGGTGATGATGAAGATCGTCGAGGCTGCTGCTGCAAGGGAGGCCGCCCGCAAGGCGCGCGAACTCACGCGCCGCAAATCCGCGCTCGACATCACCTCGCTCCCCGGCAAGCTCGCCGACTGCCAGGAGAAGGATCCGGCCAAGTCCGAGATCTTCATCGTCGA
>JALHLR010000047.1 GCA_022844475.1 Hyphomonadaceae bacterium | reverse complement strand
TTGGCGCACTCGACAGGAGTCGAACCTGTGACCTCTGCCTTCGGAGGGCAGCGCTCTATCCAGCTGAGCTACGAGTGCAATGAGGCTCCTCATGGATCACCCCGGGGCAAAAGGCAAGATTTGCCGCAGTCAGGCCTTGAGGCCCAGCTGCGCCTTTAGGCGGGCGATATCTTCCAGCCATGGCGCGGCGCTGGAATCCGATGGCATCCGCCAATCGCCGCGGGGTGACAGAGCGCCGCCTGACGTGACTTTCGGACCGTTGGGAACCGCCGAGCGCTTGAACTGGCTGGTCTGGAAGAATCGTTTCGTGAAGACCTCGAGCCATTTCACGATGGTGGGCATGTCGTAGGCCACGCGGTCTTTCGGCGCTGTGTGAGCGGGCCATTCGCCAAGTTTGGCATCGCCCCAGGCTACGTGCGCCAGGTAGGCGATACGCGTGGGGGACGCCCCCCAACGGATGACCTGGTTGAGGAAGAAGTCGTGCAAGTTGTAGGGGCCGATCGTGTCCTCGGTGGACTGGATCCTGCCGTCGGGGCCAGGCGGCACCAGTTCGGGCGAGATTTCCTGCTCGAGGATTTGGCGCATGACCTGCGCTGCGCCTTCCGAATAGTGGCCACTTGTGGCGCTCCAGCGGATCAGATGCTGGATCAGCGTCTTCGCGACTGCGCCGTTGACGTTGTAGTGGCTCATATGGTCGCCGACGCCGTAGGTGCACCAGCCAAGCGCCAGCTCGCTGAGGTCGCCTGTACCGACGACCATTCCGCCTTCCTTGTTGGCGAGGCGGAAAAGGTAGTCGGTGCGCAGGCCCGCCTGCACGTTCTCGAACGTGATGTCGTAGACCTTCTTGCCCTTGGCGAAAGGGTGGCCGAGATCGGCAAGCATCTGCCTCGCCATCGGCTTGATGTCGATCTCGCGGGCGTCGATGCCGAGTTCCTTCATCAGCGCGTGGGCCTTGGACTTCGTGCCCTCGGTGGTGGCGAAGCCCGGCATGGTGACGCCGATGATGTCCTTGCGCCTGGCGCCCATCAGGTCGAAGGCGCGAACGGCGACGAGCAGGGCCTGTGTCGAGTCGAGTCCGCCTGAGACACCGATGATGGCTTTCTTGACGCCAGAGGCTTCAAGGCGGCGGCGCAGCCCCTGCACCTGGATCGAGTAGGCTTCGAAACAGTCATGATCGAGCAGGGCGTCGTCGTCGGGCACAAACGGAAAGCGGTCGATCCGGCGCGAGAGGGAAAGCTTGCTGTTCAGTTCCGGAGCGGCGGTGAAGCTGATGCGGCGGCGGCGGAGGTGGGTAGCGTGGTTGCGCGCTGAGTCGCGGAACGTGCCGTTGCGAATGCGATCCTGCACGATGCGCCCGACATCGACATCCGCGAAGAGCAGTGTGGACTCATCTGCAAAGCGATCCGACTCGGCGATCTTCGAGCCGAGTTCGTAGACAGCGAGCTGCCCGTCCCATGCGGTGTCGGTTGTGCTCTCGCCATAGCCGGCGGCCGAATAGATGTAGCCGCAGGCCGCGCGCGCCGATTGCGAGATGCAGAGCATGTCGCGTTCAGCCGCCTTGCCGATCGTGATGTTGGAGGCGGAGAGATTCGCGATGATGTTGGCGCCGGCGAGCGCCGCGTAGGTGGAGGGCGGAATCGGCGCCCACATGTCCTCGCAGATTTCGATGGCGAGGGTGAAGTCCGGAATGTCGGAGGCTTCGAATGTGAGATCGACGCCGAAGGGGACTGTGTCGCCCGCCAGCGCGATCTCGGTGACGGTCGCGTCGCCCGACATGGCGAACTGGCGTTTTTCGTAGAACTCGCGATAGTTCGGCAGGTAGGTTTTCGGCACGACGCCGAGGATCGCGCCGCGATGGATTACGACAGAGCAGCCGTGAATGGCGGGGCCGACCTGGATCGGCGCGCCGACCACGACAACTGGGGCGAGCGACCTGCTGGCATGCTTCACCCCGGCGATCGCCTCGCGCACCGCGGCGAGCAGGGTGGACTGCATGTGCAGGTCGTCGATCGTGTAGCCGGAAAGGCCAAGCTCGGGGAAAATGCAGACAGCGGCACCGGCCTTGTCGGCCTTGCGCATCAGGTCGATGGTCTCCCGGGCGTTGCTTGCCGGATCGGCGAGGTGAACGCGCGGGCTGGCGGCGGCCACCCGCACGAAACCGTGCGCATAAAGATTGTCGAACTCGGCCATGCCTGCGCCTATCACCCGGCCTTACGGCTCTCAACAGACAGGCTACACACGCATAGGTAATTATCGGAAAACGAAATCACAGGTTAGCGCTGGAAAGTGGCAGATTCCAGCGCTTTGGACAGGCGGGCCGATACAGGTTGGTTAATGGACGTTGACGTTGTCGTGGCGGGAGCGGGCGCGGTCGGGCTGGCGATCGCTGCCGCCTTTGCTCGCGCGGGCGAAGACGTGCTGGTGCTGGAGGCGGCGGCCGCTATCGGGAAGGGCATCTCCTCGCGCAACTCCGAGGTGGTCCACGCCGGCATGTACTATCCGACGGGAAGTCTGCGGCAGCGGATGTGCGTCGCCGGCAGGCGGCAGTTGTATGCGTATCTCGACCAGCGCGGTGTCGCCTATCGCAAGTATGGCAAGCTGATCGTTGCAACGTCGGAGCGTGAGGTTGCAAGGATCGAGGCCATTTACGCGACCGGCCAGCGCAATGGCGTCGAGGGGTTGGAGCTTGTCAGCGCAGCCATAGTCAGAGCGTGGGAGCCGCAGCTTGCGTGCGCGGCGGCGCTGTGGTCGCCGGAGACTGGCGTTGTCGATGGGCACGGCTACATGCTGGCGCTGCGGGGCGAGGTGGAGGATCATGGTGGGGTGATTGCGCTCAACGCGCCGGTGGAGCGGATCGCGCAACTGGCGGGAGGCGGGTTTCGCGTGACGACGGGCGGCGAAGAGGCCGCCACGCTGACCTGCCGCCTGGTCGTGAACAGCGGCGGGCTGCATGCGCAGCGTGTTGCGCAGTCTATAAGAGATTTCCCAGCCGAACACGTTCCGAAGCTTGTGCTCGCGAAGGGCAGCTATTTTGCGTGCAATGGCCGGCAGGCGTTCTCGCGCCTGGTCTATCCGGCGCCTGTCGATGGCGGTCTTGGCGTGCATGTGACGCTCGACCTTGGCGGCCGGATGAAGTTCGGGCCAGATGTGGAATGGCTCGCGTCGGATGATCCTGATAGTATCGACTACACTGTGGATTCACGGCGCGCGGATAGCTTCTACGAAGCGATCAGGCGGTACTGGCCGGGGTTGCCGGACGGCGCATTGACGCCTGACTATTCCGGCTGCCGTCCAAAGCTTTCGGGGCCGGGCGAGGCGGCGTCAGACTTCCGCATCGATGGACCGGAGCGGCATGGCGTGGCTGGGCTCGTGAACCTGTTCGGCATCGAAAGCCCCGGGCTTACGGCCTCACCGGCGATTGCGGTCGAGGTCCGCACCCGGCTGGCAGACTGAGCTATTCGTCCAGCAGCTTCTTGAAGTAGGCGATGGTCTCCTTGAGACCGTCCTCAAGTTGCACCTTCGGTTCCCAGCCGAGCACGGTCTTGGCTTTCGTGATGTCGGGCTTGCGCTGTTTCGGGTCATCGGCGGGCAGCGGCATTCGGACGAGTTTCGATCTGGACTTTGTGAGCCGCAGCACGTTCTCGGCCAGCTCGATCATCGTGAACTCGCCCGGATTGCCGACATTGATGGGACCCGTGACATCGTCGGGTGAGTCCATCAGCCGGATCATGCCTTCGATGAGATCGTCGACATAGCAGAAGGACCGCGTCTGCGAGCCGTCGCCGTAGATGGTGATGTCCTGGCCGCGCAGCGCCTGCACGATGAAGTTGGAGACGACGCGCCCGTCATTCGGGTGCATGCGCGGGCCATAGGTGTTGAAGATGCGGAGCACCTTGATGCGCAGCTGGTGCTGGCGCCAGTAATCGAAGAACAGTGTCTCGGCGCAACGCTTGCCCTCGTCATAGCAGGAGCGCGGGCCGATCGGGTTGACGTTGCCCCAGTAGTCTTCCGTCTGCGGGTGGACGGCGGGGTCGCCATAGACTTCAGATGTGGACGCCTGAAGGATTTTCGCACCAAGACGCTTGGCGAGGCCGAGCATGTTGATGGCCCCGTGCACGCTCGTCTTCGTCGTCTGCACCGGATCGTGCTGGTAGTGCACAGGACTGGCGGGGCAGGCGAGATTCCAGATCTGGTCCACCTCGACGAAGAGTGGGAAGGTCACATCATGGCGCAGGAATTCGAACTTCGCATTGCCATGCAGGTGGGCGACGTTGCGCTTCTGGCCTGTGAACAGGTTGTCAACGCACAGCACTTCCTGCCCGCGGCCCAGCAAACGGTCGCACAGGTGCGAGCCCAGAAAACCCGATCCGCCCGAGACGAGCGCACGGTTTTCAAGAAGTGAACTAGCACGGGTCATGGCGCCTCGCCTCGCTGATCGATCACCGCGAGTGATGCGGGCAGTCGGGCGTGCTGTAAAGCGCGGGCCTTAGGGCCGCCCGACGCTCACATAGTTGAAGCCGCGGCGCTTCATGTCCGATGGCTGGTAGACGTTGCGCAGATCGACCACGGTCGGCGTCTTGAGGAGCTTCTTGACGCGCTCGAAGTCCATCGCCCGGAACTGGTCCCATTCGGTGATCAGCACCATGGCGTCGGCGCCGTCGATGGCGTGGTAGGGGCCGTCGCAGAAGTCCACCTCGGTCAGCACCTTGCCGGCCTCGTGCATGCTCTCCGGGTCATACGCCTTCACACGCGCACCGGCCGCCTGCAGGGCGGGGACGATGTCGAGCGAAGGGGCGTCGCGCATGTCGTCGGTGTTGGGTTTGAAGGCGAGACCCAGCACGCCGATCGTCTTGCCCTTCACGCTGCCGCCCATCGCCTTGATCACGCGATCCGCCATCGCCCTCTTGCGGGCGTCGTTCACCTCGACGACCGTATCAACGATACGGACGGGGCTGCCATGATCGTTGGCGGTCTTGGTGAGTGCGAGTGTGTCCTTCGGGAAGCACGAGCCGCCATAGCCAGGGCCTGCGTGCAGGAACTTCTTGCCGATGCGGTTGTCGAGGCCGATGCCCTTCGAGACATCCTGCACATTCGCGCCGACCTTCTCGCACAGGTCCGCCATCTCGTTGATGAAGGTGATCTTGACCGCAAGGAAGGCGTTGGCGGCGTACTTGATCAGCTCGGACGTGCGCCGCGAGGTGAACAGCATCGGCGTCTCGTTGAGGAAGAGCGGGCGATAGAGTTCGCGCATGACTTCGCGCGCCTCTTCGCTGTCGGTGCCGACGACGACGCGGTCCGGACGCTTGAAGTCGCCGATGGCGGCGCCCTCGCGCAGGAATTCCGGGTTCGAGACGACTGCGAACTTCGCGTTCGGGTTGGTCTTGGCGATGATCTCCTCGACCTCGTCGCCCGTGCCAACCGGAACAGTCGACTTGGTGACGACGACAGTGAAGCCGTCCATGTGCTCCGCGATCTCCTTGGCCGCGGCGTAGACATACGACAGGTCGGCATGGCCGTCGCCACGGCGCGAGGGCGTGCCCACTGCGATGAAGATCGCGTCCGCGTTGCGGATGGCGTCCTGGGCATCCAGCGTGAAAGAGAGCCGGCCTTCCTTGACGTTGGAGCCGACAAGCTCGGCGAGGCCCGGCTCGAAGATCGGCATCACGCCATCCTTCAGCCGGTCGATTTTGCCCGCATCCTTGTCGACACAGGTGACGGTATGGCCGAAATCAGCAAAGCAGGCTCCGGACACCAGGCCAACATAGCCTGCTCCGATCATCGTCACGCGCATGACGCACTCCAGAATTGCGGGGCGCTTCCCCCTAAGGCAGGCTTAGTCGCTTGCAGGGGGCCAAAGTCAAGGCGTCGCGACACGCCACGCCGTCCACCACAGCAGGTCATTTGGCTCGGCGGAAGGCTTGCCGGGGCTTTGCCTACAACTTCGTCTTGTGGAAGACGAAAGCCGGGACGGCGCGGATTATCGCCATGACGATCCGCCATTTTCCGGGGGCGTACTGGATCGGGCCGCCCCTGTCTGCGGCCCGGCGCAGCTCCTTGCCGATCTGGTCGGCGCTGGCCCACATCGGACCACCCTTCTTCAGGCCGTCCGTCATTGGCGTGTCAACGAAGCCCGGCTTCACGGCGACGGCGCGGGCCCCCGTGCCAGCCAACGAATGCGCGATGCCCTGCACGTAAAGGGCGAGGCCCCCCTTGGCCGCGCCATAAGCATAGTTCGACTGCCTGCCGCGATCACCAGCCACCGAGGAGACCGCTACCAGCGCGCCGTGCTTCTGCCGGCGAAGGAGATTGGCCGCCGCCTCGCACCAGTGCACGGCTGAGGTGAAGTTGGAGGTTACGATCCGCGAGAGTTCGGCGGGGCTGGCTGATGCCTCTGGTTGCGATCCGAGGTAGCCGTAGACAAGGTGGATATGATCGATGCCGCCCAGCTGCGTCTTCCACGCCTCGATATGCTTGCCCGCATTGGGGGCCTCAGCCTCAAGGTCCATTGCAACGACTGCGACGTTCGCGGCCCCGCGCGCGCAGAGATCCGCGGCAAGCGCAAGCAGCCGCGCTTCGTTGCGGGCGACCAGGACCAGGGCTGCGCCTTCGCGCGCATAGATTCGCGCCGCCGCCGTCGCGATGGCCGACAGGGCACCCAAGATGATGACCCGGTTCGAAGTGTGCGCGTGCTTTATGTCTTCCTGCACTGGCGCGTAACCCAGCGATCCGTCCATCAGCCTGCCACCCGTCTCCAGAAGGCCGATGAAAGGCCCGGATCAACATAGGCACGGAAATCCTGCCATTTCGGAAACCCGGCCTGAAACATCTCTGCAGGCATGCGTCCATCCTTCGCCGGATAGAGACGGCCGCCAGCCTCTGCCACGATGCGGTCGAGATCGGCCATCAGGCGAAGCGTCCGCTCCCCCTGATTGCGGAAGTCGAGCGCCAGCGTCGTTCCTTCCATCGGGAAGGACAGCATGCCTGCGGGCAGGTTGGGGCCGAAATCCTTCAGCACGGCGAGGGGGGAGCCCTGGCCTGACGCGACAATTGTCTTCAGCAATTCCGTGACGCCCCCGCGCGCCGTCGCAGGGGGCAGCACGCACTGGTACTGATAGAAGCCCTTCGCGCCATAGAGCCTGTTCCACTGCGCAATTCCATCGAGCGGGTAGAGGAACGGGTCGTAGTGGGTGTGGTAAGGGCCATGCCGCATGCGCTTCAACTCATGGCGGACGCTGTTGAACGCGCGGACCGTGAGTGCATTGAGCGTGAAGTCCGGCGCGTCGAGGGGGACGTTCCGACGCGGCTGTTCGAGATGTGGCGCGAGATCGCCATAGGGCGCCCAGTTCGCTGACGAGAAGATGCCCCGCCCCAGCTTCGCGCCCTTCGTCGAACAGTCGATCCACGCCATCGTGTGTTCGAAGCTGTTCTTCTTCTCTGCCGCAATGTCGAAGTAGTCCTCCACGCGGGTGAAGGATGTGTCCTCGCCGTCGAGATAAGCCGATGGGATCGGTGTGGCGCGAAACTCCACCCACGCGATCAGGCCGGTAAGGCCAAGGCCGCCAACCGTCGCGTGGAAAAGTGGATCGCCAGTTGTGATCTCCTGCGCAGCGCCATCTGTCCGCAGCAGCTTCAGCCGCGTGACCGATGCGCCGAACGCGCCGGCGGCATGATGGTTCTTGCCGTGCACATCGTTTGCGACGGCGCCGCCGAGCGTCACAAAACGCGTGCCCGGCGTGGTCGGCAGGAACCAGCCTGCGGGTACAAGCACCTGCAATGCCTGGCTCAGGCAAAGCCCCGCCTCGGCGCGCATGACGCCGTTCCGGCGATCGAAAGAAATGATCCGGTCGACGCCGGTCATGTCGATGACCCGGCCATCCGGGTTGAGATTGCTGTCGCCGTAGGAACGCCGCAGACCAACCGCCAGCCCGGGACTTTCTGCCGACAGGGTCTTCACCATCCCGCTTACCTCGTCACCGAAGCGCGGGCGTGCGACATGGTGGCGCTCGCGCACCACACGTCCCCACGACGTTAGCGTGGCATCGGAATGAAACGTCCCGGTCATTATCGCGCCAACCTGCCACGAGCAGATTAGGGAAGCTTTGACGGCGCTCCACTTCAGGATTTACGGGATTTTTCGATCACTCCGGTGGTCGATTGCCCGTCGATCAGCCCAACCCTGACGATTCGGCCGCCGCGCGCTTTCACGATATCAGCGCCGACGATCTGGTCCTCGGTGTAGTCGGCTCCCTTAACCAGAACATCAGGCTGGAGCTCCCGTATAGCCTCGAGCGGCGTCGCCTCACCGAACAGGATCACCGCGTCGACCCCCTTGATTGCCGCCATCACGGACGCGCGCACGTCTTCGGACTGCACCGGACGGTTCGGCCCCTTGAGCGCGCTCACAGAGGCGTCCGTATTCAGCGCGACGATCAGGCGGTCACAGGCATCAGCAGCCTGTCGAAGGAGGGCGACATGACCCGCGTGCAAAATGTCGAAACATCCGTTGGTGAAGCCGACGCTCAATCCTTCGCGCGCCCAGGTTTCACGCAGGGCGCGGGCTTCGGAAAGGTTGATGGCTCCCGGAAATGAGGCTGTGATGCGATGGCCTGCATCAAGCTCGGCCATGATCTCTGCGGGGGAGACTGTCGCCGTCCCGCGCTTGCCCACCACCACGCCCGCGGCGACATTGGCCACCTGCATGGCCAGGTTGGGCGCCAGCCCGCTGGCTACGCTGAGCGCGACTGTCGCCGCCACAGTGTCGCCAGCCCCTGACACGTCGAACACTTCGCGCGCTTTGGCCGACAGGTGCAGTGCGGGCTGTCCAGTGCGGAACAGCGACATGCCTTGCTCTGATCGCGTCAGGAGGATCGCAGCGCCCGTCGTCGCGATCGCAGCGTCAGCCGCTGCAAGGCATTCGGCATCCGTCCCGCATGTCGCCCGTGTCGCGAGGCTGAGCTCCTTGCGGTTTGGCGTGATCAGGCTGGCGCCCCGGTAGGCGCTCCAGTCAGCGCGCTTGGGATCGATCACTATGTCGACGCCCGCGCGGCGCCCGTGCACCATGATGGCGCCCAGGACGCGGTCGCTCAGCACGCCCTTGGCGTAGTCGGACACCATGATGACGTCACAGTCGTCCGCCACGTCCGCGATGATAGCGACCAGCCGGTCTTCCGTGCTGCGCAGGATCGCAAGGCCGGTCTCGCGATCGACCCGCACCATCTGGTGCTGTCCGCCCATGTAACGCGTTTTCAGTGTCGTCGGCCGTGAGGCGTCAGCGACCAGGTGAGCCTCCACCGCGCCGCCCATCGCGCCAACAATGCCGGCCAGCGTCGAGGCGGCGGAGTCGGCTCCCGTAACGCCGACAAGGATTGCCCGGCCGCCAAGCGCTGCAATGTTCGCCGCCACGTTGGCGGCACCCCCGGCCGTCCAGCGTTCGTCGGTGACCTGCACGATCGGAACAGGCGCCTCGTCCGACACGCGGGAGACCTTGCCCGAGACGTAGTGGTCGACCATGACGTCGCCGATCACAAGAACGCGGCCGCGGGCGAGTCGCTGGATGTCGTCTCGTGTGGCGGTCAAAACGTTTCCTTCGGGCTGCTGCCAATGCTGCTTCTAGCGAAAGTGCGCGCTCGCGCCAGACTGTCCCCCGGTCGCCCCGGCGGCAAGCAAGACAAGGTCAATCTGACAGTCGAGGCCAGGTACCCGTAATCCGTCCTGGCGCCTTTCCTTACCAACAATTGATCTTGTCTTGCTCGACGAAGCGTCTAGACCCAACCGCCAAAGTAAAGCGGCCGGGGGGCCGCCAAAGTGGGGAATCGCCTGTCGCAGGGATCGAACAGGCTGTCGTCTGCAACAGGCGACCGAAGGACATCGTGGGTATGGCTCTGGAAGGGGTAACGCCGCTGATCCTGGACGACAACGCGCATATGCGCGGGGTCCTGCGTGCCATCCTGATCAGCTTCGGCATGCGCCGGGTCGAAGAAGCTGCCGATTGCAGCGAGGCGGTTGGCGTGGTCGCGCGCGGCGAGATCGACCTGGCCTTTATCGACTTAAAGCTCGACGGGCCTGATGGCATCGATTTCTGCCGCCAGATCCGGCGCGCGCCGGACAGTCCCAACCCTTTTCTTCCTATCATTATGGTCACGGCCTATTCTGAGCGCAGCCGGGTGATCGACGCAGTCAATGCCGGCGTCGATGAGTTCCTGGTGAAGCCCATACGCGCCGTCGACGTCGCAAACCGGATGAACGCCGTGATCGAGCGCCGACGCTCCTTCATCGACGTTCCGGCATATTTTGGGCCGGACCGGCGGAGGAGGAGCGACCCCCGGTTCAAAGGGCCCTGGCGACGTGCCGCCGACCCCGGAACGATAGATATCTGAGCACGGACGCGTATTTTTTGCCTTGCCGGGTAGAAGAATCTGTCCGCCACCCGACAAAAAGCGCACCGTTGCAGCCGCACAAGGGGACAGGTAACGTCCCCGCCAACAACTTGCGGATCCTCGGGGAAGCCGCGGCGGAGGGATATTCATGGCAGGACGTGGTCTCGGGCAGATTTTTGCCCGAAAGTCGGTTGAGCAGATTCAGGCCGAATACGGCGCGAGCGAGCTCAAGCGAACGCTGGGCGCATGGAACCTCGTCCTGCTTGGTATCGGCTGCATTATCGGGGCTGGTATCTTCGTGCGGACCGGTTCTGCCGCCGCCCTGCATGCCGGGCCTGCGGTCATTCTGTCCTTCGTCGTGGCCGGTGTGATCTGCGCCCTTGCCGGTCTGTGCTACGCGGAACTCGCGTCAGCTCTGCCGGTGTCAGGATCGGCTTACACATATTCCTACACGACCCTCGGCGAGGGCGCGGCCTGGTTGATGGGGGCTTTGCTGCTGCTCGAATACGGCCTTGCCGCGTCTGTCGTCGCTGTGGGCTGGTCGGGCTATGTCGTCAGTCTGCTCGGAGATTTCGGGATCGTCATACCTGCGACGCTGACCGCGCCATTTGGGCACGAGGTTGCACTGCCGGACGGGACATCGGCTGCCGCCGTGATGAACCTGCCGGCTGCGCTCGTCGTGCTAGCGCTGACCGTACTTCTGGTCGTGGGCGTTTCGGAATCCGCCTCCTTCAACAACGCGATCGTCGCCGTTAAAGTGACCACGATCGTCGCCGTGATCCTTGTCGGCGGCTTCTATGTTCTGTCGAACTTTGCAGAGACATCGCAGAACTGGGTTCCGTTCATTCCCGAGAATGAAGGGCCTGGCAAGTTCGGCCTGGACGGGATCGCGCGCGCTGCTTCGATCGTGTTCTTCGCCTATATTGGCTTCGAGGCCGTCTCCACGGCCGGCCAGGAGGCAAAGAACCCGAAGCGCGATCTGCCCATCGGCATCATCGGCTCCCTGGTGATCTGCACCGTCCTCTACATGCTCGTCGCATGGGTGCTGACCATGATGGTCGACTACCGCGAACTCAATGTTCCCGATCCGGTGGCGGTCGCGGTCAACGCGCTTGGGCCAGAGTGGAGCATTTTTGCGCAGATCGTGAAGGTCGGCGCCATCACGGGCCTCACTTCGGTGATCCTCGTCCTGATGTATGGCCAGACGCGAATTTTCTATACGATGGCGCGTGATGGCCTGCTGCCCAAGCCGTTCGCCAAGGTTCACGTCAAGTTCCAGACACCCTGGGTCAATACGCTTGTGGTCGGCGTCCTGGTTGCGTTCGCTGCTGCGATCTTCGACATCAACACGCTGGGTGACCTTACCTCGGTCGGAACACTGGCCGCGTTCGCGGTGGTCTGCCTGACCGTCATCTTCCTGCGGCAGACCCGCCCCGAGCTCCCGCGCGGGTTCAAGGTCCCGCTCTATCCGGTGCTGCCGGTCGTCGGCATTGTTTCGTGCATCTGGTTGATCACTACTGTCGAGGCGCGCGTACTGATGTTCTTCGCGTGGTTCATGGCCGGAGCAGTCGTGATCTATTTCGTCTATGGGATGTGGAACTCCAAACTGGCCAAGGGGGAGGTCGTCACGGGACATGAACCAGGACCCCACGAGTTCGAGACTCCCGAGCCAAAGAACCCTCAAGGCTAGACAACACGGGATTGCAAACGCGATCTGAACGGGCGGCGCCCTCCGACAGGAGGGCGCCGTTGCGTTTGGCGGTTGGCCTGATATCCCGGCCGCTGGTCTGAAAGGCATGGCGATGACGATCGAGGCGGTGATCTGGGACTTCGGCGGCGTGTTCACCACCTCTCCCTTTGACGCCTTCAATCGCTATGAGCTTGAGCGCGGCCTGCCGCACGACATCATCCGCAGGATCAATTCGATCAACCCCGATACCAACGCCTGGGCCAGGATCGAACGCTCGGACGTGGACGCCGCCACGTTCGATCGTCTCTTTGCCGGTGAGGCGAAGGCCCTCGGCCACGACATTCGCGGCGCCGACGTGCTGGCCCTGCTATCGGGCGATCTGCGCCCGCGTGTGGTTGCGGCCCTCAAGGCGTGTAAGGCGCGCTTCAAGGTCGGCTGCATCACTAACAACGCACCCACCGGCAAGGGCGCCGGCATGTCGTCTTCGAGTTACAAGGCGCAGCAGATCGCGGACGTCTTCAGCCAGTTCGACCATGTGATCGAAAGCTCGAAAGCGGGGTTGCGCAAACCCGATCCGCGCATCTACCTGATGATGTGCGATGCGCTGGGCGTGAAGCCCGAGGCCTGCGTCTATCTCGACGACCTCGGGATCAACCTGAAGCCCGCGCGCGAAATGGGCATGACCACGATCAAGGTCCTGTCGGAAGACCAGTTGCTGCATGACCTTGCAGGCGCCGTCGGGATCAGTTTCTAGTTTGCCGCACACGCGCCCGGTGTCTTTCGTGTGAATCTTTGTGTCTTCGTGTTTCCCTTCCGAACGAACCTGGGAAGCCAACATAAGGACGCGAGAGCGCCGGATGATGCCGCACTCGTCCCGTGCGATCCACAAACCGCTCCGCAAGGTCATCTTGCGCGCCTGCGTCGCTGCGAGTTTTCTGACCGCTGCCTGCGATCCGCCGCCTGCGCCGGAGCCCGCAGGCGCCGCCGTCGTGGACGCTCCTCAGCGCCCAGTCGCGGCGCCCCTGCCGCCCGCCGTCGCCGCAACCGTCGACCAGCTGCGCGCGATCGGCGCGACCGGAACCTATCGCGACATGGCGAAGCTGGCGGACCAGACGCCCGGCTTTCGCTCCAACAATGCCGGCATGAGCCACAGCGAGTACTGGTATCTGAAGATGCGCACCGGCGACTGGCCGATGGCGCAAATGGAGAAGCTGCTGACCTTTCCCTACGCCGTGCGGCAAAGCGCACGCGGCAAGGTCTACATCTGGCCGCTGATGGCGGCGCTACCGGTCGATCAGATAACGCCTGCGATCGCGCGCGAGATGGACCGGTTGCTGGGCGAGGGGCAGGCCGATGCGATCCGCAACGGGCTGGTCTGGCCCGGCTATGTGCTGGGCGTCGCCGAAGACGGAACCTGGCTTTATTTCGTGTCAGGGGCCGGCTGAGCCGAGGTCAGGCGGCGTCAGCCTTGCCGATGCGGGGCGGGCCGCCATGCGCTGCTTGCGAGGGGCCAAAGGCGCGGTCGAGCACGCGGGTCGAATCCAGCGCTGCGTTGATCGCATCGCTGAGGTGGCCGAGGATCTTCACATTGTTGGCCATGACATGCAGCGCTTCTGGCCGCGTGTCCGCCGCGATGACTTCGCAACGGTGGAGAATGTCCGCCCGCAGCTGCATGAGCAGGTCTTCGAGCTTGTGGCCCTCCGGGTTCTTTTCGGAGCGCAGGAAATGGGTCACGGGCGGTCTCCCCTAATCGTGAGCCTCACTATCGCACAGACAAGCTGATTAACCGTTGCATCCCGTCTGGCGGTTGTCTGTCTGCGGGTTAAGGTTCGGGAAAGGAGCCGGCACATGACAAAGCGGACAGGGGCTGCCGACGCGCTCGGCAAACTCAAGGGCTGGAAAGCCGTCGATGGCCGTGATGCAATCGCCAAGCAGTTCAAGTTCGACGATTTCAATGCAGCGTTCGGATTCATGACGCGTATCGCGCTCAAGGCCGACAAGATGGACCATCATCCCGAATGGTCGAACGTCTACAACAAGGTGGACGTGGTGCTGACTACGCATGACGCCGGCGGCGTCACGGACAAGGACATCGAGCTTGCGGCCTTCATGGACGCGGCGGCCGGAAGCTAGTTGTCGAACACGATCACGCTGGCGAGCGCCACGCGGGCCAGGCCCTTGCCAAGCACGCCGTCGACTGCCTTCTGCAGGCGAGCCGACAGGATATCCGCGTCCGGCTTTTCGCCGATGACATAGGACAACGAGGCATAGTTGAGGATCGCATCCCGCATTGCACTGGTCAGGCGCGGGCGGATTGCCGCGCACGTCTTGCGGGTTTCCTCCTTCGGAACGTCCAGGCCGGCGTCAACGGCCAGCACGCCATGCAGCTTGAACCCCCGCGCGACCGAGGCGCGCAGGCCGAAGGTCGGTACATAATTGTCGGATCCCGTGATCCGCTTGGCCTGGGGATCCAGCTCCGCTTCCTTACCGGCCGCTGGCGGCGGCGCTGCGGCGGCCTCGCCGGCAAGCGCGGCAGCGGCGAGGAGGGGTAGAAGGTGGCGCATGGCTGTCATGGTGCGCCACAGCCCTTAACGCCTGCTTTAAGGCGTTCCATCCTAGACGGACGGCCATCCTTGACGAGCGGGTTGCGCGGGACTAGCACACGCGCTCCCAAATCCCGGCCTCGCCGGGACCCGGAAAACGGGGCCGTAGCTCAGTTGGGAGAGCGCGTCGTTCGCAATGACGAGGTCAGGGGTTCGATTCCCCTCGGCTCCACCAATTACCTTTCTCCAGACACTTCCCCTGTCTCACGTGACCGCGTGACGACTGGCAACCAAAGGGTTCTCCGCGACCCTCGGTCTCGCGTCGGCTTACGCTGTCGCGTCCAAACGCCGGACAACTTTAGGGTGAAAAGTGGGGTAGCGGCCAGTCGGTCGGGCTCCATATGTTCTGGGGAAAGGTCCTTCCAATGAAGCGTGGGATCCACCGCCATGCCGACCGTCAGGGCAGAACCCTTGGCCCGGGCCGGCATGCTGACGGGGGCGGGCGCTATCTGATCGTTGATCCCAGCGGGGCTCGGCGGTGGGCCTTCATCTGGACCAATGTGAAAAGGTATCGAAGACTCGATTCTGGAAACTCATGAATCACACCACGCAGGCGATTCGAAACCTGCATGGCGACTAGCCCCAGGGCTGGGCGAGCTCGACCATGACTTCATTGCGCCGGAAGAATGGCAGCGTCCATGGCGGGTCGTAGAAGGCGAAGACGGGCGCTCCGACCGGCGTCAGGCCGAGAGTTGCGACCTGCTTCATCAGATCGCCGCGCATCTGCTCCATCTCGCCCGCCGACCCGGTGCCGGCAAAGCGCACGACTGCCATGCGCTTTGCCGGATGGGGTATGAGCCTCACGTTCGGATTCGCCGGGGCAGGCAGCGTCTCCATTGTGTAACTTGACGGCATGGTGAAGCCGACTGTCCAACTGCTGGCGCTGTCTCCGCGCTGGGTCACGGGCGCAGTCATCGCAATCTGCTCCCGCGGCGCCTGCGTTACCGGTGCCGTCATGGCGATCTGCGGCCCTTTGCGGTCCTTGGCGAATATGTAGTCGGCAAGCGGCTGGAAGCCCGCATTGCGCGCGCGCTCAGCGCCGCCCTGCAGGGTCACTTCCGCAACGATGACCGGGGCATAGTCCCGTATCTCGAAATTCCCCAGTTTTTGCACCAGGGTGAAGGCCGGTTCTTCTGTAGCCATGGCAGGCGATACACCCCATGCCGCTACAGCAAGCGCTAGAATTGTTGTGCGGGCAGCTCTTATCATGAACACCGCTACGCACGGCTGATCATTTTGGACCATCATGGCCCCTCCAAATCTCAACGTGGCCACCCCAGAGGGATCAGGCGCCGATGCACGATGACTCTGATCGTCGCGCAATCAGCTTGGTGGCGCGCCGAGCGATGTCCAAACACCACGCCGATCTACCCGCGGGTGTCAGATCGAGGTGGTTGCTTGCGAATAGCCGTCTACCCGTGTGTCGGTCAGCGCCGGGTTAGTCCGCGAGAGGCGCCGAGCCATCGCTCGCTATGTGTGGCGCAATCGCCGGCATGGCCCTGAGTTCGCGTGCGTAGCGTAGCCCTATCTTCTGCAGACGGTCGGGAGCGAAGCCGACCTGAGCTAGCGCCATGCCCCGGTCGAATACTTCACTGTAGCGCTTGACGCGTCCTGCTTCGAGATCGAAGCGGCTCATTCCGTCGAAGACCACCCGGGCGCCATTAGCCTCAGGCAGGATTGAGTTGTAGCTGAACCGGTAACTCGCATACCCGAGGCTGGCCGACGCGAGGGGGGAGAAGAACTCCCAACGATAATTGACGCCGCCCTCGTAGAAGTGCTCGACGGTCGCGCTGATGCCGGCACGACCCGGCTCTGCTGCGCCAAAGAAGTAGTCGTCGTACACGCCATCGTCAGTGAAAAGGTCTGCGAGACCGTTGGCGTCACGCTGTTCAATCGATCGGGCAAACCTGTTCAGAAGCAGGGGGAAGTCCATCGCGTCGTCCCGTTCTGAGGTCGCAGTCAGAACAATCTAGCCGGGACTGGCAGAGGTGTCTCCGTTGCAATTCCAAGTCGGGCGACACGCCTGTCGCGGAGCTACTGGATCGGCCGCGCTCCAGCCTCTCCTGGTTCAATCGCCGCCAGGCATCCGAGGATGTCGTCCCAGGCCGCCAGCGCTTCCACCTCGTTGACTGCGGCGTACTCAGCCGCACGCATGACAGCTATCACCTCTGCATCAACCCCATACTGGCGGGTCAGCGCCAAAGCCGTGGACCTGGTTTGCTCATCAAAGTCTCGCTGGCTCAGTGCGTCAGGCAGGGCAACTCTAGTGTGACGATCTGGCGCGTCTCGGCGAGTGACCGCGCGCCGCAATTGGGGGGGCGAACGCCTGCGGACGCAAGCGGGAATTGCCGATAGACGAGGCGATCAAGCTGTTCGGCCTGGAGGCGATGGCTGGCGCTCCCGGATGAGCATCAAGCGGACGGTGCGCCAAGGTTGGCGTCTCATTAACAAAGTTGCCGCAACGGGATACCGCTACAAATGCACATGCCATAGGCCTGCTTGCGAGCTGGACGAGGTCGGAGTGCCTGGACCGCGATCAAACGGTGCTGTCCGGCTATCACGGCTGCGGCACTAATGCGCGAAGGCATTGAAGATGAAGTCCGTTTGTAGCTAGTGGATATCCATAGCTGGGGCACTGCGCGTATGATTTTTCGAGTTTCGGGCTTGGCCAGCATGGCCGCCATAGTGGCCTCGCAAGCCGGCGCCCAAACGGCCGCCATGCAGTCAGATGTCGAGGTTTTCGAGCCCTCCTATTTCGCCAGGTTCAATCCGGCGACAGCGGAAGACATGGTGCGTCAACTGCCGGGATTTTCTGTTGATGACGGGGATAGGGTTCGTGGGTTTGGTGGCGCAGCGGGCAACGTGCTGATCAATGGACAGCGCCCCTCCACCAAAGGTGGGCTGGGCGATGTGCTGAGCAGAATCCCGGTGGCCAACGTACTGCGAATCGAAATCGTGACAGGGTCGTCGGCAAAACTCGACATGCGGGGTCAGACCAAAGTCGCAAATGTCATCGTGAAGTCTGTCGAAGTGCCGGTATCTGGAAACTGGCAGATTGTTGGACGCCACTATCAAGACGGCAGGATGAGCGGATCGACCGACATCACAACCACCCTTCCAGCCTTTGACGGAACCCTGACACTTTCAGTTGAAGCCGGAAGCCCGAACTTCGGTCGAGGAGGGCCTGGCTCTTCGCCACGCAGTTTCGGGAGGCGCGCCTTCTATACCGACCCGCTCAGTGTATTCGAGCAGCATGCCGGGCTCTCACTGAA
>JALHLR010000046.1:15372-19753 GCA_022844475.1 Hyphomonadaceae bacterium | reverse complement strand
CAGGCAGCGCGGCACCTCGTCGACTAGTTGCCCGTCGCCGTCGTGGCCAGGCTGATCCGTTTGCCAGAAGCGAGAATTCCCAGGCCGTAAACTGGGTCGCGGCCGGGGTCGCCGGCGTCCTCGGCGAAGGCGGCCAGCAATGCATCGACGGACGCATGCCCGCCCGCCGCGCGCTGGCCGGCCAGCATGGCGCTGACCCGGGGCGTCGCATAGGATGTCCCTACCAGCTCCCGCCCCGAACCCGCCGGTGACTGTTCGATGCCTAGCGCGGCTATGTCCACATGTGGGCCACGCCCCGAATAGAGATAGGGACGTCCCGCGCTATCGACAGCCGAAACGCCAACAACCCCGTCATACGCTGCAGGAAAGGCAGGCGGCGCTGCGGGTCCTTCATTGCCCACGGCGGCGACGATGACCATGCCAGCCTTGAGCGACATCTGGATCGCGCGGCGAAGCGCGGGATGATCCGGTCCAGCGAGACTCAGATTTACGAGGTCGATGCGCGCCGTCACCAGCCGGTCAAAGGCCAGGACAAGCGCTGTCACGTCCGCAGCGGCGGAGTCACCATGCTGCCGCATTACATCCAGGAGCATCAGCCGCTCAGGCTTCACATGATAGGCGCTGGACAGGTCGCGCAACAGTATCGTCGTCACTGCCTCCCCGTGGCCCTTTAGGGCGGGCAGGTCGATCAACCTCTCGACCGGCCAGTCGGCGACAGCGTTTGTCGAGAACCCGTCGATGACGCCGACGCGCGAACCGGGCATCGCGGTTGCTGGCGCTTCGCTGCGCTGCTCCTCGACAAGTTCGTTCGGTCTGTCGCCTGCCGCCCGATAGATGTAGTTGAATCCTGAAGGCGATGCAGGCTCCCGCGCTCTCAGCATCTCGAGGGCCTCGCTAGAGCTTACGCCTTCAGGACGGCGCAGCCGCGCCACGACGTTGCCGATCGAGACCAGCTCTCGCGCCTCGATAACCCCAAAGCCCAGCGCCTCTGCGCGCGCCAGCAGACCGGCATCGTCTGACATGATGACAAGCTCGCCCTCGCGATACGGATTCCCCGCATCATCGTTTTCGACGGGCACAATCACACCCTGGCGGTCGCGCTTTTCGTCCTCGTCTTCAGCATCCTCTGCGTCGTCATCGTCACTGCCCTCCGACCCCTGGCCGGAATTGTCCGCATCATCGTTGTCAGACCCGGAGCTCGATCCGGAATTTGAACCGACGTCGTTCACATCGAGCGCCGCACCATCGCCTCCGCCTCCGTCACCTTCTGAAGCCGACGCGATTTCGATTCCGGCGTCGTCGCGCCCCCGGTTGTCACGGTCATCGCGTTGGGCGTCACGCTGGCGGTCTTCGCGTTCTGCGGCGCGTTCTGCGGCCTCCGCTGCGCGCTCGGCTGCCTTGGCTGCGCGCTCGGAAGCCCGCTCGGCGCGCTCCATCGCCTCCTCTTCAGGAGGTTTTGCGCTAGCGTGGCTGGCGAGCGCCAGGGCCAAACTCAGAGCCGACACAAGAGTTAACCAGCGCGATGTCATCCTTGCGAGAATACCCTGTTTCAGCGCCTTGCGCGAACCGAATATTTCATGCGCGTGTGAGAATAGAACCGTCGAACGGCCGTTGTCGGGACAGAACTGCATGAGTGAGGGCGACAACAGATTCAGGGTCGAACTGCGCGCGCTTGTTCCGAGGCTCCGGCGGTTCGGGCATTCCTTGACGGGGTCGCCTGACGATGGCGACGACCTGGTTCAGGAGGCTTTGGAGAAGGCCCTGTCGCGAGAAGTGCAGTTTCAGGTTGGAAGCAGGCTGGACAGCTGGATGTACAAGATCATGCAGAATGCCTGGATTGACCAGAAGCGCTCAGCCGCACGCCGCAGGCAGATTATCCAGCCAATGAGCGAGGACGTGGTTGCGGTCGGCGAAGACGGTCGCGACACCTTTGATTCACGCATTAACCTGCGACAGGTGCGCGAGGCGATGATGCATCTGCATCCGGACGAAAGGTCTGTTCTGGCGCTGGTCTCGATCGAAGGTCAGACCTATCGCGAAGCAGCTGAAACGCTCGGAATCCCCATCGGGACAATCATGAGCCGCCTTTCCCGGGCGCGGGCGCGGCTGCTGCAGCTGCTCGACGGCGACGATCCTGTTTCGTGGAAGGACTGAATCATGGACAAACTGTCCGATGAAATGATCACCGCGTGGCTGGATGGCGAGGTCACGCAGCAGCAACGCAGCGAGATTGAAGCGGCGATCGCGGCATCACCCGAATTGGGCGTGCGTGTCGCGCGGCTTTCCCGTGCCGATCGGCTGCTGGCTCCGGCGTTTGCTGAAACACTGAATGCTCCGATACCGGAGCGCTTTGAGGCGGTGATCGGAAGGTCTCGCCGGGGCGACGGCTTGGCCAGCTTCCGGGCGGCCCTGTCTGGGTTGCTTTCGCCTCGACCCATGGCCATGGCGGCGGCCTCCCTTGTTGTGGGCGTCATGCTCGGCGGGGCAATTCTGTCCGGATCGCCGACGGACGCAGGCATCGCGACGGATAGCCAGGGGCGCATGATTGCAAGTGACACTATGGCGGCAAGTCTGGCGTCTGTGGTGTCGGGCGCGAACGCGGGGCCTCTCGCTATCCGGCTTAGCTTTGTCGATATCGGCGGTCGCTACTGCAGACAGTTCGAGACGACCGCTGCAGCGGGACTTGCATGCCTCGAAAGCGAGTCATGGGTGATTGACACGCTGTCCGGCACGGGCGGGACACCCAGCTTGAGTGGAGCCTATGTCATGGCCGGCGGTTCAGCCGATATCGTTATCTCTGCGGCGATCGAGCGCCTGGGCATTCAGCGCGTGCTGGACAGTCACGAAGAGGCGGCGGCGATGGCGTCCGGCTGGGCCGCCTCGGCACACTGATCGTCGGGGACACAACCAAAAAACAGAAACGCCCGGCCATCGACTGGCCGGGCGTTCTTGTTTGTCGCGGCAGAAGATTTGTCGCCTTGATTAATCCTCCGTGGGGCGGCGGAAGTCCGCGCGCCAAGTCAGCCGCAAGCCGGCTCCGAAATCGGGAGCATTGTCAGTAAGGCCGGTTAGTGCGTAGAGCGAGATCCGCCAGTCCGGCGAGAGAGTAAAGCTGCTGTAGGCTGTCAGGTCAGCAGACTGATCCAGACCGTTGATGGACGACTCCGACCAACCAGCGTCGACCCCGGCAACCACGCCATCAAGCGGACGGAAGTATCCGCCAGCACCGAACTGGGCGCCGTCCTCGCGCGTTGCGCCGCCGCGAAACTTGTAGCCACCAAACGCGTAGACGCCGGCCCCATCGAAATCATGGCCGAATTCGGCCAGCATGGTGAAGTCCGTCTCGCCCGTGCCAAGGTCCTTTGCCACGTCTCCCGTCGGCAATGTGACGCGGCCGGTGAGGTCGAGATAGTTGTCTTCACCGATGCTCTGTGACCAGGTCGCGGAAAGCGAGATATCGGCCAGACCGGACTCGTTGACGCCGCCGATGACCTCGCCAAGATCATTCTCGATCAGGTCGTCGTCCTCGTCACCGCCACCGCCAGGACCGCTTCGGTCGCCGCCGTTATCGTCAGGCCCCCCCGGCACCACGCCGCCTGGTCCTTCGATGGACGCAAAGGGTACGCGCGCCCGGAACGACCAGTCGCCCGCGCGAAGACGAAAGGTGATCGGCACTTCATAAATCGAGGTTTCGTCCGTGCCGCCATACGTGCCGGTTGAGTACTCTGCCCCAACGCCAATCTGAACAGTCTGGGCGGAGGCAGCACCTGCTCCTGCCCCGATAGATGCGCTGGCCAGTGCGACCAGCGAAAGCGATGTCCGAAACTTCATTGAACGCAACTCCCCGACAATCTTCATAAGACTAGCAGCACCTTTTCCAGGTCGCTGCCCCCCCACAGGCGAAAGACGAGAGAAGAGGCAGAGGCGCGGGTGGTGGGGGCTACCGAACGCCTCTGCCCCCCTTTTTCCGCTTCAGGCGGAACCTCGTTTAGTCCCGACCGCGTCCGCGGTCGCGATCCCGGTCGCGATCACGGTCACGGTCACGGTCACGTCCGCGATCATCATCGCGGTCACGATCGCGGCCACGTTCGTCATCGCCGTTGCGTCCACCACGATCGTCACGCTCGTCTTCCGGACCATCGTCGCCACCGCGCCCGCGACCTCGACCTCGATTGTCATCGTCGGCGTCGGCATTGTCGCCGCCGCGACCACGACCACGTCCACGACCCTGTCCATCGTCATCATCGTCAGCGACGCCCGGCTGGTCGTCATCGATCGAGCCGTCTCCGCGACGTTTCAGCCCGTCCGTGCCAATATCGTCGTCGCTGCCCAGCACGCCAGGCTGGCTGTCGTCGATCGAGCCATCGCCGCGACGCTTGAG
>JALHLR010000046.1:0-15272 GCA_022844475.1 Hyphomonadaceae bacterium | reverse complement strand
CGATAACGCTGGCCGCTGCGGCAAAAGTCAGACGTTTCATTGGAAATTTCCCATTCGCGTACAATTTCCCACCGTCAGACTACGCTGCAGCACGGGAATTATTCTCGCGGCCCCCACAATTCTGGCCTTCAGCCATCAGGCCCGCGCCCCACCCCGCATGGCGACGCGCAAGCACAAGTTCCATGTAGATTCCGCCCTTGCGACCGCCATGGACAATCGCCGGAAGATTGTCGCCGTAGAGCCGCCAGAGATCGCCAGTGCGCAAGGTCACCGCGCTTTCTCCGACCCGCATCCTGCTGCCCGCAGAAGCCTCACACACGAAGTGGTAAAATCTCAAAAGGTCGCCGGTCGAAGCTCCTTCGACCAGCGAATGCAGGCACTGGCCAGCCGACAGATCGACCATTGTCGCGCGAACCAGATCGCAGTGATTTATGGAGGCGAAAGCTTCAATGAAATTGCGTCCACGCCAGGTAAGCCTTTCGCCCGCTTCCCGGTTGGCTTGCCATGGCGACCCCGTTCGGAACCGAGTGACGCGGCGGACCTCACCACTACGTCGAACTGAGGACGGCGCTTGATCAAGCCCCTGCAGCACGAAATCCTTCGAGGGCAAACCGCATTCGATCTTCTGGAACCGCTGCATATGTCCGCCGCAATTGTCGCCGAGCCACGCTACCCGGAAACAACAACGCCGCAGTCGCGGAGTTATTCTTGGACGACCGCAAGCGAAAGGTTGGCCAACAGGCCTGTCAGACCAACTCGACCCCTGCTCAGCGATTACCGTCGCTCTGCGGCGATCATTCGGCCGCAATGCCCCTCCAGAATACGGGCGTTTGCAGAGAACGCACCTCGCCGGGCGAGGCTCACAAAGCCCCGCATCCGATGTGCCGCGTGCCGTCAGGATGAGAACGGGCGTCGTCACACCCCGTGCTCGCCATTCCTTGAGAGTTTCCAGCCCAGACTTTCCGTGCGGCGCGATGTAGACGACACGCGCTCCCGGTACGCCGCGAACGGCTACCACATGCGCCTGAAATCCCGCAGGACTTCGCGGGCGGCGTTGCGGCCAGGCAGGCCCGTGACGCCGCCACCCGGATGGGACCCCGCCCCGCACATGTAGAGCCCCTTGATGGGCCCGCGATAATCTCCATGCCCCAGCTGCGGGCGCGCCGCCCACATCTGATCCAGAGTCATGGCGCCGTGCATGATGTCGCCGCCGATCAGGCCGAAGCGTTGCTCAAGGTCCATCGGCGTCAGAACCATCCGCCCGAGAATGGATTTCCGGAAGTTCGGCGCATAGGCGTCCACCGTATCAATGATGTGGTCGGCGACCTCCTCGCGATGGTCCGCCCAGCTACGGCCATCGGGAAGCTCGGGGGCGAACTGCTGGCAGAACAGGCTCGCCACATGCGCGCCCCTGGGAGCCAGCGTATCGTCGACAGTCGACGGGATCAGGATTTCCACGATCGGACGCTTCGACCATCCGGCCGCCTTTGCATCAAGGTAGGCACGGTCCATGTAAGCCAGCGTCGGCGCGATAATGATGCCGGAGCGATGATGATCGCCCGCCTCTTTCCCAGGAAGACAGGTGAAGTCAGGAAGCTCGGACAGGGCGACATTCATGCGCACCGTGCCCGACCCGCACTTCCAGCCGCGCATGCGCGACAGGAATTCTGGCTCGAGATCGCCTTCCGCAATCATCCGCGTGTAGAGCAGTTTCGGGTTCACGTTGGCGATTACCCGGTCCGCCAGGATGGTCTCACCTGTCTCCAGTACGACGCCCTGCACCTGCCCATTCGCGGCAGCGACCGAGCGAACGCCAGTCTCCAGCGAAATCTCGGCGCCGCGTTCGCGGCATGCCGCGGCCATGGCGCTGGTGATTGCGCCCATGCCCCCGATCGCATGGCCCCAAACGCCCTTCTCGCCATCCACCTCGCCGAAGACGTGATGCAGCAACACATAGGCCGAGCCCGGGGTATCGGGGCTGGCATAGTTGCCGACAATCGCGTCAAAGCCGAACGCAGCCTTGGCGGGTTCGGAGTCAAACCACTGCTCCAGGAAACTCCGCGCGCTCTTCGTGAACAGGTCGAGCACGTCGCGCTGCAGATCCATCGTCCCGCGCACCGCTGGCCACAACTGCGCAAGCGCATCTACGCCAGCCTTGATGCCGCTCCTCGGATTGGGCGGCGTCTTCTCGGATACGCTGCGCAGTACGTCGGCAACCCGCTCCAGCCGCTCATAGTATTGCGGCAGCCGCTCGGCATCGCGCGCCGAGAACTTGCGGAATTCCGCCTGCGTTCGCTCGAGCCCGCCGCCGACCTTGACGTAGCGGCCATCCTCGGTGGGCAGGAAGTTCGAGATCGGCCGCTTCACGATCTTCAGTCCCCGCTCGCGCAACCTCATGTCGGCTATGACCTTGGGGTTGAGCAGGCTCACCGTGTAGCTGGCCGTCGAGTTGCGGAAGCCGGGGTGAAACTCCTCTGTCACTGCAGCGCCGCCCACCACATGACGCTTCTCGCAGACGCGCACCTTCAGCCCGCCCAGCGCCAGATAGAAGGCGCACACCAGGCCATTGTGGCCGCCGCCGATAATCACGGCGTCATATGCGCCAGCCCTGCCTGTCACGTCTGCGTCCTCCAGTCCCGGCCGGCCGTCGCCGGCCATCAAATCAGTTCTGGCGAATGGACGTGCTTTGAGGGTACGCCGGATAGACTGGCCGCTTCGGTTCGAGAGGCTTGCTGGATTCGAGCAGGTCCATGGCGATCCTCACGGCCACCTCGAGTTGCGGATCGCGACCGGCTGCGACGGCCTTGGGATCCTGGTCGACCTCCACATCCGGCGCGACGCCATAGTTCTCGACCTCCCAGGCTCCGTCCGGCGTGAAGAAGCCGACGCTGGGGGAAGTCACCTGTGCGCCGTCCATCAGCTGCGGCGTGCCGCTGATGCCAACGAGCCCCCCCCATGTGCGTTTGCCGACGAGCGGCCCGAGCTTGTTCGTCTTGAACAGCCAGGGCAACGCATCGCCGCCTGAACCGGAAACCTCGTTGGCGATCATGACCTTTGGGCCAAGGATGGATGCGGCAGGCGTCCGCTCGATCGCGCCATAGCGCGCCGCCCAGAAGCTCTGCAGGCCGCGTCCCAGCACCTCGATGATGTAGTCGGCCATCTGCCCGCCGCCGTTGAAGCGTTCGTCGATCACGACGCCCTGCTTGTCGGTCTGGGCGAAGTAGTAGCGGTTGAATGCGGTGAAACCGCCATTGCCGGTGTCAGGCAGGTAGACGTAGGCGAGCTTGCCGCCGGACATTTCGTCGACCTTCTTCCGGTTGGTTTCGATCCAGTCGAGATTGCGGAGACGCTGCTCACTGTTCACCGGAACGACGGAGATATCGCGGGTGGAGTTGCCGCTGGCGATTTTCAGGGTGATCAGCTTGTTCGCCATGCCTTCCAGCGGCTGCTGGATGTCGGTCGACGCGTCGAGCGACTTGCCGTTGATGGCGGTTATGCAGTCGCCTGCCTTCACGTTTAGGCCGGGCTGCGCCAGCGGCGCCTTCACATCCGGCGACCATGACCCGGGCGTGTAGACCTTCGCGATGCACCAGCGATTGTTGCGAATGACATAGTCCGCGCCGAGCAGCCCACCCTCGACACGCGGCGCGGCCGGAATTGCTCCGCCCGACCCGCGCAGATGGCCCACCGAGAAGCCGGTCAGCATTTCCTGGAATACGTAGTTGAGGTCCGATCGCGACTGCACAGCGGCCGCGTAGGGCGCGAGCTGCTTCTCCGCGGCGACCGTGTCGAAGCCATGGAAGCCGGGGTCGTAGAAATATGCGCGCTGGATGCGCCAGACTTCCTTGTACATCTGCGCCCACTCGGCGGCCGGATCGACGCGGACTTCGAGGCTGTCGAGCGAGAGGCTGGTATCCTCCGGCTTTGGAGGCGTCGCGCCCATCGCCTTGGCGGGGACGACGCTGTAGCGCGTCCGCCCCTGCGGTCCGCCAGGCGCCACATCCGGCGCACGCGGTGTCCGCGAGCCCAGGAGCAGCTTCTCGCCGTCCGCGGTCACCTCATAGTCGACCACATTGTCAGCCACTTTCTCGATCTTGCGGTCTTCCAGCGTGAAGGTGTGGAGCGTGCCGTTCGGTCCCTGCGCGTTGGGATCGTTGGCGGACATGTCCGACAGCCAGAAGATCACGCCTGGCTTGCCGGAGGTGAGCTCGATGTAGGGACCGGGCGGCACAGGCAGAGCGACGGTGCGCGCCGTGATCGCCGCCATGTCCATGCCGGCAAGGTCGATCGCCACTGGCTTGGGGGCAGCCGGGGTCGAAGCGGCGCCCGCCTTGTCGCTTGCATCGGCCTTCGCCCTGCTCGCCTTTCCAGCGGGAGTGGCGTCCAAGCCATCCTTGGCATCCTGCCGCACCTCGGCGGCGGACTTTTCGTCATCACTTTCCGGTTCGATTGGAGATGGCGTGTTTGCCGTCAAGGCCAGTGCGTAAATCGAGCGCGTGGGACGGTAGAGATTGCTCGACATGTCGAGGCCATGCATCACGGGCCCGGCATTGTTGCTCGCGAGGAAATACAGGTACTTTCCGCTTCGGTCGAAGGCAGGATAGCGGGCGTCGCCCATGCTGTCCGTGACCTGCATGGCTGTGTTGCGCTCGGTAGAGTAGAGCACGATGCCGTGCATGTGGTTCTTGAGCGAGCGCGTCCACGCGAGCCACTTCGAATCCGGCGACCACGCCATCGCATAGGTCTGGTCGGTGAAGCCGCCCCAGACGTTTGGTTCGCCCGCCTCGTTGATCTTGCCGGACGCAAGATCCAGGACGAAGGTGTTGAGGCGATTGTCCCGGAAAGCGAGCTTCTTGGAGTCCGGCGACCACAGCGGATCAAAATAGTAGGCGGGCTGATTTCCAAGCGCGAACTTCTTGGCAGCGCCACCGGTCTGGGGCGCCACATGCAGGGCATACGACCCGCTCTCATCCGAGAAATAGGCGATGGAGGCTCCATCTGCGCTCCAGGCCGGCGTCCGCTCCATCACGCCGGGCGTGTTGGTGAGGTTGCGGACCGGCCCCTTCTTCAGCGGGGCGGTCAGGATTTCGCCGTGCGCCTCGACGACGGCGCGCACGCCAGTCGGCGATACGCTGATCGCACGCACCTGATCCGAGACGTTCAGCATGCGCGGCCGGACGTCCGGCATGTCACCAACGACAGTGATCGGCACGGGCGTTGGCTGGCCGCCGGGGCTCAGCGTATAGATCTCGCCCAACCTGTCGAACACTAGGGTCTGCCCATCGCTGGTAAGCGAGCGGATGTCTGCACCTGTGTTACGATAGACTTCCGACACGGCCTTGGTCGCGGGATCATACACGAAGATCGAGAGCGGGCCTGAACGGGCCGATAGGAAGTAGAGCTTTCCACCCGCCCACGCCGGTGAGATGTCGGCCGTCACATCATGCGGCACCTCGACGGAATCGAGTCCCGGCAGGCTGGTGATGCGGATCGTGCTGGCAAGGCCGCCGCGATAGTTTCCCCACGACACATAATTTGTGAAGTTGAAGAGGAAGGCGGGCGCAAGCGCGTTGTACGCAAACTGCTTCCCATCGGGCGACATCGCGCCAGCATACGCCATCGGCAAGGGAAGCGGGGTCGCGAGCCCACCTGCCGTGGATGCGCGGAAGATCTGCGTATAGCGGCTGGCGGCTGTGCGATTGGAGCGGAACAGCACTTCGCGCCCATCACTCGACCAGCCGGTCGCGACATCAACGCCGGGGTGGAATGTGAGCCGCGCCGGGACGCCGCCAGTGGCCGGTACGGTAAAGACATCGGTGTTTCCATCGTATTCGCCGGTAAAGGCTATGCTCTGGCCGTCAGGCGAAAAAACCGGACCGCTTTCCGTGCCGACGCCGGTGGTGAGGCGCGTCGCAGTTCCGCCAGCGCGCGGGACCGTCCATAGATCGCCGGCATAGCCAAAGGCGATCAGGTCCCTGCTGATGGCGGGCGATTGCAGGATGCGGGGCTGGGCAAGCGCCAGTGGCGCGCCGGCGACGCAGGCTGCGATCAGCCCGATGGAAATCCCAAGACGCATGACAAGACTCCGCCGTTGACGGCGAAAGCCTTGCCCCATCCAGCAGCTTTCGCAAATCCTTCCTGAGGGGGGCGGACAACTTGCGCCGCCAATTGCCGCCGTGGCGGCGGGAGTTCGCGTCATTGGCGTATCGCGACACGTTGACGGGCTAGTCGTCCCCTCCGCTTGCAGAATGCGATGCGGCATTAAGCGATTTGCGACCGTGACGACATCGCGTGGCGTCATGTGTAGGCTTCCCGGGAGGTCCCCCTCGCGGGGGCGGTAAAAGGGAAGGCCTGATGCGCCAGATCGTGACGATGCTGATCTCTGCTGTCGCTCTGGCGGCGTGCGCAAACCTAAACGCTTCGACGTCGTCTCCGCTTGGCTCGAACCTGATCGAAGAGAGATCAATCTCGGATCTTCAGGCGGACCTGACCGCTGGGCGCATCACCTCGGAAGCCCTGGTGGAAGCCTATCTTGCCCGAATATCGGCAATGGATCGGACAGGCCCTACCCTGCAGGCCGTAATTTCACTCAGCCCCAATGCTGCCGCCGACGCACGCGCGCTGGACGCTGAGCGCCGCGCAGGGCGTGTTCGCGGACCGCTGCATGGCATCCCCGTTCTCATCAAGGACAATATTGAAACGCGCGATCTGCCAACTACCGCTGGATCGCTTGCGCTCAGGGAGAACATGACCGGGCGCGATGCGCCGATGGCGGCGCGCCTGCGCGAGGCCGGCGCGATCCTGATCGGCAAGACCAACCTTTCTGAATGGGCGAACTACCGCTCAACCCGGTCGATCAGCGGCTGGAGCGCCATGGGCGGGCTGGTGCGTAACCCTTATGCACTCGATCGCAACGCCTGCGGCTCCAGTTCCGGTTCGGGCGCGGCTGCCGCAGCCAGCTACGCGGCGGCGACCATCGGCACGGAAACCTCGGGCTCAATCGTCTGCCCGTCGAGCATGAACGGTCTCGTGGGCTTGAAGCCAACTGTCGGTCTCGTATCGCGCAGCGGTGTCGTCCCGATCTCTCACACCATGGACACGCCTGGGCCGATGACGCGCAGCGTGATGGACGCGGCGCTGATGCTGACGGCTATTGCGGGAACAGACCCCGCCGACAAGGCGACGGCGGACGCCGAACGGTACAAGAAGGACTATACCGCCGGGCTCAAGACCGACGCGTTGAAGGGGCGTCGCCTCGGCGTCCTGCGCATCGGCCTTGGCGGGCACCCCGGGACCGACAAGCTGTTCGAGCAGGCGCTGGTCGACCTGCGTGCGGCCGGCGCCCAGGTCGTCGACATCACGCAGCCGCCGGACCAGCAGGCGATCGGCGCACACACCGGGATCATCATGCAGACCGAGTTCAAAGCCGGCATTGCCAGCTATCTCGCGAAGGCTGCGCCCGCTGTACGGGTGCGAACGCTTGCTGACCTGATTGCATTCAACAAACAAAGTGAGGCGCAGGAAATGCCGCTGTTCGGACAGGAGATATTCGAGCTAGCCGAAGCGCGAAACGGGCTCGACGATCCGAAATACATCGAGGCCCTCGCCGCCGGAAAGCGCCTTGCCAGCGAAGGCATCGACCGCGCGCTGGCGGCCGACCAGCTCGATGCCATCATCGCCATCACCGGCGGGCCTGCAGCCTTCAGCGATCCGGCTGGCGTCGCCCGTGGCGCGGCCATCAATGTGGCGACCATTCTCCCGGCACTGTCCGGCTATCCGCACCTTACGGTGCCGATGGGTCTCGCGAACGGCCTGCCTGTCGGCCTCTCCTTCATAGGTCCGGCCTGGAGCGATGGAGACCTGCTGGCCATGGGCCATGCCTATGAGCACGCAACGATGCGCCGGGTCCCGCCAACCTACATTGCCTCGCTCAGCCAGACACCGGAGACCGCGCGGGCCCTTGCGCCCGCGCAGTGATGCGGCGCTGAACGCGTCACTTAATGATCGGCAGCACGATGTAGGACAGCTCGGCTCGGGAGTGCTTCACCTGGTTGTTGGCGATGACGCCGTCCTTCTCGAACGCGTTGCGGCCGCCCGTGTTGAGGTTGCGCGAGTATTTGGGGAAGGATGACGAGGTCACTTCGACCCGGATACGGTGACCCGGCAGGAACGTGTTGGCGGTCGTCATCGGGGTGAAGTCGAGCTTGTAGGTCTTGCCCTTCTCCATGAAGACTTCGCGGTCATACCCCTCGCGGAACCGAGCGCGCAGAATCGTGTCGTCGAGAATGTAAGCCGTCCCATCGGGCGCGACGTCGACGAGCTTCACGGCGAAGTCCGTGTCCTTCGCATCGGACGAAACGCTGAGAATGGCGTCGACGAAACCGGCAATGGTGACCGGTGCCGTCAGCGGATCGGATGTATAGACCAGAACATCGTGGCGCGCTGCCACAGGCCTTTGGTCGAACGCGCCGGGCACGACGACGCCGCCATTGCAGCAATCGCCCCCGCCGATTGTCTGCACCGGATTCTTTGGATCATAGGCGAAGCTGTCGGCAGGTTCATTTCCCGGTGCGGTGAAGGACAGTTTGCCATCGCCGAACATCGAATTGGCGCGTCCGCCGGAGCGGAGATAAAGCTTCGTTTCGGTGACGCCTTTCGGCGGCCACTGCGTCGCCGTCTTCCATTGATTGTCGCCCATCGAGAAATAGCGGATCTTCGGCGTCGTCGGCGGGAAGGCTTCGGGTTTGCCCTTGAGGAAGCGGTCGAAGAACTTCCAGACTTCGCCATTCACATCCATGGTCGCATCGCCAAGCTGGCGGTCGCCCGACTTGAAGTTAGGGCCGAGCGCCGAGAAGGCGCAGTGCACGCTGGGGCCGACGATGGCGTATTGGTTGTCGCGCGTTTCGGCGTCGACGCCGGCCTTCGTGGCGTGATCATAGAGCGCAAGGTTCGGCCCGATCGAAACATCGTACCAGGAATTGTACCAGAGCGCAGGCACGCCCCACTTTTCATTGTCGTGGTAAAGCCCGCCCTTGTGCCAGTCCGGATCGTCGGGCTTGTCGCGCGCGATGAGCTGTTCGTTCGTGCCGGTAGGTTCGCCAAGCGCGGTGAGCATCTCGGCATAGGGCAGATGCCAGACCTGCTTCGCCCATGTCACATCCGGCTTCTTCGGATTGAGGTCGGAGTATTGCGACAGGTACTGGCGCATCTTGGGGTCGAGATCCTCGGGTATCTGCGCGCGCAGCGGATTGTCCACGCCATAGAGCCAGATCGAGAAGAGCGTGCGCGGAACGCCGCCGCGATACCAGTTGCCCTGCTCGTGGAATTCGCCCACGCGTCCGATCCCGGCGCCGGATGCCATCGGAACCATCGCGGCGTGGGCCGGATGATTGGTCGCCGCCAGCTGCAGCTGCCACTCGGCGGTCGAAGAACAACCGAGGGTTCCAACCTTCCTGTTCGACCAGCTCTGGTCCGCGATCCAGGTCAGCGCGTCATAGCCATCGGTGCGCGGGTAGCCGAGAATCTCGAACTTGCCCTCGGAAAAGTAGCGACCGCGTTCGTTCTGGCCGACATAGGCATAGCCCCGGTCGATCGCCTCGACGACCTGGCGCAGCGTGCCTCCCTGCAGGGTATTCATGTTGTAGGGCGTGCGGACAAAGATGGTCGGCACAGGCCCGGTTGCATCCTTCGGGCGGTAGATGTCGGTCGAAAGGCCAACGCCGTCGCGCATCGGCATCAACACCTTGCGCTCGATGATCGCGCGGCGGGCGAGTTCAGCTTCGAGCGCCTGCTGATTCCATCTGGAGTAGTCCGTGAACCCTGCATCGCTGGAATAGGGTAGCGCCGGGGCCGGCCCGGTCTGCGGCTCGGCCGGAAGGGTGACGAAGATTGCGGAAAGAGCCGCAACGCTCACCAGGGCGAGACGTGTCTTCTTCATGCAATCAACCCCTGACCAATTGTTTGGATCGTGAGCGCTGGGCATTCCAGATGATCTGGCTGCCCCGGCTCAGCATGACGCCTCCCACGACCTGTTTGCGGAATGTTGCACCGGGCCAACAGGTTGGCAAAGCAGATTCAGACCTCCCAGCTTCCGGTATGCGGACTGTCCGCAGCCGCCACTGTCTGCCTGAAACCTTGACGACACCTCCGCATCGCGCCGCCTGAGACAGTCCCGGATTAAGTCGGTCAATGCCTGCAAATTTCGCGTGGGAGCTGAAAGGATGGTCCGTATGCGGCAGTCCGAGTCGACTCGCCGCCTCATCGGTGCGCATTGTTGCATCCACGCTTGCCGGACGCTCATCATGGTCTAGATTGAGTTTTCGTAATGGCGGTTTGAGTTAGAGGCGGGCGGATCCCGTAGTGCGCGATCGCTGCAGGCGGTGAGCACTTGGAGACACGGCTCCGCTTGCGGGTCAGGGACATGAGCACACGAAGCCAGGTGTCGGCGACACCCCTGCAACTGGCAGCAGGAGGTCGAGAGGCTCACATTGATGCACCTGCATCGATGGGAACGCGCCTCAGCGTGATTGTGCCCACCTACAACGAAAAGGCCAACATCGCCCCCATGGTCGCTTCCCTCGACCGGGTGCTCGGGTCCCTGCCGTGGGAAGTCATCTTCGTAGACGACGGCTCGCCGGACGGAACGGCGGAAGAAGTGCGCTCCATCGCACGACACGATCGCCGCGTTCGGCTGATATCGCGACATAATCGCCGCGGCCTGGCGTCTGCTGTCGTCGAAGGCGGGCTTGCCGCCGTGGGCGAGGTGGTGGCCGTGATGGATGGCGACCTACAGCACGATGAGTCCGTCTTGCCGGAGCTCTATCGCCGCGTGGCGTCAGGCGAGGCAGACATCGCCTCGGCCAGCCGATTTCTCGAAGATCATGCTCGTGAAGGTCTGAGCAGCGACCAGCGGCTTGCGCTTAGCAACCGCGGCATCAGCATGGCCAACCGGTTCTTTGGTCTTCAGCTGACCGATCCTCTCACCGGCTTCTTCGCGCTGCGCCGTGACAAGCTGGAGGCGGCAGTCCCGCGCCTTTCCGGGCTGGGCTTCAAGATTCTGCTGGATCTCATCACGTCGATGGACAAGCCGCGCGTCAGCGAAGCTCCGTTCCGCTTCCGCCAGCGCGTGGCCGGCGAGTCCAAACTCGATCGCCGCGTGATGTACGATTTTTTCCTGTTCTTCATGGAAAAATGGATTGGGCAGTTCGCCCCCATCCCGGGAACCTGGCTCTCCACTGCGCTGATCGCAAGCCTCGGCATTCTGGCGCATCTTGCACTGGTCATTCCGGCGGTGAGCCTGTTCAACCTGCCCTTCGTGCCTGCCCAGATCGCTGCGGCGGTGCTTTCAGTCCTCGTCATCTTCAGCGCCAACAATTGGGTCAGCCGGAGCGACGCGATGCTCAAGGGCGCGCGATTCTGGCAAGGCCTAGGGGTGTTCTGCCTGATGAGCGCGATCGGTGTCGCGACGAATGTCGGCGTCGCCGTCCTGATCCACCGGGACTTCCCGGAGCTTGTTTATGTGCTGCCGGCGACAGCGGGAGCGCTGATCTCGGTGGTCTGGAATTTCATGGCTGGCAAGGCGTTCGGTTTCTGGAACCGCCGCACGCGCCAGGGTGCAGCCGCACGTGGCGGCCAGCGTGCAGGGAGACTTCGCGTGGTGGACGGTAAAGAAGTGCAACCGGCGGAATCGACATGGATGGGCGACACTCCGCTGGGCAAGCATCGCCACCTCATCAAGTACCTGATCATAGGCGCAACGGCATCCGCGATCGATGTCATCCTGTTCATGGTGATATTCAACCTGATGAACCAGCCGGCGCTGGTCGCACACTCGATCTCTGTCCCGGTCTCCGTGATCTTCAGCTTCGTCGTGAACGCGCGTCACAATTTCAAGACGGCAGATCACATTGTCCTGCGCCTGTTGTCCTTCGTGGTGGTGTGCACGATCGGCTACCTGTCCGGCTTCGGGGTAATCGAACTGGCGCGCCAGCAGGGGCTCGATTCCAATATCGGCAAGATCATCTCGCTGCCGGTGGTGTTCGCGATCCAGTACGTGCTGAACTCGCGCGTCACCTTCCACAAGGCCAGCCGCTCCCCGGCCTGAGCCTGCCTCTCAAAGTACAGTGAGACCTGCAATGACAGCAGCAAGCATCGGCATCATCGGCGGCGGCCTGACGGGCCTGGTCGCCGCCTATCGCCTCAGCAGTGCGGGTCACCGCGTCACCATACTCGAAGCCGGCTCGCAGGTCGGCGGGCTCGCAGCGGGTTTCGAGCTTGCAGGCTATCCCGTCGAACAGGCTTACCACTTCCTCTACAAAACGGACGAGTACATCCTCTCGCTGGTCGATGAACTTAGCCTTCGCGACAAGCTCGGCTTCTATCCCTCATCGGTATCGACCTATTTCGGCGACACGCTGTACCCGATGATGGGGCCGATGGACCTCATCCGCTTCAAGCCGCTGTCCTTCATCAATCGGATCCGCGCAGGCGTTACGGTATTGTGGCTGCAGCGAGTCAAGGACTGGAAGAAGCTGGAGGGTATCACGGCGCTCGACTGGCTCCGCAAGTACGCCGGACGACAGGTCACCGACGTGATCTGGGAGCCTCTGCTGCGCGGAAAGTTCGACCGCTATTTCGACAAGGTGACGATGTCCTGGCTGTGGGGCCGCGTGAAGCAGCGCGTCGACAGCCGCGACGCGAAAGTCGGCGGCGAGGCGCTCGGCTATTTCGAGGGCGGTTTCCGCGTCATCATCGACGAGCTGATGAGGCGCCTGCGCGCCAATGATGTGGAAATTCGCACGGGCACGGCCGTCACCGGCGTTCATCACGATGGCGAGGGCGTCATTATCACCAGCACAAGCGGCCAGGACCGCTTCGACCGCGCCCTCGCAACCGTGCCGGGCCATGTCTTCGCCAAGATGATCGGCGAGTACGAGTCCCGTGACGCGGACTATTTCCGCCGCCTCCGCTCGATCGAATATCTCGACGCCTGCGTGCAGGTCTTTGCAACGCCGCAAACGCTGTCGCCCTATTACTGGCACAACATCAACACGCCGAACGCGCCCTTCGTGGTTTTCCTGAACCTGTCGAGCCTGGTCGGGACGCAGCGCTTCAACGGGCTGAACATTTACTACATTGGCGCGTACGTTCCGGCAGAACACGCCTACATGTCGGCGCCCAAGGACCAGGTCCGCAACCGCTGGTATGACGAGATCAAGAAGATATTCCCCGAGTTCGACCGCACGAAAGTCGTCGAGGACGACGTCTTTCGCCTGCGCAACGCCCAGCACATCGTCGACATCGGCTTCGCGCAGAACAAGATGGTGCCACACCAGTCGCCCTGCCCGGGCGTGCTGCTGTGCAACTTCTCGCAGATCTATCCTATGGACCGCGGCACCAACTACGCTGTGCGCGATGGCAATGCGATGGCGAAGGCGATCATGACGGATCTCCAGAAAGCCCCCGTCGCGCCAGCCACAGCCCACGCGACGGCCGCGGCGCTCGCTCCAGCCTGATCCTGCAGCTCATCCGGTCCGCCCGGCGCGCACACGTCAGCGCCTGTTCATTCCGGTTTCCAGATACTCAGCGTGACGCGATCATCGTCGGCCGCACCGAGCAGGTTTGGCTGGTCGAGGCGCGCATGCCCGGCAAGCGCTGAGGCCGGATCCTCGCGGCGGCGGCGAACGACAAACACACGGTCGAACGACTCCACATGGTCGCCCATCCGTTCGCGCGGCACCAGTTCTCCGCGAAAGTATTCGGGAAGCACGGTGTTGGAGGTCGGCTCGTCAAGCGCGATCCATTTCGCCGCGCCGCATCCATCGAGCCTGCAATAGTGATCGAGATTCACGCCAGCATCGGGCGTATAGAGCAGCACGGCGTCACGCTGCGTCCCCTGCTCGCGAAGCAGGCGGGTAACCTCGCGCCACGGTTCGCGATAGGCCGTTAGCTCCCAGGTGACCATGTCCGCAGCCAGCACAAGCACGGCTGCCGCCATTGCGGGCTTGCGCCAGCGGTTCCATGGCAAGGACACGAGGCCGACGGCGATGCAGCCAAGATAGATGAACTGCAGCCAGAACACCGTGCGCTCGAGGAAGACGGGCTGCGCGAAGCTGACAAGCACAAGCAATAACGGGGCGCCAATGCCAATAACGCCCACGATTATGCGGCGTTCCAGCGGCAGTTTCCATGCCCCCCACAGCATCAGTGCACCGAACACCATGCCGAACAGGATGTTTGCGAACTCGAAGCTTCGGGTCGCGACGATATGGGACATGATCGCAACCACATCCTTCACCGTCGGCTCCGGAATCCAGTTGATCGGATCGGCGCCGTCGCGCAGGCGCTGCACTGTCATCAGCCCCCACCAAAGGCAGAGCAGCAACAGCAGTGCGTTAGCTGTGATCCACGCAAGCGCCACGACAAGCACGCGGCGGGTGCGCCAGACAAAGATCAGCGCCATCGCCACATTCGCGAGGACGGGCAGAATCACGAAAGTGGTGTGGGTGTGGAATGCGGCGGCAGCGCTTGCAGCGTAGAGCGCAAGCCAGGTCGCCTGCCGGCGCAGGCTCGCGTCCTCTGACTTCCAGACATCAACCAGCTTCACCAGCGCCAGCAGGGTCAGTGAGGCGAACAAGGCGCCGAAGATATAGCCCCTGACCTCGAGGCTGTAGGCGACCTGCAGCGAGGACGCCGCCGCCAGCGCGACAGCAAGAAGGGCGGCCTGCGTGGAATGAAGGGCGCGGACAAACAGGAATATCCCGCCAATCGCCGCCAGGCCGGCGATGATGCTCAGCACGCGCAGCGCAATGTCCTGCTCGCCGAACAGGGCGGTCCAGCCTTTCAGGATGGAATAGAACAACGGCGGGTTCGTCTCGCGAACCATCCAGTCGCCCCACAGCAACTCCATGGGAATGCGCGAGAACGAGACGGAATAGAGCTCATCGCCCCACAGCGACGGGACGCCAATACTGGCGAACCGGACGATGGCTGCCAATGCTAACAGGCCCGCCAGCAACAGCCATGTCTTCTGCGTAGACGATTGAGTTTCTGCGTACATCTGCAACGGGCCGGTGTGTCATCTGTGCCGACTGTCTTGCATCAGGTGTTCCGGCACTACCAGCGCGTTCGCCTGCTGTCCGAAAATGTATCTGGCTAGATGAACTCGCAGGCAACTACACACATTCGCGCGGCCGGGGTTGATTTCCACGTCGAGAGTGCGACCTATCATCAATGGATGGTTCAGCCTGGATCTCACTCGGCGCCTTTATTGC
>JALHLR010000045.1 GCA_022844475.1 Hyphomonadaceae bacterium | reverse complement strand
ACGCGTACAACACGGGTAAACGCTCGTTTGACGGTGCCTGCTGCGGCGCGGGCTTCCGGGGGACGCGGCGAGCGCGCTTCCTCGAGGCCCCGGGATGGAGGCCAGGACAATGCATTTTTGCTTCTGGGGCTAGGCAGCCTGACGGCGGCCGGATGCATGACCAGCGAGGATGCGCTGTGCCTGCGTCATGGACCTCCGCTTTACGCCCATGCCTGCAACGACGGCAAAACCTTGATGTCCCGCCAGATCATTTCCGGAGAAGTCGAAGTGACGGCCGGCGAGACCATGCGCCTGACCGGCATGCCGGGCGGCCCCTACGAGGGCTGCGTCGTCGACAAAGAAAGCGCAGGATAACGCTACGCAAGGTGCGCGTGATTTGCGCGCGAGGCTGCTTCATGCATCATCCCGCTACGGGCGGATCAACGCCCCGGCAGCAAGCGAGGCGGGCAGATGTTCGCGCGTGGACTTCTTGGTTCGATGGTGGCGGCGTCTTTGGCGTTCGCGGGCGCCGCACAGGCGCAGCCCGGTCTCAGCACGGCCCCCGACTATGACCTGATCTACAAGGCCGACCGTATCGACGATGATGCGGACAACGGCCTTGCGCAGCTGCAACAACAAGGGCTGGCGGCTCTGCAGAGCAAGGATTTCGCCGCGGCGGAAGCGGCGTTCTCCGAACTGTTGCGGCGCAAGCCTTCAGCTGTCGGCGCCAGCTTCATGCTTGGCCTTGCGAAGATCGGTCTCGAAAAGTGGGAAGATGCCAAAGTGGCGCTTGAGCGCGCCGTGGACGATGAGCCGGACCGGCCAGAACCGAAGACACGACTGGGCCTCACTCACATCATGCTGCAGAACGCCGAAGGCGCGCGCCAGCAGCGCGACGCACTCCTGATGCTGGATGTCGACTGCAAGGGTTCGTGCAAGGACGCGGCGTGGATCAAGGATGGCATCGTCGCGCTCGACCAGGCGCTGGCTCCCGGCGTGAAGGCGCGCATTTCGGGCGCGGCGCTCGCCGCCATTGCCCAGCCGCCCGCGCAACCGGGCGTGTTCGATCCTTCGAAGTATGGCCTCGTGGCGTTCGACGATCCGGACGATCTGTATGACCTGCTCACCAAGGAAGGCCGCTGCCTGACGAACAAGACAGCCGCGCCGCGCCAGCCGTGCGCGCTGATCCTCTATCGCCCCACTGACGGCTCGGGCGGGTCGCTGGCCGCCAACTTCAAGCCCGTGTTCAAGGTCACCTCGCGCAACGCGATCTGGGCGATTCACGACAAGCAGCTGCAGAAAATCAAGATCGACAATCTCTACATGGATGTTGTCGATGTGATCGGCGGCAAGCGCACGGACTATGAATCCGTCGCGCTTGTGGGCAATGCGGAGAACGTCGCAAATTGCGCCCAGGGCAAGCCGTGCCTGGGAGATCTCGTCTCCGAAGACATGTTCAATATGTACCGGAATATGCCGGACTCGGTGGTGAAGGTGATCTGGGGCGGCGGGATGGAAGACCCAGGCACCGTTCGCGTCAGGTAAGCGCTAGACGACAACGACCCCAGGTGCGCCCGCCGCAAGCTCGCCAACGATTGCAGAGTCGGCGAAGCCAGCTGCTTTCACCATTGCGAGCACAGCAGGCGCAGCCTCTGACGCCACGGCGACGAGCAGTCCGCCGCTGGTCTGCGGGTCGCACAGGAGATCGCGGCGCCAGCCATCGAGGTTTGGCGGCAGCGTGACCGCCTCGCCGTAGCTATCCCAGTTACGCACCGCGGCCCCCGTGCGGACGCCCGCTCGCGCCAGCGTCTCTACTCCCGGAAGCAGCGGGACAGAGCCAGCATCGATCCCCGCTGACAGGCCGGCCCCGCGCGCCATCTCCAGCGCATGACCGAGCAGTCCGAACCCCGTGACATCCGTCAACGCGTGCACGCCTGCGACCTGTCCGAGTTCCTTACCCACCGCGTTGAGCTTCGTGGTTGAGGCAATCAGGGCGCGGTAGCCGTCTGCATCGAGCCGGTCCTGCTTCAGCGCCGCGCTATAGACGCCAATGCCAAGCGCCTTGGTGAGGATCAGCTTGTCGCCTGCGCGTCCGGTCCGGTTGGTAAGCAGCTTGTCGGGGTGCACCAGCCCGAGCGCGACCAGACCGTAGATCGGCTCCTTGCTGTCGATCGAATGGCCGCCTGCCACCGGAATGCCAGCCGCAGCGCAGACCGACGCCCCGCCCGCGAGGATCTGCCGGATCATCTCCACCGGCATCGCGCCCACCGGCATGCCCACGATTGCGAGGGCGAAGATCGGAGTCGCGCCCATCGCATAAACATCGGACAGAGCGTTGGTCGCGGCGATCCGTCCGAAATCGAATGGATCATCGACCACCGGCATGAAAAAGTCCGTTGTCGCCACGAGCGCCTGATCGTCGTTGAGACGCCAGACAGCGGCGTCATCGGATGTCTCCGTACCCACCATGAGGTTGGCGAAAGACGCCGTGACCGGCATGCCGGCGAGAATTTCGCGCAGCACGGCGGGAGCCAGCTTGCAGCCACACCCGCCGCCATGCGCCAGAGACGTCAGGCGAATTTCCTCGGCCATGGCGCGCACTCCTGCTTGCTAGTCGGCGACAGTTTGATAGCAGCCCCTGATGAGCCTCGACAGTGTGTCGGGCAAAACGGCGCAGCCCATGTCAAATCCCGGCATCACCGATGCGGTCGACCGCACGTCGCTCACCCGGTTCGACATGATCATCGATGTGCGCAGCCCGGCCGAGTTCGCCGAAGATCGTGTGCCAGGGGCGGTTAACCTGCCCGTGCTGGACAACGCGGAACGGGCCATCATCGGCACAACCTATGTGCAGGAATCGCGGTTTCTCGCGCGCCGCATGGGCGCAGCGCTGGTCGCGCGCAATGTGGCGCGGCATCTGGAAGCGGCGCTGAAGGACGCCTCGCCGACCTTCCGCCCGCTGATCTATTGCTGGCGCGGCGGACAGCGCTCCAACGCAATGGCCTTGATCCTCGCGCAGGTGGGATGGCGAACGACCGTGCTGCAGGGCGGCTACAAGACGTATCGGCGCAATGTGCAGCGCCGCCTCTACGATGAGCCGCTGGGGTTCGGCCTGATCCTGCTCGACGGCAATACCGGCTGCGGCAAGACCGATATTCTGAAACGTGCGGCGGCCAGGGGCGCACAGGTGCTCGATCTCGAAGCGCTTGCGCAGCACAGAGGCTCACTGTTCGGCGCGATGGCCGACGCCCAGCCTTCGCAGAAATGGTTCGAGTCCAGCCTTGTCCACGAATTGTCCGCGATGGATCCTTCGCGACCTGTGCTTGTGGAAGCGGAGTCGAACAAGATCGGCAAACGCACCCTGCCGCCCGCGCTCTGGCAGGCGATGCTGACGGCTGGTCGTATCGAGCTGTCGGCTCCGGTCGACGAACGCGTTCGCTACCTGATCGAAGTCTATCCAGAGATGATCGCAGACCGCGAATTGCTGGATACGGCTCTGAGGCGCCTCGACGTCTATCCCGGTCGCAAGCAGCTTGCGGCGTGGCGGGCGCTGGCCGACGCAGGCCAGTATGAGGATCTCGTCCGCGGGGTCGTCGAACGGCACTATGATCCGTCCTACCTGAGCTCCAGCAAGCGAGATGCGCGGCCGCGTCTTGCAACGATCGAGCTGGGCTCGCTCAGTGCAACTGAGCGTGACGCAGCCGCGCAACGCATCGCAGAGATTGCGAGAGCGTCCTAAAGCCCCATCTGCCGGCTGGCGAGATCCTTCATGATCTCCTCCGCCCCGCCGCCGATCGCATTCACCTTCACCTCGCGATAGATGCGCTCCACCTTCGCGCCGCGCATGTAGCCGGCGCCGCCGAAGATCTGCACTGCCTCCGAGGCGCAGTGCGCCATGGCCTGCGTCGCCTGGTTCTTGAGCATGCAAATCTCGGCGACAGGGCTCTCGCCCTGTGTCAGCCGCCACGCCAGCAGCATCAGCATGGATTCTGTCGCCACGACTTTCTGCATCATGTCGACCAGCTTATGGCGGATAACCTGATGCTGGGTCAGCGGCTTGCCGAAGGTCTCGCGCTGCCGCGCATAGCCGATCGCCTCCTCAACGCAGACCCGCGCATACGCCGCGCACGAGGCAGACATGCCCATGCGTTCGGAGTTGAAGTTGCGCATGATGATCTGGAAGCCGCCGCCTTCATCGCCGATCAGGTACTCCACCGGCACGCGGCAATCGGCGAAGTGCAGTGTCGCGGTATCCGACGCCCACCAGCCCATCTTCTTGAGCTTCGTCCGCGACAGCCCTGGCGTGTCGCCCGGGATCAGCAGCATGCTTACCCCTCCAGGCCCCGTCCCACCGGTGCGTACAGCAACCGTCAGCCAGTCTGCCCGCATGCCGGACGTGATGAATGTCTTCTCGCCATTGACGATGTAGTGATCGCCATCGCGCCGCGCCGTCGTGCGCAGGTTCGCGACGTCGGAGCCGCCGTTTGGCTCCGTTATGGCCAGCGCGGAAATCGTCTCGCCCGCGATGATCTGCGGCAGCACGCGCGCCTGAACCTCCGGCCGGCCCCCAGCCACGATGGGTGGCGCTCCGATACCGTGGCTCATCAGGCTCGCATTGACCCCGCCCGCCCCGTGGCGCGCCATTTCCTGGGACACAACGATGCGCATGAACTGGTCGGCAGGTGTTCCGCCGAAAGCCTCCGGGAAGCCAAGACCCAGCAGGCCGATGGCTGCAGCCTTGCGATAGAGGTCGCGCGGAAACTCCCCGGCCTCGTCCCATTCGCTCGCGAACGGTTCGATCTCCTTCGTCACAAACCTTCGCACGACCGCGCGGAACGCTTCGTGCTCTTCAGTAAAGAATGGACTCTTGCCGGGGTTCATCATGCCCGCAGTCTAACCAGACCCGACGCGTCCCCGTCGATTCCCTCCGTTGCGTCAGTTGTGGCAATTCCGCGCTTGACCTCGCGCCGGGATGCTGGCCCGTTGCCTCGCAATTTGCTTGAGGGCTCCCGCATGAAAACCCGCGCCGCCGTCGCTTTCGAAGCCAAGAAACCGCTCGAGATCGTCGAACTTGATCTGGAAGGGCCGAAAGCCGGCGAAGTTCTTGTGGAGATAATGGCGACGGGCATTTGCCATACGGACGCCTATACGCTGGACGGGTTCGACAGCGAGGGCCTGTTCCCCTCCATTCTCGGCCATGAAGGCGCAGGGATCGTGCGCGACGTCGGCGCGGGCGTGACCTCGCTAAAGCCGGGCGACCACGTCATCCCGCTCTACACTCCCGAATGCCGCCAGTGCAAAAGCTGCCTCTCGCAGAAGACAAACCTCTGCACTGCCATTCGCGCCACGCAGGGCAAGGGCGTGATGCCGGATGGCACCTCGCGCTTCAGCTACAAGGGGCAGACGATCTACCACTACATGGGCTGCTCGACCTTCTCAAATTTCACTGTCCTGCCCGAGATCGCGCTGGCGAAGATCCGCAATGACGCGCCGTTCGACAAGGCCTGCTATATCGGCTGCGGCGTCACCACGGGCGTCGGCGCCGTGGTGAAGACAGCCAAGGTGGAGCCCGGCGCGAACTGCATCGTCTTCGGCCTTGGCGGCATCGGTCTCAACGTGATCCAGGGCCTCAAGATGGCGGGCGCCGACAAGATCGTCGGCGTCGACATCAACCCCGCCAAGAAGGAATGGGGTGAGCGCTTCGGCATGACGCACTTCGTCAATCCGACCAATGTGACCACTGATCTCGTGCAATACCTCGTCGCCCTCACCGACGGCGGCGCCGACTACACGTTTGACTGCACCGGCAATGTGCAGGTGATGCGGACGGCGCTTGAAGCCTGCCATCGTGGCTGGGGCACCAGCATCGTCATCGGCGTGGCTGAATCGGGCAAGGAGATCGCCACGCGTCCATTCCAGCTTGTCACGGGACGCGTCTGGAAGGGCTCGGCTTTCGGCGGCGCGCGTGGCCGCACGGACGTGCCAAAAATCGTCGACTGGTACATGGACGGGAAGATCGAAATCGACCCGATGATCACGCACACGCTGAAGCTCGAAGACATCAACAAGGGCTTCGACCTGATGCACGCGGGCGAGAGCATTCGTAGCGTGGTGGTCTTCTAGATGCGCTTTCGCAGTGCCCTGATCAGTCTCGTTGTTGTCGCGCTGGCGGCGCCCTCGGCGCTCGCCCAGTCGACACCCGAGGCCACGCTCGCGCGCTTCATCGAACTCGCAAATGCGGGTGAGCTGACAACGCGGGAGGGTCAAGCCATCCTCACGGGCGAAGCGAAGGAGATGGCGACGGCGGCGAAGAGCAATCTGCCCGCCGCCGACAAGGTGGTGGCTGTCTCGCCCATCTTCGCTGCGGCGCGGATCGTCCTGCGCAGCCCGGCCGGCGAGGAGGCCAACGCATACTTCTATCTGGAGAAGACCGCCGTGGGCTGGGCAGTGTCGGCCTTCCGGCAGATGGCGGTGTCCGGCATGGACATGATGCTGCTCGCCGAAATGCGGAAACAGAAGCAGCTCCCGCCAGACGACCAGCTGCGCAGGCGCAACCTGGAACTCACGCTCTCGACGGACAGCAGGCTCCGGGCGTGGTTCGGCTCCAACCGGCAGACGCTCGACAGCCTGCGGCCGCTCTCTGCGGATCTGGCCACACTCGGACTCTTGTCCGTCTCGGAGACTGAGCACGGCACAAAGATCGTAGTCGGGAAGACGCTCGACAGCACTGTCGGCTTCCTGCGCGCAGGTCCATCGGGACCGCCAACGATCAGCCCTTCCAGCTACATCTGGATTGAGGAACTCGGCGATGGCTGGTTCCTGTTCCGGACGACCTGATCTGGATCGCTCCACCAGGTGTCCGACAGCCGCTAGCGAGGATCAGCCTTGGAAACCATCAAGACGCATCGGGTAAGCGAGGGCGAGCTTCGTTACTGCCGGCATGAAAGCGCCGTCACGGGCACGCCGATGACATTCAGCGTGTTCACGCCCGAAGGCCCCGGGCCGTTTCCGGTCTTTCTCTGGCTCTCGGGCCTCACCTGCACCGAAGATAATTTCACCACCAAGGCTGGCGCGTATCCGGCTGCCGCGCAGCATGGAATGATCGTGGTGGCGCCGGACACCTCGCCGCGCGGACAGAAGGTGGCTGACGATCCTGGCTACGACCTCGGCCAGGGTGCGGGCTTCTATCTCGACGCGACGCAGGAGCCGTGGGCGCCGCACTTCCGCATGGAAAGCTACATCATCGACGAGCTCATCCCGCTGATCCGGGCAAACTTTCCAGCCGATCCTGTGCGGCTCGGCGTGTCGGGTCATTCGATGGGCGGTCATGGCGCGCTCGCACTGGCGCTGCGCCATACAGATGTCGTCAGGTCGGTCTCAGCTTTTGCGCCTATCTCTTCACCCGCGAACTGTCCGTGGGGGGAGAAGGCATTCTCCGCCTATCTGGGGGGCGACCGGAAAGAATGGGACAAGCATGATGCCTGCGCCTTGCTCCGCAGCGGACTTGCCCATGGATACTTCGACGACATCCTTGTGGATCAAGGGTTGGCGGACCCTTTCCTGGTTGAACAGCTGCGACCGGAATTGCTTGAACAGGCCGCGTCGGACGCCGGACAGCCGCTGACCCTGAGACTTCGCCACGGCTACGACCATAGCTATTTCTTTGTCGCCAGTTTTATTGGCGAACACATCGCGTGGCACGCGTATCGACTTAGATGAATTCCCCTAAGTATTAAAAATCAGACACAAGCTGATATCTTTGTTTGGACACTAGCGAACACCGGATATATTTCGGAATCGGTTGGGACCGGGGCTGTGACATTATCAAGGGGTGATCGATGGCTGTGCGCTTGCCGAACCTGGACGGACTGTCGCTGTCCGATCTCACCGAGCTTCAGGCTCGGGTTAACAAGGCCATCCAGGCGAAGAAGGACGGCGCCAAGGTCGAAACCCTTCAGAAGCTGAAAGCCCTTGCTGTTGCTGAAGGTTTCAGCCTCGACGAGCTGCTGGGCAAGGGCCCGGGCGGCCGTCGGCAGCGCTCCGACAAGGGCGTCAAACTCCGCCCGAAATACATGGGACCGAATGGCGAGACATACACAGGCCGCGGTCCCACGCCAAAATGGCTGCGCACGCTGGAACGCAAAGGCGAGAAGCGCGAAAAGTTTCTCGTAAAATAGAGTTTGCCGGAATGTATGCGAAGCGGCCCGGTAACATCCGGGCTGTTTGTGCTTCAGCTCTGCGCAGAGATTGGCATGGTACTCTGGCGGCCCCGTTGGGACGAGTCCCGCGTGAGTGGTAGTGGGACCCGGAATCGAACCGGGGACCTCAGGATTATGAGTCCTGCGCTCTAACCAGCTGAGCTATCCCACCAAAGTCGAGGCGCGCGGTATACGCGGCGCGTCAGGCCAGCGCAAGACGGCAGCAGGGGTGCCGCGACCACACCACTATCGCCTTGTATTTGCACGGCTAGCGCCCAGTTTCCTGGGCTAGACCATGTCCGCGACCATCTCTCCAATTGCGAGCGAACTGGTCAGGCCCGGACTTTCGATTCCGATGAGATTCACAAGCCCAGGCACGCCATGGCGCTCTGGACCGTCGATCAGGAAGTCGGCGCTCGGCTCGCCCCGGGCGACGATCTTGGGCCGCACGCCGGAATAGTCCGGCGTCAGCGCACCATCCTTGAGGCCCGGCCAGTAGCGGCGCACTTCCCTGTAAAAGTGCTCCACTCGCGATGAGTCCACCTCATAGTCGAATGGCGGCCTGGCCCCGTCGGCCAGCCACTCCGCGTCCGGTCCCAGCCGTGTACGACCGCCAAGATCGATGGCGAGGTGCAGCCCCTGAGTGGCCTGGTTGTGCATGGGGTAGATCAGCCGCGCGAAGGCGGCACGGCCGCTGGCGATGAAGTACGAGCCCTTCACCCAATGCATGTTGAGCCCGGCATACTGCGGCCCGCCCACGATCAGGCGCGACACGCGCAGCGCATGGTGCCCCGCCGCGTTGATGACGGTCCGCGCCTTGATGCGCGCAGGACTGTCGCCGCCGGTCTCGACCTCGATGCCATCCTTCAGCACCTCGCCCCGTACCGCTGGCGAATTGAACGCCAGCGCGCCGCCGCGGTCCTCGAACTCGCCCTGCAGCGCGAGGAAGTAGCCATGGCTGTCGAACAGGCCGCTGGTCTCCGAATGGATCGCAACGCGCACCTCAGGGCTTAGCGCCGGCTCCAGCCGCCGCGCCTCCGCGCCATCGACCAGCCGGCAGCCCTCCACGCCATTGTCCAGCGCCCGCTTCAGCAGGGCCGGCGTGGCGGCGGCCTCATGGTCATCCACCGCAACCACCAGCTTGCCGCACTGGTGCGCCTCGACACCGTGCGCTGCGCAGTAAGCGTAAAGCTTGCGACGCCCTTCCACGCAAAGTCGCGCCTTCAAGGAACCGGTGGCGTAATACAGCCCGGCATGAATGACCTCTGAATTGCGCGAGGACGTCTCGGTCGCGATGGCGCTCGCCGCTTCCAGGACCAGCACATCACGGCCCTTGAGCGCGAGCGCACGGGCGCAGGCAAGCCCCACGGCCCCCGCGCCGATCACCACTGCATCCGCCTCGAACGTGTCCATGCCCCGCTGGCTTAGCGCACCAGAATTAAGGAGTCGCGAGCGGGTTTCGCCTCAATCGCGAATTGTTCTCAATACACCCGGACGGCGCACGTGGAACCCCGTGGGCCACGGCAACGTTCGACCCTGGGTAATCAGCCTCTGATAAGGAATCCGCACATGGCCACTGGAACTTCCGGCAGCTCGAACGGCATCGTTTACTTCGTCGTCGGCGCTCTGGTCGTGGCGGTGATCGTGTTGGGCGTCATGTTCTTCAATGCAGAACGCAATGACAGCCCCCTCGAAAACGCGGCTGAAGTCGTCAGCGAAGCCGCCGATGAAGTCGGCGACGCAGCGCGCAACGCGAACTGATCGCGATCGCGACGACGCGGCTTCAGTCTGGCGCCGCCTTCGGCGGGGCCGGCTCCGCGCCCTTCTTTGGAAGGGCCGCGTGCGGCGTTAAGGCGCCTGCGCTCACGAGTTCCAGCGTCCATTCAAGCTGGCGCGCGCGCCACATGCTGCCGAAATAGGTGAGCGGGCCAAATGCGAGCCCCACCAGCACGGCGATAACGACGCTCCCGTCGCTGAACACCAAGTCGCGCATCAGCTCCGGCGCAATCTCGGACAACAAGGCGCCGATCGCCACGGGCAGTGAGACATAGGCGACCGCAACGGCGCTGAAAGCTGCCGTCGTGCGGCGGACATTAACCTCGGCAAGCGTCTTCAAGGCTGCAACCGTCTCCGCTGGAGCTGCGCCGACAATGTCCGCAACCTTCTGGGATTTGCGGTCACCGAACGGTCCCGCCAGCAGGTCCGCACCAATGAAGCGCCATGTCGTCTTGCTGAACAGAATCTCGGCTGGCATCGACCAGACCGGAAAAATCCGGATCAGCGAGCGCCACGTCGCCTGCAGTTCCTTGCCGGTCATCCTCGAGCGCCCCCACGCGACATGGGCGTACCTTCGCTTGCTCGACAATCGCAATCAAGCGCCACGTCAAGGAAGAGGAACAGCGCGACGGCATCTTCGCCGAGGCGAAAAGGGCCGGCGCGGACATGGACGAACTCGGTGAGCGCCCTGCAGCCCGCAAGGCTGAATTGACCAAGCAGTGCAAGGCCTCCGGCATCCCGACGCCGCGGACACACTCCTCGCGCGGCGTCCAGCTAGATGTCGGCCAGCCGGTGGAAGTCACTGCCCAGTAACCCACGTGGATCAGGAGCTCATCATCAACATTGTCGGCGTCGGCGCAGGCCTTTGTTCGATGGTGAGCTTCGTTCCTCAGATCGGGAGGATCGTCAAAACGAAATCGACTGAAGGCCGTGTCACTGAAGATGTTTGCGGTGACGGTGACCGCCTTCATTCTATGGGCAACCTACCGCGTCCTGCCCAGCTCCTGGCCGGTCTCCGTATCGAATGTCGTCTGCCTTTGCCTGTCGCATGCGATCGTCGTGCAGCGACTCAAGTCCGGCGACGGGACGAGTCAGTCCATTCCCGGATAGCGCGGAAACTGAGGCAGCCTGTGTATGTCAGCCCCCCACGCGACGCGTTCAGCCGTCTGCACTACGGCCTGCGGCGGCCCGATCAGCTCCGGCTCATCCAGCGTGGCGCTGGCGACGTCGATCTTGCCGGGCAGATATCTCTCGCTGACATAGAACAGACCAGTCCCACACTCCGAGCAAAAGAAACGCTCAGCGTGCTCGGAAGATGCGCGTGACTTCGGCGCGCCCTTCGTCACAGTCACCGCGTCCTTCGGATAGATCGCCCACGCGACCATCGGCGCGCCCGCGGCCCGCCGGCAGTCCTTGCAGCAGCAGATGGAATGGCGCTCCGGCAGAGAGCTGGCCTCATAGCGAACCGCCCCGCAATGACATCCACCACGCTGCATGAACGCCTCCATTTCTGTCCGAACAGAAATGGCACGGGTAAAGCCACACACCAGTCATCCGAGGGGTGATTGCTGACACTAGGCTGGCAGCAACGTCGACAGCAAGGCGGTTAGGCCCTACTCCGCTGCCTGCATCCGGGGAGCGGGCCCAGCATTCCACCTGGCCATCAGCGAGGCGAGCCTCTTCTCCGCCGCCTCGACGGCGCGCTCCTTCACGTGGCCATAGCCACGGATGTCGTCCGGGAGCGATGCGATCTCGACAGCCAGCGCATGATTGTCGGCGCGCAGGCCCGCAGAGAGCTTCTCAAGGCGCTCGAGATACTCGTCGCGGAGCCGGCGCTCCATCACACGCTCCTCGGTCTTGCCGAAGATGTCGAACGAACCGCCGCGCAGGAATTTCAGCTTCCGGAGGACCTTGAAGCCCACCATCATCCACGGACCGAAGGGCTTCTTGGTCAGTTCGCCCTTGTGGTTCTTCTTCGAGATCATCGGCGGTGCGAGCAGGAAAGTCAGCTTGGTGTTCTTGCCAAACGTGTCCTCGACGGCCTGCTTGTACTCCGGACGCGTGTAGAGCCGCGCGACCTCGTACTCGTCCTTGTAGGCCATCAGCTTGGCGAGATACGTGGCCGCCGCATAGGTCAGCTGTTCGCCCAGGCCCAGATTGCTCTCCGCCGCACGGACGCGCGCGATGCGCGCCTCGTACATGTCGGCATAAGCGGCGTTCTGATACTCCTTGAGCATCTCGGCGCGGCGAGCGATCAGCTCGTCGAGCTTCAGCGGCTCGATCTCCGGGCGCTTGGGAGCTGCAGCCTGCACGACGTCGGGATTGGCGGCAGCGATGCGGCCGAGGTCGAACGCTGCCGCATTCTCCTTGATCTTGACCTTGTTGAGTCGGTTGGCTTCGTAGATCGCGGCATCAGACACGGGGATCAGCCCGTTCTGCCACGCCATGCCCAGCATGATCATGTTGGTGTAGATCGCGTCGCCGAAATGATGCTCGGCCAGCGCCTCTGCATTCGTCGCCGCGAACGACCTCGCCCGCGAGCGCACGCGCGCCGTCAGCAGGTCCGGATCGAAGCGCACATTGCGATTCTCGATGATCTCCTTCGTCGGCGTCACGTCATGGTTCGCGACCACCGCAGTGCGCGCCTTGTCGAACATGACCAGCGCATCGCCTGACGACGCGACTACGAGATCGCATGCAATGATCACGTCGGCCGACGCCGGCGGCGTTTTACCCGCCTTGATGTCGTCCGGGTCGAGCGCAAACCGAACATGCGAGAGGACAGGCCCGCCCTTCTGCGCGAGGCCCGTCATGTCCAGCGTTTGCGACGCCTTGCCGTCAACGTGCGCCGCCATCGCGAGCACGGCGGCCACAGTTGTGACGCCTGTGCCGCCCACGCCGGTGAAGAGCACGTTCCACGCCTCATGCCCAAGTTGCGGCAGGGTCGGCCTCGGCAGTCCCGACACGTCGAATGTCGGCGCGCCGCGCTCGGCATCGGATTTGCGATCGCCACCGACAACCGTGACGAAGGAGGGACAGAAGCCCTCGATACAGGAGTAATCTGTGTTGCAGGTCGACTGGTTGATCTGCCGCTTGCGGCCGTACTCCGTTTCAACCGGCTCGACCGACAGGCAGTTCGACTTCACTGAGCAATCGCCACAGCCCTCGCAGACCGCCTGATTGATGAAGACGCGCTTCGTCGGCGCTTCCATCTTGCCACGCTTGATGCGGCGGCGTTTCTCGGTGGCGCACACCTGGTCATAGATCAGCACGGACACGCCCGGCGTGCTGCGCAGCTCGATCTGCACTTCTTCCAGCTTCTTGCGGTCGAAGATGCGCGTGCCTTCCGGCAGATCGCTGACGCTCGCATAGCGCGTGGTGTCGTCTGCGACGATCACGATCGTCTTGACGCCTTCCGCCTCCACCTGCCGGGCGATCTGCGGCACGGTCTGGCCGGACTCCACTTGCTGACCGCCCGTCATCGCAACCGCATCGTTGTAGAGGATCTTGTAGGTCGCGTTGACCTTGCCGGAGATGGCCGCGCGGATCGCCAGTGAGCCGGAGTGGGAATAGGTGCCATCGCCGAGATTCACGAAGACATGGTTTTCCGTCGTGAACGGCATCTGACCGATCCACGGCGTTCCTTCGCCGCCCATCTGCGTGTGCATGTCGGTGCGCCGCTCCGGCGTGAACGTCGCCATATAGTGGCAGCCGATACCCGCCAGCGCGCGTGAGCCTTCGGGCAGCGTGGTGGACGTGTTGTGCGGACAGCCCGAGCAGAAGTGCGGCTTGCGCGTGTTGATCTGGTTCATGCCGGCGACGGCCTGCTTCGCGCCGTTCACCTTGGAGAAATACGCATCCGCCTTCGCGCGGTGCGGACCATCGGCCAGCCGCCCCACCAACGCCATCGCGATGTCCGCCGTCGACAGCGAGGCGATGTCCGACAGCAGCCGCGCGCCATCGCGGCCCTGCTTGCCCTCGATGATTGGGCGCTCTGCATCCGGCAGGTGATAGAGCACATCCTTCAGCTGCGGCTCGATGATGGCGCGCTTGTGCTCGATCACGAGCACACGCTCGAAGCCGCGGCAGAAATCGCCGACCGCGGTAGGCTCCAGTGGCCACGGCATCGCGACCTTGAAGATCGAAACACCTAGATCCGCCGCCTGCTCCGGCGACAGGCCCATCGCGCCGAGCGCCTCGTACACGTCGCGCGCCGCCTGACCGGCCACGACGACAGCGAGTTTCTTCTGCTTCCCGACGAGCAGCGGCTTGTCCAGCTTGTTGGCGCGGACGAAGGCCTGCGCGGCGGGGATCTTCAGCTGCCGCAAGCGTGCTTCCTTGCCCAGCGGCGTGTCGCCCATGCGCAGGCCGAGCCCGCCCTCGGGGATAACGAAATCGGTGGGCCGCACCGTCGCATAGCGCTCCAGTCCGACCTCAACGACAGCCCCGCTATCCATCGTGTCCGCGAGGCAGATCATCGAGACCCACAGCCCCGAATAGCGCGACAGCTCCCAGCCGATCATGCCGTAGTCGAGCACTTCCTGGATCGAGGCCGGCGCCAGCACCGGCATCTCCGCGTCGATCATCGCGAATTCGGATTGCGAGGCCAGTGTCGACGATTTCGAGTTGGGATCATCCCCGCACAGCGCCAGCACGCCGCCCTTGGGATCGGTGCCTGCCATGTTCGCGTGCTTGAAGACGTCGCCGGTGCGGTCGACGCCCGGCGCCTTGCCGTACCAGATGCCGAACACGCCATCGAACTTCGCGCCCGGAAAGATGTGCGTCTGCTGCGAGCCCCAGACCGCCGTCGCGCCGAGGTCCTCGTTGAGACCCTCCCACAGCTTCACATCGTGCGCGTCCATCAGCTTGCCGGCGGCGCGGATCTGCTGGTCGTAGCCGCCCAGCGGCGAGCCGCGATAGCCCGAAATGAACCCCGCCGTATTCAGGCCCAGTTTGCGGTCCAGCCTCTTGCGGTCGAGCGGCAGGCGAACGAGCGCCTGTATGCCAGTCATGAAGGCGCGGCCCTGCTCGAGCAGGTACTTGTCATCGAGGGAAATTCCACCCGATACAGGGCTACCGTTCTTCAAGTCGTGCGCCTCCGGTTGTGGAAGATATGGCCACGGCAAATATATTGCCCAATTTCGCAGGAAACATTTGCCATTCGGTGCGCAATCTGGCACAGGGACGGCAATAATCCACTACAAACACGACCAAGGACAGCAATTCATGGCCGTTGAACTCGACGCCATCGACGCAAAAATCCTCGACCTGATTCAGCGCGACGCCGCCCTCTCAGTGGCCGAGATCGCAGAGAAGGTCGGCCTGTCCTCCAGCCCCTGCTGGCGCCGCATCAAGCGGATGGAGGAACAGGGCATCATTGCGCGTCGCGTGACATTGCTCAACTACGACAAGCTCGGCCTCAACTTCGAGGTCGTCGCCAATGTGAAGCTGCAGCTGCCCAGCCGCGAGAACCTCGAAAAATTCGAGCAGGCCGTCCGCAAATGGCCCGAAGTGATCGAGTGCATGACGGTCACCGGCGCCGTCGACTATGTCTGCCGCGTCGTCACCACCGACATGCACGCCTACGACAACTTCCTGCGCGACAAGATCCTGGCCCTCGGCCTCGTCTCTGACATCCAGTCGCGCATCATCGTCAACGTCGCCAAGCGCACCACGGCCGCGCCGCTCGGCCTGATCAGCCCCTACGTTCCGACGCAGGACCGCTAGCGCGCCTTCACCGCGCCCATTTTCATCAGGTACTCGCCCATCTTCGCGTGCAGCGTGTTGATCGCCTTCAGCGGGCGCACCATCACCTTGAAGTGCGTGATCAGCCCGGCCTCGTTCCAGCTGATGATGTCGACGCCATTGATCGTGATGCCGTCGACCTCGGAGAAGAACTCCAGCACGGCCGAGCGTTCGCCATACCATTCCTCGCCATAGCGGAAGTGTTCCGTGTTCAGCACATGCAGCGCCCCACGCAGATACGCCTCCACGATAGCGCGCCCCTTCTGCGGCGTGTGGACCACCGGGCTCTCGAACACGCAGTCCTCCGCGAGGATACCGGCGAGATCGTCGGCCCGGCGCTCCAGCGCGATCACGTGCCAGCGTCGAATGGTCTCCGGAATGCCGCCCGCCATGCTGTTGCTCCTCAAGCCGCCGCCACCCTGCACCGCCCCCGCGCTGGCCTCAAGCAGCCCCTACCTCCGCCGCACCCGCGCAGCCTGTCGCCGGCGCACTTCGCGCGGACGATCCCCGCGGAAATCGCCCAGGCGCCGCCGCAACATCTCCGTGTCCGGCCTCACCTTTGGCGCTTCCAGCTTCTTCTGGCCCTCCACCTCGCCCAGCAAGTCCGCCAGCCGCCGCGCGCGGGTCGTCCGAGCTATGTGTGGGGGGTCAGCGCCCTCGTAAGCTCAGAAGATCGAGCTTTGAAAACGGAGGACTCTCCGAACGGATGAGGGAACCTGGGGCCTCAGACGAGTTAAGTGATGAGCGCACCAAGTTGGGAGAACCCCTTGAGTATGGTCACGGCAGCCTAATCCGCCGGCCCCATCACCTTCTCGACGCCGAGCCCGATCTCCACATCCCGCAGCTTCTTCACCTCGTCGCGCAGGCGGGCGGCCAGCTCGAACTCCAGGTTCGCGGCGGCTTCGCGCATTTCCTTTTCGAGCTGGTCGATGACGCGGGTGAGATTGTGGCCCTTGCCGATGAACTCGGAGCCCTCCTCTTCCATACCGGGCAGCGTGTTTCCACGCCCGCGCTTGTTGGGGTCGCGACCTTTCGGCAAGAGGCCCTGCGCCGCCTTCGACGTGACGCCTTCGAGCACGTCCTTCACGCCCGAGATCACGGTGATCGGCGTGTGCCCGTGCTCCGCATTGTGCGCCATCTGGCGTTCGCGGCGGCGCGTGGTTTCTGCCATGGCGCGTGTCATCGAGCCGGTGACGGTGTCGGCATAGAGCACGACGCGAGCTTCACTGTTCCGGGCAGCTCGCCCGATCGTCTGGATCAGCGACGTCTCGGAGCGCAGGAAGCCTTCCTTGTCGGCGTCGAGGATACCGACGAAGGCGCACTCAGGAATGTCGAGACCTTCGCGCAGGAGGTTGATGCCGATCAGGCAGTCGAACTTGCCGAGGCGAAGGTCGCGGATGATCTCGATGCGCTCGATCGTGTCGATGTCGGAGTGCATGTAGCGCACGCGCACGCCCTGCTCGTGCATGTGCTCGGTCAGCTGCTCGGCCATCTTCTTGGTGAGCGTGGTGACGAGCGAGCGGTAGCCCTTCTTGGCCGTCTCCTTCACCTCGTGGATGCAGTCGTCGACCTGGTTGGCGTTGTCCTTGTAGACGGGGCGGATCTCGACCGGCGGGTCGATCAGGTGGGTCGGGCGGATGATCTGCTCGGTGAAGACGCCGCCGGTCTGGTTGAGCTCCCACGGGCCCGGCGTTGCCGAGACGTGTATGGTCTGCGGGCGCATCTTCTCCCACTCGTCGAATTTGAGCGGGCGGTTGTCGAGGCAGCTGGGCAGGCGGAAGCCGTATTCGGACAGCGTGAACTTGCGGTTGAAGTCGCCCCGGAACATCGCGCCGATCTGAGGGATGGTCTGGTGGCTTTCGTCGACGAAGATCATCGCGTTTTCAGGCAGGTACTCGAACAGGGTGGGCGGCGGCTCGCCCGGCGCGCGGCCGGTGAGATAGCGGCTGTAGTTCTCGATGCCGGCGCAGGAGCCGGTGGCGAGCATCATCTCGATGTCGAACTGCACGCGCTGTTCGAGGCGCTGGGCCTCGAGAAGCTTGCCCTGTTGCGTGAGCTGGTTGAGCCGCCCGCGCAGCTCCTCCTTGATGTACTCGACCGCCTGGTTGAGCGTGGGGCGCGGCGTGACGTAGTGGCTGTTGGCGTAGACCTTGATCCGCTCCAGCGGCCGCGTCGCCTTCCCCGTCAGCGGATCGAACTCTGTGATCTTGTCGACCTCATCGCCGAAGAACGAGATCTTCCACGCCCGGTCCTCCTGGTGCACCGGCCAGACATCGAGCGTATCCCCCTTCATCCGGAAGGTCCCCCGCCCGAACGCCTGGTCATTCCGCTTGTACTGCAGCGCCACCAGATCCGCCGCCACCTGCCGGGGATCGCGCGCCTCGCCCTGAGCCAGCTCGAAAGTCATCGAGGTGTAGGTCTCGACGCTACCGATGCCGTAGATGCAGCTCACCGAGGCGACGATGATCACATCATCCCGCTCCAGAATCGCCCGCGTCGCCGAGTGGCGCATCCGGTCGATGGCTTCGTTGATGGAGCTCTCTTTCTCGATGTAGGTGTCGGTCCGGGGGACGTAAGCCTCGGGCATGTAGTAGTCGTAGTAGCTCACGAAATACTCGACGGCATTGTCGGGGAAGAAGCTCTTGAACTCGCCATAGAGCTGCGCCGCCAGTGTCTTGTTGTGCGCGAGGATCAGTGCGGGGCGCTGCACCGCCTCAATCACCTTCGCCATCGTGAACGTCTTGCCCGAGCCGGTGACGCCGAGTAGGACCTGGTCCAGTTCCTGGTCCTTCACACCCTCCACGAGATCAGTGATCGCCTGCGGCTGGTCGCCCGCAGGCTCGTAGTTCGCCGCGACGCGGAATTTCCGGCCGCCTTCGAACTTGTCCCAGTTGCGTTCGGGACGGTGCGGCGTCCAGACATTCGCCGCTTCCGCGATGGCTACGGCCGTCTTCTGCTGCGCCTTGAATTCCGCCATCGGCGCTTCGCCCACACCCGAGCCGCGCTTGTGTTCGGGCACAACGCCGGAGACGGTCGGCTTGGCCACCTTGCCAGAGGCTCTGGAGGACGATCGTGTGGGTGTTTTCGCCATGGCCGGAATATGGGCCGTTCCGGTTAGGTTCGCCAGACCAGCCGTGTCAGGCTGCTGACAACGCCTGGCAAGAGCCTAGTTGTCTTCGTCTGCCTCGTTGATCACGGCGCCGGCCACTGCGCCAACCGCCGCCCCCACCGGCCCCGCAATGATCAGCCCGGTTGCAGCGCCGGTCGCCGCGCGCTGTTCCATGTTGGTGCCGCAGCCCGTCAGCACGGCTATGGCGCTCGAAGCAACGCAAAGCGCTAGGATGTTCCGACCCGTCATGACCTACCCCTGTAACGAACGGTCAGGCTAGCCGAAACAGCGCCTCGCGCACAGGGCTTTGGAGCGGGGGGGCCGCCCCGCCCTTAACTTCGATCTATCGGTTGTCTTCTTTGACTTCGCTGGTCACAGCGCCTGCTGCGGCGCCAACCGCGGCGCCGACAGGGCCGGCGACGATCAAGCCTGTTGCAGCGCCCGTCGCAGCCCGTTGCTCCATGTTCGTTCCGCAAGCACCCATCAGGGCAAGGCCAAGCAGGGCGACGGCTGGTACGTAAAGGATCGTGCGCATGGCGGGTTAGCTCCGGTTCCTGGGTTCAACAGCGCAGCAACGCCGCGCCGACCTTCCGGTTCCCGGCCATGCTTTCTGCGCCCTCGCCGCCACCACGCCACAGTTCGGCTAAACTTGACGTGGAATCCCGCGTCATGAGACTCGCTGGCGCAGGATGCAGCTGGCCCAGGGTCGAATCTGCGCAGGCCGGAGATCGCGGGAGAATGCTGATGTGGGGATCGATGACCGTATCAACGCTGGCGCGCCGCACGCTAATGGCTCTGGCTGGAGCGGCCGCCCTCGCCTTTCCATTGGCCGCTATTGCGTGGCAGGGCCCGGGATGGAATTCCGGATTGCGCTGGACCGATGGCCGGGAAGTCCAGTGGCGGGCCGCTTCCGCCCCGGGCTGCGACGGCTCGAATGTCGAATTGCGTCTGCTGAACAATTCTTCGGCGACCGGCCTTGCAACGATGAAGGAGATCACCTTCACCTGCGCCCGGGGATCTGCCCCGTCGATCACCCCTGAGCGTCCCATCGGCCAGATCAGTCCCGGCGGGGCCTATGCTGTCGCGCCGATCTCGTGCGCGTGCGCGGAAAAGGGCGGCGTCAAGGACATCATGTCGTTGGGCATCGACATCGTGCGCAACGGCCCCGGCGCCGAGACGCTCGCCAATGGCTGCACCTACACCGGCGGATTTGTCAGCGGACAGCGCCACGGCCAGGGCCTCTACGCCTGCCCGACAGGCTATGTCTACGAAGGCGCCTACACGATGGGCCAGATCAATGGCAGGGGCGCTGAAACCCTACCGAGCGGGGAGCGCTATGAGGGCGACTTCATCAACGGCGTGCGCTCCGGAAAGGGCCGCATGATCTTCACCGATGGCTCGACTTATGACGGCGACTATGTTGCCGGAAAGCGCGAAGGCACGGGCACGCAGAAACTCAGCGACGGCTCGGTCTATGTTGGCGAATGGAAAGCCGACAAGCGCAACGGCCACGGCGTCTACACAACAGGCGACCAGCAATGGACCTATGACGGCGGCTGGGTGAACGACAAGCGCCAGGGCGACGGCCGGCTCGCCCGCATCGATGGCGACTACGCCTATATAGGCCCGTTCCTGAACGATCTGCGCACCGGCCAGGCGACCGCCACCTTCGGTGATGGCCGCATTTTCCGAGGCGCTTTCGTCAATGACGAGCAGCAGGGCCCTGGCGAGCTGACCTTTAAGGATGGCCGCAAGATCACCGGCCAGTTCCGCGATCATCGCCCGCACGGCCAGGCCGTCGAGTTCGCCAGCTCGGGCACGCTCAACGGCAACTGGACCAATGGCGCTCTCAACGGACCCGTCACGGTCACCTACGCCAACGGCGAATACTTCGACGGCCTCTACGTCAACAACAAGCGAAACGGCAAAGGCACCGACTTCCTTAAGGACGGCTCGAAGCTCGAATGCACCTGGGCAGACGACGTCCGCCAGGAGCGATGCACGCGCGTCACACCGGACGGAAAACGTATTGAGTTCAGAGCCACGAAGTCCAACACGCGCAACTAACCTGGCCGGCAGAATC
>JALHLR010000044.1:2717-22605 GCA_022844475.1 Hyphomonadaceae bacterium | reverse complement strand
GGGGCGCAGCTGGCGGTGATTGAACCCGATGAGTTCGCTGCGCATCTGACTTAAGGGTTACCCGCTTTTCACGTAAGCGCCCTTTTGAGTCTTGGATACGGGTGGGACTGATGGACCGGACAACGCAGCTCGACCTTCGCGGAATCGATGCAAGCGAGGATTCAAGCGTGCTCTTCCGGTTCAGCGCCGGGGGCAAGGAGTACAGCTGGACGTTCAACGCGGCGACGATGGACGAACTGGTGGCGCTTGGTCTTGGCGGTCGGCTTGGGAAGGGCCGTGATGTGCATTTCGATGCAGCACGGGTGACTTTCCAGAATGGACGTCAGGGAAAGCCTGACACGGTGAGCGTCGCGATCGGCCGCAAGGTGCGGATCGTGGCGCCTGTCGCGCGTGGGCGGGCCAGGACTGCGGCGCGGCGGGTGGCGGCTGGAGCCGAGGTCTAGGGCGGCACGTCCTGCCGAACGCCGTGGCCAGGCCTGCCGGCGCGCGTCGCGGGTCTGCCAGACAGGCCGGGCCAATGGTCCAGAGCCTGGCTTGTGCTTGACTCTCAGGGCTGCCAGCGCCTAGAGAGCCGCTCCCGCCTTGTGGACAGCTCTCGCAAGCCATGCCGGCCCTGCCGGTTCAGGCCCGCGAAATCCCCAGCTGAACCGGCGAAAATCCGTATTCACGCCGCATGGTGCGGCGAGTCCGCCGGGACAACCGGTTGGCCCTCATTCCGGTTCCTTCGGGAACCTCTTTCGGAGATCTTGCTTGCCCGTCGCCCAGATGAATCCCTCGACCGATGACTTTGCTGCCCTTTTTGAAGAGAGCTTTGCCGGCTCTGCCATGATCGAAGGCCGGGTCGTTTCCGCCACGGTCACCAGCGTCGGCGGGGATTTCATCACCGTCGATGTCGGCCTCAAGACCGAAGGCCGCATCCCGCTTCGCGAATTCGCCGCTGACGAAACGCAGCCGACCGTCGGCGCCATCGTCGAAGTCTACCTGGAGCGCATCGAGAATGCGCTCGGAGACGCAGTGCTGTCGCGCGACAAGGCCAAGCGCGAGGAAGCCTGGACCCGCCTCGAGCGCGTGCACGACAAGAAAGAGACCGTCAAAGGCGCCATCGTCGGCCGCGTCAAGGGCGGCTTCACCGTCGACCTCGGCGGCGTCAACGCCTTCCTGCCGGGATCACAGGTGGACATCCGTCCGATCCGCGACGTCGGCCCGCTGATGGGCATGATGCAGCCGTTCGCCATTCTCAAGATGGACCGTCCGCGCGGCAACATCGTTGTCTCGCGTCGTGCGGTTCTCGAAGAGAGCCGTGCGGAACAGCGCGCAGAGATCGTCGGCAACATGGCCGAGGGCGAGCGTCGCAAGGGCGTCGTCAAGAACATCACCGACTACGGCGCGTTCGTGGACCTCGGCGGCATCGATGGCCTGCTGCACGTCACCGACATGAGCTGGAAGCGCGTCTCGCACCCGTCGCAGGTTGTGGAAGTCGGCCAGGAGGTCGATGTCCAGATCATCAAGATCAACCCGGACACGCAGCGTATCTCGCTCGGCATGAAGCAGCTGATGACCGATCCGTGGGATGGCGTCGCCGCCAAATACCCGGTCGGCGCGAAGCTGTCGGGCCGCGTGACCAACATCACCGACTACGGCGCGTTCGTTGAACTGGAAGACGGCGTCGAAGGCCTGATCCACGTCTCCGAAATGAGCTGGACCAAGAAGAACGTTCACCCCGGCAAGATCATCTCCTCTTCGCAGGAAGTGGACGTGATGGTTCTGGACGTGGATGCCGACAAGCGCCGCATCTCGCTGGGCCTGAAGCAGGTCATGCACAATCCGTGGGAGGCCTTCCAGGCTGAACATCCGATCGGCACGAACATCGAGGGCGAAGTCCGCGGCATCACCGAGTTCGGCCTCTTCGTCGGCCTCGGCCCGGATCTCGACGGCATGGTCCACATCAACGACATCGACTGGAACCTCGCCGGCGAAGAAGCCGTCAAGAAGTACAACAAGGGCGACACCGTTTCGGCGCGCGTTCTCGACATCGACATCGAGAAGGAGCGTATCTCGCTCGGCATCAAGCAGCTGAGCCAGGACCCAACCGAAACGATCGACCTGCGCAAGAACTCGATCGTCACCACGACCGTTGTTGAAGTCACCACCGGCGGCATCGAGGTCTCGATCGCCGACGGCGCGATGAAGGCCTTCATCCGCAAGGCTGATCTCGCACGCGATCGCGGCGACCAGCGTCCGGAGCGTTTCGCTGTGGGCGACAAGGTCGACGCGCTCGTCACCGCGTTCGACAAGGCGGGCCGCAAGGTCTCGCTGTCGATCAAGGCGATGGAGATCAAGGACGAGAAGGAAGCCGTGGAACAGTACGGCTCGGCCGACTCGGGCGCCTCGCTGGGCGATATCCTCGGCGCGGCCCTGAAGGGCGCGAAGAAGGACGAGTAGGTCCTGTTCTGATCTGAGTTGTGGGACGCCCTCGCGAAAGCGGGGGCGTTTTGCTTTTCGGGCGGAACGGGTCGTCCGTCCCATCCCGGCACACAATGATACTACCGGAGTAACCTTCGTCGCGAAAAACCCTTGCCTTCCTCGGCGCTTAGCGCGAATTTGGGGGAATGCTGCGCTCAGAACTCATCGCCCGACTGGCTGAAGAGAACCCCACGCTCAAGGTGCGTGAGGTCGAGAGGATCGTCGATGTGATCTTCGACGAGGTTGCGAGCGCGCTGGAGCGTGGGGATCGCGTGGAATTGCGCGGCTTTGGGGCATTTTCCGTGCGCAAGCGGGAAGCGCGGACAGGGCGCAATCCGCGGACCGGGAATTCAGTCTCTGTCGAATCGAAGCACGTGCCTTTCTTCAAGGCGGGGAAAGAGCTGCGCTCGCGGCTCAACAACGGGCACGATCCGGAGGACCGCGACTAGGCGGCCCTACCCAATCTGGGGGAATGTCCCTTCTTACTGAATCATGGTGTCGTTGACGCCTCACGTTTCGACACTGCAACGGGCGCGTTTGCGTCGGTGTCGATCCACGGACGAAAAGGGGAGAGACCGTGTTCAAGGAATTTCGTGAATTCGCGATGCGGGGGAATGTCGTCGACCTTGCGGTCGGTATCATCATCGGCGCAGCGTTCGGCGCGATCGTCAACTCGCTGGTCAACGACATCATCATGCCGATTATCGGCTATGTGACCGGCGGTATGGACTTCAAGGACCTGTCCTATGTCCTGAAGGCTGGCGCGACCGGCGCCGATGGCGCGGCGATCCCGGCGGTCGAGATCCGCTATGGCCTGTTCATCAATCTGATCATCAACTTCGTGATCGTCGCCTTCGCCCTGTTCATGCTCATCAAGGGGATGAACCAGCTGAAGCGGAAACAGGAAGCTGCCCCCGCGCCGCCGCCGGAGACGCCGGCCGACGTGAAGCTCCTGGCCGAGATCCGGGACTTGCTCGCAAAGCGTCCTTGAGGTATCCGGACCACCTTGAGTAGAGTTCGTAGCGTACGGAAGGGGCAGCCAGCGCGCTGCCCTTTCTGCATTTCAGAGCCCTGATTTTCCAGGAGAATCCGGGCGCCTTGGCGGAGCGTCGGCACATGGCCAGCGTCAAGATCTGCGGAATCACCAGCGAATCAGACCTCGAAATGGCCGTGGAGGCCGGGGCGGACATGGTGGGATTCGTCATCGTGGAGACGAGCCCGCGTTTCGTCGATTTCGAGCACGCACAGGCCCTGATCCGGCGCGCGGCCGAGCTGGGGGCCGAACCCTGGGTGGTGGCGACGATGGCGATTCCCTGGCTCGACCGGCTGGTCGACGAGACCGGCGCGATCGGCGCGGTGCAGCTGCATGGCAAGGAAGGTCCGGGCAGGGTGGCGGAGTTCGCTCGCAAGCATCCGCTCGTGCCCGTGATCAAGGCGATGGGTGTTTCCTCCAGGCGCGACCTCGCTGATGCCGAAGCGTTCGAGGTCGCCGATGCCTTCCTGTTCGACGCCAAACCGCCCGCAGGGGCCGACCGCGAGGGCGGGCATGGGCGGACATTCGACTGGTCGATCCTCAAGGGCTTGCGTATCCATGATCACGAAGACTGGACTCTGTCGGGGGGACTGACGCCGGAGAATGTCGCCGAGGCGATCGCGATGTCGGGTGCTCCGGCGGTCGATGTCTCGTCGGGCGTGGAGAAGAGCCCGGGCGTGAAGGATCCAGCGAAGGTGCGGGCGTTCATCGCGGCTGCGAAGGCGAACGAGGCTTAGGACTCAACGGCGCGTATGCCGCTCAGCGTGTTGCAGGGCGCAGCCGGATAGCAAGCGCGTGATCCTTTCTTCCTGTCACATGCAGGCTATGTCCCTATGCGATATCCGCGCGGTTCGCGTTGTTGCTGATTCGCCAGGCCCCAAGAAGGAAGACGCATGTCCCTCAATCTCGAAACATCGCTGCTCGATCCGTCCCTGATCCTCGCCATGCTCCATGCCGATCCGCTGCTCGCGGCGTCTGGCGATGAAGACGAGGGAGAGGAAGAAGAGGAAGAAGAAGACGGCGACGAGGACGAGGACGAGGACGAGGACGAGGACGAGGACGAAGATGAGGAAGAAGGCGACGAGGAAGACGCCGAGGAGGACGAAGAAGAGTAGCGCCGCTGGATGAACTCTGCCGCTGGCGCATGTCTGGCGGCAGGTTATCGCCCGGACCCGTCTTCGTGTTCTCTCCATCACGACAAAAAAGGGCGCCAGTGACGGCGCCCTTTTTCATTTGAGTCGCTTGTCCCGATCAGACAGTCGGGGTTTTGGCCGGGACCACCGCACCGCGGATCGGACGGCGAAGGTTGAAGAACGTTACCCTTGCGCCCTTGTCGCGATGATCGCCGCCGCTGCCGGCGGCGAAGAAGGCCGCAACACCGCCGACCAGCAGCGAGGCTGCCGTCATGAATGTGGACAGGATGGTGAGCTTGCGGGTGACTTCTGCGCGGCGCTCCGTGAGGGTTTCATCGGCAGCTGCCGGATTTTCGATACGCTCGCGACTTGCCGCCTGGTCGAGCTCGGCGTCGGCTGAAGTCGCGACGCTTTCGACGAGGCTGCCCCGATCTGCAGCATCGGCCGCGGTCGTCGCCCCCCCAATCACAACGGCGGAAATCAGACCAGCGGCGAGAACGCCGACGCCCCAGACGATGATGCCGTGCAGGCCGTCGCGGACGTCGATTTCATGTTCGCTGAGTTCGGGCTGACGCGGACGAAGGCGGGCGCAGATGTAGCCGCCGCACCAGAAGGCGAGGACCTGCGTCAGCAGGAGCCAGACGCCTGCGCCCAGTGCGAAGAGTGACGGGCCTGCGCCTTCGCCCTCATAGGGCGAGTTGACGGCGAGGCCGAGGCCAAGCCCGAATGAGGTGAGGATGACGCCGATGGCGGTTGCGACGACGGCGCCTGCGAGGATCGCGGCCCAGTCGACCCGGGTGTCCCGGGAGATCATCTCGGGCATGGGCTCAGCCGAGACCGATGAAGGAGAGGATCGCCATGACAATGACGACGAGGCCGACGAGATAGATGATATTGCCCATGCTGGGTCGCTCCTGCGCGAGAGTGTTCGCAGCGCGCGAACGTCTGGCCCGTAATGATCGGGTCAGGCGTTCGTTCCCCGGAGCGACTGGGGTTTTCGGTGATGCAAGGGGTCTGAGGCGCTGGTGCGACCTCAATCGAACCCCACGAACACGGCCGCTTCATCGATCGGCTTGCGTTCCGAGACGACGGCGTTGGCGGGGAAGGTGTCGTCGGGCCAGCCGAGCGCGATGCTCTTCATGATGACCTGATCGGCGGCGATGCCGGCATGTTCACGCACCACGGGCGATTGCATGATGCCCTGGCTGTTGATCACCGTGCCGAGGCCGCGCGACCAGGCTGCATTCACAAGTGCATTGGCGACCCCGCCGCAGTCGAACGGCGAGTCATCGCTGCCGTCGACGTCGCGGTCATAGGTGATGATGACGCAAACGGGCGCGTCGAACTGGCGGAAGCCGCGCAGCACCCAGTCCTGCCGTGCGTCCTTGTCGTCGCGTGCGATGCCCATTGCGCTGAACAACTGCTTGGCGACGCCGATCTGGCGCTCGCGGTGCTTGCCGGCGAAGGCGGGGCCGGTGCGAAACTCGCGCGACTGGGGCACGCCGGCGACCATGCGCTCGGTGTTGCCGGCGCGTATGCGGTCCAGCGGCTCGCCGGTGATGACGTAGAAATGCCAGGGCTGGGTATTCATCGAGGTCGGCGCACGCATGGCGAGCGCGAGGACCTCTTCGATAAGCTTCCTTGGCACGGGGTCGGGCTTGTAGCCGCGGATGCTGCGGCGGCCGAGGACAACTTCGTCGTACTGCATATATGGACCTCTGACCTTCAGAAACCGGGTCAGTTGAACTGTCCGACGGTGATTTGCAAGGCAGGCTGACGCTGAGCGGGGCCCTTGGCGCGCGGCCGCAGGAATGCTTGAAACACGCTGTGAAGTTAAGCGGGTGGGAGAATGGGAATGAGCGCGAAGCGAGCCGGAGTTGCCGCAGTCGTGGCGGGTGTCCTTGCCATGGCCGGGCTGGCGGCGGCGCATGCCAATGACTCCAGCGCCGAGCTGCGCGCGGGCGGGCTTCACCTGATCCGGAGCGATGTCATCGACATGGTGTCGGAAGACCTGTTCCTGTCGACCAGGGAAGTCCGGGTGAAGTATGTCTACCGCAACACGTCGAGCGCCGACGTGACCACGCGCGTCGCCTTTCCGCTTCCCGATATTGGCTGGGAGTTCGGTGAGGCGCCTGTGGATCTGCCGAATCCGTCCTCGCCGAACTTTGTCGATTTTCGCACCAGCGTGGATGGCAAGGACATTCCGCTCGACGTCGAGATGCGCGCGGTGCTCGAGAGCGGGCTGGATGTGACCGATCGGGTGAAGGCTGCTGGCCTGCCTTTTCTTGTCACCAATTTCGAGGCCTGGGACGCAGCGCAGACCAGCTTCCCGCTTGCGCTCGCCAAGCAGCTTCGCGATGAGGGCGTGATCTGGCTGGATCTTGATCCCGATACGGGCGCGATCAGCTATCTCCGCCCCGCCTGGACGCTGAAGACGACCTTCCATCGCATGCAGACTTTCCCGGCAGGCAGGGACGTTGTCGTGGAGCATGTCTACAAGCCGGTGGTCGGCGGTTCTGTCGGCGCTTCCTACATCTATGCCGACGAGAACGAGCGCGCCGCCATCAAGGCCGACTACTGCATCGACGATGCGTTCGACGCGGCGCTGGACAGGATGCAGCGGTCGACCGGCGATAACCAGATGATCAGCGAGCGCACGCTGGGCTATGTGCTGACGACCGGGGCCAACTGGGCCAAGCCCATCGGTACCTTCCGCCTCACGATCGAGAAGGATTCACCCGAGCAATTGCTGACCGTTTGCGCTGACGGCATCACGAAGACGGGGCCGACACGCTTCGAGCTCTTGCGGAAGGACTTCTCGCCCGAGCAGGACATCAGGATGATGATGCTGCAAAGGCCTTAGCGCAGCCTACGCCGTAAGCGGTTGATACTCGCCTGCAACGAAAGCCTCGGCCAGCTTGAATTTCTGGATCTTGCCCGAGCCGGTGAGCGGCCAGCTGTCGACCCAGATCCAGTAGGCTGGCGTCTTCTGGGCTGAGAGACGCTCGCGGATGAAGGCCTTCAGCTCGGCGGGGGAGGGGCTGTCTCCGCCGCTGCAGCGCATGAAGCAGGCGACCTGTTCGCCCCATTTCTCGTCGGGCACGCCGACGACGGCGATCTCGGCGATGGCAGGGTGTTCCAGGAGTGTGTTCTCGATCTCGGCGGGGAAGAGGTTCTCGCCGCCGCGTATGATCATCTCCTTCACACGGCCAGTGATCTTGAGATAGCCGCGCGTGTCCATGCGGCCGAGATCGCCGGTATGAAGCCAGCCTTCGGCGTCAATGGTCTTCGCGGTTGCTTCCGGATTGTCGTTGTAGCCGAGCATGACCTGATAGCCGCGGGTGCAGATCTCGCCCTGCTCGCCGATCGGAACGACGGCATTTGTCGCCGGATGGCGGATCGAGACCTCGGTGTGGGGCGCGGGCTGGCCGATGGTCTGGGTGAGGTCTTCCTCGGTGTCGTCATACCAGGTCTGTGTGAGGACGGGCGAGGTTTCGGTCTGGCCGTAGACGATCTGGATCGGGCCTCCGAACACGGCGCGCGCTTTCCTGCAAAGCTCGGGCGGCACCATCGCCCCACCGGACATGAGGCGACGCGTGGCGGAGACATCGGCGCCGGATTTCTCCACCGTCTCGATGAGCGCGACGAGCATGGTTGGCACGCCAAGAACAAACGCCGCCTTCTCGCGTGCGATGACCCGGACGACCATGGCGGGGTCGAACATCGGCGCCAGCAGCATGGTGGCGCAGGTTCCCAGTCCGCCGAGGACGAGCACCGCGCAGCCCGTGGTGTGGAACAGTGGCATGTGATGCACGAACGTGTCGCCCGGTTTGAGCCCGGCGCGCACCATCGTGTCGATACCGTTGCGGACGAGGCCGTTGTGATGCAGCAGCGCGCCCTTCGGGAAGCCTGTGGTTCCGGATGTATACTGTATCTGGACCGGGTCGTCCGGTGTGGGCGAGCGAAGTTCGCCGCGATCTGCACCGGCGTAGAGCGCGGCGAGGTCGGTGAGCAGGATGCGGTGCCGGATGGCGGGGATCTCGTCGCACACAGCGTCGGCGATGGCCTGCATCGGATTGCCGCGGAATTCGGCGACATAGTAGATCGCCTCCGAGCGCGATTGTTCGAGAACGTATTTCAGTTCGCGCTTCTGGTAGGCAGGGTTGACGGTAACCAGCGTGACGCCGGCGAGGCCGCAGGCAAGTTCCAGTAACACCCATTCGGGGATGTTGTTGGCGTAGGCGGCGACGCGGGCGCCTTCGGCATGGCGTGAGGCGAGTGCGCGGGCGAGCTTTTCGGAGTCCGCCAGCAGCTGGGCGTAGGTCCAGGTGCGCAGGATGGCGCCGTCATAGCCAAGCTCCTTCAGGGCGGGCTGGTCGGGCGCGCGGGCGGCCGAGGCGCGCAGCATGTCGCCGATGGTGACGGGCGCTGGATCGGGGCCGCCCTGGGCGGGGAAGTACGACTCCGTGAGCGTGATGTTGTACATGGCGACCGACCCCTCCAGTGTTTTGGGGGACACTACAGATTTCGCTCATCGCCGAAAGCGGGTCGTCAGGACGGCGCGCCCGCCTGGCCGGGCCGCAGTCGCAGGGACGCAAGCCACAATCCGACGCCGCCGAAAATCACCATCGACGCCAGCGTGTTCGGCATCAGCCCGAGCGACGCTTCGCCGGCCGGGCCATAGTCCAGTACGCCGCCGGTCAGCAGGGCGGCGCCGACGATGTTTGCAACCGTGTGCAGGAGAACGCCCGGCCAGATCGACCCTGTGAGAAGCCGCAGCTCGCCATAAAGAACGGACAGGCACGCGATGCCTGCAAGGAACAGCGGAAAGAAGACAATGGGGGGCAGGGAGGTGATGTCCTGGAAGGCGGACGCGGGCATCCAGGCGAGATAAAGCGGCAGGTGCCAGAGCGCCCAGACTGCACCGACCAGCAGGTGCGGCCACAGTCCTGGCAGGCCCATCGCCACGGCCGTTCGCGTGCCATAGCCGCGGAAGATCAGCTCCTCGAAGATGTTCTTGATGAAGAGGAAGCCAGCAGTCGCGGCGGCTGCGGCAAGCCAATCCTGCGCGGGCGAATTGAGGCTGGCGAGGCCCGTTCCCGCGGCTACGAGGGTGACCGCAAGGGCGAACGCTGGAAACAGGAGCGCCGAGAATGCGAACCAGGCGATCGCGGATGTTCGCGGCAGAGACAGGCCGAGGCCGCCGCCGCCATCGCGGCTGAGCCAGCGCAGGAGGACTGCGCACACAAGCGGGGCCAGGATCCAGAGTCCCTGTCCGCTGGTCGAGCCCGCGATGTCCGAGGCGCTTGCGGTTCCTTCGCCCGCCAACTCTCCATTGGCCCGGTCAAGGGCGACGAATGCCCAGCCGCCGCCAGCGGCGACAAGGCTGAAGATCGCGAAGTTGATCCTCGCGCGGAGGCGCAGTCCTGAGGCCGGCGAGGTTGTGCTGGCTTCGGTCTGGCTCATCGCTTGAGTCCTGCGAGAAGTTCCAACGCATCATCAGCCCATGCGATTGCGGCCAGGGCGGAATGACGACCGGCCGAAAGCGTTATCTGCATGAAGGTGCGTTCGGGTTCCGGGTCCGACCCGAGGCGGGTTGCGATCGCGTCGAACCCGGCCAGGCGCGTTTCGGCTTCGGCGCGGGCCTCAAGCACCAGCCGCTTGCATTCGTCATGACCGAGCATCGATCCGAAGAAGAGGCGCAGCAGCAAGCCATTGCGTGGCAGCTGCTGGGTCGCGGGCTCTCGTAGCAGCGCGAGCAGGCGCGCGGACCCTTCCGGTGTCAGCTCGAACAGGCTCGAGTTGGGACGGTCGCCCTCGCGTCGGCGGACAAGGCCCTGGGCTTCGAGGTCAGCGAGCGCGGGATAGATCTGGCCGAAGCTCTCGCGCCAGAAGTGGCCGAGAACCTCCACAATCGCTTCGCGCAGCGCATAGCCGGTCATCGGCCGGAGGCTCAGCGCGCCAAGGATGGCAAGATCGGTCTGGTTTCGGCGCGACATAGGTTATATCTAACAGATATATCTGTCAGATGCAAATCCTGATTCTGACGCCCTGTGCGGCGCGATCGTCGCCCATTGATGCTCGTTCCCTTGTGGCGAGGCCCCTTCGCTCGTAACTGGAGCGCCGTCGGCCCATCGGAACCGCGTGGGCTGCCTGAGCCGGAGTCGAGATGAGCGCCTTGTCCAACACCTGGAGCCAGTGGCCCGACGCCAATGGCCGCTTTGGCGCATTCGGCGGGCGGTATGTGGCCGAGACGCTGATGCCGCTCGTGCTCGATCTCGAGCAGGAGTATGCGCGCGCCAAGGCCGATCCGAGCTTCCAGGCAGAGTTCGACTGGCTGCTGGAGCATTATGTCGGGCGGCCGTCGCCGATGTACTACGCCGAACGGCTCACCAGGCATTTCGGCGGGGCGAAAATCTATCTCAAGCGCGACGAGCTGAACCATACGGGCGCGCACAAGATCAACAACTGCATCGGGCAGGTGCTGCTTGCGCGGCGCATGGGCAAGACGCGGATCATCGCGGAGACCGGGGCGGGGCAGCATGGCGTCGCCACCGCAACAATATGTGCGCGCTTCGGCCTGCCGTGTGTGGTGTTCATGGGCGAGACGGATGTCGAGCGGCAGAAGCCCAACGTGTTCCGCATGCGTTTGCTTGGCGCGGAGATCGTGCCGGTGTCGTCGGGCACGGGCACGCTGAAGGACGCGATGAACGAAGCCCTGCGTGACTGGGTGACGAATGTATCGAACACATTCTACGTCATCGGCACGGCGGCGGGGCCGCATCCCTATCCGATGCTGGTGCGCGATTTCCAGAGCGTGATCGGGCGTGAGGCACGGACACAGATCCTGAAGCTGGAGGGGCGTCTGCCGGATGTGCTGGTGGCGGCGATCGGCGGCGGGTCGAACGCGATCGGGTTGTTCCATCCCTTCCTCGAAGACGAGGGCGTGAAGATGATCGGCGTCGAGGCCGGTGGGCATGGCGTCGACACGCCGATGCATGCGGCCTCGCTCTCGGGCGGCATGCCGGGCATCCTGCATGGCAACCGCACCTACCTGCTGCAGGACGCGGACGGGCAGATCACCGATGCGCATTCGATCTCGGCCGGGCTCGACTATCCGGGCATCGGGCCGGAGCACGCCTTCCTGCACGAGACGGGGCGCGCGACCTATCGCACCTGCACCGACAAGGAAGCGCTGGAGGCTTTCCAGCTGTGCACGCGGCTTGAGGGCATCATCCCGGCGCTTGAGCCTGCGCATGCACTGGCGCGCGTCGGTGACATCGCGAAGGAACTTGGGCCGGACGGGCTGATCGTGATGAACATGTGCGGGCGCGGCGACAAGGACATCTTCTCGGTGGCGGCGCATCTGGGGATGGAGATCTGAGGAGCCTTGTCGCGGCGATGCTGGCGATGGTCATGTTGGGCGCATGCGCGGCCAGCCTGGTACATCCGCGTGCGATCCTGCCCGGCTTTGCGGACCTGCCCGCGCAGCCAGATCACGGTGCGCCGAAGGACGAGTGTGGAGCCGACTACTGCGGCCTCAGGTTCTATTCTGAAGACGTTGAGTTGGAGCCCATCGTCGCAGCCTACCAAGAGGAACTGCAGTCGCGCGGCTGGACGATGTTGCGCGGCAACACGGCACTAGGCCTGGTGATGCGGGGTCCGGCTGACGCCGTCACGTGCTTGCGTCTAGCGCCTCAGAGACGTGTTCTGGTTGACCCCTTTGTGCGGCCCTGGATGGAGGTGTCATTCATGAAATGGCCCTGCGTCGGAGTGCCGGGTACAGGCTTTGACGAGCCGTCGAAATAGTCTCGTGGGCCGTCAGATCGGGGACGGTGGATTTCGCGTTGCTCAATCCATCCTACGCGCGACTGCCACTCTTCATGGTTTGAGCTTTCCTCGATGAAGCGGTATTCTGCGGTCATCGACGAGGAAGCTGCGATGCGCTCGATAGAAGATCTGGATGACGATCTTGTCGAACGGGCGAAAGAGCTTGCCGGGATTCAAGATGATTCGGCGCTCTTGCAGGAGGCGTTGAAGGCGTTGATCGAGCGACAGGCCTCGCGCCGACTAGCTAAGCTGGGCAGGTCGGATCCCGACGCCCAGGCAGGCCCTCGCCGTCGGCCAATGCCTTGAGGAAGCTGCTGGCACTGTCCACGTCCGGCACCCGGCTCGTTCCGGGCTTGCTTGCTGGACTGCTCCTCGCCGCCTGCGCCGCTCCGGACACGCCGATCCTGCCCGGCAAGCTCGATCTTCCCGTCGCCGCCGGTGATCGCTGGAAGCTCTGCGCGGATGACGGGCTGGAGGATACGACGCCTGATGCGGACTGCGTGCTCGCGACGCTTGCTGATCCGATGGCGGGGTATGTTGCGGCGCTGGAAGCGCTCGGCTGGCGCAAGGTTGAGACGATGCAGACCGGCGAGACTTGGACCCGCAATGGTGCACCTTGCGGGGTGCTGAATGTGTCGGGCGTGCGTGAGACGTATGCACGGAAGGATTACACGCTGCTCAGGTTCGAGGTGAGCTGCGCGCCGACGTGATTGAGGCTTTCCGTGTGAACGCCTTGGAGGCACAAGGGCAGGGCTGAACAGGAGAGCGCGATGTCCACACACGCCGGATCATGCCATTGCGGGCAGGTTGCGTTCGAAGTGACGGGGACGTTCGGGGGCGCCCTGGTGTGCAACTGCTCCTACTGCCGCCGGTCGGGCAACATGCTGGCCTTCACGACGCCGGAAAACTTCCGTCTGACGACGCCGCAACGGGACGTGTCGACCTACCTGTTCGGCAAGCAGACGATCAGCCATTTCTTCTGCGCCAATTGCGGGATTTCGACACATGGGTCGGGGGTGGCGCCTGACGGCAATCGCATGGTGGCGGTGAACCTGCGCTGCGTGCCGGACATCGATCTCGAGCAGCTGGAGATCCAGGCGTTCGACGGCGCGAAGCTGTAGCGACACAATGGTCCTGCCGGTCGACGACATTGCGGGTCTGGAAGTGGTCGAGGCGCAGGCTGCAGCGGCGCTGCAGGCTGGCGGCGGCTACGTTTTTCACGATCCGTGCGTGCTGGGCACGCGACTGAACGTGGTCGTAGACGCTGTTTCGCAGGATGTTGCCTATCGGGCGGCTTGTGCGGCGCGGGTCGAGATCGACCGGCTGGATCCTGTGTTCAACTGGCGCGATCCGGGCAGCGAGCTTTCGCGGCTGAATGCTTCGCGCGTGATGCAGGCCTCGCGCGATCTGTTCGACGTTGTGGCTGCAGCGGAGGCCTGGCGCGCCTTGAGTGGTGGCGCCTACAGCGGTCGGCTTGGCGTGTTGCTGGAGGCGTGGCGCGGCGTTGGTGAGCGCCTGCCCGAGCGCGGGGCGATGCAGGCGCTTGCGGGCGCGATTGCTGCGGCTGAGATCGGGCTTGATGCGGAGATGCGCACCATCGTGCGCCCGGAGCATGTGCGTTTCGACCTCGACGGTATTGCCAAGGGCTACATCGTGGATCGCGCGCTGGAAGCGGCCATGGCGGTTGCGGGTGTGTCGCGCGCGATGGTGGACATTGGCGGGGACGTGCGGTGCGCCGGGCAGGGAGCGTGGCGGATCGAGCTGCCGCAGCCGCTGTCGCCGTTCGACAATGCGCCTGCGTGTGGTGCGTTTGCGATGGCGGACGGGGCTGTTGCGACCTCGGGCTGTGGTCCCCGCGACCGACAGGCTGGCGCTGACATGATCAGCGCGACGATCGATCCGCGGACGGGCTGGCCCGTGTCGCACTGGCGGTCTGCAACTGCTGTGGGGCCGAGCGCGATGGCGGCGGATGCGCTGGCGACGGCGATGCTCGTGCTGTCGCCCGAGGAGGCTGGCGCCTGCATTGAGCGCGTCAAGGACATGGCTGCGCGCGTGACGCGGCCGGGCGGCGTGACATGGCTGGGGCAGCAGCGCAGCGAGGCGCCGCGGCAGTGGATCGAATACGCGCCGCAGAAGGTTCAGGGGACAAGCGGGCCGTCGCTGTGGAAGCAGGGCTGGTATGCCAACGTCACCTTCTCGGCGCCGCCGAAGGACATGCGGCGCGAGATCGCCTTCCGGTCTCCCTATGTCGCGATCTGGATCAGCGACCTCGACAACAAGCCGGTGCGGACGCTGTTCATGGTCGGCCGCTACAAGGAGTGGCATGAGGGCAATCATGTCTGGTGGCGGCAGAACCGCGCCAGGCTGGACACGTTGTTTGCGCGGTCGCTGTCGACGCGCGGGTCGGGCACCTACAAGGTCTACTGGGACGGCGTGGACGATGATGGCGGTCCTGTGCCGCCTGGTCGCTACAGGATCAATGTCGAGACCAGTCGCGAAGGCGGGGGGCATTCGCACCGCTACATGGACATGGATTTTTCGCAGCCGCGCGTCTTCGAGCAGGCATTGCCGATGCAGCCCGACAATGGCGGGCTGGAAGTGTCCTTCCAGAAGTTCTGATCGCTCGCCTGTCGAGCGATCGTTCCTGCTTTGTTACAGTGCGGCAACTGGAAGCGACCGGGGGGGTAGGTCGGGCTGCTGATTTCCGGTATGAACCGCCCCTTGCTTCGGGGCCTCGCCCCACACCAGCGCTGAAACAGCCAGGCCCCGCCTCAAAGCATCAAGCCCCCGAATGACTGCTGACCGCATTACCGCAACGTTTGCCGCCTGCCGTGCGCAGGGCCGCGCCGCCTTTGTCGGCTATCTGATGGCCGGCGATCCCGATCTCGAGGGGAGCTTCAACAATATCAAGGCGCTGGCTGAAGCCGGGGCCGATATCATCGAGATTGGCGCGCCCTTCACGGACCCGATGGCGGATGGCCCTGCCATTCAGAAGGCCGCCCTCCGGTCGCTGGCGGCGGGGACCACGCTTAAGGATACGTTAACCATAGCGAAACGCTTTAGGGCCGAGAATGCGACAACGCCGGTGATTGTCATGGGATACGCCAATCCCATTCACCGGATGGGTTATGCTGCGTTTGCCAGGGCAGCGGCCGAAGCCGGAGTGGACGGCGTGATCACTGTCGACCTGCCCCCTGAAGAGGACGGCCCGCTGCGCCGGGAGCTTGAGGCGCATGGCCTTGCCGTGATCCGGCTGGCGACCCCGACCACCACGGAAAAGCGGATGGCGGCGGTCGCTGAAGGGGCTTCCGGGTTCGTCTATTATGTCTCTGTTGCAGGCGTCACTGGCGCAGGCGTAGGCGCCACGACCGATATCAGCGCCGGGGTTGAACAGGCCCGGCGCATTTCCAACCTGCCCGTGGCGGTTGGGTTTGGCGTCCGGACGCCTGAGCAAGCAGCTGTTTTTGCGAGAATTTCTGACGGGGTGGTGGTCGGCTCGGCGTTGGTCGAGCTGGTGCGGGAGGCGGTGGAGAAAGGCGATCCTTCCTCCGCTGTCAAGTCCATAAGTGTGGTTGCAAAGTCACTGTCAAACGCCATAGCCTCAGCGCGTATCGAACGGAGCGTTCATTGAACTGGCTTACGAACCTTCCCCCCGGGTTGAAGTCCATTTTCGCCAAGCGTGAGGACACGGAGGGCGACAACCTCTGGGTGAAATGCCCCAAGACCGGCGAGCTGGTGTACCGGCAGGAGCTTGAGAGCTCCTACTGGGTGACGCCGGCTGGCGCGCACCTGCGGATCAGCCCGGAGCAGCGCTTCCAGTACATGTTCGATGGCGGCCTCTGGACCGAGATCGCGATGCCGCCGGTCATGAAGGACCCGCTGAAGTTCAAGGACGACAAGCGGTACACGGATCGTCTCAAGGCTGCGAAGGCGAAGACAGGCCGCGAGGACTGCATGGTGGCCGCCTATGGCGACATCAACGGACGCAAGGCCGTGATCCTGGTGCAGGATTTCGCCTTCATGGGCGGCTCGCTCGGCATGGCGGCCGGCGAAGCCTTCATCAAGGCCGCCGAGACGGCTGTGGCGCGCAAGGCTGCGCTTATTGTTGTCACGGCATCAGGTGGCGCGCGGATGCAGGAGTCATCCTTCGCGCTGATGCAGATGCCGCGCACTGTGCTGGCGATCCAGGACGTGAAGCGCGCAAAGCTTCCCTACATCGTCGTGCTGTCGGACCCGACCTCGGGCGGCGTGCTGGCGTCATACGCGATGCTGGGCGATGTGCAGATTGCAGAGCCGGGCGCGCAGCTGGCCTTCACCGGGCCGCGCGTGATCGAGGCGACGATCCGCGAGAAACTGCCGGAAGGCTTCCAGCGTTCGGAATTCCTGCGCGAGCGGGGGATGGTCGACATCGTCTGCCACCGCAAGGAAATGACGCCGACAATCGGCGCGATCCTCGGAATGCTGATGCCGTCGTCGCGCCCGAAGCGCGCGAAGGTGGTCGAGCAGGTCTCGGCGAAGTAGTTTTACGTGTTTCGAAAATCGATGCGGCGTTCCCAGAAGGAACGCCGCATTTTTCGTTTGCGTGCCGGATGGCGGGCAGAAGCAGTCGTGCCTTCCGGTGTCAGCGGGCTGCGACCTCACGGAGTTCGAACGGGGCTTCCTTGAATGCGGGTCCAAGGTCAGTGGTGATCGCCTGCGACGCGCCCGGCAGGCCGAGGCTTGCACGCAGCTGAGCCACGGTCAGGTGCTGGATGATTGTCCATCCCTGGCGTGTATCGAGGTCGCCGGGACGGCAGCCATTCTGCGCCAGCTCGAGCAGGGGTCCGGGGACGGGAAGGCCCATCTGTTTCACTGCGGAGATGAGGTCGTTGCCGGACTGGATCGACACGCAGGAATCGCTGAAGGCGTTGTGTCCCATGCCTGGCACGATGGCGATGCGCTTGGGGGCGTCGAGTTTTTCGTAGGCTGCCACCAGGGTTGCGGTCTGGATGCCGCTGTCCTCGTTCGCAGCGATGATCATGGTGGGCTTGGGCTGCGCCCCGGGGCCCTGTGGCGGGACGGGCGCCCATCCGATGATTGTGTCGATGCGGGCATTGTCGATGGCGGCGAACATCGTTCCTCCGCCGGCGGAGTGTCCGACGGCTCCGATGGACGACATGTCGATGAGACCAGCCAGCGGTCCCTGTGTGTTCGAGCTGGCCATCAGGTCGAGGGCGGCGTCGAGGGCCTTGGCGCTCGCGGTTCTGCGCGCAGTCATGTCCCGGGCAGCGGGCGAGGCGAAGGAGGCAAAGCCGTATTCGGTGAAGTCGACAGAGGCCACAACGAAGCCCCAGGAGGCGATGCCCGAGAGCAGGTTGCCATGGCCGCTGCGCCAGCCGCCAGCGCCGTGCGAGAACACGACGAGCGGGTAGGCAGCGCCACTCGCTCCGGGCGCGTCGCGATAGGCGGGGATCTCGACTTTGAGGTCCACAGTCTGCGGGATGTTCTTCAGCATGCCCGCGAGCATGGGCGGCACGGGATCGGTCTGCAGATAGACATCGTTGGCCCTGCCTTGCGCCGCGCCGGCTGCAGCGGGGTAATAGACCTCGATCTTCCGGTCGCTCAGGCTGAGCGTCGTGACGCCGACCTGGTGCGGTCCGCGTTCGGTATAGACGGGCGGCGAGGTTGCCGCGGGCGCGCTGGCGCATGCGCCGAGCGCGAGGACCGCTGTTGCGAAGGCCAGGCCCGCGAAAATGGATTTGCCATATGTTTTGACAGGCATGTTGTTTGTCCCTTTTCAGAGCCGGGCTGAGTTCACTGGGGCGTTTACGCACCAGAAGCAGAGCGGATCGCATGTCGCCTCAGTATTCCAGTAGGCGCCGCGGCGGAATGTGGAAAACGATTGGGTGATACGGGTTGGCGTCAGCTACGACGAAGCCGGCGGCTGGCGAAGGCGGCCGCCATGCTTTACGGATCGCAGCCTGGCAGATGCACGTACAGGGTGGACCCGATGAAGCGGAATCTGATGTTGCTGGTTGCGCTTGCGGGCTTCAGCGCATGCCAGCCGGCGGCTGCACCGGCGGTGGAGGCGCCGCCAGCGCCTGTCGCTGAAGCGGCAGGGCCCGACGATGGCGCTCAAGCGTTGGTATGGGCGCTTAGCCCGTCGCCCGTCCTCACACTTGCGTTTGGCGGAGATGGCCTCAGCATCGCGTGCGAGGAGGCCAAAGGGGTCATGCGCATTTTCTTTGCGCCCGCCTGGGAGAAGGAAGGGCCGTTCGACAAGGCGGTTGTTCACTTCGGCGACAAATCGTTTCCGGTAACGATCGACGCTGCGGCGATGAAGGATGACAACGACAAGTACAGTCCGGTCTACCTGCTGCCGGCCGATGCGGACACCGTGACAGCTGTGATGCTGGCGAACAATGCACGTCTCGTGGTCACCAACGAGGATGGCGAACAGGAGCGTAGCGGCACGCTCGACGAAGCTGGTGCGTTCGACATGTTCGCCACCACCTGCGCGCAGATCAACGGCCTGCGCTAGCGACGCCGCCATCCGCCGCAGGCGAAAGCGGTTTTCGCAGGCGCGGGGCCGCACTATCTGCTGCTGTGCCTATGCAGCGGAGCAGGACGTCACGTGGCCGACTCGCCGATGGTTTCAGCCGAACTGGCGCGCTTTCGCAACAACAGCGCGGGCCGCGTGTCGCCGGCGTGGGGCACGGCGCATATCCGCAAGGCGCTGGTGGCCCTGGGCGATCCGCAGGATCACCTGCCGCCGGCGATCCATCTGACGGGCACCAACGGCAAGGGTTCGACCGGCGCCTTCATCCGCGCCATGGCGGAGGCGGCCGGGCTCAGCGTGCATGTGTTCACCTCGCCCCATCTCATACGGGTGAACGAGCGCATACGTGTCGCGGGCAGGCTGGTCGATGACGAGGCCCTTGCCGATGTGCTCGAGGATATCTGGCGGCGCACGGAAGCGCTCACCTATTTCGAGGCGCTGACAGCGGCCGCCTTCTGTCTTTTTGCGGACGTGCGCGCGGACCTCGCCATCATCGAAGTTGGCGCTGGCGGGGCGACGGACGCAACCAATGTGATGAACAGGCCGGCGGCGTGCGTGGTGACGCCGATCAGCCGCGACCACGAGCGCATGTTCGGGGTTTCCGGGGTCGCGGCGATCGCGCGGCTGAAAGCGGGAATCTTTCGCGAGGGGACACCGGCCATTGTTGCCGAGCAGCCGCGGCTTGCGCTTGCTGTGCTGCGGGAGGAGGCGCGGACGGCTGCTGCGTCGATGCGGTATGCCGGGGAGGACTGGACAGCTGCATGGGATGGCGATGCGTTCGTCTATGCCAGCGACAAGGTGAAGGTGCGTGCGCCGTGGCTTGGCCTGCCCGGGCGGCACCAGTCGCACAATGCGGGCGCGGCGTGCGCGGCGATTGAAACGCTGGGCGAC
>JALHLR010000044.1:0-2617 GCA_022844475.1 Hyphomonadaceae bacterium | reverse complement strand
GCGCCACAAACGCAAACGGCCCGGCGTTGAGCCGGGCCGTGCTTCAGGATCGGTTGATCGCCTAGACCGTGACGGTGTTGAGCGCCTCTTCCAGCTGGGCGAAGGAGGGCTGGCTTTCGGTCGGGATCTGGCCGCGGCCGATCTCGACGGAGACCTGAGCGGCGTTGCCGTGCAGGTGGGCGACGAGCACGTCCTTGATGATCTTGTAGAACTGGCCTTCCTCGTCGATCACCTGACCCATGCGGGCGGCGAACGGACCGACAAAGCCGTAAGCGAGGAACACGCCGAGGAAGGTGCCGACGAGCGCCGAGCCGATCAGCGATCCAAGATATTCGGGCGGCATCGAGATCGCGCCCATGGTCTTGATGATGCCGAGCACGGCGGCGACGATGCCCAGAGCGGGCAGGGCGTCGGCCATGTTCTGCAGCGCGTGGGACGCCTTGTGCGCCTCGTGGTGGTGCTTCTCGATCTGCTTCTCGATGACTTCCTCGACCTGGTGCGGGTCTTCGAGGTTCATCGTCATCATGCGCAGGGTATCGCAGATGAGATCCGTGGCGAAATGGTCCTTCAGGATCTTGGGATAGTTCTGGAAGATCGTGGAGTCCTTGGGGTTCTCGATATGCTGTTCGATCGCCACAACGCCTTTTGTCTTCATTGTCTTCGTTAGTATGAATAGCAACGATAGAAGGTCAGTGTAGTCCTTCGCCTTCCACTTGCAGCCGCCCATGATCTTGCCGAAGCCGCCCATGGCGGCCATCACGGTCTTGAACGAGTTGCCGATGAGGAAGGCGCCGACTGCGGCGCCGCCGATCATCATCATCTCGAAAGGTGCTGCCTTCAGGATGACGTCGAAATGGCCGCCGGCGAGCATGAAGCCGCCGAACACCATCACGAAGACGACCACCACTCCGATGATCTGGAACATACGCGAGCCCACCGATAGACGTTTTTCTGGTTGTGCCGTTTATGCACGATCAAGCTTAACGCGCGGTGTCGGGCGGATGCGAAATCCGGTTGAGATGGCGTTAATGCGACAGGTCGTCGAAGGGCGTGTGCGATGTGCAGCCCGCCGGGTTTCGGGCGCCCAAGCGCCGCAATCAGATGGTTCCATGATGATCGAGAAGTCAGGGGACTGCCGATGATGGACGTTGATCGAAGGCTGGTGCTGCTGGGGCTTGGATTCATGCTGGCGCCGCTGCCGGCTGCGGCGCAGCCGGTACAGGCCGATGCAGCTCTTGCATTTCCCATGAAGGTTGCCGCTGGCGCGGAGCTTCGGGCGACCAGGGCCGAGGTCTACGATCCTGCTTATGTGAAGCTTGCCTATCCCGGCGGCGATGTGCCCGACGATCGCGGTGTATGCACGGACACCGTGATCCGCGCTTTCCGCCATGCTGGCGTCGACCTCCAGGTCGAAGTGCATCAAGACATGCGCGCGAACTTTGCAGCGTACCCGAAAATGTGGGGGCTGACGAAGCCGGACCGAAATATTGATCATCGCCGCGTGCCCAACCTCGAGACGTTGTTCCGGCGGAAGGGCGGGGCGAAGGCGATCAGCGACAGGGCGGGCGACTATCTGCCGGGCGACATCGTCAGCTGGCGTCTGACGGGCAGCGGGCTGCCGCATATCGGCGTGGTGACGCGCAAGAAGCGGGGCGGCCAGCCGCTGATCGCGCACAATATCGGCGCAGGCACGCGCGAGGAGCCGTGCCTGTTCGACTGGCCGATGAGTGGGTGGTTCAGGTTCGAGCGCTGGGCATAGAGCCTACTGAGGCGGGAGCTTCGCCACGGGCAGGATGATCAGCGATGGCTTGCCCGTCGGACCGTGCAGCACCTGGTTGTTGGCGATACGGATCTCGGTTGAGGTGTAGGGATCGTTCGCTGTGTTGAGGTTCCGCGCATAGGTCGGGAAGTTGCTGGATGAGACCTCGACGCGAATGCGGTGGCCTTGTTGGAAGACATTGGCGACCAGCATGGGCGGTGGGCGGATCGCGTAGGTCTCACCGGGTTTCATGAATTCGGGTTTGTCCTCGCCATTGCGGTAGCGCATGCGCTGGATGGTGTCGGAGATATTCCAGGCCGTGCCGTCTGGCGCCACGTCGACCAGCTTCACGGTGAAGTCCGTGTCGGGCGCGTCGGAGGCGACGGCGAGCTGGACGGTGACGAAGCCGAAGACGGCGAGGTCGGCGTCGAGCGGGGGCGTGGTGTAGACGAGGACGTCGGATCGTTTCTCGATCTCGCGCTGGTCGAATGAGCCATCGTCCTGATCGGTGCCCATGCCGGAGATCTGGCCGCCGCGGCTGATGACCGGGTTGGCGGGATCGTAGGTGAAGCGGTCAGCACCTGCCTGTTTGGGAAGTTCCTGCGTCAGGATGCCGTCGCCCGCGGCTGTGTTGGCGTTGCCGCCGCTCGACAGCATGAGGACCATGCCACTGGTATCCGCGCCGGTTGGGACGCTGTCGAATGTGGCCCAGCGGTTGGCGCCGGCCATGTAGGCTTCGACGGCTGGCTGCGCGGGCATACTCGCGTTTCCTTTCAGCCAGCGGTCGAGCCAGGCGAGAACCTTTGCGTCCCAGTCGACGGTGGCCTCGCCCAGCGGACGGTCGCCGATCTGGGTGAG
>JALHLR010000043.1 GCA_022844475.1 Hyphomonadaceae bacterium | reverse complement strand
CGCGTGACCCTGAACGCGTGACAATGGCGACCTGTCGGCCTATGTCCCCGCCATGGCCGACGGCGCCCCCACCCTCGCCAATTCCTCTGTCGACATCCTCACACTGGGATGCCGGCTGAACGCCTATGAATCAGAGGTGATGCGCGGCCATGCCGAGGCCGCAGGCCTGTCGGACGCCATCATCGTCAACACCTGCGCCGTCACCGCCGAGGCCGTGCGCCAGGCGCGCCAGGCGATCCGTCGCGCGCGGCGCGAGCGCCCCGCAGCTGCCATCATCGTCACCGGTTGCGCGGCGCAGATTGACCCTGCGTCCTTTGCCGCCATGCCCGAAGTCTCCCGCGTCATCGGCAATGCAGAGAAGATGAAAGCCGAGACCTTCACCGGCCTTGACCTGCTCGCGGATGCGCCGCGGGTGCAGGTCAACGATATCATGTCGGTACGCGAGACGGCGGCGCATCTGGTCGACGGCCTCGATGGCCGCGCCCGCGCCTTCGTGCAGGTGCAGACCGGTTGCGATCACCGCTGCACCTTCTGCATCATCCCCTATGGCCGCGGCAACTCGCGCTCGGTGCCTGCTGGCGAAGTGGTGGACCAGGTGAGGCGACTCGTCGCCACCGGACATCATGAGATCGTGCTCACCGGCGTCGATCTCACCTCCTGGGGCGCCGACCTGCCGAACGCGCCGAAGCTCGGCAACCTCACAGCCCGCATCCTGAAGCTCGTCCCGGACCTGAAGCAGCTGCGCCTGTCCTCGATCGACGCCATCGAGATCGACGAGGCACTGTTCGATCTCCTCGCCAGCGAGCCACGCATCGCGCCGCATCTGCATCTGTCATTCCAGTCGGGCGACGACATGATCCTCAAGCGCATGAAGCGCCGCCACTCGCGCGCCGATGCAATCAACCTGTGCCACCGCCTGCGCGCCGCCCGCCCTGATATGGCCTTCGGCGCGGACCTGATCGCTGGCTTCCCGACCGAGACGGACGCCATGTTTGCCAACACGCTCGCCAGCGTGGATGACTGCGGCATCGACTATCTCCATGTCTTCCCCTACTCGCCGCGCCCGCAGACGCCGGCCGCGAAGATGCCGCAGGTTGCGCGCGACGTGGTGAAAGCGCGCGCTGCGATCCTCCGCCAGAAAGGCGCCGAGCGCCTTGGCCTTCGCCTGAACCGCCATGTCGGCCAGACCGCGATGGCGCTGGTCGAGGCCGGCAACCGCGCCCGCCTCTCGAACTTCGCGCCCGTCAGAATCGACGGAGCCTCGCCCGAGCCAGGCCGCCCCGCCCTCTTCCATCTGGTCTCGCGCACCGCGACCGAACTGGTAGGCGTCCCGGCATGATCCTCTGGTGGGGCAAGAAGAAACAGCCGGATCCGAAAACCGGCGAGACGCCCGTTGAGCCTCTCAGGCCGGGCGAGACACCGGCGTCTCCGCTGGACAAGCCGGTCGTCAGTCTCGATCAGCAACTGTTTGGCAACGCGCCCATCGCCGCCGAGCCCGACCTTGGCGACGACCCGCTTGGCATCCGCAAGGCGGCAGAGCGCATCGCCGCTGAACGCGCCGCGGAAGCGGCCGCCCGCGACGCGTCGGTCCTCCGGCAACTCAGCGAAGGTCTCAAACGCTCCTCCTCGCGCCTCGCCGAGGGTCTGGCCGGGCTCTCGAAACGCAGGATCGACCGCGAAGCGCTCGACGAGCTGGAAGAGCTGCTGATCACCTCCGACATGGGCGCCAAGGTCGCCGCGCGGATCACCAGGGCGTTCTCGAAAGACCGATTCGACCGCGAGGTCTCCGGCGAGGAGATCAAGGCCGCGCTCGCAAGCGAGATCGCCGCCATCCTCAGGCCACGCGAGAAGGTCGTCGACTTCAGCGACGGGCCACGCCCGCGCATCGTCCTGTTCGTCGGCGTCAACGGCTCGGGCAAGACGACCACGATCGGCAAGGTCGCCGCGAAACTCACCGCGCAGGGCGCAACCGTGCTCCTCGCAGCCGGCGACACCTTCCGCGCCGCCGCCGTCGAACAGCTGCGCGTGTGGGCGGATCGCGCCGGGGCCCGGTTCCTGTCCAAGCCGCAGAATGCCGATGCCGCAGGTCTCGCCTATGAAGCCGTCGAGATGGCTCGACATGAAAATCTCGATCTCGTCTTCATCGACACTGCCGGGCGCCTGCAGAACAAGACGCAGCTGATGGACGAACTCGCGAAAGTCGTCCGCGCCATCCGCAAGATCGATCCAACCGCGCCGCACGACGTGCTTCTTGTCCTGGACGCAACCGTTGGCCAGAACGCGCTGGGCCAGGTCGAGGCTTTCCGCAATACGGCGGGTGTCACAGGCCTCGTGATGACCAAGCTCGACGGCACGGCGAAGGGCGGCGTCCTGGTCGCCATCGCCGAGCAACACGCCATCCCGATCCACTTCGTCGGCGTCGGCGAGAAAGCCGAAGACCTTCACCCCTTCAGCGCTGACGCCTTCGCGCGTGCGCTGGTGGGGCTCGACGGCTAGGTGGACCCTACCCTCTTCGCCTTCGCGCTTGGCATGGGCTCGGCGATCACGCTTGCGGGCGCCAACACGTTTGTCAAAGCAGCCAGGGACATTCTCGGCGCGCGCACGGTGATGACGGCGACAGGCTCCGTCCTGGTACTGCCCTTCCTGTTCCTCGTGCCTCTTCCCTCGCCAGCCACCTGGGGCTTTCTCGCCCTCTCCCTGCCGGCGCACTGGCTCTACCAGACCGCGCTGGTGCGCGCGATGTCGCGGGGCGACCTCTCGCTTGTGTTTCCGATCATGCGGGGCTCGGCGCCGCTGCTTACCGCACTCGCCGCCGCCATCGTGCTTGGCGAACAGCTCTCCCCCATGGCCATGCTCGGCCTCGCAGTCGCCAGTCTCGCCACGGTGGTGTTCGCGCTTCCGGAGAAGAATTTCGGCGGCTCCCGAAGCGTGCGCAATTCCGCCGTTCTGTGGGCGCTTGCGACCGGAGCGGGCATCGCGATCTACAATGTGATCGACGCTCAGGGCGTGCGCTCGGCGCTTGCCACGAATGGCACGCAATGGAGCTTCATCCTCTGGCTGTTCGCGCTCGACTGGATCGGCATCACGGTCATCATGATGCTGACGCGCGGCCCACGCGAATTCGCTCTCTCCGCCCGCCGCGCGTTCGGTTTCGGCATCGGCGCGGGCGTCTGCTCCACGCTCTCCTTCTCGATGGCGCTCTATGGCTTCTCGATCGCGCCGGTCGCCTACATGTCCGCCATGCGCGAGACGGCTGTGGTGTTTGCGGCAATCATGGGCTGGTGGTTCCTGCGCGAAGGGTTTGGCGCAAGGCGCACGCTGGCGGCGGTCATCCTTGCCGCAGGCCTCTGCCTGCTTCAGTTCAGCTAGGTCCGTCCGCGCAGGCGCATCCCGCCCGGCCGCTGCGCATTCCTGGCCCAGGCAGGCCGCAGCGTATCCATCGCCGGGCGCGCGTCGGGCCCACCGATCGTCACGTTGAACATGTCGTCCGCCTGTTCGTAGGCTGCATCCTGCGTCGGCCATCGGAAAGCCGCCCAGCCGATGCTGCGCGCCTCGCACGCCGAAATCCGCGCCGCATAGTAGTCGTTTGCGCCTGCCGCAGAGCGCGATGCGCCGAACTCGCCAAGGAAGAGCGGGGCATCGCCCGTCTTCGCCTGATCGATCCTTGCTTCGAACGTGTTCGCTCCGCTCTCGCTGAAGACAGTATGGCCCGCCGCAGCCTCCGGGAGATGCGTGAAGGCGCGCGGCTCGTAGTCGTGCACGCACCACACCGTGCCTGCCACGGGTGGGGCGCCCATGACCGACAGGAATTCGGTTCGACCGAATGCCGGCGGCGAGATCAGGATCGGCAGGTCGCTCGCTGCCGCTCGCACTTTCCGTGCAACCTCGCCTGCGATGCGCTTCCAGTCGGAAATCCCGCTCACCTGCGCAGCATAGTCCTCTGCCTGCCAGGCTCCCAACCGCCCGCCTTCGCGATTGAGCCCGCCGGCATTCGGCTCCGGCTCGACCATGATGTTGAGCCCGGCAATTTCGCTGCGCGACTGCACCAGTTTCGCCGCATCCTCGCACATGGCGCTCCAGGCCGCCTGGGCGTCGGCATCGCGCCAGATCGAGTCGTCAATCAGGCGCGCCGGAAACCACGTGTCGCGGGCTTCTCGATGAAAGATGAAATCCGAACGCCCCGGACCTGAGCGCATCGCCAGCACGACATAGAGGCCCGCCGCCTTTGCATCGTCGAGTTGCTCGCCCAGCACGTCAGCCATCTGCGCGTCGCGCTTCGACGGCCTGCCCGCGGTCCAGAACTCCGGAAACGACATCACGACAAGATTGGCGCCTGCGCTTGCGAGCGCGTCGAAGTCCGAACGCCGGTAGGCCGGCAGCACCGGTCCACCGCCGCCGAATGTCGGACCGTCCACCTCGATCCGCCGCCGCCGCTGCGCGATCACGGCCCCGCGCAGCACGGGCGGCCCCGACACCGGCCAGAGCGGATGAGAGGCCCTGCGCTGCGCCACGGCAGCCGGATTGTTGCACGACGCCAGCGCTGCAACGCCCAGAATGGCGCTTCGGCGGGTCCATTCCCCGCCCTTTCGTCCAATCCCGTCAGACCGGAAACGCTTCATGAACGGCATTCTGGTTTAACAGGATGAACAAACGGTCCCCGGACCGGACCACACGGGCGGACATGATCTGGCGACGCCTTCTTGGCTATTTTCCGGCAAGTCTTGCCGGCGGTCTCGCCAGCCTCGGCGCGGTCTACGCGCTGACGCGCCTGCTCTCGCCGGCAGACTACGGCTTCTATGCCCTCGCCCTGACCACGATGGGCATCATCTACACGCTGTCGATCACATGGGCCGAGGCCGCGGCCTATCGATTCGCCGGCGCCGCCGTGTCGCGCGAGGACCTGCCCAGCCACATCCGCACGATCCTCGCCCTGCTCGCCTGCTCCGCCGCCATCGGCATTGCACTGATGACCGGCGCGATCCTGATCGCGACCGACCCCGCATTGCGTCTCGCGCTCGCCGTCGCGATGACCACGATGGCGCTGACCCCGCTGGTCAACGCCGCGCAGGAGATGAACCGCGCCCTTGATCGCGTGAGCCGCTACACGACGCTGCGGGTAATCCAGGATCTCGGCGCCTTCACGCTCGGCACATTCCTCGCCTGGCAGACGGGGCTCGGTGCCGCTGCGCCCTTCGCAGGACTGGCCAGCGTGCTGGCCCTGCTCGCCTGCATCGAAGGCAGGCGGCTCTGGCGCGAATCCGGCGGCGGTCAGTTCGAGCGCGCGCGCGTGAGACCTTATCTCGCCTACGGCGTCCCCGTCGCAATTGCACTCGCGCTGAACATCGCGCTCGACGCCGGTGACCGCTTCCTCATCGCGCTCTTTCTCGGCGCCGAAGCGGTCGGCGTCTACGCCGCCGGCTACGGCCTCGCCGACAAGTCCGTGGGCCTGCTCTGCATCTGGGCAGGCGCTGCAGGCGGGCCGATGATGATGGCGGCATGGGAGCGCGAGGGCGCCCATGGCGTGCGCCAGGCCTCCGCGCATGCCGCCCGCACGCTGATGCTGATCGCAGCCCCCGCCGCCGCCGGTCTCGCGCTGGTCGCGCAGCCACTGTCGGAAGTGATGATCGGTGAGGCGATGCGGGCCGAGGCCGCCGCCATCATCCCGTGGATCGCATTGTCCGGCCTGATCAACGGCTTCGTGCTCCACTATGTCTCGGAAGCCTTCCAGCTCTCGAAACGCACGGCGCTGCGCGCCGGCCTCATGGTCATCCCTGCCCTCGCCAACATTGCGCTCAACATCATCCTGCTGCCGCGCATCGGCCTGATGGGCGCGGTCTATTCGACGGTCGCCTGCTACGCGCTCGCGCTCGTGCTCCTCGCCCTTGCAAGCCGCCGCCTAGTCCCGCTGGCCTGGCCGTGGACCGATTTCCTCAAGGTTGCAGGGTCTTGCGCCGCAATGGCGATTACGGTTCGCCTCCTGCCCTCGCCCGGCGGCCTGCCCGAACTCCTGCTGAAAGCGGCCGCTGGCGCGATCAGCTATGGCCTCGCCGCCCTCGTTTTCGATGCGGCAGGCGCCCGTTCCGCCTTGCAGCAATTCGCCACACACCGTGCGCGCAGTGTTTGACCGCGAAGGGCCATGACCGCTAAGTGAACCCGATGACCGATGCGCCCCAGACCGAGCCGAAGAAATCCATCCCGAAGGGGACCGGAAACATATGGACTGACCTGGGCCCTGTGCTCGCCTTCGTGATCGTTTTCAACGTGCTTCAGAATGGTCCGGAAGGCCCGGCCCTGTTCGGCAAGGACAACGCCATCTTCTGGGCCACCGGCGTCTTCATGGCCGCTGTCGCCGCAGCCATCGGCTGGACGCTGATGAAGGGCCGCAAGCTGCCGCCCATGCTGATCATCACGGGAACCGTGGTGATGGTGTTCGGCGGCCTGACCCTGTTCCTGCAGGACAAGACCTTCGCCTTCATCAAGCCCACCATCATCAATCTGCTCTTCGCCGGCACCATACTCGGCAGCCTCGCCATCGGCCGCAACATCTGGAAGACGGCGTTCGAACACGCCTTCCAGATGCCTGACCCTGCGTGGAAGATCTTTGCCCTGCGCTGGGCCGGCTTCTATGTCGTGCTCGCCATCCTCAACGAGGTGATCTGGCGGAACTTTTCGGAGCAGTTCTGGGCCAACTCCAAGCTGTTCCTGTCGATCCCCCTGGCGATCGTGTTCATGCTGGCCAACCTGCCCTTCCTGATGAAGCACAATATCGAGGGCGGCGCCGGTGCGGACGACAAGAAGGCCAGCGACCCCGCCTGATCAGCGAAAGCCGGCGAACTCATCCAGCATCCTGTCCCAGGCGCGGTCCGCCTCCGCGGTCCATGCGGCGCCTGCGATCGTGCGGCATGTATCCCTGATCGCCACCAGGAACGCATCGAACCGCTCCGCCGGCACGCCGTAGCCATCATGGTGGGTCCGGGAGGCGGCGACGATCTGCGGCGCGACCAGCCGGTCTCCGGCAAGATCGACGATGCATTCGAGTGCCTGCTGCATCATCGAGGCGCGCACGCCGCCATCGCGATCCATCACGAACAGCGCTTCCAGTTCCGGATGGGCGGAGAAAAGTGTCATATAGACATCCGCTGTCGGATCGCCGCGGCGCTCGGCCACGATGTCCAGCGTCGCAAGAACCAGCCTGGCGTCAGCCTCGGTCACCGTGTCAGCGCATCGCTGGCGGGCGGGTTGCCGAATGGCGCGAAGCTGGTGCGGCCTTCCGTCTCCCGATAGTGCTCCAGCGCCCATTTGACCGATGGAAACGCCAGTTCACGCCACGGGATCGTATCCCACCCGAAAAGACCGACATCGAGGCTCTCAGGACCCGGAGAGGGATCATTGATCAGCCGTGCACGGAAGAAAATCTGCACCTGCCCGATTCGCGGGATCGAATAGACAGCCAGCAGTCCTTCGATTTCGAGTTCCGCGCGGGCTTCCTCGCGCGCCTCCCGGCAGGCGCCCTCTTCGACGCTCTCGCCGAGTTCCATGAACCCTGCGGGCAGCGTCCAGAAACCCATTCTGGGCTCGATTGCACGTTTACAGAGCAATATCTGTCCGTGCCGGTGCGCAACCACCCCGGCGACGATGCGCGGGTTCACATAGTCGATGAAGCCGCACGAATCGCATACGCGGCGGGCGCGATTGTCGCCCGGAGGGGTCTGCATCGAAAAAGACATTGGCGCCGAAGCCTCGCTCACAGCAGAAAACGAACCAACAATAGGCATAGACGAAGCGCTCGCCCTAGATCCCGATTCTGGGCATTGAAGCCTGGCGAGAACAAGTAGATGTTCCGTATCCGGAGCGAGGTACAATATGGCGATGCGTAAAGCCGCAAAGCGGCAGGCAAAGCGCTCAGGCGCCGCGGGCAGCAGCACCCGCAAGGCATCGCCGCGCGAAGTGTTCCGGCTCAGCCGCTCCCCTTCGCATCTCCTGCGTCGCGCCGAGCAGTTCGCGACCGAGCTGTTCGCACGATCCGAGCTGTATGATGGCGTTACCTTGCGCCAGACCGTGCTGCTGGCAGCCATCGCCGAGGCGGAAGGCGCCAGCCAGTCCGACCTTGTCCGGACCACGGGCGTTGATCGCTCGACGCTCGCCGAGATGATGGCCCGCATGGAAAAGAAGGGGCTGATCGCCCGCGCCGCGGCCGCCGACGACGGCCGCGCCAAATCCGTCCGCCTTACAGCCGACGGCCGCCGCCGGCTCGACGCCGTACTTCCTGCCATCAGGAACGTAGACCGGAGCCTGCTTGCCGCCCTGCCTGCCTCGAAGCGCGCGGCCTTCCAGTCCATCCTGGCGGAACTCGCCGAAGCCGCCGACGAAAAGATGTCGGACGAGGCGACCGTGAAGCGGGCCCGGCCGAAGCCGCCCGCCTCCAGGAAGCGTCCACGCGCAAAGCGTTAGCCGCCGACCGCGCCAGGCAGCTTCGCCTGCTCCGCACGATAGGCTGCGACGAACTCCGTCACGTCCTGGTCAACGAAGTAGTTGCGCTTGGTCTTGATGATCTGGCCCTGCGCATCGATCAGGAAGCTCTCGGGCACGCCCGACAGACCCATGTCGATGCCAAGATCGCCGGAGGGGTCCAGCCCGACCGCGGCAAAGGGATTGCCGTCCTGCACGAGGATCTGGCGGGCGCCGTCCAGCCCGTTCGGATCCTTGTAAAGCACGCCGACGATCTCGACGCCCTGTGCGCGCATCTCGACCAGCAGCGGATGTTCGAGCTTGCACGGCGCGCACCATGTCGCCCAGAAATTGATGAGCACCGGCCGCCCGGCAAAGTCAGCCAGCTTCACTTCCCCGCCATCAAGCCCTGGAATTGCGAACTGGGGCGCCGGTCGCTGCGGCGAGATGAAGGATGCCGGTGCAGGTGCAGGCCGCGACAGCTGCACGAATGCCACGAGGACAATTGCCGCAAACACGGCGACCGGAAGAAGGGCCCACCAGCGTTTCATGGCGTCTCGTCCTTCTCGGCCTCGGCCAGCTTCCTGCGAGCGTTGGAGAGCCGCATGACGGACCAGATGATGAGCCCCGTGAGCACCACGGCGGCGATGCCGTAGGAGGTCAGCACGTAGGGCGTGTACTTGCCGTAATCGAACATGCCTATTCTGCCGCCTGTCTGCGCTGCATCAGCATTTCTGCGCGTGTGTTCATGACCTCGGCCCGCATGTTGAACAAGGTGAGCCCGCCGAACAGCGAGAAATAGCCCAGCGCCACAACATACATCGGATACTTGAACTCGTCCGCCGCCTTCATCTTCACCTGGTGCAGCGTCGAGAACCATTCGACGGAGAACTGGATGATCGGCAGGTTCACTGCGCCCACAAGACACAGGATCGCTGCCGCGCGCGCTGCCTTCTGGGGCGTGTCCATCGCCTGCCAGATCGCCATGTAGCCGAGGTAGATGAAGAACAGCACCAGCACGGAGACGAGGCGTGCATCGCCCCATTCCCACCACGTGCCCCAGGTCGGATAGCCCCAGATCGAGCCGGTCATCAGGCCAAGCGCCGTAACAGCCGCCCCGATCGGGGCGGCCGACTTCGCCGCCACATCCGCCAGCGTATGGCGCCAGACGAAGGACACGATGCTGGCGCCTGTCATGAAGGCGTAGGCGAACAGGGACAGCCACATCGCCGGAACGTGCACGAACATGATGCGCGCCGCATCGCCCTGCTGGAAATCCTCCGGAACGACGAACAGCCCGAAATAGGCGCCGATCAGGATCAGCCCCACGCCAAGAAGGGTGAAAGGCAGGGCGAACCACTTCGACACCGCCATGAAGCGGTACGGGTTTGCGAGGTAGGAGAGGACGGCCATGCGCCAGAAACTCCAGAATGCACTGCTACTCTAATCGTCTTGCCCGCCGCCGGGGGTCACATTCTCAGGATCGGGCCCGGGGCGGCACATCTAGTCAATCGCCATCCGGAGCGCCATCGCCGCCGCAAAGGGCGATGTGGCGATGCCAAACAGGGAAACCGCGCCCGCCAGCAGGGCCGGCTGGCCCCAATCCCCGCCGCCGGCCGCTGCATACAGCGCCGCCGCCCCGAAGATCATGGTCGGCACGTAGAGCGGCAACGTGACGAGGGCGATGACCAGTCCGCCCCGCCTCAGTCCGGCCGCGAGGGCAGCGCCGATCGAGCCGAAGAAGAAGAACGCCAGCGACCCCACCAGCGCCGCGCCGATCACAAACAGAACCTGTTCCGGCGGTCCCTGCAGCATGATCCAGAGGACAGGCGCGATGAAGGCCAGTGGAATGCCGGTGGCGATCCAGTGCGCCAGGGTCTTGGCCAGAGCGATCCCCTCCATGCCGACGCCAGACCCGGCATAGGCGTCCAGCGTGCCGTCCTCGAGATCGGCCTGAAACAGGCGCTCCATCGGCAGCAGGGTGGCCAGCGCGAGTGCGATCCACATGACGCCCGGCCCCGCGATCTGCAGGTTGCCGATCTCGTTGCCAACCGCGAACGGCGTCATGCTGGCTGCCGCGGCAAAGAACCCGACCGGCAGCGCTGCACCACCCCCGCCCGACCAGGCCAGCTTCAGCTCACGCGCAAAGACCGAGAACGAACCGCTCATGCGCTCGCCTTCAGGGCCGAAAGGTCCAGGATGCGGGAGTTGGCGAACCCTTCGCCATGCACCGCTGCGATCACCATGCCGCCGCCGGCACGGTGTTCGGCGACCAGCTGCATCACAAGGGTGCGACCTTCAGTGTCCAGAGCAGCTGTCGGCTCGTCCAGCAGCCAGACCGGCCGCGGCTCGATCAGCAGCCGGGTCAGCGCCAGGCGGCGCTTCTGCCCGGCGGACAGCCCCCGTCCTGGCACGGATTTGCGGTTTGCCAGGCCGACGCGCTTGATGGCGGCGTCAGCGACATCCTGCGGGCGGGCGAAATAGCGTGCCCAGAACCGCGCCTGCTCCAGCGCGGTTTCCGTGGGTTTGACGGCGTCGAGATGGCCCAGATAGTGAAGCGCTGCCTCTTCATTGTCGCCGGGACCCGCGCCGGAATAGCGCACCCTGCCCTCATGCGGACGGGTCAAACCCGCCAGAATCCGCAGGAGCGTCGACTTGCCTGAGCCGTTGGCGCCTCTCAGCTCCAGCGATTCGCCTGCAGAAACGCGAAAGGCGAGGCCTTCGAACAGCACGCGCAGCCCGCGCGCAGCCGCCAGGTTCTCGACCTCGAGGGCCAGTGATGAGGCGCCAGCGCCAGACAATTCCTTTACCCCTTCAGGTGCATTTGATTCCCATAACGGCGTCCTGTAGGAACGCCGCCAGAGCGGGGGGCCGCCGGCTCCCGTACGTCGATATTTCGATGCCCCGAAAGGCGCCCCAGCATGCCGTCCCTCGACAGTTTCAAGTCCCGCAAGACCCTCCAGGTGGGCGCCAAGACGTACGCCTATTACAGCCTTGAGGCGGCAGCGCAAAACGGACTTGGCGATGTCTCCCGCCTGCCCGTTTCCCTCAAGGTGCTGCTGGAGAACCTGCTCCGCTTCGAGGACGGCAAGACAGTCACCCAGGCCGACATCAAGGCTTTCGCCGGCTGGCTCAAGGACAAGGGTTCGGCCGAGGTCGAGATCGCCTACCGCCCTGCCCGCGTGCTGATGCAGGATTTCACGGGCGTTCCCGCCGTGGTCGATCTTGCCGCCATGCGCGACGCCGCCGCCAAGCTCGGCGCCGACCCCAAGGCCATCAACCCGCTGGTGCCGGTCGATCTCGTGATCGACCACTCCGTCATGGTCGACCATTTCGGCAAGGCGGATTCAGCCAGGCAGAACGTGAAGCGCGAATACGAGCGCAACATGGAACGCTATGAGTTCCTCAAATGGGGCCAGACCGCGTTCGACAATTTCCGCGTCGTGCCGCCCGGCACCGGCATCTGCCACCAGGTGAACCTCGAATACCTCGCCCAGACTGTCTGGACCAAGGAAGAGGATGGCGAAGTCGTCGCCTTCCCGGACACCTGCGTCGGTACGGACAGCCACACCACCATGATCAACGGCCTTGCCGTGCTTGGCTGGGGCGTCGGCGGCATCGAGGCCGAAGCCGCCATGCTCGGCCAGCCTGTCTCGATGCTGATCCCGGAAGTCATCGGCTTCAGGCTCACCGGCAAGCTGCCGGAAGGCGCGACCGCGACCGACCTTGTCCTCACCGTCACGCAGATGCTGCGCAAGAAGGGTGTCGTTGGCAAATTCGTCGAATTCTACGGGGCCGGCATCGACAACCTCAGCCTCGAGGATCAGGCGACCATCGCCAACATGGCGCCCGAATACGGCGCGACCTGTGGCTTCTTCCCGATCAGCCAGGAGACGATCAACTTCCTCTCCTCGACCGGTCGCCTTGCCGAGCGTGTGCAGCTCGTCGAAGCCTACGCCAAGGCGCAGGGCTTCTGGCGCGCCGGCATGAAGGACCCCGTCTTCACCGATACGCTCGAACTCGACCTTGCAACGGTCGAACCCTCGATCGCCGGCCCGAAACGCCCGCAGGACCGCATCGTCCTGCGCGACGCCGCAGACAGCTTCGCCGTTGCGCTCGACAAGGAGTTCGGCCGCCTCGACAAGGCCCATACACGGGCGAAAGTCGAGGGTACGGACTATTCGATCGGCCATGGCGATGTCGTGATTGCAGCGATCACGAGCTGCACGAACACATCCAACCCGAACGTTCTCGTCGCCGCCGGACTGCTGGCGCGCAACGCCCGCAAGCGCAAGCTGACCAGCAAGCCCTGGGTCAAGACCTCGCTTGCGCCGGGCTCACAGGTGGTGACCGACTATCTCGACAAGGCTGGACTCACCGAGGACCTCAACGCGCTCGGGTTCAATCTCGTCGGCTATGGCTGCACCACCTGCATCGGCAATTCCGGACCACTGCCTGAGGCAGTCTCGGCTGCCATTGCGCAGGGCGATCTCGTCGCGACGTCGGTGCTGTCGGGCAACCGCAACTTCGAAGGCCGGGTGAACCCCGACGTGCGCGCGAACTATCTCGCCTCCCCGCCTCTGGTCGTCGCCTACGCGCTTGCCGGCTCGATGAACATCGACATCACGAAAGACCCGATCGGCTACGATGACGAGAACGAGCCGGTCTTCCTCTCGGAGATCTGGCCGACCACGAAGGAGATCGCCGACACCGTCCGCGCCGTCGTGACAGCCGAGATGTTCGCCACGCGTTATTCCGACGTGTTCAAGGGCGACGAGCAGTGGCAGAAGATCAAGGTCGAGGGCGGCGCCACCTATGGCTGGCCGATGGCCTCCACCTACGTGCAGAACCCGCCCTACTTCGAGGGCATGACGATGACGCCCGAACCCATCACCGACATCGCGGGCGCGCGTATTCTTGCGCTCTTTGGCGACAGCATCACCACCGATCACATCTCGCCTGCGGGCGATATCCAGTCCAAGGGTCCGGCCGGCAAATACCTGCGTGACCACCAGGTGCCGGTCACCGACTTCAACTCCTACGGCGCGCGCCGTGGCAACCACGAAGTCATGATGCGCGGCACGTTCGCCAATATCCGGATCAAGAACCATGTCGTGCCCGGTGTTGAGGGCGGCGTGACCCGGAAGTTCCCCGAAGGCGATCAGAAGGCGATCTACGACGCCGCGATGGACTACATCGCCGAGGGCCGCCAGCTGGTGATCTTCGCCGGCAAGGAATATGGCACCGGCTCCTCGCGCGACTGGGCCGCCAAGGGCACGCGACTGCTTGGCGTTCGCGCGGTCATCGCCGAGAGCTTCGAGCGTATCCACCGCTCCAACCTCATCGGCATGGGCGTGCTTCCGCTCCAGTTCGCCGAGGGCGAAAGCTGGCGGGGCCTCAACCTTTCAGGTTCCGAAGTGGTCACCATTTCGGGTATTGCCACCCTGCTGCCGCGCCAGACTGTCTCGATCGACATCGTCTACCCCGATGGCGCAAAGCGGACGGTCGAGGCAAAGGTCCGGATCGATACGGAAAACGAGCTGGATTACTTCAAGAACGGCGGGATCCTGCACTATGTCCTTCGCGAACTTGCCAGGGCTTCCTAGCCTGCCAAGGCTTCGTTACGGAAGGTGATCAGGGGGTCACGGCCTCTTGATTCGCGGAATTGTGCGGCTGCGAGATAACGGACCGGCATGAGAAAGTTGCTCTCACGTCTCGCTTCTTCGATTATTGCGCTCGTCGCCCTGTCTGCGCCGGCCGTTGCGCAGCGCGGCGGCATGGACGTGCCCGAGCACGCCACCCGCCCCGTCGTGATGGAGCTGTTCTCCAGCCAGGGTTGCGGCAACTGCCCGGTCGCAAACGCCAACATCGCAAAGCTGGCCGAGCGGTCCGACGTGATCGCACTCACCTACCCGGTCGGCATCTGGGACTATCTCGGCTGGGATGACACCTTCGCCAAGAAGGAATTCACCGAGCGTCAGAAGCGTTACAACCGCGCCCTGAAATACCGCGGGCCCTACACACCGCAGGTTGTCTATTCGGGACGCCTGCATGGGCCGGGAACCGACATCAAGGATATCGAGGAGGCCTTCGGCCGCCGCGACATCAACCCCTACCCCGCCACGCTGGCATTCGAGAACGACCTGGTTGTCGTCTCCGGCGCCATGCCGGCGGATTCCGAGAAGGCTGGCGTCGTGGTGGTGCACTATCGCCCCGGCGTCACCAGCGTCACGCCTGGCGGCGGGACCAACAAGGGCAAGCCGATGTCCTACTGGAACCTCGTCACCAAGTACGAGCAGGTCGGCGAATGGAAAGGCGGCGCCCAGCGCTTCCCGGTCAAATGCACGTCTGCCTGCGTCGTGATGATTCAGAAGAACGGCCCCGAGGGCATGGTCATCGGCGCGGTGCAGAAGAAGTAGCGCGCTACCCCGCGATTGCGTCCAGCGGTGTCGAGAACGTCCCCCAGTCCAGCTCGCTGAGCGCGAACGCCCACGGCGCCGCACGCGCATTGATCCCGCCGGCCAGCGCTGTCGCCGCCGGGCTCGCGCCCTCAGCCACGGCTGCGCTGAGCGTCACCCAGCCGCGATCGTCCTTGCGCCAGCTGCGAACGACAACAACCACGCCGGAGGCAAGCCGCGTGATGTGCTCGGCAAGCGGCGCGCCTGTCGCAACTTCAAGCGCCGGCGCGACATCGGTCGGTGCGAACCGGGCCAGCGCTTGCGCTGTCAGCGTTGGCGCGAGCGCCGCCAGCACCTGCAGCCGGTCATGCGGCGGGGCCAGTGCGAACCCGCCGCCGGGCGCCGCCACGAGCCGATAGGCCGGGCCCTGAGCCGGCCGCACATCGGCCCCTGCAATCTGCTCGGCTGAAATCTCGAGGACGCCAAGATCAACCCACGCCGCGCCACGCTGCAGCGGCGGCATCACCGCGCCCGCAACGGCCCAGGCCTGGAGGTCATCCGGCTTGCGCACGAACGACCTTCCGTCGCGATGCCCGACCAGCAGCTTCGCGAAGCTGTTGCCCTTCCCGTCGCCGACTTCCAGCAGCGCGCCCGTGCCGCCGGTCGCCGGATCGCCAAGGCCGATGCGGTCGAACTTGCGCTCGTCGCGCGTCATCGCCTGGGCATAGGTGATCGTCGACAGCGCCTCGGTCAGCTCCTGGATCTTTGCATCCGTGACGGGATACGATCCCTTCTCCGCCAGCACCCAGCCATCGTCATTGCGCACGAGGTGATAACTCTCCTCCTGCGTTGTCACCATGATCAGCTGGATCAGCCCCTGCTTCCCGGCAAACGCCGGCAGCACGCGCTTGCCGACCTCGGACCGCTGCAGGTCGGCGCCGGCTGGCATCCACGCCAGCGCGCCCAGCAGCATCGAGGCCGCAGCCACGCCGCCTGCGATCAGCAGTGATCGCCGTCTCTGTTTCGCCCGCGCCGCATTCATGCTGCGCCTCCACGTCTGCGACTGCGCCAGAAGAACATGGCAATCCCCGCGAGCCCCACGAGGGCCGGAGGCAACCACACATTGAGGAGCACCAGCTGGCCTTCCAGCGCATCGATGTCGCGCCGGAATTCCCGCTCGACGTCGCGGAGCTGGCCGCGAATCTCTGCAGCCTGCGCACGGTAGTCGCTGATCTCGGCCAATTCCTCGGGCGTCGAGGCCGCTCCGCCCGCACGCCGCGCCTCCAGCTCGCCAATGCGCGCTTCAGCAGCCTTCAGCAGCGTCTCAAGCCCTTCCTGTTCCGCGAACAGGCGGGTCTTCGCCGCCTCGCGAAGCTCATCCACACGCGCCATCGGCCGAGCGGCCGGGGCTCGCGACCGCAGCTCCGTCAGGGCGGGATCGCCGCCGAGATTGTCGAGCGCGTTCAGAACGAATGCCGCATTGTCAGCCAGCGGCTGGCCCGTCTGCGGGCGGACGAAAAAGCTGTCGTCGAACATGTCCGAGTCAGCGACCAGGATTATCTGCGCATCGCGCTGCGAATCCGCCACGAAGGGCGGCTGGAGCGCCATCTCCTGCCTGCGCAGCTCGGCCAGCACCGGATCGTCATTGTCGCTCACCGCAGGTGGCCCGGCGAATGTCGAGCGCAAACTGCCTGACAGCCGTCCTGCCAGAACCTGCGCCTCGCCCGACGGCTGATACGCCTCCAGCACCTGCCGCGGCCCCGGATCACGCGCCGCCATCTCGCCGCTCAGCAACGCAGCCTCGAGGCTGGTCGAGACCAGGGGCTCGAACGTCACGCCAGCGGGCGGAGCCACGATCAGCCGTCCCGGCGCGCCGAAATTGATCGGCCGCGACAGGTCCGCCGTGATCACATCGTCCCGTGACATCAGCGCCGGCGGCGGCCCGAGGAAAAGCGGCTGGCCCACCTGCATCGTCCGCCCGCCGCCAATGTCGACATTCACAGGCAACGCCACTGTCGAGTCCGCCACGACCTCAGGAGATTCCGCAAGGCCGAGCATCTGCGAGATCCGTCCCAGTGAGGACGCCACCGGCGCTCCGCCCTGCTGCACCAGCGCCGCGCGCGAGACCGGGTCGATCGCGATCATTGCCGCGCCGGTGTTGAGCAGGAACTGCTCGATCACATAGCTCTGCCACTCGTCCATCGCGGGCGGATGCACCATCAGCAGCACGTCCGTCCCTTCCGGGAGTGCGCGAAAATCCGGTTCGACGATGACGATCTCGTATGCGCGTGCGCCCTCTCGCAGGATGAAGGCCGAGCCCTCTTCAGTCGGATGCAGCTGGTAGGGCAACAGCGACGACAGCACCGCCACTTTCGGCGGGGCCGGATCGTCGAGCTGCGAGATCAGCCGGACGAGCTCGTATTCCAGCAGCGCATCGCGCTCCGGCGCGAGAAACGGAATGGTGATGTTGTCGGCCGACGTGTTGCGGCCGATGATCCCGAAGTACAGCGGCTCGCCGCCATCGGTCGGCGCAGGCGACAGTCCGGCGGCCACCACGCGGTCCTCTTCCTCGGAGAACGCTTCCGGCTCGACCTCGCGCAGTTTCACCTTGCCTTCGCTCTGTGCGGCAATCTCGGCCATCAGCTGGCGCACGCGGTCAGCGTGCGCGCGGATCGCCGGGAAGTCGGCGCCGAGTTCGCGCGAATAGACCAGCTCGATCTCCACTGGCTCGATCAGCCGCTGCACCACGCGTTTGGCCGATGTCGAGAGCGTGTAGAGCCCGTTGGCGGTGAAATCCGCGCGCGCGCTGCCCAGCCATTTCCACGAGGCGAGATTCAGCCCGGCGAAGATCAGGACCGCGGCCAGGCTTGCAAGGATGACGTAGTGACTGCGCTTCATCACCCGCCCTTCCGTGCGCTGACCCAGATCGTGTTCAGCGTCAGCCACAGGCCGATGAAGCCGAGATAGAAGAACAGCGAGCGCAGTTCCAGCACGCCGCGCTGTGCCGCCTCGAAATGCGAGAGCAGCGAGAATGACGCCAGCGCATCCGCCAGTCCCGGTCCCAGCGCGCCGCCCACGACCGGCAGACCTGCTGCCGTGAACAGGAAGCCCACAGCCACCGACAGCACGAACGCCACCACCTGATTGCCCGCGGCCGCCGACAGCGCGCATGCGATCGACAGATACGCGCCGGCCATCAGGAAGCTCATCAGATAGCCCAGCGCGATCGCCGCATTGTCGGGCGCGCCGAGCCAGTTCACCGAGATCCACATCGGCGCAGTCAGCGCCAGCGCCGCCCCCGCCACCGTCCACGCCGCGAGAAACTTGCCGAGCACCAGCGCCCACGCCGGCGCCGGCAGGCTCATCAGCAGTTCGAGCGTGCCGCCGCGCGCCTCATCCGCCCACAGCCGCATCGCGATCGCAGGCAGGAAGACGAGATAGAGCCATGGATGAAACAGGAAGAAGGGCGAGAGGTCCGCCTGATTGGTGTCGAAGAACCGCCCGATCTCGAAGGTGAAGGCTCCCAGCGAAATGAGGAAGATCGCCATGAACACATAGGCGAGCGGCGTCAGGAAGTAGGCCGACAGCTCGCGCACATAGATCGCGCGGATTGCGTGCCCCGCTTGCTGCGCTGACTGCGCCACATCAATGCTCACGCTGCGCGCTCCATTTGCGTCAGCGCATGGAAGGCATCTTCCAGCCGCCCGCCTGGCGTTCGCGCCGCCAGCTCTGTGCGCGTCGTATCGGTCACGATGATCCCGCGATCGATCAGCACGACGCGCGAGCACATCGCTTCGACCTCATCGAGCTGGTGGGTCGAGATCAGAATCGCCTTGGTCTCGGCCATGCGCCGGATCAGCGAGCGCATCGCCACCTTCTGGTTGGGATCGAGCCCGTCTGTCGGCTCGTCCAGCACCAGCACGGCAGGGTCATGCACCAGCGCGCCGGCAAGCGCGACGCGCCGACGGTATCCCTTCGACAGCGTTTCGATGCGCGCGCCCATCACCTCGGCGATGCCGGCATCCTGCGCCACGCGTGCAATTGCATCCTTCGTCGCCGCTGCGGACAGCCCGTGCGTCCGCGCGAGAAATCCGAGGAACGCCCTTACCGACAGATCGAGATAGAGCGGTGCGCCCTCCGCGAGATAGCCAAGCGATCGCTGGGCTGCGCTGCGGGCGGTGATGATGGACGCTCCGGCGATCTCGGCCTCGCCTGCGTCCGGTTCGAGAAAGCCGGCGATCATCCGCAGCGTGGTCGACTTGCCTGCGCCATTGGGCCCGAGGAAGGCGACTGCCTGCCCTGTCGAGACGGCAAAGCTCACAGCGCGCACGGCCTCGCGCCCACCGAACGACTTGGAAAGACCGGAGACCTTCAGCGCTTGCATGACATCCATCAGCCGGTGCGGGGCTACGATTCAGCGCATGGGCTATCATGCGGACCGCTTCTGCGGCGCCAGCAACTGAACAGCCGCACGTGAAAAATCGCCCAACACGGGCAATGAATGCTCCGCAAATCGGGCGGACCGGACGCAAGCGTCCGCAAGGTGCGGTTTTTTCTGATTTTGGGGGATTAGGTGTCGGGCGAACCGTCAGTCGCAACCCTGGGGGGCTGGGGGGCTGTTGGGTCCAAGGTCGGCGTCTTAACCATCCGCCCGACGCAGTTAACTTGTACGCGATCGGTGGCTTTGGCTAGCCCAAAAAGCGGTTATATTGCGAAACTTTCGTAATGTTTGGGGACAGTTTCTGACCCGAAACTGATGCCGCGCTTGCCACCGCCTGACCAGATGCAGGAAAGCCCATGAAAGAACAGTCTCAGCTCGGGTCTTCGCCTCTTTCGCACCGCCCGGACAAGGCGATCTGGTTCGACCGGCGCGAGCTCGACCAGATCCTCTGGGCTTATGGCAAGCTGGTCTCCCAAGGCGAATGCCGCGACTACGCGATCGGCGCCTTCCGCGACCATGCTGCCTTCTGCATGTTCAAGCGCGCGGCCGAAGCACCGACCTGGACGGTCGAGAAATGGCCTGAGCTGGCCCGCAGGCAGGGCGCCTATGTGCTCACCAATGCGACCGGGCAGGTCCTGAAACGCGGCCACGACCTGGCCCCTGTGCTCGCCTTCTTCGACAAGAAGCGCTTCCAGGTCGTGGACTGATCCACTTTCTGCTCACACGCCTTCATCCCCAGCTGTTGATAACCCGAAACGAAAAGGCCCCGGACTTGCGTCCGGGGCCCTGGTTTTGGGTCTGTTTCAGGCGCTATTCGCGCGAGGACAGGAACATCAGCACGATGCGGAACATGTTGATGAACGAGATGAAGAAGTTCAGCGCACCCCAGTTCGTCATCACCGCAAGGCTGCGGGCGTCGCCGCCGAAGGCGTAGTAACCGTCCTTCAGCTGCTGTGTCTCAACCGCGATCAGCACAGCGGAGAGAGCGAACACGGCGCCCATGATGATCCATTCGAACATCGAGGACGGCGGCAGGATGAAGTTCAGAAGCGACATCGCGAGCACGCCCCACATCGCCATGAGCGCGAACGAGCCGATACCCGACAGGTCGCGCTTGGTGGTGTAGCCGAACAGCGACAGGGCGCCGAAGGCCGAGGCGGTGATCAGGAAGGCCTTGGCGATCGTCTCATAGGTCGTGGTCAGACCGATGCCGCCGCGCGTGCCAGCCGACATGCCGGACTCAGCCATGAGAACCCAGGTGCCAAGTCCAAGGCCCATCAGGACGACGATGGCCCAGTACATGATGCCGGTCGCCAGCGGCGACGGGTTCTTCATGAAGAACATGGAGCCGAGCATCAGGGCGATCGGGCCCCACTGCACGACGTGAACGAGCGGCGTGCCGAACACGAGCTGCGACACGGCGGGAATCGCACCAGCCGCCCAGGCCAGCGCACCGGCCAGCAGGATGCCGAGGAACAGCTTGTTGTAGACGCCCAGCATGAACTTGCGCAGGCCGGCGTCCTTGGACATGTCGCCCGTCTGCGCGCCTGTGCGCGCTTGGGCAAATTGGAAGTCAGCCATGGTCTGTGTTTCAACCCTCTATTGCGACGGGATACCCGCCATTGCCGTTGAATAATGGGGTTGCGGGCTTCGCAATGCAAGCAAATCCGGCCTCGCTCGCATGCAGCTGGCGAGACCGTGAACGCTGTAAATGGGCCGCTAACCGTCTATTTCGGCGCGGTTCAGCCGGTAGCTCTGCTGTAAGCTAAGTTACGCTCTGCAGCAACCTGCGCTGACGTCTTGGCGCACAGGCGCAGGCAGCTAGAATGGAGCTGCATGAGCCTCCGTCTTTTCCTGGCCGTCCCGATTCCGGAAAGCATCGCAGACCGGTTGCTGACGCTGGAGGCAGATGTGCCAGGTGCGGCCTGGCGCTCGGCGGAGCAATACCATCTCACCCTCCGCTTCATCGGTGACGTGAATGAGGCCATCGCCCGCGACATCGACACGGAGCTCGGCCGCATCACGGCAGCGCCCTTCGAGATCACGCTCTCGGGCGTCGGCAGTTTTGGCGGCCGGGAGCCTTCCGCGCTCTGGGCCGGCGTGTCGGCCCCGCCGGATCTCGCCCGGCTCGTGAGCGCCTGCGAGACCGCCATCCGCAATTGCGGCCTTGCGCCCGAGAGCCGCAAGTACAAGCCGCACGTCACCCTCGCCTACCTGAATGGCGCGCTCGACCACGAAGTCGCGCACTTCCTCTCCGACGCCGCCGAGTTCCGCACCGGCGCGTTCCTGGTCGATCATTTCTGCATGTACGCCTCCCGCGCCACGCGGGCGGGCAGCCACTATACGGAAGAAGCGGTTTATCCGCTCATTGCCTGAGCCAGACAGCAGAAAGCGCGCCCGAAGGCGCGCTTTCCATGAGGTCTGTGCTGAGGGAGAGCCTACTCCCTGCCTTCCATTTCGGCGGCCTGACGGTGCAGGCGGGCGATTCGGCGTTCGGTCGGCGGATGCGAGGCCGATGTCGTGCGGCGCGGCCCCTGCAGCGGATCGATGACGAAGGCGTGCGCTGTCGCGGGCGAGCGCTCTGCAAGCGGGTTCAGGAGCGAAGACGTGTGCCGCTCGAGCTTCAGCAGCGCATTGGCGAGGTTCACCGGGGCGCCGCAGATCTCGCCGGCGTGCTTGTCGGCGGCGTATTCACGGGCGTGACTCTGCCCGACGCGAGCGATCAGCCCCGAGACGACGCGGGAGACGCGCTTGCGCTGCCCGAACGGGTAAGCGAGCGAGCCGAAAATCGTGGTCAGCACCACAGACAGCGCCGAGCAGATACCCATTGCCAGCGCATCACCGCGCTTCACGTGGGCCAGCTCATGCGCCACCACCGCCGAAACCTCTGCGCGTGACAGGGTCTTCAGCAGGCCGTCGGTGACGGCGATCGAGGCGTGGTTGGTGTCGCGGCCGGCCACAAAGGCATTGGGCTGGAATGCGTCGATGATGTAGGTGCGTGGACGCGGCATGTTGGCCTTCATGGCCAGTCGGTCGCAGTCGGCGACGAAGGCGCGGATCATCGGGGAAGCATCGTCTGACGACACCTCCCTTGCATTGTGGAGCTTGAGCACGATCTTCTCGGCGTACCAGAAGACCACAAGGTGGAATCCGAGCGCGACCAGGGTGCCGACCAGCGCCCCGTCTCGGCCCGCTACCCACCATCCCAGCCCGGCAAAGGCGAGGTGGATCAACAGCATCAGTCCAGCGGCTTTGAAATAGCTCATGGAAGCTCTCTCACGCGAATAATAGTCCCTCCGACGGAGGAGGTTTGGTCATCTTGGTGAAAGCTTTCTTTCCAAAAGCACAAAAAATGGTGAACGAGACGGCGATGGACAATGGAACCCGACAATCAGACGAGGAGCGTGGCGCATCGGACTCACACAGTGAATCCTCAGCGCCCGCGGCGGAGATTCCCGGCGCAGCTCCCGGCAAGACCCTGAGCGCTGAAGCCATTCGCGCACTCCAGGAAGCCGAGGCGCGGCGCCAGGCCGCGGCGCCGCCTGCTCTTGCGCCGGAAATCAACGGTCGCCGCGAGGGCGAGGAGCCCACGCGCTATGGCGACTGGGAGAAAAAGGGGCTCGCGGTCGACTTCTGATTCACCATCGAAACTATCGTGGCGCCTGAGTTCAATTGCCTTGCCCGCCGCTGGCGTTAACGTTTGACGCGGCACGGGCGCTGCATCGTTCGCCTGACAGAAATCTGGAAGACGCCGATGAAACTGCTCAGCCTCCTGGCCGCCGGCCTGATCGTTCTTTCCGCCGCGAGCCCGGCTTTTGCGGACGGACGCAACCGCAGGCCGCCGATTTCGGCCCCGACGCCGCCGCCGCTGCGCATTCCGCCGCCGACACCGCCCTCGCCTCCCCCGGTTGCGCTGCCGCCGACACCCATCAAATCCGGCCCGCCGCCGATCACCCTGCCGTCCGATTTCGGCACAGGCGGGGTCGGCATCGACATCAATGGCGGCTCGGGCGGCGGCGGCCGCGTGATCGTCATCGCCGGCTCATCTGCCCGCGCCCAGGCTTCAGCCGTCTCTTTCGCCTATGCCAGCGCCACCGCGATCTCGTTTGGCGGCGGAATGCGCAGCGGCGGCGGGTGCGGCTGCAAGTAAGCTAGAGCCAGCCGCGCGCCTGCTCGTCGCGCCAGAGATGTGCTGCGCCGATCAGCGGCGCGCTTTCCGAAACAACCAGGCTGACTGGAATGGGCTCCATCAGCCCTGAGCGAACCCCGCGTGCATAGAAGCGTTCGAGAGACTCGCGCTCTCTCAGCCACGGCTCGAGATGTTGCGATACGCCGCCGGCGATGAAGGCGCCGCCCGTGGCGTTGGCGACCAGCGCCAGATTGCCCATGGCCGTCATCACTGTGCGAGCGCGCAGGCGGCAAAACGCGAGAGGCACGGCATCGCCTGCCTTCGCCGCGTCGATCAGCTCTGCCTGCGAGAGCGGTTTCGGCGTCTCGCCCATCACCGCGTACATGGCGTCGCGCGTGTCAGCGAAACCGACGCCAGCCGTGACAAATTCGTTGGAGACATAGCCCTCGGTCTGCCTGAGGCGTTCAGCCAGTTTCCATTCGATGTCGGTCTGCGGGCTGAAAGCCTGGTGTCCGCCTTCACCGCCGACGACGATCCAGCCCTGCCCGGACCACCTCAGCACGCCGATGCCAAACCCCGTGCCGGGACCGCCGATGGCGATCGATCCCTGG
>JALHLR010000042.1 GCA_022844475.1 Hyphomonadaceae bacterium | reverse complement strand
ATCCAGACCGTCTTCGAAGGCGCGCATGAGAACACCTTCGAGACGTTGCGAGTAAACCAGCTCAGGTATGACCTTCCAGTCGCTTTCGGTCATGATGAGCCACCGGCCGGCGCGGAGCTTCCCACCTTCATGGAAGACTACCGAACAGGCGGAACGCCCTGGTTCACGGTTATCGACGCTGGCGGCCGCATCATTTTCGCGGACTTCCATCTCGATGCAGACCAGATCGTAAAGGGGCTGGCGTCAGCGTAGCCTGCACCGCGCCTGGGTAGTTTACACGGCAGCATTGGTCTCGGGCAGCTTGGCAATCACCTTGATCTCGAACTGGAACCCATAAAGCCAGGTCACGCCAATGGCTGTTAGCGTGGGGTGCGGAGCATCGCCCCAGTATTCCCCCACTACCTCCCAGATGGCTTCGAATTTCGACTCGGGATCGACGATGAAAACGGTCACGTCGACCACGTCCCTGAACGTGCAGCCGGCGGCCGAAAGGATGGCGTTCAGGTTGTCAAACGCGAGCCGGACCTGGGCTTGCAGCTCGGGCTCCGGAGAGCCATCGGGGCGGCTGCCCACTTGCCCCGAGACGAACAAGAAACCGCTGGACCGGATCGCTGGCGAGTAACGGTTCTTCTCGTACAGCGCCTGGCGTCCGGCGGGAAAGACAACATCACGTTCAGGCATGGAATACCTCGTTGTTGGTTTGGATGGATCAGCCACCCAAGGCGCGCGATCACTAGGTATGACGATGCGCGTGGAGGAGAAGAAGTAACAGAGCGCTCGGAACTAACGTGCTTCTGACGGGGACGCGCCCTATGCAACCTCTTCTACAACGAGGCGCCGGCCGTTGAACTCCACGGTCTCCCCCACGGTCGCACCTTCAATCGCTTCGAAGATCGGCGCCATCGTGGAGATGCCCATGAGCTCCCGCCCCTGACAGGTGAACTTGCTCGTTGAGACTGCGATCACAAAGTAGCGCCCCGACAGCTTGACCAACGCGCCTTCGCTGACTTCCGACTTGGGGCCGAAATCGATCGTCCTGAGCTTTGCAAGTTTATCGGTGTAGTCATGGAGCGTGTCGTCGAGCGCTTCAGCGAGGTCGCTGGCGATTTCGGCCTGAGCTTGCTCGTCGTTTTCGATCGGCTCTGACCGGTCAAGCCGGGCAGTGGAGACGTAGTCCAGATAAACATCGCGAGCGCTCTGCAAGGCTGCGGTCTCCAGCGAAAGCATGGTTTCCCGCATGTGGTCTTTGTTCCAGTCCATCATGTCCTCGTTGTGTTTCTATGTTTCAGAATGTCCGGAGGCCGTTCCGCGGCCGCAGCGGAAGGATCTTGCAGGCGCGCCGGCGCCGCTATTCGTCGATGATGACGTCTTCTCCCTGATATGGGATCCTGACTAGCCGGGAATCCCGGATGATGCTTGTGACCAGCCAGACATAGGTCTGCTCGGCGGTGTCGAAGCCGAGCATGCTGAAGTGTTCGCCGAATGGGCATGGCGGGACGTCCGGAAAATCCTCTCGCAAGACGTAACGCTCGGTGTCCTTCTCGAACTCGGCCTTGTAAATCTTGCGTAGTCCGTACTTCATCGGCACATCCTGGTCGCCGGTCGGCGCGGTTTCCCGATGCGCGACGAGCCGCTCGGACAGATCGCGGTGGGACAGCTCATCGAACACGTCGAACGCATCGATCAGCAGGCCCTTGTGTCCGGTAGCCGGATCCGTGATCGCATAGATGTTGGAGGCGTCTTCGGCGTCATCCCCGCTTTCGAGGCGCAGCGCCGCATCGATGCTCAAGCTGCGCACATCCAGCGTCGATCCGAGTTCGAGATCAACGAGGTTGCCGTCCTTGACGCGGTACTCGCGGTTGTAACCCTTGGCGATGAAGGATTTCACCGTTTCCAGAACGTCGGTCACCTGGGATGTCATGGCTGCGCCTCTGCCTTGCATTGGATCGAGCCCGCTTCGGCAAACTGCGTGCTGTGTCCCGTCGTGTGACGGCGAATAGTGCGAGGCGCGGCGTTCATAGCCACTTGGCCTTCTTGAAGCGTACGAACAGGAAGAGGCAAATCAGCGTCATCAGCGCGAGCACGACCATGTATCCATAATCCGTGTTCAACCCCGGCATGTTCCGGAAGTTCATGCCGTATATTCCTGCGATCGCCGCAGGGACTGCCAGTATCGCAGCCCAGGCCGCGAGCTGACGCGTGATCACGCCTGTCCTTTGCGCTTCCAGCAGGCTGCTGAACTCGAAGACCGACGACAGGTTCTGAAGGAGGCCATTGACCATGGATTGCACGCGGTCGACGTGGTCTGCGACGTCGTTGAAGTACGGCCTCACTTCGGCGCTGATGCAGGGAAAATGGCCACGAACCAGCTTTCTCACCAGTTCAGCCATGGCGCCGAGCGTGCGCTGGAACCGCGTCAGTTCGCCCCGCAGTCCGAAGATGCGGGCGACTTCTTCTTTTCCGAGAAAGCCGCCCAGCGATCGTTTCTCCATCGCCAGGACGTCATCCTCGATCATTTCGAAGATGGGCAGATACTGGTCGACGATCCGATGCAGGATGGCGTGCAGCACATAGCCGACACCCTTACGAAAGAGGGTTGGCGAAGCCTCGAGCTGTTCTCGAAGTTTGCCGAGCGCTCCAGCGTTGCCATGCCGTACGCTGATCAGATGGTTGTGCCCGGTGAAGATCGCGGTCTTGCCATAGAGGATCTTGTCGCCGACCAGCTCGGCCGTTTGTGCGACGATGTAGAGCTCACCGTTGTAGACTTCGAGTCGGGGCGGGCACAGCGGATGCATCGCGTTGTCGATCGCCAGCGGATGGAGATTGTAGGTAGCCTGAAGCGCTCGAAGTTCGTCGGCATGGGGATCATGAAGCGCGATCCAGCAGAAGCCCAAACCTTCCTTGTCCAGCTCGACGTGCTCGTCGATCGCCACTTCCCGGACCCTTTTGCCCTCATAGTAATAGTAGGAGGCGAGGACGCTCATGCCAGCCTCGCGGGGATCTGCAGGCCGCGCTGCACTGCGGGTCGAGCGAGGCCACGTTCGAGCCATGCTTGGATATTCGAGAAGGTGCTGAGGCCAACGATGTCGGCAGCATCGTACGACGCAACCAGAGCATTCACCCAGCCGAGCGTCGCAATGTCCGCGATGGAATAGTCGTCGACGATCCAGTCGCGGCCTTCCAGCTGGCGATCCAGCACGCCCAGGAGACGCTTGGCTTCGTCAGTGAAGCGCTGCAGGGGCCGCTTGTCCTCATAGTCCTTGCCGGCGCCTCGCAGAAAGACGCCCAGCTGACCGAAGATCGTGCCGATGCCCGACATCTGGAAGAACACCCAGGCCAGCGTTTCGTAACGTGGCGTCGGCGCACTCGGAATGAGCCGGCCCGTCTTGTCGGCCAGGTAGAGCAGGATCGCTCCGGATTCCCACACGGCAATGGGGCGGCCATCAGGGCCGTTCGGATCGATGATCGCCGGGATGCGGCCGTTGGGATTCAACGATACGAACGCCGGGTCCTTCGACTCGTTCTTCCAGATGTCGATCAGGTGGGGCTCATACGCGAGGCCAGTCTCCTCCAGCATGATCGAGATCTTGACGCCGTTGGGCGTGGGAGCTGCGTAGAGTTGCAGGCGATCGGGATGAGAGGCCGGCCAGCGCTGCGTGATCGGAAAGGACGAGAGATCGGACATTGTTCTGCGATTCTCACGATGCGACGGCGGCTGACTGGAATGACCCACCTGATCAAGGGTGGGTTCGATGACCGCGTCGCTGGACGACGCGGCCATGAAGATTGCGAACCAGCCCGGCGCCGCAGCAACGGCCCCAGGCCTACTCCGCTGCAGACTCGATTGCGGCCTGCACACCGCCTACGTTCTGGCGTTTCGGAAGCACCCAGCCGGCGCGGGCGAAGTGACAGGTATAGCCGCCCGGCCGCTTCTGCAGATAATCCTGGTGGTCCGGCTCGGCTTCCCAGAAATCGCCGAGCGGCTCGACCTCGGTGACCACTTTGCCACCCCATAGCCCGGAGGCATCCACATCGGCGATCGTATCCTCGGCGACGCGCTTCTGCTCCCCATTGATGTACCAGATGCCCGACCGGTAGGAGAGGCCGCGATCATTGCCCTGGCGATTCAGCGTCGTCGGATCGTGGATCTGGAAGAAGAATTCCAGAATCTCACGGTAGCTGGTCACCGCCGGGTCGAAGACGATCTCGATCCCTTCGGCATGCGTTCCGTGGTTGCGATAGGTAGCGTTCGGAACATCGCCGCCAGTGTAACCGACACGAGTCGAGACGATGCCGGGCCTCTTGCGGATCAGATCCTGCATGCCCCAGAAACATCCACCCGCGAGAACAGCGCGCTGGTGCATATCAAGCCTCCTCTACCTGATCGAGATACTCGCCGTATCCTTGGGCCTCCATCTCGTCGCGCGGGACGAAGCGAAGGGACGCCGAGTTGATGCAGTAGCGCAGACCGCCCCGGTCGGCGGGCCCATCCGGGAACACGTGGCCGAGATGACTGTCTGCGTGTACCGACCTGACCTCCGTCCGGACCATGCCGTGCCCGGTGTCCCGCACCTCGTTCACGTTTGCTGGAACGATCGGCCTGGTGAAACTGGGCCAGCCGGTACGTGAATCGAATTTGTCCGTCGATGCGAACAGCGGCGCTCCCGACACGATGTCGACGTAGATGCCAGGCGCCTTGTTGTCGTTGTACTCGCCGGTGAAGGGCTTTTCGGTGCCCGACTCCTGGGTAACCCTGCGTTGCTCTCGCGTCAGGCGGTCGATTGCTTTCTGTGATTTTTCAAACTTCATGATGGTCTCCAATACTTGTCTGGAGGGCATGCCACGCTGCGCTTGTCAGTCATTGCGTCGACTATCGCAGTGCGCCCTGTATTTATCCAATGCGCTGGACGTATAGTTTCCATAGCGCCGACGCTCTTCACGTCGGGGTTCAGTTCCACTCGTATCGGGCTGCCAGTTGCGCGATCTCTCGTATCTCGACCGGGGCCGTGGAACCGGACACCGTGGCGATGACGACTTCGCGCTCGAGGACAAATCCCTCGATTGGCCGGGTGATGAGGCCATGCACCGTGGCTAATCGTTCCGGAAGAATGCATACGGCGTGGCCGTCGGCGACGACCCGCTGCACCCAGTCCTCGCGATCAGATCTGAAGCGCGGTCGCATGAGCACGTCCCCGTGCGCAAAGTGGTCGAGGATCTGGTCACGAAACTCGCAGTTCAGCCGATCGACGAAAGGAAACGCGAGCAGGTCTTCGCTGCGCACGATCTCACGGGCTGCCAAAGGATGATTTGCAGAACAGCCGAGGACGAAGCGCTCCCGAAACAGAGGGAGTACATCCAGTTTGCGGTCCGGTCTTGGTTCGCCCGGCAGAATGCACGCATGGTATTTTCCCGAAAGAATCTCTGATGTGTCCTCGCTTGACTGAAGCGAGTGCAACTTGATTTCGATAGACGGCGCCTCCGCCAGCGCGGCTACGAAAAACGCAGTGAATCTCTGTGATCCGATGGTGGGAGCCACGGCGATATCCAGTACGCGGTGCCCCCCCATCGCCCAGGTCTCGGAGTGATCGCGGACGCTTTTCATGGCGGCCGCCATGCGCCGAAACTCTGCCTCGACGTCCTGGCCAAGGCCCGTGAGACGGCTGTTCTTTCCATCGCGATGGATGAGTGGGCCTCCAAGCTCCTCTTCGAGGCGGCGGATAGCGCGGGTCAGACTTGGCTGTGACACGCCGCTCAGGCGAGCAGCCGCCGTAAAGTTCAGCGTCTCGGCGAGGTTGATGAAGTAGCTGACCTGGTTGAGTTCCATAGGAATTTTGGACCAATCGCCTGACAGATGCTTCTTCCGCGAACGTCCTCAAAATGCCGAGCGGAGAAGTATGCGCGACGCATATAGTTATGCGATGGGGGCTTGTCTATATGCGCCACGCATATAAACGATAGCCTGACGCTTTGGTTGGCAGTGCGCCCGCTCGACATTTCCAGGGCTTTGGGAACGCAACCGCCCGGCCGCGTTCTGGAGGCTATGGACATGGCAGCGACGACATTCGCGTTTGTCAGCGGGGCTGGCTCTCAGCTTTCGGGGCGCCTCGAACAGCCAGAAGGCACGCCGCGGGGCTGGGCGATCTTCGCTCACTGCTTCACCTGCGGGAAAGACAGTCGTGCCGCCGTTTACATCTCGCGTTCGCTGTCGCGCGCGGGCATCGGGGTCCTGAGGTTCGATTTCGCCGGTAGCGGAATCGGCGGTAGTGCAGGGGCATCATTGAGCTTCGCGTCGGATGTCGAAGACATTCGTGCAGCCGCAAAGGCAATGGCTGCAGCGGGGATGTCACCCTCTCTCCTTGTCGGGCACAGCCTTGGTGGCGCCGCCACGATCATAGCCGCGGCGGAGTTGCCTGATGTCGCGGCGGTGGCGACGATCGGTGCGCCGGCCGACCTGCAGCATATCCTGAGCTCCTTCCGACCGGAGGATATGAACACCCTCCAAAGCCAGGGCGAGGCCTCCGTGGAGATCGCCGGCAGACCCTTTCTCATTCGCCGAAGCTTCCTGGAGGCGGTTCAGGGTATAGACGTGGAAAAATCCATAGCCTCTCTTCGACGTCCGGTGCTGGTCATGCATTCTCCGCGGGATCAGGTGGTCGGCATTGACCACGCATCGCGCATCTTCCTCGCGTCCAGGCATCCAAAAAGTTTCATCTCGCTCGACACGGCGGATCATCTTCTTACCGCCGCTGCAGACGCGAATTACGTGGGAGCCATGGTCGCTGCGTGGGCAAGCCGCTTTCTTCCGATGCTCACGGCGGATCTTCCGCAGGTCGAGGTCGCCAAGGGCGTCGTCGCCACCGAGACTCTTGGAGGCAAGTTCCAGCTCACAGTCCGAAGCGGCGAGCACACGTTGCTCGCCGATGAGCCAGCATCGGTCGGCGGTCTCGGGTCCGGACTGTCTCCCTACGAACTGGTATCGGCCGGGCTTGCAGCCTGCACGGTGATGACGATGCGTCTCTACGCAAACCGCAAGGGCTTTCCACTCGAACGGGCGAGCACGACCGTGCAGCACGAAAAAGTGCGGGACATGATGCCGACCGACCGATTCACCCGCACCATCGTCCTTGATGGCCCGCTGAGTGATGATCAGCGTGCTCGGATCCTCGAGATCGCTGACCGGTGTCCCGTTGACCTGACGCTCGTCCGGGGTGCGGACGTGCAGACCCAGCTGTTTGATACTAGTCAGGCTGGGGATACCCATAACGATTGACCGTGGCGCACACGGAGGAGGCGAACGCACTGTGAGCCAATCATCAATCGGCAAGTGGGAGGCCGCGACAGAGCGAGCCATAACCGACACTGGACCAAGGCCATAATGCCCGAGTTCATTATCGCAGGCTTCTGGGGTCTGGTGTCCGGCAGCGGGCTGCTGGTTGGCGCGATCATTGCGGACGCTCTGTTCGGGCGGCTCACGCACCGCATGATTGCGGCGGTGACGGGCTTCGGCGGTGGTGTGCTGATCGCCGTTGTCGCAACTGAACTCATCGGCGGGCAAGTCCCGCCGGGCCTGGGGCCGTCGGCGATATCCGCCCTGCTTGCCGGCGCCGCCATCTTCAGCGGCTCTAACTGGTATCTTGCTCGCCGCGGCGCCAAGCACCGCAAGCGGTGCGGCGAGTGCATGGAGCAGCCAAACGAAGGGCAGCACCAGGGGAGTGGAGCCGCGATCGCGCTCGGCAGCGTCCTCGACGGGATTCCGGAGGCCCTAGTGATCGGGATGTCGGTGGCCGGCGGTGGGAAGATCGGCCTCGCTGTCGTCGCAGGCTTTTTCCTCGCCAACGTGCCACAAGGCCTCTCGAGCACCTCGGGAATGAAGCTCGCTGGCCGATCTCGAAGGTACATCTACGCGGTGTGGATCGGCATTCCGCTGCTCATCAGCATCGCCGCCGGTGCGGGGAACTTCGTTCTTGGCTCAGCAGAAACGGTGGCGCCGGCCATCCTCGCATTCGCGGCGGGTGCCGTGATCGCGATGCTGGCAGAGACAATGATTCCCGAAGCTTTCGAGAAGGCCCCGCCGTTCATCGGACTGATCACGGTCATGGGTTTTCTGGCGGCTTATCTAATCGCCCAGCATTGAACTGCCGCGAATGCCGGCCCCCTTACCCGACATCGGTGTTCTCGCGGTCCACGCCTCGCTTGAGCAGTTCGTCATCGATGGGGCAGTTCGTGCAGCCCTCGTAACAGCACAGGCGGCAGATGCGGTATGAATGCTCGAGGTCTTCAAGGCGATTGCGTAGAACCCTCTCAGCGATGTCGCACAGGATTTTCAGTTCGCCTGGATTGAGAATGGACAGCCCTTCGGCAAGCACCTGATCGCGCGAGGCCAGGACCTCGTCGCTCGCGACCTTCCCAGTCGGAGTAAGATAGAGGGACCGCGTGCGCCCGTCTGTCGAATGCTCCCTGCGCTCGATCAATCCCTCGGTCGCCAATCGATCCACTAGGCGAACGGTCCCTGCATGTGAAAGGCCCACTCCTACCGCAAGCATGGCGATCGAGAGCCCGGGTTTGTGCGCGAGCAACGCCAGCGCCGAGGCCGCAGGTCCAGCTTCCGGCGCCCGCGATGAAGTGGCGCGAACGATATCGTCGCTAATCATCAGCGCGAACGCCCCGAAGATATTTCGATCCCGAGGTTCATCCATCGCCAGTTCTATATGTGCGCGGCGCATAGACAGCAAGTCATGCCGCAGCCCTCTTCGACCGGGCGGCCAATAGATAATGCTCTGTATCTAAAGAACTTCTTTGAGTTCCGACTATCCAGGGCGGTGAAAAAGTCGGGCAAAACTCATGCACGTCGCTGAAAGGATCGATGTCCGGCGGCTATGGCTTCACGCGTACCCGCCGGACACCGCAATTGGGATCCGTAAGGTCGGTCCAGTCACCGCTGGGGTAGGGGTCGGCAGTTCGACTCTGCTCAAGTAGATCATCAATCTAAGAAGGCGGTGCTTGTGAAGTCCAAGCGAGGTTAGACGCGCAAACGTCGGAGCTTCGCTCGACGGAAAATCGAGTGCGACACCCCGAGGAACAAGACGATGTCCTACCCTCAAGATCGCGCAAGTCTGACGCCCGTGCATCTGGACAGGGCAGGTCTGCGCGACGCCTATCGCAGAGTCAGAAGCACGACTGCAGACCTTGCTGCGCCCCTGACGCCGGAGGACACGCAGGTCCAGTCCATGCCTGACGCGAGCCCGACGAAATGGCATCTGGCTCATACGACCTGGTTCTTCGAGACGTTCGTTCTCGTTCCCAGCGCGCCCAGCTACAACCGCTTCGACGATCGCTTCGCTTACTTGTTCAACTCGTATTACGAGGCTGCCGGTCCACGTCACGACCGTAAGGCCAGAGGCCTCGTCACGCGTCCAGGTCTCGATGAGATATTTGCCTACAGGGCCCATGTCGATACGGCGATGATGGCGCTTCTTGAGCGGGGCGGGGCCCATGTGGACGAGATGGCGCGCGTTATCGAACTTGGCCTGCACCATGAGCAACAACATCAGGAACTGATCCTGATGGACATCAAGCATGCCTTCGCCGCCAACCCCATCGAGCCGTGCTATGCGCCTCCCATCGCGGACAGTGGTGCGTCGATCAGGAAGCAAGGTCGCGCGGCGGAATGGGTTTCGTTCGCTGGAGGGCTTAAGCAGATTGGGCATGCAGGCTCCGCCTTCGCATTTGACAACGAAGGTCCACGCCACAAAGTCTGGCTCGAACCTTTCGAGCTAGCCGACAGGCTCGTGACGTGCGGCGAGTATCTGGAGTTCATGGCCGACGGAGCTTATCAGCGACCTGATCTCTGGCTGTCTGAAGGTTGGGCGACCGTTCAAGCGTCCCAATGGCGCGCCCCGCTTTACTGGCGAGAAGAGACGTCGGGTTGGACGACTTTCACACTGTGCGGACGTCGATCGGTCGATCCGAAGGAGCCAATTGTCCACGTATCGTTTTACGAGGCAGATGCGTTTGCGCGATGGGCAAACGCTAGGCTGCCAACCGAAGCCGAATGGGAGACCGCCGCGGAGGCCCTAGCGGTATCGAGCAGTGGGCTTCGACTTCATCCACGACCTGCCAGTAACGAGTCTGGGCTGCGCCAGATGACCGGAGAAGTCTGGGCTTGGACTGCGAGCGCCTATCTCGCGTATCCGGGCTTCGCCGCCGCGAGCGGCGCAGTCGGGGAATACAACGGCAAATTCATGTCGAACCAGATGGTCTTGCGAGGATCCGCCTGCGTCACGCCTGAAGGTCATGCGCGGGCGACCTATCGCAATTTCTTTCCGCCGGCGAGCCGGTGGGCGTTCTCGGGCTTGCGGCTCGCCAGATGAAACCGGTCAGGGTATCCACGCGCGCTGACGTCGAGTGAGCCCTGGCGGAGTCTCGGAGCATTCTGGTCAGCCGCTTCGCGGAGGGGAGGGCGCCAAGGCTGTCAGGTGTCTGAAGGGCTTTTGTCTTGAACAGACGCTCCGCCCTGCGAGCGGTAGTCGCCGGCGATCCAGTCCATGGCGAGTTGACCGAACGCTTCGGGCTCCTCCAACCAGGCGAAAGCGCCAGAGCCCACGGCCTCGAATCTGCTTTGCGGAGCAATCCGCCCCATCCAGCCAGCCGCGTCCGCGCCGGCGAGTTCCAGGCTTGGCCCCACAAGCGCAAGAATTGGAATCGATAGCGGCGGAGCGTCGTTGGCGAGACGCGCACAGGACGCCTGGTGTGCTTTGAGATACGCCGCGAGCGGTCTTGCCCGCGCGGTTGACATCTCACGCATTACACCGGCGCGCTCTGCCCCGGGAGCCGTTGATTTCTCAAGCGCTGCTCGCACTTCGGCAGTCAGTTGCTCACGTGTTCGCAGAGAGGGACCGGCTTGCATCTGCATCGCCTCGCCGAACACATCCTGTCCGATGATCAGACTTTCAAGTGCGCCTCGTTCCATGAGCGCTAGTTCAATCGCGCAGGTCCACCACATGCCGGGAGCCACCAGATGCGGATGATTCAGCCTGAAACGTTCGATAAGCTTTGCGAGGAACCCGGCCATCGCTTTCGGCGTCAGAAGGTCGGCTCTGTGTTCAGCGAGTCCGATACCGGGAAGGTCGACCGCGATCGCGCGCCCTACCGTGGAGAACGCTTGCCACGTCTGATCGAAAGCAGACAGCGTTTCAGGCCAGGGCGCCAACAACAGAATGTCGGGCCCGCTACGTTTGTCATCCTCGACATAACGTATGCGAAGTCCGTCTACAGCAGTCCATCTCGCCGAGTCTGCAAGCCTGACCCTTTCGAGGGGAGACGTATCCATCCGCCCTCCAACACGGCATCAACTCGCGGGTTCTAGAATGAGAACGCTATGTAGGTTGGGGACGCCATAGCGCTTTAGAAAGGTTGGACGGGCAGGAACGCCAGCAAGATTTGCTGCACACCCGCGCCCGCGCACGACAGTGAATCTTCCCCGGCAGCGGACCAATACGCCGAGCGTATCGTTTCCATAGCGCCAACGCTCGTCACGTCGGGATTCAGTTCAACTCGGTCGGGATTCCTGCTTGCGCAGGAAGCCCAAGAATGAGCGTATTGGTCGCCTCGAACGGCAATCACCAGCAGGTAGACTTCCCTATTCTCGAACGGAAACGATCGCCGGTTTGTCGATAGCCCAATCTCCTCGCCTCGCTCCAACTGATCTCAACAACCTGATCCGTGCGCTGGACATTGACGTCATCGCGATGACCGAGATCCTCGTGCCGCGAGGGTATCGCGCTGAGATGGGTCGCATCGACGCGCCCGGCCTTCACTACAATCTGTCAGGGCAGGGCCGCGTGTCCATCAATGGCGGCCCAGCCCGTCCGCTGGCGCCGCATCTTCTCATCATCTTGCCGCCAAACACTCCCTTCGCGATCGAAGTTGACGGCGACGGTCCCGGGCACAAGCCGATCGACCAGCAATGCTGGAAGCGTGACGCCCAGGGCATTCTCCGCGTGTCCCCGCCCGATCTGCAGCCGGAAGTCGTGCAGATATGCGGATTTTTCAATGCGTCGTTCGGGCCGTCGATCGGCTTGTTTCGCGAGCTCACCACGCCAGTCGTCGAACAGTTTGATCCTGTCGACCGGATTGACGACAAGCTCCAGCAAGCCATGGCCGAGCTTCTGAAGCAGGAGGTGGGGATGGGCGCCATGACGGCGTCCTTGCTCAAGCAGGTGATCATCAGCCTGGTTCGTCGATCGATGAATTCAACGCAGAACTGGACTGAGCGCTTCTCGATCCTCAGTGATCGGCAGATCACCCGCGCCTTTGCCGATATGGTTGCGCGACCAGGCGCTCCGCACACCGTTGCGAGCCTGGCCTACAGCGCGGGAATGAGCCGATCCGCGTTCATGGCTCGCTTCGTGTCCGTGCTTGGCCGTTCGCCCATGGTGGTCCTGCGTGACCTGCGTATGAGGCAGGCCGCGCTTGATCTTCGCACAACGTCGACAGCGGTGGAGATCGTGGCGCACAGTGCCGGCTACGAAAGCCGCTCAAGTTTCGTCCGTGCGTTCAAGGCAGCCTTTGGACAAGATCCGACCGAGTATCGCGCGTCTAGGCAAACGCAAGACACCGAGAGTGCTGACGCCTGACCGGACCCGGCGGCATTCAGCATCGAATGCGGACCTGCCGTCTTGTTCTGGTCGTTCCGCATCCCGACTTCGCCCATGCGCGTCGAACCTGCGAGCTACATCCGATAGAGAGCTGACTTCAGACGCAAGCGCGCGAGGATGAGGTATGTCCGAGATATCCCAAACGAGCATGGAATGGTGCTTGTTTCAGAAATCGGCGTTGAAGGTTACCAGCTGATCGGGCGCAAGCGACACTTTCAAGACATCCTCTAGCGTCGCGGCAAGGCGGCGGGCGAGGGCAGACCAGGCTCGGTGAGACCTTGAACGTCGGTGTCCTTCAGGACGCATGGCAACGTTTTCAGGACTTCTTGTGCCGCTCGCGCGCGTAGGTGTTGGTTATGGCGGTTCCTCGTTTTGGTGGGACGACCAGACATCGCCCACCCCTTGAAGGGCGCGTAGCGAGACGCGCCCGCCATGCTCGCCGAAATTCACCGTGGCGAAGAGAAAGAGGACGTTCGAATGCCGCGAGCCGAAAACGCGATGGCCGACGCGCGGTGCGCGTTCGAAATCGACGTAGATGCGGGTCTATCGGCGCCGGTCAAATGGCTGTCGTGCCGCTGGTTGTATGACGCCCGGGGTTCGGAGCTCTTCGAACTCATTACCGATCTGCCTGAATACTATCCGACGCGCACCGAAACAGCGATCCTGCGCGCGGGGGAAGACGATCTTCGCGACTTTGCCGGCGCCAGCCATACCTTGGTGGAGTATGGCGCCGGGGCAGGCATCAAGACCGAAATCCTCCTGGATGCTCTGCGTCCTGCCGAGTACGTACCTGTTGACGTGGCCGGAGACTTTCTCGCCGCGACCACACAACGGATAAGCTCGAGATATCCTCATCTCAAGATCTTGCCTGTGATTGCCGACTTCACGTCGGAATTCGAGCTCCCACCGAGAACTCACCTGGGCCCGCGCGTGGGCTTCTTCCCAGGTTCGACCATTGGCAATCTGGATCCGAAAACGACAGAGGCGTTTCTCTGGCGGATGCGCCGTCAACTCGGTTCCTGCGCCAAGGCCATCATCGGCGTCGATCTCATCAAGCACCCGTCCATTCTTGTGCCAGCTTACGACGATGCAGCAGGCGTGACCGCAGAGTTCAATCTAAATCTCCTGCGTCGGATCAACCGCGAACTCGGCGGCGATTTCGATCTCTCGAAGTTCAAGCATCAGGCGGTCTGGAATGCTGAAGAGGCGGCCATTGAAATGCGATTGGTGAGCCTTGTGGATCAGCTCGTCAGGGTCGCCGGGCAGCAATACACCTTCCGCAAAGGTGAAAGCATTCACACCGAAAGTTCGCGCAAATACTCCTTCGAACGCTTCAGCGCCGTAGCCGCTGAATCGGGATGGGTGGTCGAGAAGTTCCTGACCGACGAGCGCAGCCTGTTTGGAGTCTTTCTGCTGTCGGTTGACGTTCGGTCCGAAGCCCATCTGTTGTCCGACCGCCTCCAACTTCTGGATTCCTGGACACGCAAGTCAGCGCCTTCCGCCGTGGAGGAGGGCTAACTTGGAATCGCAGCTGCCGGATAGCTTGTCCTGAGACGTTTCTGCCAGCGACCCCCGCGCCACTCAAGGAAGACCGCCATGAGCAACAAGCTCGTCCTCAAACCCAGTTCGACCCACCCGATCACCATCGAAAAGATCGATCGTCGGATCACAGTCTCCGTTGGAGGCAACACCATCGCCGACACGACGCAGGCGTTATCGCTCAAGGAAGCATCCCACCAACCGGCGATCTATATCCCGCGGGAAGACGTCAACATGTCTCTGCTCGAGCGGTCCAACCTCAAGACATACTGTCCCTACAAGGGCGAAGCGTCGTACTACAGCATTCCGTCCGGAGCCCGAGGAGCCAACGCCGTCTGGACCTACGAAACGCCGCACGAGGCAGTCGCTGAAATCAAGGATTACGTGTCCTTCTACCCCGACCGCGTGGATGCCATCTCCTGAGTGTTCGGTTTAGCAGCTGGCGTTGATCGCGGAATCGCCGCTCCAACAAAAAAGGCGGCGCAAATCGACGGCCGACCCCAGGAGGCGTTCTGCCATGCATGGCTCTGCACGCGAGACTCTGGCCGGGCGTGCGCGCTCTGCAGCGGGAAATCCGGAGCGAATGCTGGGCGAAGGTCCACCTCCGGCTCCCGCTGGCCTTAAGCCGGAAGACCTGGCGGGCAACAGCGCCTACTGGGCTCGCGTCGCAGCCGCATACGATATCGACCGGGACATAATCCCGCTCGACAACGGAAACTGGGGCGTCCCTTTGCGTCCCGTGATGCGGGCCTATCACGAAAAGCTCGACTTCGTGAGCAAGCAGAACTCGTACTGGCAGCGCAGGGTTTGTCACGACGACCTCCGCCTGATCCTTGGCAAGACGGCTGATCTGCTTGGCGTGTCACCGGACGAGATCGTCTTCACACGCAACGCGACGGACGCGCTTCATACCCTGATTGGCGGATACGGCCGGCTGCGCCCTGGAGACCAGGTGGTATACGCCGACCATGACTACGACAGCGCCATAGCTGCGATGAAGTGGTTGCAACATCGTCGTGGCGTCGAGCCCGTTTGCATCCAACTTCCAGAACCCGCCAGCCGCAGCGCAATCATCGACGCCTATGCAAAGGTTCTGGAGCAGCATCCCCGGATCCGCCTGATGCTGCTCACGCATCTCGGCCACCGCAGCGGTCTCGTCATACCGGTGTCCGAAATAGCGCAGCTCGCGCGAACGAAAGGCGTCGACGTGATTGTCGACGCCGCCCAATCGTTCGGCCAGATCGACTTCACGCTACCGGATCTGAAGGCGGACTTTGTCGGGCTGAACCTGCACAAATGGGTCGGAGCACCCCTTGGCGTGGGGGTCGCGTATATCAGGCGCGACCGCATCGAAGACATCGAGCCAGCCATCGGCGCAACGGGGGCTGACGTCTCGGGAATTGCAGCCCGCAGCTATTCAGGCGCCATCGACTGGGCGGCCCAGATGACCGTCCCGATGGCAATAAGTTTTCACACGGAGATCGGCGTTGCCAACAAGGCCGCTCGCCTGCAATACCTCCGCGATCTCTGGGTCGGAGAGGTTGGATCAAATCCAAGCATCGAAATCCTGACGCCTTCAGACAGATCGATGTACGCTGGCATGACGAGTTTTCGGATCAAGGGCCAGACCACCTCCGCGAACAATCTTGCGCTCGCGGAGCGCTTGCTGAACGAATATGGCGTGTTCACCGTCCCTCGGACCGGACTTGTTGGAGGGGCGTGCATTCGCGTGACCCCGGCATTGTTCACCTCGGAAGACGACGTGATCCAGCTCGCCAGTGCTGTGTCTGCGCTGGCGCGGTGAGGGGAGAGTAGATGCTTCTTGAGGTCTCTGGTCTTGCCAAGCGGTTTGGCGACACGCCCGTTGTGCACGACGTCAGCTTCGCTCTTGAAGCGGGCGAGACCCTGGCGTTGATCGGACCGTCGGGCTGCGGGAAGACGACCACGCTCAAAATGGTGAACCGGCTGATAGAGCCCGACGCCGGGAGTATTCGTCTTGGCGGTCAGGGCGCCAGCGAGGTTCCGGCGGCGCAATGGCGCCGACACATTGGATACGTGATCCAGTCGGCTGGGCTGTTTCCGCACCGCAGCGTTTTCGACAATGTCGCCATCACGCCACGCCTGCTTGGATGGGACGCCGCCAGGATTAGAGTATCTGTCGCAGATCTCCTCGACATGGTTGGTTTGCAGCCCGCCGAATTCGCAGAGCGCATGCCGAGGCAACTGTCCGGCGGGCAGAAGCAACGCGTTGGTCTGGCCCGCGCGCTTGTAGGTGAACCGCGCCTCGTCCTGATGGACGAACCATTTGCCGCTCTCGATCCGGTCACAAAGGATGTTCTTATCGAGGATATTCGCGAACTGCGTAGCCGTCTCGGTTTTGCGATCGTGCTGGTTACTCATGATTTCGCTGAAGCCGTCAGACTTGCGGACAGGATCGCCATCCTGGATGCCGGCCGCATCATCCAGATGGATACAGCCGAGAAGCTGATTGCCGCCCCCGCCACCCCGGAGGTCGCCGCGCTGCTGGCTGCACCACGGCGCTCCGCAGAACTTATCAGCGCGTTGTTCAAGGCGGCGACACATGGGTGATCTTTTTGCTCATGATTGGTCGTCGTTTCCGAGGCTTTACGCAGGTCACTTGGGACTGTCGCTTTCCGCCATTGTCGTTGGGTTGTTGATTTCACTGCCTCTCGGCGTGCTTGCATCGCGCTCAGCGTCGCTGGCGCGGTTTGCACTGGGAAGTGCAAGTATTGTCCAGACGATTCCCGGCCTTGCATTGCTCGCGCTGATGGTGCCGATGCTGGGCGGTCGCATCGGCTTCTGGCCCGCTTTCGTGGCCCTCACGCTCTATTCGGTGCTGCCGCTTCTTCGCAACACGATCGTCGGACTGCGCGGGGTCGACCCCGATGTCCGGGAGGCGGCTCTTGCCGTGGGTATGACCGAACGCCAGCGCCTCTTTCAGGTCGATCTACCGCTCGCTGCGCCGGTCATTATTGCGGGACTGCGCACGGCTGCCGTGTGGACGGTCGGCGCGGCGACGCTCGCGACGCCAGTCGGCGCCGAGAGCCTTGGCGGTCTCATTTTCCAGGGCCTGCAGACGCGCAACTGGGCATCGGTCATCGCCGGTTGTTTGGGATCGGCTGTGCTGGCTCTGGGGCTCGATCAGGTGATCGCGCTCTTCGAGATCGGGTATCAGCGCCAGGCCCGCAGATATGTCCTGGCCGGTCTGCTGGGGCTTGCCGTACTTTGTCTTCCAGTTGCGGGCCTTTTTCAGGATGCGCCGACCGGCGCTGCCGCCGCTGGAGCAGCTAGATTGCCGCTGGCTGGCCGGACGGTCGTACTTGGAGCCAAGACGTTTACCGAGCAATATGTACTGGCGGATGCGATGCGCCGTGTGCTCGAACGGGCGGGCGCACGAGTCGAAATCAAGCAGGATCTCGGGTCCAACGTCGCCTTCGATGCGCTCCTTCACAACGATATCGATCTCTATGTCGACTACACCGGCACGGTCTGGACGACGATCATGCGCCGCGACGATGTCGTGCCGCGAGACCGCATGCTTGGTGAGATCGGTACGTGGTTAGCTGCGAACGGCGGCGCGACCGACGTGGCGGCGCTCGGATTTGAAAACGCATATGCATTTGCGACATCTCGCGCGACTGCATCTCGGCTCGGGCTGCGATCGATCGCCGATCTTGCCGGCAAGCCGGCGACGCTCGCCAGCGACCCCGAATTCCTCGGGCGCCCCGACTGGGTCCGGACACGGGACGCTTACGGCCTCGGATCCCTGCGGACACGGCAGATGGATTCAACGTTCATGTATGACGCCGCCGCAGCCGGCAGCGTTGACGTGATCACGGCGTATACGACGGACGGCCGCATCGATGCGTTCGATCTCGTTCTTCTCACAGACGAGAAATCAGCGCTGCCGCCTTATGACGCTTTTGTCCTCGCCTCTCCGAAGGCCAGCAAGGACGCCGCGTTGATCACGATTATCCGAGACCTCGCCTCAGGCATCGACAACGCCACGATGCGGCGCGCCAACGCGATGGTCGACCTGGAGCGTCGGCCGGTTGCCGAAGCAGGCGCCTGGCTGTTCGACCACATCAAGCCGCCTCCGACGTAGGAGCAAGTGACCGACAAAGGACCTCCACAGCCCGAACGGTCAGCCAGTCGGCGCGCCGCCGTCTAACAATCCGGGACTTTGGGACACACGGTCCGGCATCGAGGCTCCGAAGCAGCGTCTAAAAAAGCAGGTGCGAGCGGACTGAGTCTCCCGTTTGCTGGCGTTCGTACGCGGCATTTTTCAAGACGAGTCTCGGGGCTCGCTCTGCATTGTCTGGCGCCTCGCGATCTCGAGACCGTCCGCAGGTCTAAGTGCAGCTGCGGCGCAATTTGAAGTCAGATTGGAAAGAGGAAAGCATGAGATGAAAACGCTTGTAATGATTGCCGCAATCACCGCGGCCGTTGCTATGGTTGGGTGCACGAAGGCGCCCGAAGTGCAGACGCCAGACGTGCAGGTGACCGAAACGCAGACGCCGGCCGTGCAAGAAGCCAAAGCGTCGACGACTGTCAGCTACACGGCGATCCTTGCGCCTGGCAAAGGCATTACGTCCTCCGGGTCCGGGTCGGCGGAGCTGATGTACGATCCCAACACAAACATCCTGACCTACACTGTCACGTACAAGGATCTCACCGGGCCCGCGACTGCAGCACATATTCACGGACCTGCCGCGCCTGGCGAGGACGCAGGCGTCGTGATTCCGTTTGCCAGCGCGGCGAGCCCAATCACCGGGACGGCCGTTCTGACCGACGTCCAGGCCGACGATCTGGTTCTGGGCCACGACTACGTCAACATCCATACCGCCGCGAACCCAGGCGGCGAGATCCGTGGTCAGATTCTGAGCACGAAGTAGCTCCGCAGGCGCCGTGCCGCGTTCGCGGGGTCTTCTTGTGAAGATCCCGCGAACGGGGTGTTGCTTTTAAGCGCCGGACCGTTTGGAAGGTTCAGACAATTCCCAGATGAGGGTCGGCAGAAATTCCGAAACGGTCGGGTGAATGTTGACTGTGTGAGCGAGACGGGTCGCTGACGCGCCTGCCGACATCATCGATAGCACTGCGTGGATCGCTTCGTCGGCTCCGGGTCCAAGAATGGATGCGCCGAGAATGCGATCGGTGTCTGCGTCGACAACGATCCGCATCAACCCCTGAGTTTCGCCTTTCGCTTTTGCGCGCGCGATCCGCGTCATGGGCCTCTCCCCAATCCTGATCCGCTGTCCGGTTTGGCGAGCCTCAGCCAGGGTCATTCCAACTCGCCCGAGCGGCGGGTCGATGTAGAGCGCATACGCTCGAATGCGATCGGAGACGGAACGCGGTTCATTATCCAGGAGGTTTGCCACCACAATCTCGAAATCGTTGTAAGCGGTATGAGTGAAGGCGCCACGACCGTTGCAATCGCCTAACGCCCAGACGCCTTCGGCAGTCGTTCGGAGATGGTCGTCGACGACGATATACCTTTTACCATCGACCTCGATACCGGCAGCGGCAAGGCCGAGATCGTCGGTATTGGGAGACCGACCCGTCGCGACAAGCAGGTGACTGCCCGCAATCTCGGAAACATCGGCAGCGCGTTGCACGCTGACGCTTGGGCCTTCCGGCGTTTGCTGGATCGCCATGGGCGTGGCCGCCAGGCACAGGTTGATGCCTTCGTGCTGAAGGATGTCGCCAATGGCGTTGGAGATATCCTCGTCTTCCTGCCGTAGCAGGCGCGGACTGCGATCGATGATCGTGACGTCGGAGCCGAAGCGGCGAAACATCTGCGCGAACTCGACCGCAATCGGCCCGCCGCCAAGAATGAGCAGATGCCGTGGCGTAACAGTCAAATCGAGCATGTTTGTACTGGTCAGAAAGCCGGCCTCTTTGAGGCCCGGAATATCCGGAATCGCCGCGCGGGCGCCGACATCGAGGAAGATCTTCGCTGACTCAAGCACGCGGTCGCCAACGCGCAGGCGATGCGGCGATTCGAAGCGCGCGTGTCCTCGGATCAACTCGCAGCCCGGCATGGCTGCAATCCATGTCTCAAGGCCTTCGCGATCCTTCCGGACCAGGGCTTGCGTGCGCTCTCTCACGCGGGACAGGTCGACGGAGGGCAGACCTGGAACGATTACGCCGAACTCGGCCGCCCGGCTCGCGAGCCGTGCGGTATGTGCGCAGGCAATCATGGCCTTGGTCGGCGTGCAGCCAAAGTTGACGCACGTCCCGCCAACAAGGTGGCGCTCAATCACCGCGATCTTCCATCCTTCGCTGGTGAGACGGTTCGCGAGGGCAGGGACGGCTTGGCCGACGCCGACAAGGATCGCGTCGAAGAGATCTTTCGAGGCTTCCATCACGCCAGGCTCTCGGCAGAAAACAGACCAACCCTCAGACCTTCGGCTTGATAGATCTGTTTGCCGTCGGCCAGCATTACGCCATCGCCGATCCCCAGGATCAGCTTGCGGGCGATGACCTTTCGGATGTCGATCAGGTAGGTGACTTTGCGGGTGGTCGGACGGACCTGTCCGTCGAACTTCACCAGCCCCGCCTGAAGAGCGCGGCCGCGGCCGACTTTGCCCACCCAGCCCAGGAAGAAGCCCACGAGCTGCCACATGGCGTCGAGCCCGAGACTGCCGGGCATGACCGGATCACCCTCGAAATGGGAAGCGAAAAACCAGAGGTCTGGAGAGATATCGAGCTCAGCGTGAATGAACCCTGCGCCATACTTGCCGCCATCCGCGGTGATCGACACGATGCGGTCCATCATCAGCATGGGCGGTAGCGGCAGCCGGGCATTACCGGGACCGAACATCTTGCCATGACCACATGCCAGCAGGTCGTCACGATTGAATTCCGAGGGTCGAGTTTCCATGGCCTTCTTATCCGGTGCTTGTTCGAGAGGACGCCTTCGAGGCGGCCGTTGCGCGCCGTCGTTCGCTTGCTTCACCTGTTCCGGTCGCGCTCAGGACGCAAAGCGCTCTAGGTTCCTTTCGGACTCCAGGACGCCAGTTCTGGACCTTTTGCGCTTCTGGAAGCGTTTGATGCTTTGCAGCGGGTTTTTGAATTTGAGGGAGCCGACACAATGGCTGACATGTCCACCGGCGCACCTAGGCAGTCAGACAGCAGTGCTCTCACAATCTGCTGCCCGACCGATGCCTCCTTGAACCGCGTCCCATTCAGCCGGCTCGGCGATGGTCCGAAATGCGGTCGCTGCCATTCCTTGCTTTTTCGGGCGAAGGCCGTCGATCTGACGCGAGAGAATTTCGACAAGCATGCACTCAAGAGCGACCTGCCACTTGTCATCGACTTGTGGGCCGAATGGTGCGGCCCGTGCCGGATGATGTCGCCGAGCTTTGAAGCCGCTGCTGCGATCCTTGAACCTCGCGTCCGGATGGCAAAACTCAACACGGAGCACGAGCCCGCCATCGCTAACCGGTACGGCGTGCAGGGCATTCCGACCATGATCATGATCCTGCGGGGACGCGAAGTCGGTCGCATCTCCGGCGCCATGCCGACAGGATCAATCGTTCAGTGGGTGGAGAAGCAGCTGCAGTCCCTCTGAAAACAATACTGTATGCCTTGGGTGCAGCGCTGGATATTCAGAAGGTGTTTCTGGGCTGGCGATGCAAGGCCCTTTGGTGTGCCGATATTGATATCGTTGAGAGCAAAGGTCGAACGTCCGCTTTGAATGGTTCAGCGTATGCGTCCGGTTGTAGAGGCCAAGAGTTCGATTGCGACCAACGCGGTCAGCTGAATGAACCAAAGAGGTCGGGCGTTCGCTCTGGTTGCATTCGACCAGGGTGTCGTGGGTAGGATGCCGGCGTTCGACTCCACCAGTTCAGCCCAAGGTCCGAACCACCGCAAATCTGATGACTAAGGTTTCCTAGAAAGCGGACATTGATAGCGCCCACAGGAACGGCAGCAGGTGGCCCCGTTCCGGTCATTCAACAGAACTCGTACTACTTTCCGCCTTCGAAGAATGTAATGCGTACCGCCTGCAATATCTGGAATTCATGGCGTCGAAGGAACGGGATCAGCCCCAGCGCATTTCGCTAAGATGGCGATCCGGCACGCAGATGAAGTCGCACGGTTGAAGCAACTCGAGCGCCTGCTCGACAGGCAATTTTCCGTGGCCGGCGTGGAATTCGGCTTGGATGCCGTAATCGGCCTCGTGCCGATTGTCGGCGATCTGGTCAGCGGTGCCATCGGACTTTACGTCATCAACGAAGCCAAACGCCTGGGAGTTTCCCGCGTCACCAAGGCGCGTATGTATTCGAACTGGGGCGTCGATGTCGCCGTCGGGGCATTGCCCATTATTGGCGACCTGTTTGACGTAGCCTTCAAGTCGAACACCAAGAACGTGAAGCTGTTGATCGCTGACCTCGAAAAGCGCGAGATGCGGCGCGCCCGTAAGGGCACGCTCCCGAAGAAGAACGCCGCGCAGACCGCTAGCGCCTGATCGTCGGACGAATTGCTGCGTTCATATCCTCTAACATCTGGATCGTAGGACATATGCGCCGGGCTGTAGCGATCAGCCCGGCGCATGTCAGTCGATCGTTTACCTTAGCGCAGGCCGCCGCTGGCGGTGATTTTTTCGCCGGTGAGCCAGCGGGAGGCGTCGGAGGCGAGGAATACGGCAACATCTGCGATGTCGTCCGGCTGGCCCGTACGGCCAAGCGGGGTCTGGCTGACGAAGAGAGCTTCCTGTGGCGAGCCGATGAAGCCTGCGGATTTGCTGCCCTCGGTTTCGACGATGCCGGGGTTAATGGAGTTGACGCGGATCTGGCGGGCGCCGAGTTCCTTGGCGAGCACGCCGGTGATCGCGTCAACGGCCGCCTTCGTGGCGGTGTAAACGGATGAGTGCGCCGGTTGGGATGTGCTGACAGCGGAGCCGATATTGATCACGCTGCCGCCTTCCTTGAGATGGCCGACGGCGGCTTGCGTGGTCAGCAACGTGCCAAGCACGTTGATGTCGAACTGGCGGTGGAAGCTGCCCTCGGTTATGTCTTCAAGAGAGCTCCATTCATAGACGCCGGAATTGTTGACGAGGATATCGAGCTTGCCGAATGCCGCGATGGCTGCATCGACGATGCCTTTGGCGTCGGCTTGCTTGGATACGTCGCCTTTGACGATGATCGCCTTGCCGCCAGACTGTTCGATGACGCCTTTCACTGCGTCAGCGCCTTCCTTGCTGGAGGCGTAGTTGACGACGACGGCTGCGCCTTGCGCGCCAAGCGCCTTGGCGATTGCGGCGCCGATCCCCTTGGATGCGCCGGTGACGATTGCGACCTTGCCATCAAGTTTGGACATGTGGGTGTTCCTGCTTTTTTTGCGCTTGTTCGTTAGTTCAGGAATTAAGAACTATTGAGCCCCGCTTCAAGACCCCCTAGATAAAGGTTCATGAGAGCGCTGTTTCACCCAGCCAAAGACGACATTCGCGCCGAGGACGTTCTTCACGCCCTCGCGGACCCTGTTCGTGCGACGATTTTCACGCAGATCGCCAGCGCGACGTGTTCGCAGATATGCGCGGCGTTCTCCAGCGTGAACAACAAGCCGATTCCGAAATCGTCGCTGTCGCAGCACTTCCGCGTGTTGCGCGAGGCGGGGCTGATACGCTCGGAGCGGCAGGGCGTTGAGATGCACAACACCTCACGTTTCGATGAGATCGAAGCGCGCTTCCCCGGATTGCTGCCGGCTATTCTTGTGGCTTACAGCACGCGGAAGGACGCGCCGGCGAAGGTGACGCGGGGGAGAAGGGCAGGGGCGCGGTAGCGGCGCCACTGAAGCCGTTGGGGGAACAGATGACAAGTCAGCCCACTGCCATGTTGGCCTTGGTCGCGTGCGAGCGACGTACCCGAGCATCGTGGATGCCTTTCGCCGAGGTTTTGGCGGACGGCGATATCAAGCACCGTCTCTCCACGCAGGTGGCACTATGAAATGTCCATCGCTTCACCCGCTATTCGTCGTCTCCGACCAGCCCAAGCTTGCGGCGCAGATATCTTGCGCGCTCGCTCTCCCGGGCCACTACCTTCCCATCGTCGATGGACCGCGCCTTACGCGTCCTGACGCGTCGGCGGAAGTTGTGAGGCGCAACAATGCGGCTGCGCGAGCCCGCGCCAAGGGAATTATACTTGCTGGTGTTTCTGATGAGTCCATCGCTGCATTTCAGCAAAAGTACCCGGACTATAAGTTTGTCATCGTCAACGACGACGCTCAAATCGCGGAGATGCACAGTAGCGCGGCGATCAAGAAGGAACCGCTGCGGTGGGGTAGTGGTCGGCTGGGCATCGGGCTCCTGACCGCCCTTCGCGCCGGATCCTCCATAATCTTCGATGATGCCGTATCGCCCCAGTTCGAAGTGAAGTCGGAATCCGGACATTTGGTGGTTTGCGAGCAAGGCGAAGACTTGTCGGAAATCATCGCGGCAAATTACGCGTTTGCGACCGGCGCAGGATTGCACCTCATTCCAGCTGTCGATGAGGACAAAGCCCGCGCTCTTCTGGAA
>JALHLR010000041.1 GCA_022844475.1 Hyphomonadaceae bacterium | reverse complement strand
CCACGCGTCCCGGATCCGATCTGGGGCCCGTTCGCACGTAACTCCGGCGCTTACCAGGACTTCTACCATCCGCTGCAGGACCAGACGACGCTTTCACCGAGCATCGAGCGCATGTCGATCGTCGCAGAGGGCGAGTACGACATCACCGACAATATCAAGGCCTATGGCGAAATCCTGCTGAACCGCCGCACGACCAAGAACGACAGCTACGACCAGATTTACACCTTCCAGTACCAGTATCGCGGTTTTGGCACCGACGTCATCGGCGACCCGATTGCGGAACTCGCCGGCTGGACGCTTCGCGACGATCTGGAAGAAGACGAATACTACTACGTCCTGCACAGCCCCACAGCGATCACCGACTGGGCGGACGAGACGGTTGGCATCGACTACGTGCGCCTCGTCGCCGGCCTGAGCGGCGATATCGGCTTCCCGATGCCGGGTTGGACGTTCGACCTTTCGGCGCAGTTCTCGCGCTCGGACGGCGCCCGCAAGGAGCAGGTCACGTTTGTCGATGCGATCACCGACTATGAATCGCGAACCTCACTTTGCGCCGGCACCACGACGCGCTATCGCGGCGTGCCGTGCGTCGACATCAACTGGTACGCGCCCAACCTGAACTACGGCATTCTCACGCCCGAAGAGCAGGCCTTCCTCCACGGCTATGCCAACAGCCGCACCGTCTACGAGCAGACAACGGTCGAGGGCTACATCACGGGCGCCCTCGCCCCGCTGCCTGCCGGAGACATGAGCGCGGTGTTCGGCTTCCTGTACCAGGACGACAGCATTCTGGATAAGCCGGACCAGGCATACCTGGACCGCGAAATCTGGAATGGCGGTCCGGTGCGTCGCGGCATCACCACCGGCGACGACGACACCCGTGCCGGTTACTTCGAATTGCAGATCCCTGTCTTCAAGGACATGCCGCTGGCCGAGCAAGTGACCGTCTCACTATCCGGGCGCTACACGGACGTTGCCTCCTATGGCGGCGACTCGACGTGGAAGGCCGGACTCAGCTGGGCGATCACTGACGAACTGCGCGTCCGCGGCAGCCAGGGGACGTCGTTCCGCGCCCCGGGCCTCTACGAACTCTATCTCGCCCAGCAGACCAGCCTGTTCGCACAGGCGGGCGACCCCTGCGCTCAGTGGGGGCCGAAACTCGCGGCTGGCACAATCACGCAGCGTATGGCGGACAACTGTCGGATTGACCCGAAATTCCCGGGCGGGATCGGACCGACGCAACTGCAGACGGGCGGCATCCAGGCGACCGTTTACACCAGCGGCGGTTACGGCACGCTCACCGCGGAAACTTCGGAATCCAGGTCGCTGGGCGTGATCTGGGAGCCGAAATTCCTCGGCGACCTCCAGATCTCCGTCGACTACTTCGACATCGTCGTTGAAGATCAGGTCGGCCGCGTCTCGAACGCCTACATCGTCCGTAACTGCTATGACTCGCTGAACTTCCCGACTGATCCGCTTTGCAACCTCTTCTCGCGCGAGCAGCCGGGCGGACCAACTATTCCCGGCAGGATCACCGAACTGTTCAACAACTACCTGAACATCGCTGCACAGACGTCGCGCGGCGTAGACGTTGAGGTTCACTACGGTCTGGAAACGCAGTTTGGCGATCTCGACTTCACGCTTCGCGCTGCGCGCCAGCTTGAGGCCGGCGAACAGCTTCTGCCGGGTAGCCCGTTCGAGGACAACAACGGAGAGGCAGGCCAACCGCCATGGGTTGCCAACCTCAACACCGCCTATTCGGCTGGTCCGCTGTCGGTGTTCTGGGGCGTTCGCTATGTCGACGCCACCTCGAATCTCGACGACTTCACAGAAGCCAACCCGACGCAGCCCTACCGCTTCCTGGGTACGCCTGTGAACTACGTGCTGTCGACGCCGCCGCGCTTCTACCACACCCTGTCGGTCGGCTATGACTTCGAGGAGCTTGGTCTCAACGCCCGCTTCGGTGTGCGGAACGTGCTCGACGAAGAGCCGCCGCAGACATCGAGCAACGCAGGCTACCTGCGCCTCGGCAACGCGGTCATCGAAAGCCAGTACGACCTCTACGGCCGGACCTACTTCATCGACCTCTCGAAGTCGTTCTAAGCTAGGCACAACAAGCCTGAATGAAGAGGGCGGCGGAGCAATCCGCCGCCCTCTTTCTGTTTGGGCGAAAGAAAACGCCACTGCCTTGCGACAGCGGCGGTGTCCTTCACCTGGCGGACGGCTTAGCCCTCGTCGCGGTCGCCAGCCTCGCGGATGTCCTTACCTGCGCGGTCAGCAGCGCGACCACCCTCGAGAATCCCCAGCAGGCCGTGATTGCCCTCGTGGCAGGCGTATTCGTAGACCTCCTCATTGACGCGGTTCAGGCCGACCTCGCCCTTCCAGACCTGGCTATAGAGCGCTGGATCGTGGACCTCGAACTCGTACAGCACCTGGCTGTCGGAATAGCGCGTGAAGCGCTCGATGATCTTGCCGTCCGGCGTCACCTGCGCCTGCCCGCCACCTTCCGGATTGATGTTGATGGTCTCGACCACCAGCGTGTCGCCTTCCCACCAGCCAATCGAGTCGCCGAGATACTTGTTAAGCGCCGCCGGCTTGTGCTTCGCGTTGAGCGGGATCACGCGCGCATCATGGTTCATCTCGACGACGATCACCACGTGGTCCGGGCTCTGGATGATCTGGTAGTTGTTGTTGTAGAGCACGTTCATCATCGGCGGTCCGCCCGAGCCGCCAAAGCCGACGATGCAGCGCTCGCCCGCGCCTCGCTCTTCCGGATTGTCATAGCCCGACCCGCGCCCGCGCGAGCCGCGCATCGAGGCCAGCAGCTTGCGGCCGTCGTCGGAGAACGGCACCTGCCCGCTCGGCGGATCGACGATCCATGACGTGCGCCAGGTACCCTTCACATTGGCGTAGGTCGTGCCCGGATCGATCCAGAACGCATTATAGCCGCGGCCCGCCGCGAGATCCTTGCCGTCGAGCAGTCCGTCCTCATGCTTCTGATTGTCATCTGTCTGCTGGCGGATGTTAGACGGGTTGGCAGCGCGCGCCTTCGCCTCTTCCTCGTCCGTCATGATCAGCGTCTTCATGTTGCCTGGACGCGTGAGCCGCGTGTTCGAGGCATTCGACCAGACGCCCTGCAGGTCGGGCTGACCAAAAGACAGACGCGGCGCGACATAGCCCGCCGCCATCCGGTCGCCATCTTTCGCGGGCTTCTGGTTCGGGACGAAAACGCGCCCATTGGTGTCCTGCGCCGAGGCAACGCCCGGCCCAGCAATGAGCACGGCGGCGATCGCCGCCAGCGAGATGTGACGCAGGTTGATCATGTGGTTCCTCCAGGGCCGCGAGCTTTGCCGGTCATGTTGGTATCGGGTCGAAACATGCCGAATCCAGCCCTTCAGGACAAGCGCTGCCCAAGGCCTGCAGAGGGGCTCTCACGGTGACGTGCGGCAGCGTCAGCTTTCGCGCGTCCGGAACCAAGGCCACCGTTTCCTCTTGCTGACGGTGCGATTCAGGCCTTGCATGCCCCCATCGACGCCGTTCACCGATGCGACAGTGGACGGCGCAAAGCCCCAATCCACAAACGAATCGATCGCGTCGGCCGCCTGGCCCTGATCGATCAGCCAGGCCTTCATGTCGCTCAGCGTCGCAAAGACGGGGGAGACCGGCGAGCCGGCGCTCACGTTCTGATAGATCTGAAACGCCGTCCTTGCACTTTCAGGCAGGCGGTCGGGCGGTTCGAGCTGCCCGCCGTCGACGTTATCACCCGCATCACCGCGCGGGTGCGCCCAGCCGGGAGGCACGCGGACAATTCCACGCCCCGTGAAACAGCCTGGTCTGCTCGCATCTCACAATAGCAAATTGTCGGCTTGGGCCCAGCATGAGGCCTCGCACTTCGCGAACGGCAGGAATCAAAAAGCGCCGCTGCGTCTCCGCAACGGCGCTCTGAATGTGCCCCACAAGAACGACTACTCCTCGCGGTCGCCTTCCTCGCTGATGTTGCGGCCCTGCTTGTCGGCGACGCGGCCACCTTCGAGGATGCCGAGCAGGCCGTGATTGCCCTCGTGGCAGGCGTATTCGTACATCGACGGCTGGTGGTTCAGGGACATCTGTCCCTTCCAGACCTGGGTGTAGAGCTGCGGGTCATGCACCTCGAACTCGTAGAAGACCTGCTTGTCGTTGTAGCGGGTGAAGCGCTCGATGATCTTGCCCGACGGCGAGACCTGAACCGTCGACCCACCGCGCGTCATGTTGATGGTCTCGACGACAAGCGTGTCGCCCTCCCACCAGCCGATCGAATCGCCCATCCACGGCGCGAGTTCCTTGGGGCGGTGCTCTGCGTTCAGCGGGATGATGCGGGCATCATGGATCATCTCGGATTCAATCACGACGTGGTTCGGCGACTGAACGATGCGCAGGTTGTTGTTGTAGAGGTAGTTCCCGATCGGCGGGCCGGATGTGCCGAGAATGATGCAGCGCTCGTTGAGGTTGCGCTCCTCGGGATGGTCATAGCCATTGCCAAGACGCGGGCCGTAGCCGCCGCCACTCACGCCAGCCTTGGTGGGCACCTGCCCGTTGGCGGGCTCGACGATCCACGACGTGCGCCACGTGCCCTTGACGTTCGCGTAGCTCGTACCCGGATCGATCCAGAAAGCGTTGTAGCCGCGACCCGAAGCGAGATCCTTACCGTCCAGCAGGCCATCGGACGCCTTCTGGTTGTCATCGGTCCTCTGCCGGATGTTCGAAGGGTTGGTGTCGCGCGCCTTCTCGTTCTCGGCTTCGGACATCACCAGGTTCTTCATCGCACCCGGCCGGCGCAGGGTGGTGTTGGACGCATTGCTCCAGACGCCCTGCAGGTCGGGCTGGCCGATCTTGAGACGCGGAACGACATAGCCGGGCTCGACGTTGGGTGCGTTGATCGCCGCCTTGTCAACCTCGGGGCCGGTGGCGCCGGCCGCAGCAACCGGCATCGCCGACTGGGTCTGGGCGAATGCCGCGCCGCTGAAGGCCAAGGCGGCCGTCATGACCGCCAGAGAAACATGGCGCATCCTGATCATGGTCGTTCTCCCGGAAGCCGGCTTCAGCCGGTCATTTGTGTAACTGGACTTACGCAGAGTGATGCCTAATCCGGGGCGACCCCACAAGGCGCGGGGGTGTCGCGCCCAGCCTTTCTCGCGCTGAAGTGAAGCCGGGTGACCGGCCAAAGGGTCTGCCTCAGCGCTTGCCGTCCAGCACAGCCTGCACGAGGGCCACGGCCTGGGGCGAATCCCACTCGGCGGGCACTGTGAGGCGGGCGACTTCCTTGCCGGTCTTGTCGTAGATGATGGTGGCCGGCAGCGCCCCGGTCTTGGCTTCGGACTGGAGCACCTGCTCCCCGTCGAAGAAGAAGGGCAGGTCCTGCCCCACCAGCTCGCGGAACTTCGCCAGCGTTGTCTCGCGCGTCACGCCCTGCCCGTAGCCGTAGGCCACCGGGACGACCGCCACATCCTTGCCCTCAAATGCCTTCTGGAGCCGTGCAAGGCTCGGCATTTCGGTCACGCATGGACCGCACCATTCGGCCCAGATGTTATAGACCAGAATCTTGCCTTCGAACGCCTTGAATGTGTGCGAAGCGCCGGTCTCATCGGTGAACGCCGTGGTCGGTGCCGACAGGCCCTCCGATGGGCCGAACTCAAGGTCGAGCCGCTCGAACTCGCCCGTCTTGAACGCGGCCAGCTGGCTGTCGCCGGCCGGGGCCGCCGCCTGGTCCGGAACCGAGGCGGGATCAGACGCCGCGGGCGGCTCGGCCGCTGGCTGGCAGGCCGCAGCAAAGAGTGCGAGAAGCGCGGCTGAAACGACGGGTCGCAGGTTCATGACGAAAAATCCCGAGAGCAACACCATGTGGGGCGGCCGGTTCTCGGCCATGCCCGATCAGGTCATGGAGGCGATAAACGCGTCCATCGACGTGGACAAGCGCCTCGCGACACAGGACATCGCCGGTTCGAAAGCCCACGCGGAGATGCTGGCAAAGACCGGCGTGATCTCGGCGACGGACGAGTCCGCGATCCAGCAAGGCCTTGATCAGGTCCTGTCCGAGATTCGCGAAGGAAAGTTCCAGTTTTCCAAGGCGCTGGAAGACATTCACCTCAATGTGGAATCCCGCCTCAAGGAAATCATCGGCGAGCCCGCGGGCCGGCTGCACACCGCACGCTCGCGAAATGACCAGGTCGCGGTCGATTTCCGCCTCTGGGTCAAATCCGCGTGTGAGACCCGCCGCGAGCAGCTCACGGCGCTGATGAAGGCTCTCCTTGTGCAGGCGGAATCGCACGCCGACACGGTCATGCCGGGCTTCACCCATCTGCAGACCGCACAGCCTGTTACCTTCGGTCACCACCTGATGGCCTATGTGGAAATGTTCGACCGCGACCGCGGCCGCTTCGCCGATGCGGTCCAACGCATGAATGAATCCCCCCTCGGCGCCGCAGCCCTCGCCGGCACCGGCTTTCCTATCGACCGCCACATGACAGCGAAGGCGCTCGGCTTCGATCGCCCGATGGCGAACTCGCTCGACTGCGTCAGCGCCCGGGATTTCGCCCTCGAAGCTCTCAGCTCCATTGCGATCTGCGCCCAGCACCTCTCGCGCCTCGCCGAAGAGATCGTGATCTGGTCGTCCGCGCAGTTCGGCTTCGTGCGCATGTCGGACGCCTGGTCCACTGGCTCGAGCATCATGCCGCAGAAGCGCAACCCCGACGCCGCCGAACTCGTGCGCGCCAAATCCGGTCGCGCCATCGGCTCGCTGGTCCAGCTGTTCACGATCATGAAGGGCCTACCGCTCGCCTATTCAAAGGACATGCAGGACGACAAGCAGACCACGTTCGATGCGTTCGACGCGCTCGATCTCTCCCTGCAAGCCATGACCGGAATGATCGCCACCATGACGCCCAGCAAGGAGCGCATGCGCGCCTCCGCCTCATCCGGCTTCAGCACGGCAACCGACCTCGCCGACTGGCTCGTCCGCGAACTCAATATCCCCTTCCGCGAAGCCCACCACATCACTGGAGCCGCCGTGAAAGCCGCGGAGATGGCAGGGATTGCGCTGCCAGATCTGCCGCTCGCCACGCTTCAGAAACTCGAGCCGCGCATCACCGACAAGGTCTTCGCCGTGCTGACGGTCGATGCCTCGGTAGCCTCGCGCCAGAGCTATGGGGGCACTGCGCCAAGACGCGTGCGCGAGCAGGTAGCGACCTGGAAGGCAAAGCTGGAGTGAGAGCTCCCCAGCCCTGATCGCGAGCGCCTCTCACCTGCAGTCTCATCGTCCGATCAGTTGACGCACATCAAGCGGCGCCGGCGGCCTATGCCATGTGCTTCATTGCATCAGGAGTTCCCCCATGAGCGATGCGGCAGCACCGAAGCGTTATCCAGACAGCGCAATCCTACTGCACTGGCTTGTCCTGATGCTGGTGGTTGCGGCCTACGCGTGCATCCTGCTGCGGACGAACTTCGAGCGCGGCAGCGATATTCGCGAGGGTCTCAAGGCCTGGCATTTCATGCTCGGCCTCAGCGTGCTCGCCGCCACCTTTCTCCGGATAGGTCTCCGCGTCCTGGTATGGAAGGCACCGCCGATCACGCCTCCGCCGCCGCGCATGCTTCACCTCCTGTCGATCGCGGCCCATCTGGCAATATATGCCTGGCTGATTGCGATGCCGTTTGCCGGATGGACAATTCTCAGCGCCGAGGGCGATCCGATCCCGTTCTGGGGCCTTAACCTCCCGCCGCTCGCCAGCCCGGACAAGGCGCTGGCCGATCAGGTCAAGGAATTGCACGAGACGGGCGGAACCGTCGGCTACTTCCTGCTCGGCCTGCACGCAGCTGCAGCCTTGTTCCACCACTACTTCATGAAGGACGACACGCTCCGCAGAATGCTGCCCCGCCGCGGACGCTCGGGCGCCTAGTACAGGTTGTCCCGCGCATCCTGCGCCAGCGACGCGTCGATCGCCTCACCGGGAATCTCCAGCTTGAGCTGGTCGCGATAGACCTGGCCCGCCGTCGGGAATATCGCGCGGTCCACATGCGCCTCCTGCGTCCACAGCCCCGCGCGCTTGATCGCCTTGACGCAGTGCAGGTACGCCTCCTTCACATCGATCAGAACCACCGAACGCGGCAGCTTCCCGTCCGCACTGAAGCGCCCCATCAGCTCGGGCTCTGTCGTCACGCGCGCGACGCCGTTAACACGAAGCGTGTCCTCGAAACCCGGAACGAAGAACAGAAGCCCCACGCCCGGATTGCGCGTGATGTTGACCAGCGAGTCCAGCCGGTTGTTCCCCGGCCTGTCCGGCATTGCCAGCGTGCGGGCATCCATCACGCGCACGAACCCCGGCTCGCCCCCGCGCGGCGACACATCACACAGCCCGTTCTCGCCCATCGTGCCCATGCACAGGAAGGGCGAGAGCGAAATGAAATGCGCAAAGTGCGCGTCGATCTGCGCGATGTCCTTGCCTACCGCACCCCCGCCCGGCTGCTTGTAGACCGTACGGAGATCGGCCTCGGTGGTCAGGTCGCTCATGCATGGTCCTCCCGTGAGCACACACCACCCTATAGCGGTTTGCTGCCGCCCGCATGGCAGCATCTTGCGCCGCATCGGCCAATTGGAGCACAGTCGCGCCAGGGAGACCCGCGCTTGCTTGTCGTGTTTCACACGTCCTGTCTGTCCGGCCGCTGGCGCGCTGTCCGCTAGCGATTGCCCGCATGCGGGTCCGCCTCGCGCGGCCCGATACATCTTCCCCAACTCCTGACAGGACAGACCCACATGTCATTCCTCATCCGCGCCTATGCACCAGCCGACCTCGCCATCCTCCACGCCATCCGCGCAGCCGCCTTCGCGCCCGTATTCGTATCCTTCCGCGACATCGTCGGCCCGGAGATCGCCGCCCTCGGCCTTGTGACCGCTGAGCAGGAGCAGGCTGACCTGCTCGACGCGATAGCAAAGCCCGACAGCGGCCACGGCATTGCCGTCGCGGAGGTCGACAGCGCCATCGCCGGCTTCGTCTCGTGGAAGCCCCACATCGCGCCGGGCATCGGGGAGATCACCCTCAACGCCGTGAATCCAGACCACGGCGGAAGGGGCGTCGGCACGGCGCTCTACGAGCACGCCCTGGCCGCGCTGAAGGCCGCCGGGATGCAACTCGCCACCGTAGGCACTGGCGGCGATCCCAGTCACGCCCCCGCGCGCCGCGCCTATGAGAAGGCAGGCTTCAGCGTACACCTGCCCTCGATCTACATGTATCGAAAACTCTGAATATGTGGGGCAGAGGGCCAAAGCATGATGCGTTGAAGATCACGCCCTTTGCGCCGGGCGGAACACTGACATTCGCTAGGCTTCTCTGCCCCGGCTATTTCGGCGTCGGCATCAGGACGATGAGCGAGCTTCTCGCCATCCTGGACGAGAGAGCAATTGCACACCCCGGCGCGCGGATGCTGGCCACGCTCGATGATGTGGGGCAGGCGTGCTACACATCGGGCCACACGATCGATGCCAACGAACTGGACCCGCCGCCGGACGATAACGCTGTCTTGCCAGACGATGCGGAGTTCACCCCGCCCCTGCCGGACCTCGCGATCCGCCTCGAGCGCATGGTGGAAGCCGCAAGATCCGTCAGTCTGGATCAACTCCGCAATCGCCTGTGGTGGAGCGGCGAAGGCCACCCTTCCTTCCTGCCTCTGCACGACCAGCCCGACGCGCTTGTCGACCGCAAGGAGACATACATCCAGGCCGCGCCGGTGGCCCATGCGTGGGAGGCGGTCGCCGCCTTTTCGAACGGCTATTTTCACGGCGATCTCAGCCCGACAGAAAACCTGGTTCTCGCGCGCCAGCTTGAGGAGACATTCGGCTATGCCCTGTTCGGCATAGGAGCCAGCTATCTCGGCTTCCGCCGTAGCGCGCCCCTCCCGACTGACAAGCTCACCGCGCTCACGGCGTTCATCATCGATCTGCACGCCCAGTCGAACGAGCCCGACCTGCCCACGAAAATCCGGAACACGCTGGCGGAGACCGGCCTGCTCTTCCTTCGCTATGTCGATCGTTGATCGCCCGCAGACTGTTGCCAGCGCGTCATGATCACACGGCAGCCGCCAGCTTGACCCCGCCGCCCCGCCGTCAGAATGTCCGCCCCATGCGTAAAGTCATGCTTCTTGTTATCTCGCTAACCGCCCTTGCTGGGTGCGGCATCAAGGGCGACCTCGTGCGCCCCGTTCCGCTGTGGGGCGACCCGCCGAATGAGGGCCCGAGCGACCCCCGCACACTGAAGGCCGAGGAAGAGCGCCGCGCCGCCGCAGACGCTGCTGCGGCAGAACGCGACCGCGCCGAAGCCGCTGCCGAGCGGGAAGCCCTCGACGCACAGACGACGCCGCCGGCCGCGCCGCAATAGTCGTATCTCCCGCCTGAATCACGCTAGCCTCACCGCACACTATGGGAGGGAATCATGCCGTTCAAAGCCGCCGCCGCCATCACGCTGGCCGCAACGCTGGCGTCCGCCTGCTCCTTGATGGGTGAGACGCCCGCAGCCACTGCGCCAGCACAAAAGCACGCCTACACCGGCGTCTATGGCGGCAGCTATGTCTGCACCGACGGCGAGCACGGCTTCTATCTCGACATCGCGACCGTGACCCCGAAGGAAGGCGGCGGGTTCGACGTATTCGGCGTGCTCGGCCTGTTTCCGACGCTCGCGGGCGTCTCCGGACCCGTCGGAGGAGTTGCTGGCAGCTTCAAAGTCTCTGGGACGATCAGTTCGGACGGAGCCGTCGCCATGACCTCAGGCGACTGGCTCAAGCAGCCGGCCGGCTACGGCGCCGCCGATCTCGAAGGCAAGCTCCGCAAGAAATCCGACGGCAGCTACGCCCTCACCGGCAAACCCATCGTGCGCGGCAATCCCTCCGCCTGCAGCAACCTGATCGCCACGCAGTTCTTGCCTTAGCGTGACAACTCCGACCGGTTCCGCTACTCGCCTGCGCGAACCACCACCGGATCCCGACGATGCATCACTTCAACTATCGCAATGGCGTCCTGCACTGTGAGGACGTCTCGCTCGAAGCCGTCGCACGCGAGCTGGGCACCCCCGCCTACGTCTATTCCGACGCCACCCTGCGCCGGCACTACCGCGTGCTCGCGGATGCCTTCGCTGATCGCAATGTCCTGATCGCATACGCCGTGAAGGCGAACTCCAATCTCGGAGTCATCGCGACTCTGGCCGCTGAGGGCGCTGGCGCCGACGTCGTCTCAGGCGGCGAGATGCTGAAGGCGATGGCGGCGGGCGTGCCCGCAAACCGCATCGTCTTCTCCGGGGTCGGCAAATCGGAAGCCGAGATCCGGCTTGGCCTTGAGCATGGCATCTTCCAGTTCAACGTCGAATCGATGCCGGAACTCCACCGCCTCTCCCGCATCGCGCAGGAGATGGGAAAGCGCGCGCCCATCGCATTCCGGGTCAACCCGCATGTTGAGGCCGGCGGCCACACCCACATCTCCACCGGCACGCCCGAGACCAAGTTTGGTATCGCCTGGCACGAGGCTGACGCCTTCTATGACGAGGCCAGTCGCCTGCCCAACATCGACCCCGTCGGCGTCGCGGTTCACATCGGCAGCCAGATCCTGCGCATCGATCCCATGCGCGCCGCGTGGGAGAAGGTCGTCTCCCTTGCTCGCCGCCTCCGCGAGCGTGGCTTCAACATCCAGCGGGTCGACTTCGGCGGCGGCCTGGGCGTGCCCTACAAGGACGGCGAGGCCCCCGACAGCCCGACCATCTACGCCCGCCAGGCGCGGGAGGTGCTCGGGAACCTCGACGTGCAGCTCGTACTGGAACCCGGCAGGCTGATCGCGGGCAATGCCGGAGTTTTGATCTCGCGGGTCGAGTACATCAAGGAACGCGACGGGCGCATCTTCGTCATCCTTGACGCCGGCATGAACGACCTGCTGCGCCCGGCCCTCTATGCCGCCCACCATGAGGTTCTGCCCCTCCGCACCCCCGCAATGGGCGCAGAAAGGCGCGCTGTCGACATTGTGGGACCCATTTGCGAGAGCACCGACCGCTTCGCCAAGGACCGCCCCATGCCCCCCCTCAAGGAGGGTGATCTTGTGGCGTTCATGACAGCCGGGGCCTACGGCGCCACATTGTCGTCCCAGTATAATTCGAGACCACTGGTTGCGGAGGCGCTGGTTCGGGGCGATGCTTGCGTGGTCGTCCGTCGTCGGCCGACCTTCGACGAAATGATCGCCCTCGAACGGGCCCCGGATTGGATAACGAGTGGCTGACGGATCTGGCCTGAGGGAAAAGCTCGACGCCCGCATCTCGGTGGCGCGCCGCAAGCTCTTCTGGCCGTCGCTCGTCCGTTCCGCCCTGCCAGCAGCTCTCTGGTTCACGGGCTTTGCCGTCTTCTGGCTGACCGGCTTCTACACCGCCATGCCCCCCGAGGCGCAGGCGATAGCCGGCGTTGTCTTCTGGATCGGCCTCCTCACCTTCGCTCTTCTCGGCCTCAAGGTCTGGCGCAACCCCACCGATGACGAGGCGCGCGACCTGATCGACTCGTCGATCGAGGGCCGTCCGCTCAGTGTCTGGACCGACCGCCCGTCCAAGGCCGACACGACCGGCTGGACGCTCTGGCAGGAACACCGCGACCGCATGGCCGCGCTCGCCCTCAAGCAGGGCCGTATCGACGTCACGCCGCACTGGAAGCAAGCCGACCCGTTCTACCTCCGCTTTGCCATGCCGGCAGTCCTCGTGGTCGCCGGCGTGATCGCGGGCGGCGCCGTGATCGATCGCACGGGCAAGGGCCTGTTCCCCGATTTCGGCGCGCTGTTCGGTGCCCACACGCTGAAGATCGAGGCGTGGATTACGCCGCCGACCTATACCGGCTCAGCGCCCTTCATCCTTACGCCCGGCGAAGTCGCCAAGGCCCCCGAAGGCTCCGAGATCACCATCCGCATCATCGGCCCCGGCCGGCCGCAGGTCAGCGTGATGCCCACAGCTGGCAGTGCGGTGTCGCTCGACCCGCTGCCCGGCATAGACGGCGCCTATGAGGCGCGGGTCATCGTCGGCGAGCCGATGCGCGTCGCCGTCAACTTCTGGGGCGAGCGCGGCAGCTTCCCCTTCACCGTCATCGACGATGGGACGCCCACCGTCTCCTTCGTCGAGCCACCGAAGCTGGGCGAGGGCGACCGCACCGAATTCAAATACGCGCTGGCCGACGACTACGGCGTCGAAAAGCTGGAGATGATTGCCTACCGCATCGACACGCCGACCGAAGCCGGCATGATCGAGGAAGCGACTCCGATCGAAACCGTCACCCTCTCGCCAAAGGAAGAGGAAGGCGATTTCAGCCAGGACCTCGTCCGCCATCGCTGGGCCGGGCTCGACGTGATGGTCAAGCTTCGCGCCACCGACGCCGCCGGCCAGGTCGCCGAGAGCGAACCCGTCGCCTACCGAATCCCCGAGAAGATCTTCCTCCAGCCCAACGCCCGCATGGCGCAGGAAGCGCGCCAGGTCCTGCTGCGCAATTACGAGGAATACTCCACGCCCGAAGGCGCCGACAATTTCACCGCCGTCGAGGGCGCCGGCTACAACGCCATCGCCTCCGCGGCCGCAAACCGCCTCAGCTGGGCGCCGAAGGAGATAAAGCGCTCCGTAATGGTGCTCGATGCGATCACCTGGCGCGCAGAAGACTATTTCGAGGACCCGGTCATTTATCTCGGCCTGCGCAATGCACGCGGCCTGCTCGATAGCGCCGCCAACCGGCAAGAGGCCGAAGACGCCGAAGGCCTGTTGTGGGAGATCGCGCTTCAGGCCGAGTTCGGCTCTCTCGCCGACGCCACCGCCGCGCTTGAGGCCGCCCGCCGCGCACTGGAAGACGCTCTCCGCCGCGGCGCTTCGGAAGAAGAAATCAAGCGCCTGATGGACATGTACGAACAGGCAATCGAGAACTACCTCGCCGCCCAGATGGCCGAGGCGCTGCGCAACGGCAACGTCACGCAGGGCGACCAGATGCAGGGCATGCAAGGCGGCGGCGGCCCGCAGATGGGCGACGATGAACTCACCCGCATGCTGCAGGCCCTGCGCGACCTCGCCGAAACTGGCGCGCGCGATCAGGCTCGCCAGCTGCTCAATGACATGCAGCGCATGCTTGAGCAGATGGAGAACATGCAGATCCAGATGGGCCGCGGCGGACAGGGCGGACAGCAGCCCGACGGCCCGATGAACCGCGCCATGAACCGCGCGCTGCAGGACACCAATCGCGCGATGAATGATCAGCGCGATCTCAACGACGCTACCGAAGAAGCCCAGCGCGACGGCTCGGGTGCCCAGAAGGGCCAGGAACTCGCTGACCAGCAGCGCCAGCTGCGTGAACGCCTCGAACAGCAGCAGCGCTCCGGCGGCGGCCAGCCGCAACAACCCGGCGGCCAGCAAGGCCAGCAGGGCCAGGGGCAACAGCAAGGTCAGGGTCAGCAGGGCCAGGGGCAGCAGCCAGGCGGCCAGCAACAGGGACAAGGCCAACAAGGTCAGGGCCAGCAGCCCGGCGACGGACAGCAGCAAGGTCAGGGCGGCCCCGGCCAGCAGCCTGGCCAGCAACCCGGACAAGGCCAGCAGGGCGGTCAACAGGCCGATCGTGGCGGCCCCGGCGGCCAACCCGGCCGTCCCGGCGCGCAGGGCGATGGCCGCTACGCCCAGGAAAACGATCGCTCGCGTCGCCTGCTCGGCAACGCCATCGAGATGCAGAAGCGTGCCGAGGAAGCACTCCGCCGCGGCGACTTCGCCGCCGCCCGCGAGGCGCAGCAACAGGCAATGTCATCGCTGCAGGATCGCTCCAGCGAGCTTGCCCGCCTCAACGACGAGAACGACCCCGAAGCCCGCGCGGAACGCGACGAGCGCGACATCCTCGGTCGCCTCAACAATGGCGAGAGCGGCTATGGCGACAATGTGGAAATCCCCGACGAGATCGAGCGCCAGAAAGCGCGCGACATCCTCGACGAAATACGCCGCCGCGCCGGCAACCGTGCCCTCACCCGCGAAGAACTCGAATACCTGAACCGCCTGCTCGACCGGTTCTGATCCGCACCGTCAGGTTACGCCTTCCTCGCAAGCGCCATCTCGACCGCCTTCGCGATCCGCCGCGCTTCTCAGGCGCCTTCGCACCTCCAATCGCGCGCACATGCTCCTTGCGATGGGTGAACGACAGCGCAGCAAACCCCGCCGTCGCGCCCGCCTTCTTCAGCGCCGCCGCCAGATCTTTCGATACCTCGACCTCGCGTGGCGCCGCATCCACTTCAAGCGTCGCTTCAACCTTGTCGCCGCCCTTCACGCCCGCCTTCTCGCGATGGTCCTTTGCGAGCGGCAGAAGCGACTTGCCCCCCATCACATGGATCGTCGAGCGATAGCTGCAGCCCTTGAGCGACACGAAAAGTTTCGGCTTCTTGCCCTGGCCCGGCTTGGCGTCGACTTCCTCCGGCACGACGATCTCCGTCGCGTTCATGTCCGTCGCCTGCATGATGGTCGTCGTGAAATTCGGCTTGCCCGCTTCGCTTCCTCATCCCGAGGACGAAGAAGCCACCGCGCTGCCGACAGTTCAACGGGAATTCCGGACTACAACCCCAGCGCCGTCGCGCCCCAGAAAGTGACCAGCGAAGCGAGATAAGCCAGGCTGAACAGGTAGACGAACATGAAGCCCGTCCACTTCCACGAATTGGTCTCGCGCCTCACCGTCGCCAACGTCGCCAGGCATTGCGGCGCGTAGACGTACCAGGCGAGAAACGCGAGCGCCATCGGCAGCGTCCAGTCGTTCTGGAGCAGCTGCGCCAGACCTTCGACATTCTCTTCGCCGCCCTGCACAGCATAGATCGTCGCAAGGCCGCCGACCGCGACTTCCCGCGCCGCAAGACCTGGCACCAGCGCGATCACCATGGCGAGGTTGAAGCCTACCGGCTGGAAGATCGGATAAAGCACCGAGCCGATCATGCCGGCAAAACTGTTGGCCAGTTCCGGCGCCTCGCCATTCGCCTGCGGGAACGTCACGAGGAACCACAGCGACACCGACACCACAAAGATGATCGTGCCCGCCCGCTTCAGGAACGCCCACGCCTTCTGGACGATGCCGAAGAAATAGTCGCGCCACACCGGCAGCTTGTAGGTCGGCAGCTCCATCACCAGCGGCTGCGTCGAGCCTTTCGTCGCCGTGCGCTTGAGGATGAAAGCCACCAGAACCGCACTGACCACGCCAAGAATGTAGAGCGTGAACAAAACCAGCCCCTGCAGGTTGAAAATGCCCACCTGGCTCGCGGGAATGAACGCCCCGATCAGCAGCGCATAAACCGGAAGCCGCGCCGAACACGTCATCAGCGGCGCGACCATGATCGTCGTAAGCCGGTCCCGCTCGTTCTCGATCGTCCGCGCAGCCATAATGCCGGGAATGGCGCAGGCAAAGCTCGACAGCAGCGGAATGAACGCCCGCCCGTTCAGCCCGACGCGCAGCATCAGCTCATCCATCAGGAAAGCCGCGCGCGCCATGTAACCCGAGGCTTCGAGAAACAGTATGAATGCAAACAGGATCACGATCTGCGGAAGGAAGACCACTACGGAGCCAACGCCCGCAATCATCCCGTCCACCACAAGGCTTCGCAGCATGGGGCTCTCGATGCCTGTGCCCGCGGCCTCGCCCAGCGCGCCAAAGCCCGCCTCGATCGCATCCATCGCCGGCGTCGCCCAGGCGAACACCGACTGGAACATCACGAACAGAACCGTTCCGAGAACCAGCAACCCAGACACCGGGTGCAGCAGCACGGCGTCAGCCTGCCGCGTGAGCTTGTTCATGGCCGGCTCGACCATCGTCTCGCTGGCGATCCGCCGTGCCTCCCGCTGCAGCGCGCGAAGATCGTGCGCCGGCTCGACGACACTGGTAACTGCCGTCATCGTCCGCAGCGTATCGTCGATCCGGGCGATCAGTTCCTCGCGCCCCGCCTTCCGCGTCGCCCGCGTGCGAACCACTGGGACGCCCAGCATGGCCTGCAGCTTCGGCACGTCAATCTTCACGCCGTCACGCTCGGCAAGATCGATCATGTTCAACACCACGATCACCGGCAGGCCCAGCGACTTCATCTGCAGGACGGTGTGCAGGTGGGTCCGCAGGTTCGCCGCGTCGGCCACGAGGATCAGCGCATCCGGCGCTGGCTCGCCGCGCTTGCCCTGGATCGATTCAACGGCGACGCGCTCGTCCATTGACCGCGCTTCGAGGCCGTAGATTCCGGGCAGGTCGACCAGCGTGACATTCGCCCCGCCCGGCGTCTCGAACTTGCCGGTGCGCGTCTCGACCGTGGTGCCTGCATAATTGGCTGTCTTGGCGAGGCCGCCGGTCAGTCCGTTGAAGAGTGTGGTCTTTCCGCTGTTGGGCGCACCGACCAGCGCGAGCCGCAAGGAGACCGCGCTCAAGCTTCAGGCTCCACCATGACCATGGCCGCCTCAGCCTTGCGGAGCGCGATGACCGTGCGGTTCAAACGGAAAGAAAGCGGTGCCCCGCCCAGCCACCCGCGGGCCAGCAGCTCGACCTCGTCTCCCTCGGCAAAGCCGATTTCGCGCAGCTTGGCCACCAGACTGTCATCGCCCAGGCCAAAGCCTGTCACGCGGGCGGGCCGCCCCATCGCCAGAGTGTGCATCCCGACTGAAATCGACCCGGTATCCATGGAAGAGTTCTATTGAGAACCATTCTCAGAAGCAATGGATTTCATGTCGCGGGCAGGGCGATGTCCCGATTGTCAGTTACCGGCAACCGTCGCCGCAGCTGCCGCCGGCGTTGCGGCGACGGGCGCAGCTTCCGCACCGTCCTTGAGGAACTTCACCAGAACGCGCTGGCCCACCAGCACGGGCGCGGCTTCCGCGTTCACCACAACCTCGACCACCCGCTCATCGGCCCGTTCGCTGGGATCGTCCGAACGGAGTTTGCGTGCGCCCATGACGGCGGCGATGCGGATCACTTCGCCGGGATACTTCGCCTGCTGATCGGATTCCGGAACGATCTCGACCTTCTGGCCGATCTTCACCGCATTGATCGACCGCTCCTCCACTTCGGCGCGCACGATGCGAAGCGCGGCCGGCTGAAGCTGGAACATGGCGGTCACGGAGAATGTCGAGGCGCCCGAACCAGGATTTGCGTAGCGGCGCACGATCGTACCGTCGGCCGGCGCGCGAATGGTGTGGAGCTCGACCTGGAAGTTGGCTTCCGCCAGTTGCGCGCGCACGAGGGAGATCGACGATCTCTGCGCCTCCAGCTGCGCCTGGAGCTGCTTGGTGCGATCCTGCGCCTGCTCATAGGCTTGGGTCGACGCGGCCTCCTCGGCGGTGAGGCGCAGCAAGCGCGCCTCCTCGCGTTTGGCGGCGTCAAACTGGACCTCCAGAATAGGCAGCTGGGCTTCTGCCTGCTGGAGCTGCGCCGCCACGCGGTTGCGCGACAGGCGGGCGTCATCGTCTTCCTGGAGCGCGAGAATCTGCCCGGCGACAACCTTGTCGCCTTCCTGCACGAGAACTTCACGCACGATGCCCGGCGCGCGGGCGGCAACGTCGACAAGACCGCCCTCGATATCGACCCTGCCGGCGGAAATCGCTGTGTAGGGCGTGTTGATCGACGCCGGATCGATCTTGGCGGCGGCAGCGGTGGCCGCATCGCCTTCAGGCGGCGGGCCGCCGCAGGCAGCCAGCACAAGGGCGCTTGTGGCGGCGAGGATCAGGACAGGGAGGCGTGTCATGACGGTTTTCCGTTCTCAGTGATGGTGCGCGAAGCTGGCTGGATCTGCGTTCGTCGACGTGATCAGGCCGTCCTCGATGGTGATGATACGATCGGCGAAGGCGGCGAGGCGGGCGTCGTGCGTAACGCACAGCACGGTCGCGCCCTGCTCCTTTGCGCACTTGCGAAGGAGCGTCATGACGATGTTGCCGTTCTCGCCGTCGAGCGCCGACGTCGGCTCGTCAGCGAAGATCAGCTTAGGCTTCTTGGCGAGCGCCCGGGCGATCGCAACACGCTGCTTCTCGCCGCCCGACATCCGGTCCGGCCGGTTGCCGAGGCGATGGCCTAGGCCAACGTCACGCAGCGTCGCTTCAGCAGCAGCTTTACGCGCGGCCGGTTTGATCTTCATGAACTTCAGCACGATCTGGACCTGCTGGCTCGCCGTCAGCGCCGGGAAAAGGTTGAAGCCCTGGAAGATGAAGCCGCAATTGGCCAGACGGAACTTGTCGATCTTCTGGCGAGACATCTTCCAGATGTTGGTGTCGAGCGCGACAACGCTGCCCTGATCGGGCTTCATGAGCCCCGACACAGCAGCCAGAAGTGTCGACTTGCCCGAACCCGACGGCCCCATGACCAGCACGATCTCGCCCGGCTCGATCAGCAGGTCGATGCCCTTCAGGACGTCAACCATAACATGGCCGGCCTTGAAGCTCTTGCGTAGGCCGCGCGCCTCTATCGCCCAGCGTTTGTCGACCTCTTCGGGTCGCGGGGCCGCCGCGGAGGCAGTTGCTTCCTCTATCTCGACCGGTTTCTTGCGGAGTGCGTTGATCATTTGAGCAGGTCCGCCGGTTCGCCCTTCTTGAGGGCTCCAAGAGTCAGCGCGCCGGAGCCGATGGCGATCGCGAGGAGCAGAATGCCGGTCTGAATCACCGAGCCGGGATCGAAGCCCATCGGCAGGTTGGCCATCCTCGCCAGCATGGCGATGCCGACCATGAGCAGGGCTGCTGCGGCGATTCCAAGAATGCCGACCCAGAGCGAGAGCTCCATGACCACGCCGCGCAGCTGCCCGATGGACACGCCAAGCGCGCGCAGGCTGGCAAACTCCTTGATGTTGGCGAGGATCGCGCCGCGCAGGGTCTGCCAGGTGATGACCACGCCTATGATGAAGCCGATGGAGCTCATGAAGGACAACAGGATGACGATGAAGCCTTGTGACATCATCTGCCTGGTCGTCGATGCGGTCAGCTCAGGCTTGGTCCATGCTCGGTAAAGGCCGTCTGACATCGCGTTGAGCTCGTTCCGCACGCGCTCGATATCCTTCATCGTGCCGTTGTTCTCGACACGCACCATGAGCAGGCCGAGCTGCTCGTCATTAGCGCGCCCCATCAGGCGCTGGGTCTGACGCGACATCACAACGCTCGCGAGCTGACTGTTGGCATAGCCGTTCATGATCAGCGCGACGCGGACGGTCCTGCCGTTCAGCACAGCCTGGTCGCCCAGCTTCACGCCGAGTTGCTTCTGCGCCGACACGTCGATGCCAACCGCATAGGGCGCCTCGATCGCGCGCCGCATCTCGTCAGTGAAATCCTGCGGCAGCGTCACGCCGTTGGGCGAGGTGTCAATGATCATGATGTTGACCAGCGAGGGCTGGGCCTGGCCCGGGCCGATGAACCGGCCGAAATCGTCGGGCAGATCCTGCACCTCGACCACGGCGGGATGGCGATAGACCAGCGGGACAACGCGCTTGGGCAAAGGACCTGCCCCGCCGCCGGGCCCGCCACTGGCCATTGCCTTCGGCGGCATGATGATGAGCTCCGCCCGCGACTTGTCGATGGTCACGGTGAAGGACTGCATGATTCCGACGAACATGGCGCCCAGCGCCAGCATCAGCACCCCAGCCAGCGCCAGCGCGATGATGGCCGCCAGATAGCGGCGCCACTCATACAAGAGTGTCGAGAGCGCAAGGCTCATCGCGGATCCCTCTTTGGAAGCCAATTCAACTTGTGAGGGGTCCTGACACCCGCATTATCGATATTCGATATTGCGACGTGACGCAACCGCCCTTTGAGCCTTCTACGTCGAAGAGTGGCACAAGGATGTCGCGATCACGTAAACGCGAAACTGTATGGTTTCCGGCCACTCAGGTCGGCGCCATCCCCAGCCACCGCCGGGCCGAAGGCCAACGCCGCAGCACCCCCCACTCGACCACGCCGATCAGCAGCAGGCTGATTCCAAGCACCGGAAGAAGCAGGCCGCAAACGACGATCAGCGCGGCCAGCCCCCAGCCGACCCGCGCATCCGGTATCGGCGGCGGAGCGCCCAGCACGCCTTCAGGCGCCCGCCTGCGCCACATCACGAAGGCACTGACGCAAAGCGTGATGAGCCCCAACGCGGTTAGCACACCGAGCACCTGGTTCAGCGGCGCAAACAACTGGCCTTCGTGCGCGGCGATACCGACGCCGACGATCTGGTCGATGATGTGCTTCTCGCCAAACGTGTCGCGGCGCATCTCCGCCCCCGTGTCGGTGGCGAGCGCCACATCCTCGCGGGCGGGACGGTTTTGCGCGTTGGATTTCACCCACCACACCGGATCGCGCGCCGTTGGCGGCGTCACGATGACGGGGGCCGCAAGATCTAGCGCACGGGCGTTCGCAATGATCGTGTCGATCGACGCCCCGCCATGCCCCTGATGCGCTGCGGACTCCGCATCGTGGGCAGCATGCATCGCATGATCGTCACGGCTCGAGGTCGTCCAGTCCTGGCTGATCGCCGCCGTGCCAGTCCACGCGCGAACGTTCTTGAATGCGTTTCCCCAAACCATCGCCCAGGGCAGTCCGCTGACCAGCAGGAAAAGCGCGAACACCGACACCCACATGCCGACAACGGCATGCGTATCGCGCCAGAACTTCTTCGCGCCCTGTCCGATCCTGGGATAGAGCACGCCGCCCAGCCCCCGTGCGTTGCGCGGCCACCAGAGATAGAGTCCGGTCAGGATCATCACGATCGCCCAGGACGCCGCCAGTTCGACGACGAACGACCCTCCCTCGCCCATCATCAGCTCGCCGTGAAGCTTGAAGATTGCGCGCTCCAGCGTGTTGCTTTCGTCCTGTGTCTTCAGGACTTCCAGAGTATCTGGATGCACATAGACACGCGTCCGGGCGCCGTCGCCGGAGATCAGCACGCGCGCCGCCTGGTCTGGATGTTCCGGCAACACGATACCGGCCAGCGACGATCCCGGGCGTGTCGCCAGCGCCGCATCGACAACTGCCTGCTGAGTCGCCGGCTGCCCGGTACGCTCCAGTACAGCAACGTCGCGATCGAACCACGCTTCGATCTGCGGACGGAACAGGTAGACAGACCCCGTTACCGCCAGCCAGATCACGAACGGAATGCAGATCAGCCCGGCGTAGAAATGCCAGCGCCAGAGCGTCCGGTAGAGGGTGCCCCCTCCTTCCTGCTTCGGGCCGTCCGTTTCGCGTGTTTCGACCGCCTTTGTCATTGCCGCTTCCTCAGAACGTGAACGACACGCCGCCGAAGAGCGACCGCTCATCTCCCGGGAAAAAGACGTTCCGGGCACCCGGCGCCGTCGCCGTGTTCCAGTTCACGACGGGGGTGAAGTTGGAGACGTAACGCTCGTCGAAGACGTTGCGGACATCGATGAACACCATCGGCCCGTTCTCGAATTCGTAGCCGAGATTCAGATTGACGATCGCATAGGTCCTGGCTCGGAAGGTATTGGCGTAGTCGACCCACGCCTCAGACGCCGCAACTTCAATCGATGGCGCGATCCAGAAGTCGCCAACGCTTCCCTTCAGCTCGGCGCGATAGAAATGCTCCGGCACGATTGGCAGGCGGTTGTCGCCGTACTGACGGTCATCCGTGAAACGGAAGTCCGACCACATGTAGGTCTGCCTCAGGCGCAGTCCGTCGATTATCTGCCAGTCGAGGCCAGCCTCAAGGCCCTGGTGCATCGTGCCATCGAGCGCGTTGAATGTTGCCGCCGGGATGCCCGCTGTTGGATTGACCGCGAAGGTCAGGAGTTCGTTGTCGATCTCGGCGCGATAGAGCGCGACATCCCAGATGAGATTGCTCGTCCGCCCGCGCGTGCCGATCTCGGCCGTCACGGCATCCTGTTCCTGCAGCGGCTGGAAGCCACCCGTCGTCGGGGCAAGACCGCCAAAATTCGGGGGCTCAACCGAACGCGTGACGTTGCCATAAACCTGCATGCCGTCCGGCGTCTGCCAGATGAAGCCGACGCGCGGCGAGAACCATTCATAGGTCTCGCTGTCCGTCACCACCACGGCGCTCGGCGGCACCGAACGATAGTCGCGCTCGGCGCGGCCGAACGAGCCGCCCGCCACCAGCGCGAAGCCATCCAACACGAACATGCGCCCTTCCGCGAACACGTCGAGGCCGGTTGCATCCTGATAGCTCTGCGCCGTGAGCGTGCCGCGCGAGCCATTGGCGTTGATCCACTGCTTCGCGTCGTTCTCGCCCGCCCGATATGACAGGCCATAGAACGCGTCCGTCCTCATGCCGAAGAGCTCGCCTTCCCAGTCGAGGCGGCCGAAGACACCCCAGTTGTCGCTTTCCTGGTGGATGACCTGGAAGATCGGGTGATCGAGTTCCTTGTGCGTTGCATAGACGCCGCCCTCCAGAACCGTGTTGGCGTCAAACCGCCAGCGCGTCTGCACAGCTGCGCGCTGAACACTCTGGTCGCGCTGGTAATTGCCGACGCCCACGCCGTTTCCGATGTTGCCTGGATTGGCAAGCTCCGGCGAATTGTACGCCTGCGTCAACGACAGCGATCCCGGAATCTGCTGGTGGATGTAACCGCCTGAGACATAGGCGCGGACTTCCTGATCGTCGCCGAAAGTGTAGCCGAGATTGCTTGATGCGAACTGCCACTGGCCTTCGCTCTGCCGGCGCCAGCCATTGGACTTGTAGCCCGACACGGCGCCGAAAGCGTCCCAGCCGCCCCACTGCCCGCCGACACTGGCATGCGCGCGCGCGGTGCCGTAGTCGCCACCTTCCACGCGCAGCACCCCATTCTCGGACATCGTCTTGCCGTTCGGCGTGATCATGTTGATCGCGCCGCCCAGCAACGCGCCGCCATAACGCAGCGCATTGCCGCCCTTGTAGACTTCGGTGTAGCGCGCGAGGAACGGATCGACGAGCTGCGTGTCGCCGAAGCCATCGGCCTCGTTCAGCGGCATGCCGTCCTGGGCGACGAGCGTTCCGCGCAGATGGTTGTTGTTGCCGATGCCCGATCCGCGGATCGACAGGCGCGTGTCGCCGCCCCACTTCTTCTGGATGTAGACGCCAGGCACATCCCGCAGCATGTCGGCCAGACCGGCTGCGTGGCGGCCGGCATAACTTTCCGACGAGACGACGGCGACGGCTCCCGGCGTTTCCGACAGACGCTCGCGCGCCTCGGCCACGACAGGCGGATCTTCCGGATTGCGCACGGCCGTCACGATAACGGTATCGCGGTCTGTCTGCGGCTCGTCGGCGGGAGCGGATTGGGCGTAAGCTGGCATGTTCAGCGCGCCGGCGGCGGCAAAGGCGGCGCCCGACGCGGCGCATGCGATCAGGAAACGGGGGGAGAATTTCACGGCGATACTTTCTGTATACAAATGACAAGCACGGAGGCGACCGCGACGGCGCGCGCATGCGCCCTGCGCACGGCGAAGGCCATGGCGCAGCGCCCACGCCAGTCGTGACGCGACGAGACTCAGGGTGTGTGAAGACGCAGCGCCCGTCAGCGGAAGTCAGCTAACGCCAGGCGCAGGATCAGATGCTTGCTGGAGGCCCGGTTGAGGGCGGCGGCGGCGCAGCAATGCCGCGGCCTGGGATGAGATCGCGGACCTCGGCAAAATCAACCAGGCCCGCGCTGGTGAAGACGATCGGTTCAGCGCCCGAAACAGGCGGCGCCATGGAGGCGACCGCGCCACACACGCAGGGCGGTTGCGGCGTGCTGGTCTCGCCATCCTTCGGCGCATCGATGATCTCGCCCGAGTCGAGATCAACAAGCTTCAGCCTGCCGTCATGCGCATCGCAGAGTTCGAGTGTGAGATAGCGGCCCGACGCTGTCTGCGCCTCTGCCAGCATGTAGCCCGCCGGCATGACCGCGCGCACGAACAGAGCCATCAGCGCAAATGCGCCAAGCCTCCATCCCATGCGTTTGATCGCAGCGAACATGAGCTGATCTCCTCTGACGCAAGGTACGCCTGCTTCGCCCACAAGTGAAGGGACTTCCCGCAAAGCGTGTGCGCCATGCGGATCAAACATGCATCACTGTGTCGACAGTGCGACCCAGCCAGTCAGACCGGAACCTCACCCATCTTGCCTGCCTGATAGTCGGCGATCGCATTGCGGATTTCGTCAGCCGTATTCATCACGAACGGGCCGTAGGACACGACGGGTTCACTGATCGGCTCGCCATGACCGAACAGAAGTCGCGTGTCGCTGATCGATTCGAGCGCAAGTGCGTCGCCAGTGATGTCGAGTTCGACGAGATGGTGCTCGGCGACGTCGGCGCCATTAATCCGTACACGGCCGGAAACGAGATAGAGAAAGACATTGCGACCCGCGAGCCCGTCGAAGGCAAGCTGCGCGCCCGCCTGCGCTGTGATCACCGACATGAAGTTGCCGGTTATCGATTCGATGGGACCGGCTGCGCCGCCCCAGCTTCCCGAGACCAGGGTCACTTTCGCCTTGCCGTCAGAAACAATCACCTCCGGAAATGCATCACCCTGGAGCCCCTGATAACGCGGCCGCGTCATCTTCAGGCGCGATGGAAGATTGATCCAGAGCTGCAGGATCTCAAGCGGGCCACCATTCCGCTTGAACTCATCCGGCGAAAGCTCCGCGTGCACAAGTCCGGAGCCCGCCGTCATCCACTGCACACCGCCTGGACCAATAACGCTCTGATGCCCGCCGGAATCGGCATGCATCAGCTCGCCCTCGAGGATGAAGGTCACCGTCTCGAACCCACGATGCGGATGCGGGCCGAATGGCAGGCCGCGATTGTTCGGGGGATAAACCTGCGGCCCATGGTGATTGAGGAAGAGAAACGGGTCGACCTGCTGCACGCGAGGGCCAGGGATCGGCCGGCGCGTGAGGAGATCCGCGATGTCGTCGCGATGTGAAGGATGAAGGCCGAGGATTTTCTTCTGGGTCATGCAGGCGAGATAGGCGCGAGCAACGTCCGCCGCAAACGCAAACGGCCCCGCGATCGCCTGCGGGGCCGTTCTCTTGATGGGTGCGGGGCTAGGATTTGAACCTAGGACCTTCAGGTTATGAGCCTGACGAGCTACCGGACTGCTCCACCCCGCGTCACCGATTTACGCTCAGCGTCCGATACGCCGACCATACCCCTGATCATCCCTGGACCCCAGACAAAACTGCCGGCGCCCAGAAATGACTTCGCGGCCCACTCCGGCCGCTGTGGACAAGGTCCACCACAACCGGCCGAGCCGCGCTCCTCACATCCGGGGGGATGCAAAGATCTTGAAGGAGGTCCTGCTCTCGAGGAGCAGCTTTTTACAGTCGGCTTGGCAGACCTGGCAGCGACTTACTCTCCCGTACCTTAAGGCACAGTACCATCAGCGCTGGGGAACTTAACGACCGAGTTCGGAATGGGATCGGGTGGGGAATCCCCGCTAAAACCACCAGGTCAGCAAAGCCGACTGAAGAACAACAACCGATCGTCTTTCACGATCGAAGATTAGACTGCCGGATCAAAGACTAGGATCCAGCGCTAATGATTTGGCGACATATTCGTCGCCACGTATGGGTTAAGAGAGTGCTCAAGCCTATTGAGCAATTAGTACCGGTAAGCTGCAGTCCTCACGGACCTTCCACACCCGGCCTATCGACGTGATAGTCTATCACGGCTCTCAGGGAGACCTGGTTTTGAGGTAAGTTTCCCGCTTAGATGCTTTCAGCGGTTATCTTGTCCATACATAGCTACCCAGCTGCGCGACTGGCGTCACGACTGGTCCACCAGAGGTATGTTCATCCCGGTCCTCTCGTACTAGGGACAAATCCTCTCAAGTTTCCTACACCCACGGCAGATAGGGACCAAACTGTCTCACGACGTTCTGAACCCAGCTCACGTACCTCTTTAAATGGCGAACAGCCATACCCTTGGGACCTGCTCCAGCCCCAGGATGAGATGAG
>JALHLR010000040.1 GCA_022844475.1 Hyphomonadaceae bacterium | reverse complement strand
TATCTCGGAACGGAATTCTTCCCGGAATACTGAGCCGCCCGAAGACTGACCGCTCAGCGCCTCAGCGCGCGCGCCAGCTCCTTGAGGCCGAAAGGCTTGGGCAGCAGCCTTACATCGACCTTTTCGCCGGGCGGCAGTTCGGCGTAGCCCGTCGCAAGGATCACCGGCAGCCCCGGCCTCTCGCGCGCAACCGCGATAGCGAGATCGCGGCCCGTCATCTTCGGCATGGCGAAGTCGGTGAGGATCACGTCGATTGCCGCATTCTGCCGGACGATCTCGAGCGCCTCGGCGCCATTGGTGGCTTCGAGGACGCGATGGCCCAGCTCTTCGAGCATGGCCACAGTGTTCATCTGGATGAGTGCGTCGTCATCGACCGCCAGCACGAGCAAGGACTCTGCCGACCCGCTCTCAGCTGTACCGGTCAAGACTTCCCTCGCAACTCAATCGCGCTTTGATCGATATCGATCTGGCGCAACCGAGACACCGCGGTTGCGGAAGCCCCTACTCTGTCGCGTCATGTCCGGGAGATAGATCATCGACGCACGGTTGCAACGCCACGCTCCAGCAGCGGTCATGGCATGATTGGACCGCGGCCCGAAAACAAATGATCCCGCCGGTTGCCCGGCGGGATCATCAGTTGTCAGAGTGCTTCGGATCTACTGGCCGGTGACGTTGTCGAGCATCGCTTTCGCGCCCGCATCCGGCTTGGCCGCCGGGGCGGCCGCGGCTGGCGCAGCGCCTGGCCGGTTACGCATCTGCTGCATCATGTTCATGGCGGTGGTCCATTCAGCCATGTTCAGCGAGCCGTTCTTGTTCGCGTCGACCATGCCGATATAGCCCTTCAGCGGGCCGAAGCGCGGATCGCTGCGGAGTTCAGCCGGGACGATCTCGCCATTCCGGTCGTCGTCGAAGGCGCCGAAGACAACGGAGGACTGCAGCTCCTTCATCAGGTCATCGCGGCGGTTGGTGACCGTCTCGTTCTTGAAACGGAAGCGCATGAAGGTGAAGAGCATCTCTTCGGAGGTCTGCTCGCCGAACGTGACCTTGTGGGTCGAGTCCGGGTTTGACGGATTGTTCGCCGAATTGTCGAACACATAATCGGCGATCAGCAACGAGCCCTTGGGGACCTGCAGCATGGGCTCGAAATGGTATTCGCGCTGCCAGCCGAAGTCATAACGCGGCTGGTTGAGCAGAACTTCCTCGCGGCCATCCGGATAACGGATCGTGAGCTTGGTCGAATAGCAGCGCGAGTGGCAGTGCGGCTGAGTGCCGAAGATCTCGGCGTCATCCGGGAAGATGAGATACGCCGTCTCGTGGTGGCGGGCGGCGCCGGCGGGAATTTCCAGCGAGAAGTCCGTGACGCTGGTCTGGCGCAGGATCTTGGTGGGGGCTTCCTTGTAGAAGTAGTAACCGACCTGGGTCTTGTCGGTCATCTTCTTGCCGTTGGTCGTGTAGTGCATCTGGTAGGCGTAGGAACCGCCCGGCGCGATGTAGATGCCGGTGTCGTTGGGCGTCATGTTTGCTTCGCCACCCGGACCGTAGCCGCCGAGCGCCGTGTTCCACGAGAAGCCCTTGCCGTCGGCGCGCACATCCGGAATCCAGCCGGCGAGCGCGTGGTGGACGGCCGGCGATGAGCCGGACCAGGCGGTGGCGCGCAGCCATTTACCTTCGGTGAGGTTCGTGGCGACCGAACGCTCCTGATAATCGATGATGCCGCTGGCGGGCACTTCGAAGGCCGGGATGTCGACAATCACGTCGGGCTCGCCCAGGGGCCATTTCGGCGGGACGAATTTCTTCTCGGAGAGCGGATCGCCGCCCTCGCCGCGCGGAGCGCCAGCTTCGACCCAGTTGACCACGGTCTTCAGCTGGTCAGCCGAGAGGTGCATGTCGTTGCCCCACTTGCCCCAATGGGTGTCGGAGTGGAACGGAGGCATGCGCTTGGTGCGCAGCGACTCGCGGATCATCGGCGCCATCGTCTTGACGGTCTGGTAGCTGTCCATCGGGAACGGCCCCATGCCGCCTTCCGTATGGCAGACGACGCACTTGGCCTGCAGCACAGGCGCGACGTCCTTGGCGTAGGAGATGTTCTTCCATTGCGGGGCCTTGACGCGATCCGGGAAGGCGATCGCCTTGCCCTTGACCGAGGCTTCCGTGACTTTCGGCATGCCGCCGGCCAGCAGCGAGTCGATCGCTGCGGAAACGCCGGCGCCCTTAACCTTCTTGTCGCCGAGCGCTTCAGTGACGGGGCCGTGATAGGCGACGGTCCAGGTTTTCGGGTTCACGACGAAGGCTTCGCCGGTCTTGGTCACGCCGAGCGAGCGGCCGACCAGCTGCAGGCTGTCCGCCAGCATGGGGACGCCAAGATGGGCGGCTTCATGAATGATCTCGTCGCGGCTGTCTTCCAGCGAGGAGTTCAGCATCACGAAGTGGACGCCCTTGGCTTCGTACTGGGCCTTGAGCTTGGCGAGTTCAGCGGCGGCTTTCTTGGTGGTGTCGTCACCGAGTGCGCCCGAGACGATGACGACCGCGGGGGCGTTCTTGAAGTAGAACAACTCGTGGCCCATGCCGGTCTGGTCGGGCAACATGAAGTTGTCGACGCGGGTTCCGGTCAGCTTGACGCTCTCGGGCGCAGCGGTTGCGCTCAGTGCGATCACAGAGGCGGCTCCGGCGAGCCCGAGGGCCAGCAGGCCGAGCTTGTGCGAACGCTTCATATTCATCTCCCCATGTGCGCAGATCTGATGCGGCGCAGGTGCGGCGAATAGTGACTGCAGTTGCCCCGCACGGCAACAGGGGCGCCGCAAGGGCGCCCACCCTCGTATAGCAGGAACGTCTTCACAGTGCCGAGAGGTGGGCCGGGGTTTCCCTTCAGCGCGCAAGGCCAAAGCCGGCGTCCGCGAACGCCTTTCGGGCAACATCCGAAACAAGAAAGTCGAGGAAAGCTGCGCCAGGCCCGTCACTCTTCTCCGCGAGCAACGCCGCTGGATAGGTAATGGGCGTGTGCGACCCCGGCGGGAAGACGCCCACGACCTGTAGCGCGCGCCCAGCCGCGGCGGCGTCGGTTGCATACACGACCCCCGCAGCGGCATCCCCCGTCTCGACGAATCGAAGTGCGCTACGGACGTTCTCGGCGCGGGCAACGTCGGAAGCGACCGCTTCCCACGCGCCCAGATGGGCCAGCGCCTCGCGCGCGTATTTCCCGGCTGGGACGGAGCCGGGGTCCGCCAGCGCAAGCTTGCCGCCACCGAGCGCGCCGGCCAGGTCCATGCCTTTGGCGAGGTCAAGCTTGATCGGCGCTCCCGCGGGAGCCACCAGGACGAGCTCGTTGGTGAGGAGCGTGACCCGCGTGGCGGGGTCGAGCAGCGACTTTTCAGCCGCATAATCCATCCAGGCCTCGTCGGCCGAGATGAAGATATCCGCGTCAGCGCCCTGCTCCAGCTGTTTTGCCAGGGCGGAACTCCCTGCGAAGCTGAACCGCGGCTCGGGATGGCCCTCGGCCGCGTAGAGGTCGCCCACGGTCTGGAGGACATCGGTCAGGCTCGCAGCAGCAAAGACGATCGGGGAAGCCTCATCAGCGGCGGGCTTCGGGGCAGGGTCGCTGCAGGACGCAAGCAGGAGCGGGGCGGCCAGCGCCGCGAGCACGGATTTCATCATGCGACCCCTAGAGAGCGTGCGCTTTCACGACCGCCCAGGCCTGCTTGCCCTGCTCCAGCTGGAGATCGGCGAGCGCCTCGGGCGTTATACGCGACAGAACATAGCCCGCTTCCGTCGCGAGTGAAACCAGCACACCCCGCGCGTCCTCGCGGGTGATCGCGTCGACCCTTCCCTCCCAGACGTGCCGGGCCGAAATTCCCCGCGGTCGCTCCGAGGCAAGCAGTACGCTGTCCGCCCTTACCCACACGCCCTCGACCGCACCGCCGGCAACCGCGGCAGCGGGCAGGCGGGCGCCGAGATCCCGACGGTCGAGCAGGCCCGCAAACTCGGGTCGCGACATCACGGCGGCCGCGGCGCCACAGGCAATTACACGGCCGCCTCGCATGGCTATGACGTCGTTCGCCAACTCGGCTGCGTCATCAATGCTGTGGGTGACCACCACCATCGGCAGGCTCTGCTCGTTCGACAGTTCGCGCAGGAGCGCCAGGAAATCGCGGCGGCGCCGGCCGTCGAGCGCGGCGAAGGGTTCATCAAGCAGAAGAAGCTCTGGCGCAGACACGATGGCGCGGGCAAGCGCGATGCGACTGCGCTCTCCGCCGGACAGATTGCGGACGGGCCGGTCGAGCAGATCCTCAAACTCCAGGCGCCGCGCGATCTCGATGACGATGGGTGCGTTGCGGGCGGCTGGACGGCGATGTTCTGCGTATTCCAGATTGCCGCGCACCGTGAGATGCGGAAACAGGCGCGCGTCCTGGAAGACGAGACCGATGCCGCGCGCGTGGGCGGGCACACGCACAGCTTTACGTGTGTCCTCGAGCAGATGACCGTGCAGGCTGAGACTCCCGGCTTCGAGACGGGACAGGCCGGCAATCGTGGCGAGCAGGCTCGACTTGCCCGAACCGGACGGGCCGAAGACGACAGTCACGCCATCGGCCGCCACCTCCAGATCGGCGGCGAGCCGGAACGCGCCCCTGCGGACGACAACCTCGCGCAATTCCAGCGTCACGCCTCAAGCCTCCGGCGCGCCCAGCGCTGCAGCATCTCGGCCAGCACGAGGCCCGTGATGGCGGCGGCAAGCGAGATCAGGGCGAGACGGAAGGCGACGTCGTCGCGGCCGGGCGTGTTCAGCGCGGCATTGATGGCGAGCGGCAGGGTCTGCGTCTCGCCCTCGACGTTCGATGCAAAGGTGATGACGGCTCCGAATTCGCCAAGACCTGCCGCGAAGGCTGTGACGGCGCCGGCCAGAACGCCTGGCCAGGCGAGTGGCAGCGTCATCGACCAGAAGCGGTCCCACGGCCCGGCGCGCAGGACCGAGGCCGCCTCGAACAGGCCCGGGTCGGTTGCCTCGAACGATAGCCGGATTGCCCTCACCATCAGCGGGAAGGCCATCACCGCGGTTGCGATGGCAGCGCCTTCGGCGGTGAAGGCGAGCTGGACTCCGAAGGAGGACTTGAGCCACCCGCCAATCGGGCTCTGTGCTCCGAGACCAAGCAGCAGGAGATAGCCGACGAGCACAGGCGGCAGAACGAGCGGCAGGTGAGCGATGGTATCGACGACCGACTTGCCCGGGAAGCGCGGGCGCGACAACGCCCATGCAAACGCGATGGCGACGGGCAGCGAGAACAGCACGGCGCGCCCGGCGACGCCGAGGCTGGTGGAAAGGATCTGCAGCTCGTCCGGTGTCAGCATGATGGGGGCGTCGGCATGGCCGGCACCATGTCGCGGCAGACTGACGCCCTCAAGACAATAGTTCCTGCCGCGATGCCGCGATTCCCCCGCTGGGCGAGACTGGCCAATGGGTGCGGAAACTGCTTGAAGCGCCGCGATGAGATCGCCGCCCAAGACACTGACCATCCTGCGCCTTGGCGCGCAGGGCGACGGCGTCGCCGAGCACGAGGGCCAGCAGGTCTTCGTGCCGTTCACGCTTCCCGGCGAAACTGTCGAGGCCGACATCGAGGGCGACCGCGCGCGGCTCCTGTCGATCATTGCACCCGACCCGGCGCGCCAGCCTGCACGGTGCAGTCACTATGGTGAATGCGGGGGATGTTCGTTGCAGCACCTGCCAGCAGATCTCTATCTCAAGCTGAAGCGAGATCTCGTCGTCACTGCGCTGTCCTTTCAGGGCATCAGCGCAGCGGTTGACGACGTGGTTCAGGTCCCGCCCGCCACGCGGCGCCGCGCCGTGTTCGCGGCCCACCGGCGCAGCAATGAGATTGTCATCGGATTTCACGGCAAGCGAAGCCACCACATTGTGGGCATCCGCGACTGCGCGATACTCACCCCCGGGCTGGTCGCTCTGCTTGCGCAGCTTGCGCCTCTCGCTGCGATCGCTGCGCCTCGACAGGACGCACTGACGATAACAGCAACAGAAACGGAGACCGGCTTCGATGTCGCTCTGGCAGGCGCACCGAAGGGAATGTCCGCAGATGCGCGTGCATTTGTAGTCAGGGAAGCGGAGGCCATCGGGCTGGCGCGCCTGTCGATCAATGGCGTGGTTGAGATGGAACGCGCAGCTCCCCTGCTGCGGTTTGGCGAAGCCGATGTGACGCCGCCGCCGGGCGGCTTTCTGCAGGCATGCAGGCAGTCGGAAACTGCTATGCTCGGGCTTGTGAAGGAGGCGATCGGGGGCGCTGAGCGCATTGTTGACCTGTTCGCGGGGGCTGGAACATTCACCCTGCCCCTCGCCGCCACCTCCAGCGTCCATGCTGTTGAGGGCGAGGAAACCGGTATCCGGGCGCTGGGGCGCGCAGCCAGGAAGACATCCGGCCTCAAGCCAGTGACAACGGAGGTCCGCGACCTTCTCCGCAATCCGCTGGACTGGAAGGACCTCAGGCGTTTCGACGCTGCCGTGATCGACCCGCCGCGCGCAGGCGCTGAGGCGCAGACGCGCGAGCTTGCGACATCCAGCCTCAGACGCGTCGCGATGGTTTCGTGCAACGCGACGACGTTCGCACGCGATCTCAAGATACTGACCTCTGCAGGCTGGCGCGTGAATCGCATCACGCCGGTGGACCAGTTCCTCTGGTCGCCCCACATCGAAATCGTTGCCGCGCTGGAGCGGACGTCCGCATGAATGTGTCACTTTTTCTTCTGGCGCTGGGACTGGCTGCGGATGCCTTCGCCGTTGCACTTGGTCAGGGCGCAGTCGCACGCGGCAATCCCTGGCGCACCGCGCTTCTCGTGGGCGCGGCCTTCGGCGTGGCGCAGGCAATCGCACCGCTGATCGGATGGTCACTGAGCCTGCTGTTCGCCGGCTTGATCGAGAGCGTCGATCACTGGATCGCCTTCGGCCTGCTCGCGCTGGTGGGTGGCAAGATGATCCATGAAGGTCTGAAGAAGGACCCGCCCGGCGAGGAAAGTGACCCGGGCAAGGAGAAGCTGGCGAGCGGCTGGACGCTGGTCACGCTCTCGATTGCCGTGAGCATCGACGCTGCCGCCGCCGGGATCACGCTCCCGACGCTGGGCACACCGGTACTGGTCAGCATCGCCGTGATCGGCCTCGTCACCTTCATTCTCTCGGCTGCTGGCGTCCTGATCGGACGCGGCGGCGCAAAAGCCCTGGGACCGCAGGCGGAGATTGTTGGCGGAATGATCCTGATCGTGATCGGCGCCAAGGTGCTGGTCGACCATCGGGCCTTTGGCTGATACGCGGACGGCGATGTCCACCCCGTCCGGCCTGCCGATCGAGGATGTGATCCCGCAGATCGTTTCCGAACTGCGGGAGCGGACGCGCCTCGTGATCTCGGCGCCTCCCGGCGCTGGCAAGACAACACGTGTGCCGCTGGCGCTTCTGGATGAGGCGTGGGCCGCAGGGCGGCGGATTATCCTCGTTGAGCCACGCCGGATCGCTGCGCGTGCGGCGGCGGAGCGGATGGCTGCGACAATCGGGGAGAAGGTCGGTCAGACGATTGGGCTGCGCTCGCGCCTCGACGTGCGGACGTCGCAGGCGACACGGCTGGAGGTCGTCACCGAAGGCGTGTTCAGCCGGATGATCCTCTCGGACCCGGGACTGGATGGGATTGCTGCGGTATTGTTCGACGAGTTTCACGAACGCTCGCTGGACGCTGACGAAGGACTGGCGTTCGCGCTCGATGCGCAATCGGTGCTGCGCGAGGACCTGCGCATTGTGCTGATGTCAGCCACCCTGCCCGCGGACCTGACACAGGCTTTCTTCGACGCGCTGGTCGTAGAGAGCCTTGGACGCGCGTGGCCGGTGGAGACGCGGTATCTGGGTTATGAGCCACGGCAGCGGCTCGAGGATCAGGTGGCGGCTGCGATCCGCAAGGCGCTTTCGGAGGAGGACGGCTCGGTGCTCGCCTTCCTGCCCGGCGTGGCCGAAATCCAGCGCACCGTCGATCGCATCGGGCCCGTCGCCGCCAATGTGATCGTCACCCCACTGTATGGCGCACTGTCGCCGCAGGAGCAGACGGCTGCGATCTCGCCTGCGCCCAGGGGCTCGCGCAAGGTCGTGGTCGCGACAGACATCGCGGAGAGCGCCATTACCATTGAAGGCGTACGCGTTGTGGTCGATGCAGGTTTTTCGCGTGTGCCACGCTTTGATCCATCGCTTGGCGTGTCGCGACTGGAGACGGTGCGGCTGGCGGTGGCAAATGCCGATCAGCGGCGCGGCCGCGCGGGACGCACGGGTCCAGGTGTCTGCTACAGACTCTGGCGCGAGGCGGAGATGCGGGGCTTTGCAGCCTCGCCCTCGCCCGAGATCGAGAATGCCGATCTCACCGGCCTGGCGCTTGACCTTGCACGCTGGGGCGCAAGGTCGCCCGGTGACCTGCGTTGGCTGACGCCGCCGCGCGAGGCGCCGTGGCGCGCGGCGCGGAGCCTGCTTGCCACCAGCAACGCGGTGACTGCGGAGGGTGAGCTGACGACGCTGGGCAAGCGGCTGGGCGATCTGCCCTTGCCGCCCCGGCTGGCGCTAATGGTGCTGCGAGCGGCGGAGCGTGGACAGGCGCGACTGGCCGCCGACATTGCAGCGATCCTGAGCGAGCGCGATCTTGGCGGGCGCTCCACCGATCTCGACCAGCGTCTTGCCCGCTTCAGGACAGAGAATGGACAGCGCGCCCGCGCGATGCGTGATCTCGCGGCGCGATGGGCGCGCCTCGCCGGCGGCAAGGACGCGCCGGCGACAAGCCCGGGCGCGGTGCTGGCGCTTGGATTCCCGGAACGGGTTGCGCGCCTGCGTGGACAGGCGGCGGGGCGTTTCCTGCTGGCTGGCGGGCGCGGCGCGATGCTCGACGAGGCTGATCCGCTGGCGACGCAGGGATGGCTTGCTGTCGCGGACATGACGGGTGCGGGACCCGATCTGCGCATCACGCTGGCAGCGCGGATCACGGAGGACGACGCGCTGGCGTCTGGCGCGATCGAGGTGAACGAAGAGGCGCGCTACGACCCCGAAACCCGCCGCGTTCGCGCGCGCCGGGTACGAAGGCTCGGCGCGGTCGTTCTGGAAGAAGCGCCCCTGCCCGCGCCGAAGGGCGAGTTGGTGCGCACGGCGCTGCTGCAGGCAATCCGGGAACAGGGCCTTGGCCTGCTCCGCAATTCGGAGGCGTTGCAGAGCATGATTGCGCGCGTCGAACTTCTCGGCAGAGTCATCGGCGCGCCCTGGCCAGCGAGATTTGGCGAGCTTGTGCTCGAGCGCCTCGAGGACTGGCTGGGTCCGCAGCTTGAGTCTGCGGCTGCTCTCGACACGCTGAGCGGCGGGCAACTGGCGGACGCGGCGCTCACTCTGCTCGATTGGCCGCTGCCGCGCGATCTTGCCCGGCTGGCGCCGACGCATTGGCCTGCGCCGGTCGGTCGCGCCGTGCCGATCGACTACGCCTGCGACGGCGGCCCCATGGTGGAATGCAAGGTCCAGGAAGCCTTTGGCCTCGCGACTCATCCCACCGTCGCCGACGGGCGAATCGCTCTGACGGTCGCGTTGCTTTCCCCTGCGTTCAGGCCGGTCGCTGTGACGCGAGACATCCCGGGTTTCTGGCGCGGCGGGTATCTCGACATGAAAAAGGACATGAAGGGGCGCTACCCGAAGCACGATTGGCCGGAAGACCCCGCCGCCGCTACGCCAACCAGTCGCGCGCGACCTCGCGGCAGTTGACGCGCGCGGCAACAATTCGGATTTGTTCACCAAACGAAGGTTTTGCGGCGCTAGCCGCCATACCGTTGTTTCGAATTTGTGGCTCCTGCGGGTACGGTTTTCGCGCGGCTTGCGCTTCGCACGTGCGGCATTCAGCGTGACTTTTTGGTCGAAATCCGCGAAAACCGCGTTGTAACAGATACATCGCGGTTGACGGCTCGCCACGCAAACCGCAGGTTCAGACCGCGTCCGTCACGTGTAGCAACACGCGGCGGCGTCGTCGTCCGTAAGAAAAAAACACTCAGGACGCCGCGGGAGCACCAGTCCAGCAGGGAGACGCGCTAATGGCGCCTAAGTATCGTATTCCGTTCGTGAGCCTACTTGCCTTGAGCGCGGCCATGCCCGCTTTCGCGCAAGAAGGGCCCCAACCCCCCGTCGACGCCGAAGAAGGCCGCGACGTCATCGTCATCACCGCCAACAAGCGTGAAGAGACGGTTCAGGACGTCGCCGTCGCCGTTACGGCAATCAGCGCCGACAACAAGCAGGAACTCGGCATCATCACCGTGACCGACCTGACCAACGTCACGCCTGGCCTGTCCTACACACCCGGCAACGAGCGCGTCACGCTCCGCGGCATCGGCCGTCTCAGCAACAGCTTCGGCGCAGACCCGGGCGTCGCCAACTATAATGACGGCCTCTACACCCCGTTCGCCGTCCTCGCCGGCAAGGACCCGGTCCTCATCCAGCGCGTCGAAGTCCTGCGTGGACCGCAAGGCACGCTGTACGGCCGCAACGCGATCGGCGGCGCGATCAACACCATCTCCAAGCGCCCGACCGATGACCTGTCCATCGATCTCAAGATCGGCATGGGCAACTTCAACTATACAAACGTCGTCGGCGCAGTGTCTGGCCCGATCACGGATTCGCTGCGCTATCGCGTGGCCGCCCAGCGCGAACAGCGCGATGGCGTCGATTTCAACTACGGAACGAACGAGACCGAAGGCTGGGAAATCGACGACTACTATTACGAAGGTCAGCTCGAAGGCGAGATCGGCGATCGGTTCTCCTGGTGGCTGAAGGTTGCTGACTCCGGCTATGATAAAGCCGGTCCCCCGGGCGGCCGCACGGCGACATTCTCGACCGCGCCTTACCTTTCGGTCTTCCCGCCAGCTGGCAGCGTTTCGCCGAACCCGGCCTTCGCCTATTCGAACCCGTCGGTGATCAGCTATACGCAGACCGGCACGCGCCGTGACAACCCGTTCGCGACGAATGGCGAGCACGCCTACAACACGAACTACGCCACGACCGCTAAGCTCGATCAGTACGATGAAGCCATCTTCGAGGCGGTGTACGCAACCGACTGGTTCGACATCAAATATGTCGGCGGATACACATTCTACGACTACAAGCTGGACAGCGACCCAGACGGTACGCCGATCGACTCGATCACCTACAACGCGATCGCTGGACAAGTGACAGCCGGCCCGTGCGCTCCCTTTGGAGCCAACGCCCTGATCGGCTTCCCGACGTCGACACTGACATCGCTTGGCGGCGGCGGCTGCATCACCTCCACCACCCAGCGCACGATCTTCCCGGATGTTATCAACACCTACAAAGAAAGCCGCGCGCTGTTCTCGAACGAGATCAACCTGATCTCGACCATGGACGGACCGCTGCAGTGGATTGTGGGCGCTTACGCCTACCAGGAAAACTCGAAGCAGCCCGGCCAAACCCAGCGACTGCCGAACGAGCCCCTGGCCGGCTCCTACCTCACGCCGCCGAGGGCCGCGACAGCGCAAGAACCGGCGCGTGGTGCGTCCATCACGGCGAACCCGGACCGCTGGCTGCAGTACTTCGCCAACACCAGCCTGTTCAACGCCTACGGCGTCTTCGGCCAGGCCGACTATGAGCTGAACGACCAGCTGAAGTTCACGCTCGGCGTGCGCTACTCGCTGGACATGAAACAGTCGAAGGAAGAAGCCTTCCTCGCCTGCTACATCCTCTGCACGGCCCAGGGCGCGGCACTTTATACGAATATCACCGGCTCGCAGTATGCTGGTGTGCTCGACGCAGATCCGAACGTCGTCCGTTACGATGCCGATCTCGACTCCCGCGGCTACGGCGTTCGCACGCTGAAGGACGAGTGGGAAGCGGTGACCGGAACGCTGGGCGTGGAATATCGTCCGCTCGACGATACCCTCCTCTTCGGCAAGTACTCACGCGGCTACAAGGCCGGCGGCTTCAACAACCTCGGCTTTGCTCTCAATCCGTACACGGACTCCGAATTCGTCGACTCGTACGAAGCAGGCTGGAAGCAGGAATGGGCAGACTTCGGCCTGACCACGAACGCGGCCGTGTTCTACTACCTCTACACCGACGCACAGGCGCCGCTCACGGTCGTCAACATCAATCCGACCACGCTGGCGCAAACAACCTCGACAGAGTTCGTGAACCTGCCGGAAGTCGAAACGATGGGCTTCGAGCTGGAAGGCAACTGGAACCCGATCGATCCGCTGAACATCGGGTTCACCTACGCCTATCTGAGTGCTGAAATCAGCGAGTCGGACGTTTACGTAGACTCGTCCCGCGACCCGCGTTGCCGCAATCCGCTGGCCCCCACCACGGCGCCCGGATCGTGCAACACGGTGCGCACCCAGCTGGTGGATCCGCAACGCAACCGTTCGGTCGAGGGCAACACGCTCGCCCAGTCGCCGGAGCACAAGGTTGCGGTCAACGCGTCCTATCGCTTCGACATGGAGGACGGTTCGTACTTCCTGCCGACGATCAGCTACTCGTGGCGTGATGAGTTCTATGACTCGTTCTTCAACAACGACAAAGAACTCTCGCCTGCCTACGACAACCTGGATGCGCGCCTGAACTGGAAGTCGTCGGACGAAGTGCTGGGGCTGACCTTCTGGGTCCGCAACCTGACCGACGAAGAACAGACCACGAGCATCTCGGCCAACGGCTTCCGCAATGAAGACCTCGGCCGTTACCAGACGTTCGCGTTCACGCCGCCGCGCATGTTCGGCGTCGACCTGCTGGTCAACTACTAGGACCTGGGCGCGCTTCGGCGCGCACTGGTTGGTGATTCCAAGACTGCGCCGGTCCCTCGCGGGACCGGCGCTTTTCGTTTGCGCCTCCTGGTCAATTCAGCGGCTGACGTCGCGTCGAGGCCTGTCGGCGGCGATTGACCCGGGCGACGTCTCGCGCGCGAATGTGGCGTCACGCTGAATGCGGCGGACGGCGCTGGAGGAGCGGTCATGAAGAAGTTGCTTCTGGGTATTGCGATGCTGGCGCTGGCAGGCGGGCAAGCGATGGCACAGGAGGCCTGGCAGCCGCCACGGACGCCGGATGGCAAGCCGGATCTGCAGGGCACGTGGAGCAATGCGAGCCTGACCACGCTTGAACGTCCAGCGCAGTTCAAGACACAGACAATCCCGGCCGATCGCGCGCAGCAGATGGAACAGGCGCGGGCGCGGATGATGGCGGCGTCGAACGCGCCATCCAATCCCAATGAGGGCGCGCCGACCGATGGCAATGCGAACGCTGGCTATAACGCGTTCTGGATCGACCCCGGCACGCAGTATGGCGTGGTGAAGGGGGAGACGCGTTCGTCGTGGATCGTCGATCCGCCCGACGGGCGCATTCCGTACACACCGGCAGCGAAGAAGCATCTCGATGACCGGCTGGCCAAGGTGCGCGGCACGTGGGACGGGCCGGAGATCAGGCCGCAGGGCGAGCGTTGCATTGTCGGCTTCGGCTCGACCGCGGGGCCACCGATGATCAATGTGCTGTACAACAATCACTACCAGATCGTGCAGACGCCAACGCATGTGGCGATCACGGTCGAGATGATCCACGACGCGCGCATCATTCCCCTGGGTGAGAAGCGGGATGCGAAGGGGTTCGACACCTGGCTCGGCAATTCTGTGGGCTGGTGGGAGGGCGACACCCTGGTGGTGCAGACGCGCAATTTCCACCACGACATCCGCGTACGGCCGAACATGGGCGACAGCTACTATGTCGGCGAGAACCCCGTGGTGACAGAGCGCTTCTCGCGCGCGGGTCCGGAGGCGATCCACTATGAGTTCGTGGTGGAGGACCGCGACGCCTTCTCGCGGCCGTGGCGCGGAGAGATGACGCTCACCGCCAGCAGGGAGCCGATGTACGAATACGCCTGCCATGAGGGGAACCACGCCCTGCCCGGCATTCTCGCCGGCGCGCGCATGGACGACCGCGAGGGGCGCGTGACAGGAATCGTTGGAGATTCCGAGTAGCGCTTCAGGCTGACGGGAGACCGCAGACCATTGCACGCACGATGCGATTCACGATGTCCGGATCAGCTGCTATGTCGAGGCCACGCACGTCGGATGCGACGTTGACCGCGGCGTGAAGGAGCGCGCCGGCGATGGCGGGGTCTACCGGCCGGATCGAACCGTCGGCGATCGCGTCGGCGATCATGGCGGCGAACTGGCGGCTGACGCGGTCGGACTGCGACATGATCTCGACCTGATAGGCAAGCGGCATCGACGAGAGAACCGAGGCGCGCAGGAGCGGCCCCTCGCCGCCGAGCTGGAAGCGAACAAGGCCTGCCACGGCTGACATGAGCCGGTCGCGTTCCATGCCCGGCAGCGCTCGCGCCTGGCGCTGCGCCTCGCTGGCTACGCTGAACGAGCGGCGGAAGCAGGCGGCAACAAGATCATCCTTTGCCTCGTTGTGATGATAGAAGGCCCCCTTGGTGCGGTTCAGGCTCGCCGAGATGCGGTCCACCGACGCGCCGCGATACCCGTGCGCATTGATCTGGCGCGTGGCGGCGACGAGGAAAGCTTCCTTCGACATGTCGGTCGCGTCTGTGCCGAGCTCGATCACATGCAATCCAGCGACATCGCCGGCGCGGACCATGCCGTTGATCGTGATGTCCGTCATCCGCGCGGCGAGGCGCGGGAAAAGATCGAGATCGTATCCGTCGAGCCACGAGCTGGACCAGGCCAGCTGTTCGATCAGAACGATGGCGCGGATGGTGCGGTCCGCTGCATCGAGACAGGCAAGTTCCGGCCCGCCCAGCAGGCCACGGACGCGGCGAAATATGCGCGTGTAGCCCTCATCCACGCGCGCACGGGGAGCACCTTCAAGGGCCCGGATGGCGGCGAAAGAAGCTATCGGCGTAGCCTGCCCCCGCCTCACGTCCGCGTCGCGGGCGATATGCAGACTGATCAGCGCAGCGATACGGGAGGCCGCGTCGGGTTCCCCCTCCGCCGCGTCGAGCATGGCGTGGACTGTGTTGAACCCCGCCTCGAGGCAGGCAACCGCCAGTTCTTCCTTGCGAGCGAAGTAGTAGGTGACGCCGGTCGCCCGCAGGCCGATCCGTTCGGCAACGGCCGTGAGGTGCATGCCGTCGAAGCCCTGGCCGTTCAGGATGGGGATTGCGGCCGCGATGATGTCCGCGCGACGGCGCTGGAACCGGGCGCCAGCGGGCGGCCCCGCTGTCTCATCCTGGGTTTCCCCTGTCATGACACCTACGCTTCCCGTGCCACGCGAAACCGCCTCAGCCCACACAACCGCGATTTCCGCGCCGCGGCAATCATCAGGAAGGCCCATTTTTGCGCCATGAACCGGGGATTAACGAAAAACTCAGCTTGTTGGCTTGAGCCTTGCTCCATGGTTTCGAGGAACCATCAGGGATGGACCCCATGACTAGCTATGAGCAGCTTGCACGACGCTACTGCGCCTTGATAGGCGAAGATGCCGACGACCGGATCGACGGCGTTCCCGTCTGGCGCATCGCCATGGCCGATCTCGAGGCTGCCATGAACGCGCTGGACACGTTTGGTCTGGACGTCCGCACCACCTTCCACGAAATCTCCGAAGCCTCCGAAACCCCCAAGCCGAAGAACTTCTTCATCCGCCGCGTCGCCTGATCATCATCCCGAGACGCCAGCCGGCTGATCCGTCCTGACACCGGTCAGGTTCTGGACTTCCGCTTTTTCGCCGCTGCCTCTTTCATCAGCGTGCGCGTTGTTTCCACCACCGCATTGTCCTTTGCGACCTCTTCCGGCGACAGCTGTTCGAAGGGGATCAGTGTCTTGCGCGTGCGGTAGTAGTCACTGCGGCCGCCGGGTCTCCAGCCATCAAGGAACCGGTCCAGCATCCAGCGCTGATGCTCCAGCTTCGCCATCGCCATGTCCGGCTCCTCCGGTGTCGGAAACGCTCCGGCGGCCGGTGGCAATTCGTGGCATTCGCGATAGCCGGCGTCGGCAGCGAGCCAGCGGCCCAGGTCGTAGTTCATCACGAACGCCTTCGTTCGCATGTGCGCCGCGGCGCGGCGGTTCGAGACGCGGAGCTGGTCGGGAAGTTCGTCCCAGGATCTGGGAGTCCCGGTGACGGCGCCCGCGCTGCGCCGTTCGTGGCTGGCGTACTGGCGGGCGTATTCCTCGTGATAGCGGCGCGCCTGCGCGTCATAGGGTTGCTCAAGCATGCCTGCGCCATCGAATGCTGCGGCCCAGGAGCCGAAAGAGAGGACACGCAGGTTGCAGAGCTTTCCCTCGGCGAGCGCCTGCTTCTCGCGTTCATCCTGGACATCGGCGGGGCCGCCAACGAGTCCGACGCCGTGGCGCACGCTCGGCAGGCCGGCGCCATGCTGGGCGCAGACGAAGATGGGCGCGAGGAAGAGGTCGTGGCGCAGCGCCATGGCGCGGATGGCGAAGGCCAGGCCGAGTGGCTGGTGCTCGAGATCGATCGCGACATAGACAGCGCAGATCGGCGCCTTTGCCGCGCGCTTCTTCAGCCGATCAATGAGGCCGTCAGCGCGCGTGTCCGCGAGGCGCAGGTCGCCGGCGATGAATTCGAAGTCGACGTGCTTGACGAGTTCCTCGTGGCGGCCACGGAAGTCCGGCTCAATTGTGGCAGCCGCGGCAGGATCAACAACGGTCACCATCAGCTTGTGGTCGCCCGGCGTGACGCAGGTGACGATGAACTCGCGGGCGATGGCCTCCCCGACCTGTCCGAACCCGACGACGAGAATATGCTGGACACTCGCGCTGATCGCCTGCGCCAGCAGGTAGGGCGGATGGGCCAGCATGACCTGTCTCGCAGCGCCGCCAGCATAGGAGAATGGCATCAGACGCGGCGTGGCGCGCTGGTCGATCGCGCGGTCGCGGCTGAGGCGGTCGCGGATCCATGGATCGGCGATGTGAGCGAGCACGTCTGCCCTGGGACAGGCGCGGGCGGTCAGGTGAGCCGTCTGCCATGTGTCGGCGTCATCGCCCTCGTCGACGATGATGCGACGGGCAGACCTGGCCCTCGCGTGGCGCAGCTGCGCCTTGAGCTGACCCCGGCGCTGCCATGTCGCCAGGCGGTGGCTGGTGGACATGCGCGCGGAGGCGAGATGGATCGCACGGCCCTTGAACATCGCATTGTGTGCGGCAGCGTACTCCTGCGCAGCGGGCCCGTCGCCGATCACGACATGGTGGCGGCCAATGAACAGCGCGTACATGAAGTCAGACAGGCGCGAGCCTATCGCCAGCGCCAGCAGGCGCAGACCGACGAGGAGAGAAGCGAGCACGCCAAGGGCGCGGGCATACTCGAGGAGGGGGGCTGCTTCCGACTTCTGTACCGGGTCGTAGTAGATGTCGGACAGCAACAGGACCTTCACGGTACGGACGACGATGTCGATCACGTCAGGCGCGTCTTTCGGGGTCCCGAGCTCGATGAACCAGCCTGTTCCGGCGAGCGCAAGCGCTGCCATTCCGGAAAGGATTGCGAAGGCCCACCACACGCTCAGGAAGGCCTGACCGCGGCCGCCGACGGGACGCGCACTCACCTCGGCATGGGCGACGACCATGAACGATATCCCCTTGCCTCCCGAGGGAGGGCATCAGGACGTTAGGGGCAAATCGCGGTCCCCGCAAAGGCTACAGTGTGAAGAATTCACGTGCTAGCAGGGAGATCCTTCGCGGCAGCAGAGATGGCCAGGAACGGGAGGCAGACAATCAAGAACAGCGCTTCGAAACCCGATGCGGAAGCGATCCAAAGGATCGCTCAGGTGACGCACGAGGCGATGCGCGCCTGGCAGAAGGCGAATGGGCAGGCGCCCGCCCCGCCCTGGTCCCGCGCGCCGAAATGGATGAAGGAGTCGTCTGTCGCCTCGGTGACCTGGCGCATCAACAATCCGAATGCGAACGCATCGGCCCAGCACGATCAGTGGATGGCGCAGAAGACGGCAGACGGCTGGAAGTTCGGAAGGACGAAGGACGCGAAGAAGAAGACGCACCCGATGTTGATCCCCTATCGCGGCCTGCCCGTGTTCGAACGGCGCAAGGATGCGCTGGTAAACGCGGTGGTGGATGCGTTGAGGTAGGCTCTACGCCTTCTCAGCTTCCTTCGCCATCCGCGCAGCGTCGGCTGGCGAGAAGCCCAGTTCGAGCAGCACTTCAACCGTGTGCTCGCCGAGCAAGGGCGGCTCAATGCGGATGTCGGCAGGGGTGCCGGTGAATTTCACCGGGTGCTGCATGGCGAGATAGGGAAAGCCCGCCGGGTGGTCGCGCTCGTGGATGAAGCCGGTCTCGCGAAGGTGCGGGTCTTCGAGCACTTCCTGCAGCGTGGCGCAGCGCGCACAGGGAATGTCGGCCTTGCCGAGAAGGTCGAGCCATTCATCTGTCGTCTTGGTGGCGGCGACTTCACCAACGAGCTGGTAGAGCGCGCCGATGTTGGCCGTGCGGGCGTTGTAGGTCGAGAAGCGCGGGTCTTCGGTCATCACTTCGGGGCGGCCGCCGAGTTCGAAGAAGGTTACCCACTGCTTGTCGCTATAGGGCATGATCCCGATATAGCCGTCCCTGGTCGGGTACGGCATCCGGTTTATGCTGGATGAGCGCGTGTAGGCCATCTGCGCCAAGGGCGGCTTGAAGGTGTGGCCGTAGAGATTCTCGACGAGATTGAACGCGGTAAAGGACTCCAGCATCGGCGCTTCGATGAACTGCCCCTCGCCCGTGGTGGCCTTGGCGTAGAGGCCCGCGATCGTGGCGTAGGTCGCGTGCAGGCCGGAGACCTTGTCGGCCATCAGGGCGGGCATGTAGCGCGGCGGCCCACCATCGCGGACGTGGAAGAGATCAGCGATGCCGGAGCCCGCCTGGATGAGATCGTCATAGGCGGGTTTGCCGGCATACGGACCATCTGCGCCGTAGCCTGCGCAGTGGACGTAGATGATGTCATGTTTCAGGGCCTTGAGGTCTTCATAGCCAAGGCCGAGCCGCTTCAGCCCATCCATGCGGACATTGGTGAAGAACACGTCGGACTGCTTCACGAGGCGGCGCAACGCCTCGAGGCCCTCCGGATTCTTGAGATCGAGCAGGATGGCCCGCTTGTTTCGATTGCAGCCCATGTAGATCGCGCCCATCCCGGGGGCGGGTGACGGCCCGGCGTGGCGCATGATGTCGCCCGCGCCGTTCTCGACCTTGATGACGTCGGCGCCCATGTCGCCCATAAGCTGCGTGGCGTAGGGGCCGAGCACGACCGTTGAGAGGTCCAGGATCTTGACGCCCGCGAGCGGGCCGGTCGATGTCGTGGTCACGCGCATACACTCCCCGGTAGTTTCTGGCCTGCTATCGGGCGGCACGGCGGGCGGCGCAAGGGCGGCTACCGGCGGTCACGCTGGCTTGATGGGACTCGCGCCGAAGGGACCGGATTTGCGGGATTTCGCCTGTGACGCCAAGGTACTTGCAAAGGCGGCAGACTAGAACCATTCTAGAGCGGCAATGAAGACAGAGACACGACTGCAATCTGCCGGCCTGCGCGCGACCCCCAAGCGGATCGCGATCGGCGCCCTGTTGTTCGACGGCCCGGACCGGCACGTTACTGCCGACGACGTTGCAGCGATGGCGCGCAAGGCAGGCGTGCGGGTGTCGCTGGCAACGGTGTACAATACACTCAACCAGTTCGTGTCGGCAGGCCTGATGAAGCGCATCACGCTGGATACTGACCGGACCTATTTCGACACCAACGTTTCTGACCACCATCATCTCTTCTTTGAAGAGAACGGCGTGCTGCATGACATCCCCGGCGACTCCATCCGGGTGGAAGGCCTTCCCGCTATACCGGCTGGCGCCAAGGTCCGCTCGGTCGAGGTGATCGTCCGCATGACGGGCGGACGAACCTGAGGCGATCTCCTGAATCGCCTCAACTTGCCTCAACGACTGGAACCGACAAGCAGTGAAGCTTCTTCCTCGCATGGAATATGCGTGAGAGCATTTTCCTGGGTCGTGTCCCAGGACGTGGTGCAGGAGTCTAGCGAGGGGCGGCGCGCGGACCGCAAGAGTCAGCGCGCGCCGGCCCTTGCCCTGGGTTGTCATCGGGAATCGCCGCCAGGGTTGGGTTGCGACACCAGCAACCTGAACGATGACAGACGACACGATGGTGCTTCGTACGCTCCTGGAGAAGAGCCCCGACGCAATCAATACATTCTCAATTTGCTGCCGGTCGATCTCTTCGCGGTGAGGAGCATGTTCGCAAATCGGCATCCCGACCCGATCGCCGCGTTGTCCGACATGGTCGTCGAGCAGATCGTCGAGAGGGAGCGCCGCCAGCACAGCTAGATCGTCAGCCTCCACCCCCGGCAACGCAGAGGAAAGACTGGCGATGCTGATTGCCGAACTGCATGGGCGGTTGGTCGGGTCGGGTACGATCGCCCGTGATGCACGGGAATTCCACTTGCCGATGACCCCGAACCAGCTGGGCGATTATTCCGGCCTGTCAGCAGTGCGCATCAACCGTGTCCTGAAGGCCATTCGTGACCGCGGGACATCACCTTTCCGCAGCCAGCGGATGGTGACCCACAATCTCGATGCTCCGGGACGGGTGGCGGATCTCCAGCGCGAGTTAAACGAACGCATAAACTCCGCGTCTGGCGGCGACGCTTCCAATCGTCGCAAGAACCAGGTCAGCCACCGACTTTCTTCATGCCCAGCATGCGTGCGAGCGCCGCAGCCTCGATCTCCCATGCCTTTGAACCTGGGGCCACCAGTTCGACATGACCGGTATCGAGGACGACCTCGACCGTGGAGTCGTCACCCGCAGCCTTCGCCTTCCGCGCCCAGTTTTCGCCGAGCACTGGCGGCGCAATGCGGTCGCGATGCCCGTTCACACTGACCTGCGGGACGCGCAGGGGCAGGAGTTCGGCAGGCGAGGTGTCGGACAGGACGTTGGCGCGCCCGGGACCGATCTTGCCAACCAGATCGTCGTAGATGTCCGCCAGACAGCTCCGGTCAGTTACGCGGACCGAACCGGCCAGGTCGGCGAGCCCGCCTGAATTCAGAACGCCGACGAGCGGGAGCGGATTGTCGATGCGCGCAGGGCTGGATGCGGGCAAGCGGTTGCGACCGGCAAGCCAGAGCGCGAGATGGCCGCCGGCCGAGTGTCCGAATGCGGCGACGCGATTGAGGTCGAGGTTGTACGTGGCGGCTTGATCTCGAAGCGCGTCTGCGGCGCGGGCGACATCGGTAAAGGTGCCGGGGTAGCCGCCGCCGGCTTCGTCGACACCGCGATACTCGATGTTCCATACGGCCATGCCACGCTTGCGTAGATCGTCCGCGGCCCAGTTCATCAGCGTGCGATCCGCGATCGACTTCTGCCAGCAGCCGCCGTGGACCATCACAACGACGGGGTGTGGGCCCGCCCCATCCGGGAGCCAGAGGTCCGCAATGTCTGTGGCACCCTCGCTCCACTGGATGCTGTGAGTGGGAGAAACCTTGGGCCGCGACAGGAGATCGCTCCACGTCATCAGCTGGGCGGGGGCCGAATAGCGTGGTTGCTCGGCTTCTCGCGTGCCGGGCGCAGGCGCAGGGCCCGAGCAGGCGGTGGCGGCGACAACAACGACGAGAGCGAGAGTGCGCATGCCCTTCCCTCGCAAGGGATTACGGGCATTGCAAGCTGGCGCCCTGTCATCGCAGATACGGCATGATCCAGAAACATGTTCAGGCGCCCCGGACGCGGCAGGACTGCGAAGCGCTCGACAGAACCGATCCGCTCGCCGGGATGCGCGCAAGGTTCGCCCTGCCCGATGGCGTGATCTATCTGGACGGCCATTCGCTGGGGCCAGCGACACATAGTGCGCTGGAGCGTCTTGCGCGCACGGCTGGCGAGGAATGGCGGCGCGGCCTGATCCGGTCGTGGAATGATGCCGGCTGGTTCGACCTGCCCGCGCGGGCAGGCGCCAAGCTGGCAAGGCTGGTCGGCGTCGCGCCTGGTGAAGTCACCGTAACGGACAGCGTTTCAGTAAACCTTTTCAAGCTGGCAGTTGCAGGGCTGCGCGTGCTCGGTTCGCGCACGGTGATGGTCCAGAGCGACGAGTTTCCGACTGATCAGAGCATCGCTGCTGGCATCGCTGATGCGGGATTGGGCGAGCTGAAGCGCCTTGAGCCGGAGGACGCCCTGGCGGCGTTTGGCGCCTATCGCGGCGTGATCATCCGAAGCGCGGTGAACTATCGGACGGGCGAGGCGGCCGACATCGACGCGTGGGAGCAGGTAGCGCACCAGTCGGGCAACCTGATCGTGTGGGACCTGAGCCACGCCACGGGCGTGCTGGACCTGCGGCTTGGCCAGCGCGAGGCGAAGCTGGCAGCGGGCTGCACCTACAAGTTTCTCAACGGCGGGCCGGGTGCGCCGGCATTCGTCTACGCGCGGGCGGATATTGCACAGCAGCTGCAATCGCCGATCCTTGGCTGGTTCGGGCAGAAGGATCAGTTCGACTTTGGCGCATCCTATGAGGCGAAGGATGGCGCAGCGCGGTTTGCGACCGGCACCCCGCCCGTCCTGTCGCTGTCGGCGCTTGATGCCGCTCTCGATGCCTTCGACAGCGTCGATCTTGCTCAGACATCGGCGAAGGCGCGCACGCTGGGCGATCTGGTGATTGCGCGCACGGAGGCGATGGGCCTCAAGACGATTTCACCGGGAGAGGCGGCCAGGCGTGGCGGGCATGTGAGCGTGCGGCATGAGCATGGCTATGCCGTGGTGCAGGCATTGATCGCGCGGGGGATCATTCCGGACTTTCGCGCACCCGACGCGATCCGGTTCGGCGTTGCGCCGCTGTATGTGCGTCATGTCGATGTGTGGGACGCCATGGACGCATTGGCCGACGTGCTCGCAACGCGGGCGTGGGATCGGCCGGATTTTCACGCGCGGGCGGCTGTGACCTGACCCCTAGTCGTCGATCGCCGCATAGACCAGCTGCTGCAGCTGGGGGCGGATGGGGTAGGCGCCAGATGGCATCAGCTGGGTCATCTGGATGGCGATGATGTCCTCGACAGGATCGATCCAGAAGAAGGTGGAGGCCATGCCGCCCCATGAATACGTACCGACCGAGCCGGGTTGCGTGGTGGCGACGACATCCGTCGTGACGGCCCAGCCGAGGCCGAAGCCGGAACCGTCCATGCGGGATTCGGAGAATGTCCTGTCGCCCATGTCCTTGAGCGTCTTGTTGCCCGGCAAGTGGTTCATGGTCATGAACTCCAGCGTCTTGGGCGAGAGGATGCGCACGCCATCAAGTTCGCCACCGCTCGCCAGCATCAGGCAGAAGCGGAAATAGTCGCCGATGGTCGAGGCGAGTCCGCCGCCGCCGGAGAAGACGTTCGGCGCCGCGGCGTAGCGGCTCGCGGCGCCTGCCGCGTCGGCCAGAGAGATCACGCCGGTGTCCGGGTTGCGGGCGTAGCAGGCCATCAGGCGATCAATGCTTTCCGCCGGCACGTGGAAGCCGGTGTCCTTCATGCCGAGCGGGCCGAAGATCCGGGTCTGGAAGAAGCGGTCAAGGCTCATGCCCGATGCCACCTCGACGACGCGCCCAAGCACGTCGGTGGAATTGGAGTAGTTCCACCTGTCGCCCGGCGAGAAGACAAGCGGCGCCTGCGCGAGCGCTTCGCAGAAGGATTTGAGGTCTCCTTTCCAGGTCGAGTACTCAAGCTTCCTCTGGCGATAGAGCGCATCGACCGGTGTCTGGACGATGAAGGAATAGGTGAGCCCCGAGGTATGCAGGAACAGGTCGCGGACGGTCATTGCCCGCGCCGGCCTGTGCAGCTGGCCATCCTCCCCCATCACCTGGACGTCCTTGAATTCCGGGATGTAGCGATAGACCTCGTGATCGAGGCGCAGGGCGCCTTCCTCGAAGAGCATCATTGCCGCGACCGATGTGACCGGCTTGGTCATCGAGTAGATGCGGTAGATCGTGTCGGCGTCGATTGGCCGGCCGCTACCCATCTCGGTGGTCCCCTGAAAGGACAGGTGGGCCACCTGTCCGCCGCGCGCCACCAGGGCAGCGACGCAGGGCAGCTTCCGCTTCTCGATATAGGTATCGAAATAGGCCGGAATGCGCTTGAGCCGCTCGGCATTCAGTCCGGCCTCAGCCGGATCGACCTGCTCAATCGCACCCATGTTAACTCCCTGATGGCTTTGCCGCAGCTTTAGCCCGCCATTCTGCTCGTGCAAATCATATAGCGCGGTTGCCCTCGGGCTCCATGTTGTCGATGATGGTCAGGGGAAAGTCCGAAGCGCTCAGAAAGCACACATGGCGGATACCGCCCGCACCATGAATGACAAAGGAGGCGATGCGCAGAGCCGGCGCGACCGGCGCAAGAATGCCGAACGCTCGGCCGCGACCCGGAAGCAGATTCTCGAGGCGACCGTCCAGTGCCTTGACGCCTCGGGCTATGGCGCCGTGACCAATATCCGTGTGGCCGACCTGGCGGGCGTCAGCCGTGGCGCGATGATGCACCACTTCTCGACGCGACAGGCCCTGGTCATTGCAACGGTTGAGCATGCGTACGAGACGCTGAACCAGTACCGCGCCGTTGAGGTCGCCAAGTCGCCGCCCGGGCTCGACCGCTACCGGCTGATCATGGACCTCTCGCTCGTGACGCAACGCATGCCGGAAGGGATGGCGCTGAACGAGATCAGGATCGGCTCCCGCAGCGACCCGGAAATCCGCGATGCGGTGACGCCGATGATGAGCGCGATCTCGGAGGACTATGTGCGCATGGTCAGCCGCATCGCGCGCGAGGCGGGGCTGAAGGCAACACGCGAGTTGCACGGCCTCACAGGCACCGTGGCGATGGCGACGCGGGCGCTCGCGATCAACACGTTCACCTATCCGAGCCCACGCGTCGGCGACAACGTGTCGTGGACGCTGCAGACGATGCGTGAGGATCTGATCGCCCGGCAACTGGGCAAGGACAGGGCGAAGTATCCCCCGCCGCTGCCGGAGAATGACTAGGCCCCCGGCAGCGCGTCGACCAGGGTGAAGCCCCTCCATACCTCGCCGCTGACCGATACGGGCGACAATCATCCGAACGTTGCAAACAGGCTGGCAGAGAGGCGAAGCTTCACCAGGCGATTGCGCAGCTGAAGGGCCTGCCCGAGCATTCGACGAGGTCTGCGCGGAGATGAGGCGGCGCCTGGACAAGAAGATCACGGCGACTGGCTGAGGCGGGAAGGCGTTCAACCTGTGCAAGAATTTGCCTTGGTCCGGGCAGCAGTCGTTGCGGCGCCCCACCCGGATTGACGCGTCGGACCGGGCTGTGTGAAGGCTGCCGCAGCCGCCGCGAATGGCAGCCGTACCGACAACGTGAAGTCCCCAGGCAGAGACTCGGGCCCTTCCCGCGCGGTACAAGAATTGCTGGATTTCCGGACGTTACATGAGCGTTACGCCCACCGAACCGAACTCGCTGCTCGATCCCGCCACCACTGCGGAGATCGCACGCGTGCGTGAGGCAGGCGTGCTCGGCCAGTCGGGACGGCTGCTCGAACTGTTCGACTTTCTCGCGCTGCGCTCGGCCGAAGGACGCCCGCCCAAAGAGGCGGAAATTGCCCTTGCCGTGTTCGGGAAAAGCGATGTCGAGGCGATGCGCGATGATCCGGTGGCGCGGGTATACATCCACCGGCTGCGAAAGCGGCTGGACGAATTCTACATGCGCAACGGGACGCCGGCGGGCGTGCGGCTCGACATTCCGAAGGGTGATTATCGCATCGTCGGCGTCAATCCTTACGCCGCCGATCCAACTGACGCCGAGACGCCGGCTGCAGACGAGATGGTTGCGGTCCCTGCCCGGCGCAAGATGAGCTGGGGGGTGATCGCCGCCTGTGTGGCTGTTCTGGCAATCGGCGGGAACATCGTGGCGTGGAGCATGCTGGCGGGGCGGCCGGCAGCCGCCGAGCAGCGGCTTGCCGATACGGGTATCTGGAGCGAGATCGCGGCCAGCAACCGTCCGCTGCTGATCGTGGTCGGGGACTACTACATGTTCGGCGAGTACGAGGATCGCGTGGTGCTGAAGCGCCTGATCCGCGACTTCGCGATCAACAACAAGGAAGACCTCGTCTCCGCTCAGCGTGGTGATCCCGACAGCATCGAGACCTACTCCGACGTCGCCATGCAATACCTGCCTGCTTCAGCGGCGTTTGCTCTGGCTGACCTTGCGCCTCTGTTGCGCGAGGGGCGGGATGTTCAGGTGACGCTGGCGTCGGAGCTGACGCCGGACCGGATGAAGACGAATGATATCATCTACGTCGGCCTGCTGAGCGGGCTCGGGCCGTTGCGCGATCCGGTGTTCTCGTCATCGCGGTTTGCGCTGGGCGCGAGCTATGACCAGATCGTCGACCGGAAGTCTGGCAAGACCTATAACAGTGAGGCGTTTCTCGCAGCGCCGGGCGATCAGATGTATCGCGACTACGGTTTCTTCTCGTCCTTCGAGGGGCCGACCGGCAATCGCATCGCCATTCTTTCCGGTTCACGCGACACAGCCGTGATGGGCGTAGCTGAAGCCGTGACGCAGCTGGATCGTCTGGCGCGTGTCGAGCGCAAGACACCTTCCGAAGGCGACTTCGAGGCGCTGTTCGAGGTGAAGGGCCAGAAGCATGTAAACCTCGAGGCGCAGGTGGTGGCGTCCTATCCGCTCGATGGCGAAGCAATCTGGTCTGGCGACCGCGCCAACACGGCGTCGTATCCGGAAAAGTAGGTCGCGCGTCGGCTATCCCTGCGGCGTGTGGCCGGGGTTGATTGCCTCGTGGGTATCGACTGCGAGTCCCTGATATGCGCCAGGAGAGGTTCTCGGCACGAGACCGAAAATGGCTCCGTGGGTGTGGGCGGTCCGTTTCCCCAGGTCTGCACCCTGTGGACCGGGATCAGGCCGCCCGTTCGAAGATGGCGGCGATGCCCTGGCCACCGCCGATGCACATTGTCTCGAGGCCGTAACGGGCTTCGCGGCGTTGGAGTTCGTTCATCAGGTTGGCGAGGATGCGGCCGCCGGTGGCGCCGATGGGATGGCCGAGGGAGATGCCGGAGCCGTTGACGTTGAGCTTGTCCGCGTCGTTCCAGCCCCAGCCTTTCAGAACCGCCAGAACTTGCGGCGCGAAGGCTTCGTTGAGCTCGACCAGGTCAATGTCTTTCCACCTGAGGCCGGTGCGGGCGAACAGGCGCTCGACGGCCGGGACGGGACCGATGCCCATGCGCGACGGCTCGACGCCGGCTGCGGCCCAGCCGACGAACCAGCCCATCGGCTCAAGTCCGAGCTCTTCCAGCTTGTCTTCTGCGACCACGAGACAGGCGGCGGCCGCGTCGTTCTGCTGCGAGGCGTTGCCTGCCGTGACCACCCCGCCCTTCTCGATCGGCTTCAGAGCCCCGAGAGAGGCTGCGGTGGCGTCGCCGCGGACGCCTTCGTCCATCTTGAAGATGACGGGGTCACCCTTCTTCTGCGGGACGGCGACAGGGACAAGCTCGTTGTCGAACTTGCCGGCCTTCCAGGCGGCGGCGGCACGCTGCTGGCTGCGGGCGGCGTACGCGTCGCATTCCTCGCGACCGATCTGGTAATCCTTGGCGAGGTTCTCGGCGGTCTCGATCATGCCGGTGATGACGCCGAAGCGGGAGATCGGCTGGGACATGACGCGGCCGCGCTGCAGGCGGTCGTGCATGGTGACGGAACCGGCGCGGGCGCCGGAGCGCATGTCTGTCGAATAGTATTCGACATTGGTCATGCTTTCGACGCCGCCGGCAACGACGACGTCGGCTGCGCCCGTCTGTACGAACATGGCGGCGTCGATGATGGACTGCAGCCCGGAGCCGCAGCGGCGGTCGAGCTGGTAGCCGGGGACGGAGATGGGGAGATCGGCGGCGAGCGCGGACCAGCGGGCCACGCAGGGCGCCTCACCGGACGGGTAACCCTGCGCGAACACGACATCGTCGATCCGCGCAGGATCGATCTTCGTGCGTTCGACCAGAGCCTTGAGGATTACCGCGCCGAGATCGCCCGCCTGCATCGGGGCGAGCGCGCCCTGGAATTTTCCCACCGCCGTGCGGAGCGGGCTGACGATGGCGGCGCGGCGAAGCTTGGTCATGCGGGAATCCTCTGGAAGCGCGGGCAACATAGCGGCGGGCGCGGGGGACACAACCGGCGGGCGCGTCGTGCCGACTTGACGCGGGCAGCCGGAAGGTTCGTATCGGGGCGCGCTGTCCTGCTGGTGGATTCGTGCGGACAACCGAAGCACAGGGAGACGCCGGTGGCGGGACACTATCGGATCATCGGCGGCCTGGGCTCGCCCTACTCGATGAAGATGCGGGCGATCATGCGGTATCGTCGCCTTCCCCATGTCTGGGAGCCGATCGGGGCGAACATGGAGTCCGTATTCGCGAATGTGAAGGCGCCTGTGATCCCCGTGATCCAGTATCCGGGCGGGGAATGGCGCAATGACTCGACGCCGATGATTTTCGAACTGGAGCAGCGGCATGCCGAGCGCGGCATCGTCCCGGAGGACCCAGGCGACAGGTTTCTTGCCTGCCTGCTGGAAGACATGGGTGATGAGTGGGCGACGAAACTCATGTTCCACTATCGCTGGTTCTACGAAGAGGACCAGGAGGCTGTATCGCGCTGGCTGTCGTATGACCGCCATCGCGGCGGGGGCATCGCGCAGATACAGGCGTTCGCGG
>JALHLR010000039.1 GCA_022844475.1 Hyphomonadaceae bacterium | reverse complement strand
CGACAAGCAACCCGGGCAGGGGCGCGCGTGGCGCCTGAAGGCCGGTGGGGGTGAATCGGGTCCCAGTGCCTTCGATCTGCCCGGGCTGTCGCCCTGCTGTCCGAAAGGGCGTGCCGGATCAGCAAACCTTATCGCGTCAGGTCATGGGCGCGCTGCCGCGGTGTAAGGGATGGCGAACGGATCGTTGGTCGGGTCGCTGTTCCATTCGTATTCAAGACTGTGCGCGAGCAGGCCAGCGCGCTCTGCGCCGTAGAGCCTGGCGACGAGGCCAAGCGCCATGTCTGTGCCGGCAGAGACGCCGGATGACGTGATGTACTTACCGTCCTCGACCCAGCGCGCCTTGCCCTGCCAGTCGACCGACGGGTCCTGCTGAACGGCGAGCGAGAAGAAATTCTTGTTCGACGTTGCCTTTCTGCCTGTGAGCAAGCCGGCCTTGGCGAGCAGCGCCGAGCCCGTGCAGACGGACGTGGTCAGCTGTGTTGCCTGATCTTGCTTCTTGATGAAATCGAGGAAGACCTTGTTGTTGAGTTCGGTGAAAGTGCCCTCACCACCGGGCACCATCATGATGTCGAGCTGCGGGGCGTTGGCGAAGGAATAGTCCGAAAGAGTCGAGACGCCCTGCGCGGAGCGCACCGCACCGCCTGTCTGCGAGATCATGACGACCTGGAAGTCCGGCACATACGCCCACATCTCCACGGGACCGAAGACATCAAGCACTTCGAATCCGGGATAAAGCACCACCCCAACGACCTTGCGACCTGGCGTCACTGGCGGTGTCTGAACCTGCTGGTCCGGCGCAGGCTGAACATCCGGTCCAAGCGCAGCATTGATGTAGGCGGCGCGCCCCTTGCCGATGAAGGCGAGATATTCTGCGCGGTTTGACACACCATCGCCATCCGCATCGCCGTCGTGAGCCAGGAACCTGCCAAGCGCAACGGCCTGCGAGTAGTCGCCCTTCATCGGCGCACCGAAGTTCGCTGCCATGGCGCTGTAGGACTTGAGCGAATTCTCTCCCAGCATCGCATAGCCGGCTCCGAGTGTGCCTGCGGTCGGGTAGCGACTGGCGAGCTTCTGGAAGTCCGCTTTGGCCGAGGCGTCTGCCTGAGCATAAGCTGCGGCAACTGCGCCGTGGTCGACGCCGCCATTGCTGCGCAGGTCAAGCTTCGGGTCGGCGAGTATTGCGCCGATCAGCGCCATCTCGTCCGCATCGACCATGCCATTCCCAGCCATGGTGGCGTCGAGATTTCCGTCAAGCGTGGCCGGCGCGAAGTTCAGCCCGCGCATGGCGGCGTCAAAATCGACGACAACCTCCCCCGAGCCGTTCTGCGCAACTGACGCACCCGGCATCGCTACCGTGGTGCACGCCGCCAACGCGATTGCCGTCGCGGCGACCATGACGCGGATCCGCCACGGCATCTGTTGGAGTGTCTTGCTCATCCACATATCCTCCGGTTGGCGGCAGCCTTCGTGGCCGCACGCGTTCAAAAACCTGTTCGCAGCGTCACGAAGGCCGACCGCGGCTGCGTCGGAGTAACGATTGAGGCCGCGAGATACTGATAGGGTTCGAAGCTGTCCTCATCTGTCAGATTGACCACTGAAAGGGATAGCGTCGCCGGCCCGAAGTCGTAGGATCCCTGCGCGTCCAGGAGCACGGATCCATCCACGCTTGTCGCGTTCGGCAAGGTGAGTTCGCGATCCGAGACAACGGTTGCGCCGCCACCAATCTCGAGGCCGGCCAGCATCCCGGTCTCGAGGCGGTACCTCACCGCCACTCGACCTGAATGTTCGGGCACGCGGGTTGGCCGATCACCGACTGGCAGCGTGTTGTCCTTGGTTACCTCGGCATCGGTGTAGGCATAGCTGGCCAGGAACGAGAGAGCGGAACTCGGCTCATAGATAAGGTCCGTCTCGAAGCCTCGCGCCCTCTGTTCGCCCGACTGGACCGAGGCAAAGGGGTTCACCGGATCTGCTGTACGAACATTCTGCCGGGTGATCTGATAGAGGGAGATCGTCCCTGTAAGTCCAGGGAAGGGTTCGAAGAGCTTGATACCGGCCTCGTAGGCTTGTGACGTCTCTGGCTTCGGATCCGTAACGCCAAACGCGGCAACAACACCCTGAAAGCCTTCGGAATAGCCTGCAAACGCCGATACGCCATCCATGACCTGATAGGTCGCGCCAAGCCTCGGCGTCACGCGATAGTGGGTCTTGTCCGTGTCAACAAACGGGATGCCGCCGCTGACATAGCTGCTCTCGATATCCAGCTTCGTCCAGCGAAGTCCCGCTGTGATGTCGAGGTGCTCGCCGATCGACATCTGATCCTGGACGTAGACAGCCATTGTCGCCATCGCGTCCGTCTGGACGTCGGTTAGCGCGGCGGCAGAGCCGAAGGGAAGGTTTGTTGACGGGTCTGCGTAGTCAACGAATCCCAGGGGCGCAAACCCAAGGCTCGCTGTGTAGTCCGTCTGGTCCACATCGACGCCGCCGAGCATCAGGTGACTGATGTCTCCCGTCTGCAGCTTGGCCTGCAGGCTGGCCGAGGCAAAGTCCTGGTCGACATCGGACGGAAGACTGGCCGTAAAAAAGCCGTACGTCGTTCCTGCAACCGGCACTGCAGGGAAGGGGAAGCTTGAGAACTCATCAAAGCGGCTCTCATAGTGACGCGCAGCGATCTCGCCGCTCAGCGTGTCGGAGAATGCATGGTTGAGTTGAGCTGTGACCAGCCTGTTCTCGATCGTGGTCGGCGGGGCATCTTCTGCTCCTGCAAAGGTGAAGCGATCGACGCCGCTGTTGTTCGCAAGCGCAATGCTCGAGGGCAGGCCGGCATACTCTAGCTGCTCGATGCGGCTGTACTGCCCGCGAAGCGTCAGTCTTGTGGCGTCGGAGATGTGCAGCAAGGCCGTTGGATAGACCGAGTATCGCTCGCTGCTGATGACGTCGATGAAGCTGTCTGCCTGCTCGTAGGCCCCCGTTACCCGGAAAAGGACCGTGTCGCTTGCAGGAAGAATCAGGTCTGCAGTTGCCCCCAGCGTGTTGAAGCTGCCGGTGCGCAATGAGACGGCAGTGTGTTGCTTTGCCTCTGGTGTCTTGGAAACGAAGTTTATCAGCCCTGACAGGGGTGCGCCCCGGCCCCCGCCATAGAGCGTGCTGGTGGGGCCTTTCGCGACCTCGAGGCGCTCGACATTGACCAGCGAACCAGGATCAACCACGCCGCTGGGGAGGCCATAGGCGGGCAGTCCGTCGATCATGTAGTCGGTGTTGAAACCGCGAATGATCGGCGACTGGAGAACGATCTCGCTGGTCTTCGTCGGAACCACGCCTGAGATGTTCGTCAGGGCGTCTGAGACCGTCTGGAGCTCCTGTTCCTCGATCAACGTGCGCGTAAGAACCTGGACAGATTGGGGGATCTTTTCGATCGGCGTTGGCGTGCGGGTCGTGGTTGCAGCTGTCGGCGCCGAGATGCCTTCGGGCGCTCCGGTGACAACGACGACGTCGCGGGCCCAGCTTTCCTTGGCTTCGCTGCCCTCCTGAGCGAGGGCCGGCTGAGTGAGCGCCCAGCACAATGCCGCTCCACTGGTCGTTCGTACGAATAGCTTCAATTGCGAAGAGGCGGATTGGTTGAAAATCGTAAATGTCATGGTGGTCTGCAATCTCTGAAATGAATTGGGGTGAATGTGACTAGTGCTTGTGACCGCCGCGGCCGCACGTCAGGTGCGTCGGTCCGTTCATCCACATGAGCTGGACGCCAGGGCTCCACGTCAGGGAGTGGGCGCCGTCGCTCCACACGATCTGGACCGGGCCAGGTTCGGGCGGCAGATTCGGCAGCAGGTACTGGTCGCCATGCAGCCAGATCAGCGCAGACACGCCGCTATCCCTGTCGATGAATGAAAGCACCATCTTGCTTCCATCAGCGCAGCGAAAGGCATGGCCCGTCTCGGGTTCTTCAACGTTCAGTCGCGTCGGCCCGATGTGCTGGCGAATGCGCAGCGGCTGCGCCGTCAAGGCGGAAGGCCTCGCCGAGATTGAACCGGCCACGAGCCCGCCAACATCGATGAAAACGTCAACTGCGCCCGCCTTCTGGAAGGTCAGCCGAACGGGTATGCGCATCCCGCGCTCAAACGGCCCCTGAATGCCGTAGAGAACGAGGTGAACGTCATCGAAGCCCATTACGCGGGTTTGCCCAGGAGCAATAAAGACGGGTTGCGATCGCCGCAAATTCGCGCCGCGGTAGACGCGAAGGGGCAGGGCGTCGAACCCGGCGGCATTTGCGATCGCCGGATCGACATCGACTGCGATCAGCACGTCGGGCTCGGACCCGGTGTGAGACACAACGAGTGAGACGTGTGCGAGGTCGCCACCCTTGATCGTCGGCTTCGCGTTTACGTTGGAGATGGAGATGTCGCCCGCCCAGACTGTGTCCGCGTGGGCGCGTGCTGCACAGAACAGGAGGACCAGAAACGCGATGGCGATCGCGGTGGCGGACCGGCCGTAGGTTGAGATTGTCATGAATATCGCCTGAGAATGCGCAACTTGCGTGCGCGTTGAGGTCGAGAGCGAAGCGCCCCCGCGATGCTATCTCAGACGATGGTCGGTGGTCCCGTAGGCGGACTCCCTGGCGGCCAGTGTACGGCCTCCAGCTCGTCATCACGAATCTGGACGAATTGCGTCGGGTGCGCCCACGCAATCGCGATGGGTGTGCTCACGGCGAGCTTGAGAACTGCAGGGGATGCGAGACTCGTGAACGGGCAATCGGTCGACTGCTTTTGGCTATCCGGCGCACCAAGATCGATCTGGATGGTCTGGTCTGCATGACCAGAGCACATCGCGACTGTCATGATGCGATGGTCGGTGTCGAAGACCGGCATGAACCCGGCAGGGACTCCCGCCCGGATCAGGATCGCCAGAAGCATCACAAGGCAGCCCAGCTGCCTCAAATCGAAGCCGGCGCGGCACGGGGCCCCGGGGGCCGGGCTTATGCCGATCGCGCGCCTCATGCGTGCGGTGAATTGAATGTGGTGAGCCAGGCCGTAGCGACGAAGACGCCGGCAAACAGGCCAAGTTCGATGCCGATACTCTGGCTGAGTTGCTGCGCGCCCCTTCCGTCCCCTGCGGCAATCCGAGGCGTGATCAGAAACTTGTTCCAGACCGCGATCCCCAGGACGGAGGCCGCCAGAACGATCTTCATCGACAGCGCCTGCGCATACGGGGTCAGCCATTCCGAACGCTCGAAATCGACCAGCGTCAGGGTGAGGAAAGTTCCACCTGCGACGAGGCCTCCGACGATCACGATGGCAAACATGCTGAACCGGCGCACAAGCAAAGCCAGGTCGGCTTCCGGCAAGACGCGTCCCGCCTCGCGCAGGAGAAGCAGCGAACCGAGCCACCAGCTCGCTGCGCAAACATGGAGAAACGCGATCGCGCCTGTCAGCAAGCCGATTGAAGCCGAATGCCCATTGAGGCCGAAGGAGACGAGGGCGACAGCCCCGCCGGCCAGCTGGAACGTCCGCATGCCACCTTTCGCGCGGGCCGACAACAGAAGCAGCGTCGCACCGGCCAGTTGAAACGCAATTGCCGGTCCTGCGGGCGTCTCCCAGATCGCCGACAGCGTCGTGGTGTCGACCTGGCCGCCAAGGCGGGCAATCAGGATTACTGCACCAGCAACCGCGGCGACCAGCATGGCCAGAGCGGCCATCGCGATGATCTTTGGTGCAACCTCGGCTGACCGGCCGAGTCGCCGGCCAAGGCTCATCCATGCGAAGGCAACCCCGGCGCCGGCAAATGATCCGACGTAGAGCGCGAGCTTTGCTATGGTGGCGAAAAGCTCAAGCATCAGTGGGGTGTGTGCTCAGCACTTGCCGCTGGCGTATCTCCGGAAGAGGTGGCGCCTGCCTTGATCACGATGATGATCGAGCCCGAGACGGGATGCCCATCCTTCGACAGCGCCTTCCACTTGATCTCATTGCGCCCCGCGCCAAGGTTGGGTGCGGGTATCCTGAACGAGGTCGTGCTGCCTGATGGCGGCGTGAACTCCAGCTTGCGATCGGCCTTGCCCGTTTCCGCGACCACGACAGAGGTCATACGGGCTGGCTCGTTGAAGTTTATGAAGACGCTATCGGGCGACCGGTTCACAACGGAGCCGCTTGCCGGGACAGTGCTCTTCACAGTCGAGTGCGCAAACGCTGGCGCCGAAGACATGATCATCGCGGCGCCAAGCGCCAGGGCGCTGAGAAATCTCGCCATGTTAAGGTTCCTTCTTCCAGGGATCTGAGAGTTTCGGGTTGGTCAGGAAGGTCTCGTCCGTGAGCGACTTCAGGAAAGCGATCAGGTCGGCCCGTTCGTCCGGCGTCATCTCGAAACCGGGCACGAATGAGCTCTTGAGCGGGTTGTCCCGGCCGACGCCTGCATGCGGGCCATCCTTGATCGTGCGGCCCCCCGCCGCATAGTGGTCCAGCACAGCATCCAGCGTCGCAATCGATCCATCATGCATGTACGGTGCCGTGACTGCCACGTTGCGCAGGCTCGGCGCCTTGAAGCGCCCCATGTCTTCGGCCCGGCCCGTCAGCTCTGCAATCCCTGTATTGCCCGGGGGATAAGCTCCCTTGCCGTCTATGTTGTAGAGCCCCGTGTTGTTGAACGCGATCTCGGGGTGCGGCGCACGCGCATGCAGGATGTTGTCGCTCATGTTGATGTTGTTGTGGCAGTGGTGGCACTCGAACTTCTCCGAGAAGAACAGCGCCTCCCCCCGAATGGCCGCATCAGGCATCGCGTCGATCTTGCCCTCATAGCGATACTGGTCATACGGCGAGTTCGCGGAAATGATCGTCCGCTGGAAAGCCGACAGCGCGCGCACGACGGTCGCGAGGCCGATCTCACCCTGTTTCTCCGGGAACGCCTTCGGGAAAAGCTCGCGATAGATCGGCTCGGCCTTGAGGCGCGCGATCAGCTCAGCGTCGAGATTAGCCATCCCCAACTCGACAGGTTCCTGCCCGAGAAGGGGAACCAGCGCCTGTTGCTCAAGCGTATGAAGCAGGGGGTTCGCCCAGGTCAGCACCGGCACGTAGGCAACATTGGCTAGTGACATAGAATTGCGTGGCGTCAACTGCCCGGTAACCCCCGGCGACAACGGCAGGCCGTCGGTGAACGCAAGCTGCTGCCTGTGGCATGAGGCGCATGATTTCGTCTGATCGGCAGACAGCCTCACGTCGTAGAAAAGTCGCCGCCCCAGCTCGGCCTTCGCGGCATTGAGCCGGTTCGAGGCTGGCTCGAGCGGGGGCGGCATCCAGTCGGGAAGTCCAAGGTCAAACATGACCGGGACAAGATCGGAGACAAGCGGGGAGGACGCTGTCTCCGCAGCCGGCGAAGAGCCCGGTAGTCCGGTATTGTCGCTGCCCGAAGCGCAGGCGGCCAGCAACACGGCATTCACCAGGATTATGAGCCTTCGCCGGATCACCTCAGCCGCCCTTCACGAAGGTCTGGCCGGAAGACGACTTGCCCCGGAACGCCAGCCCGAAGCGTTCCATGATGGCGATGCAGTCATCGTCGGTCGTGAACGCCATGCAGCCCGATGCTGACCCCGGCGCGTTGACCGTGACATCCGTTCCGGCCAGCAGCGAGCCCAGGTCCAGGACGACCTTCTGTTTCGTAAGATTGAATCCGTCGAGCCGGTAGGTCGGCCGGTTGGGATTGCTGCAGGGCGAGGCAGGCGGCGTTGTAGGCGAACCTGCGCCGCAGTCCGTCGAGCCGAGGTGGATCGAGAATCCACTCGCCGCCATGCCAGCCATGCCCTGCATCGCCGGGGCGCTTGCGGCGGCGGCTGGCTTGTTGGCGGTGTCGAGGTCGATCGTGGTGAACTTGTAGCCAATCCGCCAGGGCCAGGTCAGCCCGCTATAGTTGAGGGGGGCTGATGCAAGTGTGGGGTCCTTGTGATTAAGCTCGTAGGGTACACCGATCTCGAACACGAGCCCGGTATACTCACCGGCAGGTGCGGTCCCGCGAATGGCGGAATTGGTGGCTGCATTTCCGTTGCAATTGCCTGTGGCGTTCTCGAAGTCGAGCAGGGCCACCTTGTCGCTCTGCCACTGGTTATCCGGCGTCAATGCAAACGGAACTTCCTGTCCGCTGGCAGAAACCAGCCGAATGTTACTGACATAGATGCGGAAGTCCTGAAGGAAGACAGCCGCCTTGGATGTACCAACGCCCGTGTAGGTTTCGCCGCATCGCGCTGGCTTCTCGCCGACGCGCGCATCGAAGCCGATGGTGATCGGCGTGCTCCCGCCCATCGTACCCTGTGACGTAGCGCAGGCAGATAGTGCCAGTGCAAGAGCGAGCGCGGACGCAGTCCGGCCGGAGTTTCTCGAAAGCATGAGATGGATGTCCTGATAAGGCGCTGCGCGCGCTTCGTCGGCGCGTGCGAACTGACAGGCCAGGCCTGTCGCGAGCGGCTCAGATCAGGGCCGGCGGTCCGGTCGAAGGCGGCGGCGGAGCGGCAATGCCGCGGCCCGGAAAGACGGCAGGTGCAACAACCAGGTCAGCTGCAAATGCGGTCCTGAACACGACTGGTTCGACGGCCGCGGGTGGTGACGCCATCGACGCTGACAGCGCAAACACACACGCTGAGTTGTCTGATTTCCCGCCAGGCTTCGCCGGTAGCTTGGACGCCTCAACCAGTTGTCCGGTATCAAGATCAAAGACCTGTGGGGCGGCCGCATGAGACTCGCACATCTGGACCACCAGATAGCGGCCATTGGGCGTGTCTGCTTCCGCCAGCATGTATCCCGCTGGAACGAGTGCGCGCACAAGCATCGCGAGGAGCGCGATGGCTCCAAGCTGACGACCCGCAAGCTTCATCCACGTAAGGATATCTGTCTCCTTCAAATCGCAGTATAAGCCACATTGCCAGCTTCGCAAAGTCAATGACGCCGCCGTACACCAGCACAAATGCTTGAGCGGGGTTGGTTTCGGCTGTGTAAACAGCCGCAATGCCGCGGCCCTCTCAAGCCGCTTGCGCAATGCCTGAAACGGGTTCGATCAGCGTCCGAGATCGCCCCTCTGCTGCCATCGCGCGGCAGACGTTGCGTCTGGCCATGACGACGCCGGATAGCCGCTGATCAAGCGTATTGTGACCACCGCGGCATGCTCGCATGCGAACGTCGCACCGCCCGCATTGCCGAGCGAGAATCTACCGGGCCGTGCCAAAATGCTCATTTGGCGGTTGATCGGCTCGAACCGGGGTTCTGCGGCTCGAGCGAGGTGTCGCGGCGGATGGATCTTTCGCGTATTCGCCACTGCGCCCTCGCGAACGGTGCCATGCGGCTCCATGCGACGCGATCCGTCCCGCTTCACCCCCAGAAGGCGGTCTAGCTCGGGGCCGGCATTCCGGATCGAGCCATATCCAGCGCACACGCCGGACCCGCCAACGCTCAAGGCTGCAGTGAATTCGCTGGATGTCACGGCGGCTGGGTCAGGTCAGAGAAGGGCGCGCGCAGGAAGGCGAGCAGGCCGGCGATCGCCAGCACCATGGCCACGCTTGCCTAACGTCGTGCGTGCGCCCTGGCGGACGCTCCACACAACTGTGCTGCTTGCTTGTCTCACACGATTTCTTCAGGCATTGCGTCGCATGGCGCGCATCTCTGCGAGCCCTGCACCTGCCGTGTCGATGCCGAGTGCGTGAGCGATGCCGGCATACATCTCCGGTTCTGTCATGTTCCGACCCGGCTCCGGTCGCCCCGTTTCAGGATCAAAGCCATAGGTCAGCATCGTGGCGGGATCGACCCCGCCCAGCACCCGCCCGCCATTCGCCATCGGGGATACGATCAAGGAGCCGTTGTTGAGGTCGTGGCCCGATCCAAACGTCATTGCGTTGGCGGGGCGACGGCGCGTGCGACCGAATTCGGTTGCGAAATAGATCATCGACCGATCCCAGAAGCTCTGGCCGCCGGCAAACTCCTCCGACTTGAGGAGCGAAATCAGCCGGTCGGCAATCGACAGCTGCCGGTTCCACATCAGAGCCTGGACCTCGCGATTGGCCTGGTGCGAGAAGTCGAATGAGATCGGCGGGTTGACGATATCGCCCTCGCCAAGTCCGCCTTCGCCGAGCTTGACGCCCTTCTTGAACACGGCGCTGCCTTCCGGGCCGATAGTGACGGTGACAGAGACGCCATAGCGCAGCAGCATGAACGCCAGCGCCGCCTGCGCCTCCAGCGGATCGAACTCGTAGTTCGGAAACGCCTCACGCACCTTCTGGCCGATCGCCGAGCCCTGCAGACCGTGGGCGGCGAGCGGCATCTCCGCCGAGTCCGGGAACAGCATCAACTTGGTGATAAGGTCCTCGGCTTCGACGCCGCGCAGGGCGTCGCCGCGAATGTCGGACCAGTGCTTTATCCGCTGGCTGCCGCCAAAGGTCCTGAAGAAATCCGATGATGGATCAAGACGCTCATTGCGGAACTTTCGTGCCTGCTCGAACAGCTTGCGATCAGGTGCGCCAGCAATGCCCTTGTAGCCATCCAGTGACAGCGGCCAGAGGTTCGGCACCGGCGCCCGCTCGCCATAGACATAAGCAGGCAGCGTGCCGTCCGTGCCGCGCTCGGTGAACCCGGTGCCGTTGACCAGATGGACGTTGGGGATCGCATAGCCGGCGCCGTAGGTGAGGGCGACGGCTTCCTGCAGTGTGCGTCCCTTCCACGCGGCATTGCCGTTGATCGACCGTTGTTGTGCGACAAAGTGGTTCACGCTTGTGCCCGTGTGGGTCACCACCATCATGTCGTTGGTGTGCTTCCGGACGAAGTTCGACTGGTTCGCTGTAAATGACGCCGGAATAGCCCCGATCGTAGGGGATTTCATGTCGATCGCACGGAACTCGCCGATCGTCTGGACCATGGCGTCTGGGTAGGCGTTGAGTTCAGCTGCGCCGGGTATTTCCGACTCGCGACGCGATAGGAAGGCGTCAACCTGGTTGGCTCCCCCGAAGGAACTTAGCACGATGAGGAAGCGCGGGTTCTTCGCCCGCTCGATCATCGCCTCCTGGGCGAAGGCGTCTTGTGGCATGCGGGCCGCGATGAAGGCGCCGGCCGCGCCAAGCGAGGCAGTTCGAAGGAAGTTACGGCGTGATGGTGTGCGTGTCATGTCTGTGCATCCTGACCGGATCAATAGAAGACGGCTTCAAGGGAGGAGGCGACTGCGAAGCAGCTGAGGGTGACCCAGTCAGCTGCAACATCAGGGTTGTTCGCCGCGCGTCCCTCGGCCACCTGCGCGTAGTAAGCCGCAAGGTTCTGGACTTCACGCTCGCTGGGCGATCGCAGCAGTACGGACCCGTAGATCGCGTCCGCGGTACTGTTGAGCCAGGCAAGCTCGGGGCCTTTGGCCCGGCCGTCCCTGCCGAATGCGCCGGCCTTGAAAAGGACTGCCTCCGCCGGCGTTTCCTTGTCCATCCGCACGCGGTTCGTGCAGACGTGAAGCGCCAGACGATCGACGGCGATGGGCGATGTCAGCGCCGCATCCTCGATCGGCTCGTTGACGAGCAGGTTGGGGGCTTCGACGCCGCCGAGAACGATGCGGAACGCGTCGGTCATGCAATCATAGCGCGACAGTTCCTTGCAGATCTCTTCGCGTGGGATGTTGAGATTCGCGGACAGGTCGCGCAGGTAACGCTCGCCATCCTTGAATTTGACGCGCGGATCCACGGAGGCGACGGGCGCTGGTGCTTCCGCCGCGAACTGCAGCGGGGCAGGTTCAGGTTCGGTCGCACAAGCAGCGGCGAGCGCGGCGGCCGCAGCGAGGCCAAGGGTGAATGTGGATTTCATCATGCTCTCCTACGGCCGGCCATACGCATCAGTCAGAACGAGATCATGCAGCATCTTCTCGACGCGGTAGTTGTAGGTCGTGGGCGACTTCAGGCCCCGCCACAGGCGCGAGAACTCAGCCTGATCGTTGACGTCGGGCTCCCGCCCGATGAGGAGCTTCCAGTAGTCTCCGGTCACCTTGATTGCGAACGGATCGCTGTTTGCAGCGACGCTCGCCCATTCGCGCAGGTCCGCAACGGGTCGCCCAAGGATCATGCCGCCGGCAGGCGCATCGGCCACGCGCGCGCCGTCCACGCGCACATAGCCCTTCAGGCGGTCCGCATCATATGAGTAACCGCCACTGATCCCGTTGTATCGGGTGAACGGATAGGTCAGCGGATCGAGCGTCGCGTGGCAGACAGCGCAGGCGGGCGCAGCAACGCCCTTTGCATCGTAGTCCATCGGCTCCTGAATGACCGGATGGAGGCCCTCCATCTTCGCGATGTCAAAGCCCAGATAGGAGCGGTAGGCCTGTGCCGCCGTGGTTCGCGGAATGGATGTGAACATGGTGTTCACAGCGCCGAACCAGCGTGTCGAGATCATGCCTGCACGCTTCTCGACGGGAACCGGTTGCCTGGTGCCGCGCGGCCGCTTGGCCAGTTCCTCCTCACTGATCTGTTCCAGCTTCACCGGGCTCGTGCGCTTCACGAAGTACTGCGCAAGAAGAACGTCGCGAACATCGTTGTCGTCGCTGTTCGCCCAGGTGAACAGATTGTAGTCGTCGTCATAGTCACCAAGCGGAACGGGTCCGGGGTTCTCGCCCGACTTCACGGCGTGGGCGGGACGGATCTTGGCGTTGGCGATGTTCCAGACCGCGCCGTTGGGGCCGAGCCAGTAGGCGGAGTCGAGGCACTTGCTGAGCGCTTCCCTGATGCGCGTCAGCCTGGTGTTCTGGTCGGAAATCTTCCTGAAGCCATCCATGTCTGCGCGTGTTGGCGAGCTGCCGCAGAAATCCATGTGGACTTTCCTGAAGGCGTAAGCGGCGTCATAGCTGCACACATTCCACTGAGCGCCAGCAGCGCGCGTTGCATCCTCTGTCGCGCAGGCAAGCGTCTTGGGAATGCTGTTGGCGTCCGCGGTCTGCGTGCCAGCCATGATCTCGACGATGTTTGAATAGCCATCAGTGTCTGCATCGAGATCCTCGACGGCCTTCAGCGCGCCGGGGAGGTATTTGAGAAAGTCCTCATCGCTCAGCGGCCGCGGAAGTCCTGGCGCCAGCCGCTCTGCGACCTGCATGCCGAAAGCGTTGCGCGCCGGGGGCGTGGTATGGCAAGCGGCGCAGTCCGCGAAGCCAGTATTGCAGGCCTTGGCATCAGGATAGGCGTGGCAGAAGGCCATGGGTGCAGGCGGCTTGGCAGATGCCTGCTGGATCAGCGGCGCACCTGGAGCCAGCGCTGCGGCAACCAACGTGACCACGGATACGCCGAGCGCAATCAACGCTCCTGTTCGTGTGCTTTTCTGCTTCACAGCTGCGTTCCCTTCAACGGGCTCGAAATCGTCATGCCATCTCTCCTCCTGTTCGTGTGTCATGAGTCGCTGGCGCGTGCTCTCGGCTCATCGGCCGGCCTTTCGGGATTGATGAGATCTATGGCCGCACATCAGGCGCTCTGAGGCATTGATCTAGGTCAGATGAACGCCGGGGTGGCGTCTCAAGGCGCTATCGGCCTCCAGCCACCAAACCGCAGCGCGTCCGAGCGTCGGGCTGGTGTGCGAGGCGATGATCCTTGGCATGTCGTCAGACGACGGCGTCTGTCCCGTCGCGTCCTTGACGAAAGACAGGGTCTTCCTGCTCCCAATGCTGCAGCGGAATTCCGATCCCCTCACGGGCTTCGGCATCAATGGCGATGGCTCATGCAAGCGCGCCTCTACCAGGCGGGGGGCCGTCGTCGCGCTCGCTCCCGGAGCTGGATTGGTCCAGCAGCGCCCCAGTATCGGCAACAATATCAGCGACGCAGGCGTTCTGGAATGTAAGTCGCAGTAGGATATCTAGTTCGCGTGTGAAACGTCCTTTAGCTCCGCGGGTGACAAGGTGCACGCCGGCTATCTCGGATACCTGAACAAACGCGCAGACGATCTGACGGCCAGATGGACCTGTGTAACCTAGAACGCGGATAACGGCTTGTTCGCCGCTGCAATCGCTTCATGACCCCGCATGGATGCTGGGAGGAGCACCCATGCGGAGAGCCGAAATGCTATGGAAGCTGCTCCTCGCTGAGATGCCAGACGAGGAGTGATTTCTCTTGCGGCGTCATGAACTGCGAAATCGCGGCCATGAAGCCAGTGTCCAGCGCCTCGCGTATCTCCCCTTGCGAAAGCTGTGCGACCTGTCTCCGCGGTGGAGCTCGCCCGGCATCATGACACATCGCGCAGCGCTGCAGGTAAAGTTGCTCGCCAGCTGCATGCATCTCCGCCGTCTCCGTGGGCGACAGCGATATTGACGGCAGGATTTGTGGCGGGGCTGCTGGCGGGCGAGCCGCGATGGCGGCTGTCACGGGTGCAGCAAGAGTTACCGGGGCATGACCTGCGCAGGCTGACACCGCGGACATCATTGCGATAATCGACAGGGGTCCAAAGCGCATCTCGATCCTCGGCAGTCCTATCAGTCGGGGGCGGCTCCGCTGCGTATCTGGCATCGCTACCCGCGCGGATTCATAGGTCCAATGGAAATCGACCGAGGTATACGCCTCCCGGTTTCAGAGGGGCGCTGCCTGGCCCGCCTGGCTCGCGCGCTTGGCCCTTGATTGTCTGGTCCTGTGCGCTTCATTCGGTAGTAGGTCAGCTGAGGGAGGATCTGTGGCATATAGGGTTCTGTACCAGATGATGCTCAGAAAGCTCGCGAGCCTTTCGTCGTCGGGCGCTACATCGCCAATCAGCTTCCGCAGTTCCGTGTCGCTGCCGGTGAACAGCTTGCGGGTCAATTCGTCCATCATAGCGCCCAGTGCATGGATCTGGAGATGAATTGAAGGCAGATTTCCCGCTTCCGACGGATGCCGCCGAACAATGGATTGTGCGATACGAAGGTACCAGAGATTGCTCGTGTCGGAGAACAGCCTGGCAAACTCCGGGGTCTGATCAGAGAACTGCAGAAGGCACTTCATCAACCCGGCATTCGATCGCGCGGCGCGCAACCATTGCAGGTTGGCGTCGTAGATCGCCTGATAGGCGCTTCGCGCCGTGGAGCCCGTTGATCGCGACATGAAGTCGTTGAGAAACTCGCTCAGAATGTCGCCGACAAGCGACTCCTTGCCGTCGAAATAGAGATACAGCACCGGCGTCGTCACTTTGGCGCGGCGGCAGATGTCCGAGACCTTGAGATCGACATAGCCAACAGTGTTCAGCAGGTCGATTGTCGCCAGCCGGATCCTGTCGCGGGTTTTCTCGCCCTTTCGTCGGGTCGTGTCGCCTTTCTGGCGCGCGCATACCCAGTCCCGGAAACTTGTTGTGTCGGGCGTCTCGGAAGGTTTCGGGGACTCGCGGAGCATCGAATTGAAGAGCCGTCATTCTTGAGGGAGAATAGTCCTAATCTGTTACCGCCATCGTGCTTTCGGTCACCCACATGGTCAACCATTCCGCGATCAGCGCTGGCCGGTCCTGTCCTTCGATCTCTACGGTCACCTCGACGCGCAACAGGTCGCCCTCCGGACGACAGGTTCTGCCTTTCAGGACAAAGCGTGCACGGATCCTGCTATCGACGACAACGGGCGCCACAAAGCGGATTCGATCAAAGCCGTAGTTCAGGGGATAGCTCGTTGTACCGGCGTGTCCGCGCATCGCGTCTGCTGTTGCCTCGTGCATGAACTTGGTCAGCAGCGACAGTGTCAGAAAGCCATAAGCGATCGGTTGACGGTAAGGGCTGTTCTCCGTGCACCAGGACGGATCATTGTGGAGCGGCTCCAGATCTTCAGTAACAACGCCAAAGGCATCGATCTGCCGCTGACTTACTCGCATCCATGCCGAAGCGCCGAGGTGATCGCCGACTGTCCAGCCGGAGGACGCATTGTTGTTGGGGTGCAGCACCATCGACATCCAGCGCGCTCAATTCCGCGTGTCCCAGCATTGACGCGGAGAAAAAAGCTAGTCAATAGTCTGAAAAATACTAGTGACAGCTAGTGTTTTTTGCGGACGCGCGGCTGGTCGGAAGCGAAATGCGGCGAATGTTGCTGTTCTCACTGGTCTGCCTCGGGGCCTGCGCGCTCGCGCCCGCGCAGAATGACGGCGATCGCATCGAGCTGCGTTACACGGGGTTTGGCGTTGCGCATGTCAGGGCTGATGGTCTGGAAGGCGCTGGCTATGGATACGGGGTCGCGGTGGCCCGGGATAACCTTTGCGCGATCGCCGAACGAGCGGTCACGATCGCCGGTGAACGCAGCCGACATCTTTCGCCGGACGAGGGCTATGTAGATCTTTTCGCTGGTGGGCGGATCAGCAATACCGACAGCGACGCTGCCTATCTCTACCTGCTGGCGCCCGAGATCGTCTCTCGGGTGAAGTCTGCGGCGTCTTCGGAGATGAGGAGCCTGGTCCGCGGGTATGCGGCAGGGTTCAACCACCACGTCAGCGCCAGTAGTGCTCCTGGCGAGGACTGCCGCGCGCAACCCTGGTTCCGCCCCATGACCGAGGACGACGTCTGGCGGCGTATCGCTCACATTCCATTGCTGGAGACGACGGCCGGCGTCCTGCGCGAGCTCGCCTTGGCTGCGCCGCCTGCCTTGCAGGCGGCCAGTTCAGGGCCCGACTATCCCGAGTGGGCTGACCGGGAAGCGGGTCTGCACGGCGCCTCAAACGCCATTGCCTTTGGACGTGAAGGCGTTGCTGGTGGGGTCGGTGGAATGAGCTTCGCCAATCCCCACTACGCATGGCATGGAACAGAAAGGTTGCACGCATTGCACCTGACTGTGCCGGGCAAGCTGGATGTCTTTGGCGCTACAGCGCTCGGCTTGCCATTTCCCATGCTGGGCTTCAGTCCGGACGTGGGCTGGGGGATCACTCACACGACAGACCGCCGGTCGACGCTCTACGAGCTGACGCTCGATCCGGCGGATCCGACCCGGTACATGATCGACGGCGCTTCGCGTGCGATGAAGCAGGTCTCCGTTGCAGTGCCGACTACTGGTGGCCTCATCGCGCGGACCTTCTGGGAGACTGACTTCGGCTCTGTGATCGAAGGCGCCCGGCTGCCATGGGACGCCAGGCGAGCCTATGCGTTCGCTGATCCCCAGCGCGAGAACATGTCCTTCGCTGATCAGTTCCTTGCGATCGCAACGGCGTCGTCTGTTCGCGAGGTCAAGCAGGAGCTTGATACCCGTCTCGGCTCTCCCTGGTCGAACGTTACTGCCGCCGATCGTACGGGTGAGGTGTTGTACGCCAACATCTCAGTCGCGGCGAATATCACTGACGCCCAGCTGGCTGATTGCCTGGTTCAAAGCCCTGCACGTGCGTTCATGGATATCGCGGATGTCACGGTACTGGATGGCTCGCGGTCATCCTGCGCCTGGACACGCGATCCCAGATCACAGCGTCCGGGTATCATCCCCGCCGCCCTTCGCCCGTCGCTGATCCGCCAAGATGTGGCCTGGAATTCCAACGACAGCCACTGGTTCAATACCTTGTCGGCGGATGGTCGTCTGACTGGCTTTCAGAAGGTGATCGGTCCGGAGGAGTCCATTCGTGGTGAGCGCACGCGCATGGCTGCAATCCTCGCGCGTGAGATGTTGGCAAAAGGCGGCGTTGATGGCGTGCCGGGAGCAACGCCTGCCCGATGGGAATCGGCCTTCTTCGCGGCCCGCAACCTTACCGCTGAGTTGATCCTTCCGGACCTGCTCTCCGACTGCGCGGCCAATCCGGATGTCGTTCTGAAATCAGGCGCGTCGATCGATCTGCGCAAGGCCTGCGACGTGCTGGGGCGATGGGGTGCGCATGACACACCAGACTCGCGCGGGTCTGCGTTGTTCGCGGAGTTTCTTCGCAGTCTCAACGCAATCCCGATGACCGGTTTCGCGCTGGAAGCCGGACTCTGGAAGCGACCTTTCGATCCGGCTGATCCGGTCGGTACGCCCACCGGACTTCAGACCGGGCCCGCGACCCGCGAGGCTCTCGCGCTTGCCGTTCAGAAATTCGACTCTGCGAGGGTCGCGATCGACGCCCCGTTGCGCGATGTGCAGGCCGTGACACGAAATGGCGTTCGGATGCCAATCTCCGGGTCCAGCTTTGCCTATCACCTTGTTCGGCCAGCCGCGTTCGAGGCAGGGAAGGGCGTTACGGAGATCAGGACCGGCGACAGCTACATCCACGTCGTGTCACTGCTGCCCACAGGCCCAAAGGGTCGCTTCATCGTTACCTATTCGCAGTCGACCAACCCTTCGTCCGCGCATTTTGCAGACATGACGCAAGTCTATTCACGTCAGAGCCTGCTCGATATCCCCTTCAGCGAGGAGGAGGTGGCTGCGGCTCAGGTCGGCTCGACAGAATACTTTCACGCCAGCCATTCGGCTGGGTTGGCCCCAGCATCGAACTGAATCAGGGAGACACGACATGACAGTCCGAAAGCGTGCACGAGAAACTCGAAAGCCCGCGCGACACTTTCTTGCGCCAGTGGCAGCCCTCGCGGTACTTGCCGCTTGTGTTGCTGCGCCGGCCGTATCCCAGCAGCCGACCTCTGTCGCGGCGGTTGATTTTGATGCGGCCCTGCGTGGCCTAAATTTCAGTCCCTCCACGACGGACGGAAATCTCGATCCTTCCTCGGCAGGAAATGGCATTCTCGATGCGGACGAGATGGCCCTGGTCGCTGCGATCCTGAAAGATCCCTCGCTCGACCTGAAAGCCAAGGGAGGCGTTGATCATGCGACTGTCTCTGCGGCGTTTGCGCAGGCGCAGGCATCGGCCACCGCGGACTTCCAGAAGCTAGCCTCGCGCTATCCCACATCGGCGACCGTAGGCGCGGGCTATGCAATGCTCGGAGAGCCGTCCCTCAAGTCCTACAGTGCGATGGCAAGCAATTTCGGCGCTCCGATGAAGGGCGACTATACGCTCGCCATAAAGGCGGGTGCGCTTCTCGCACATGACGGGGATGCTGATGGCGACGGTGCGAGCAATCGCGCCGAGTATCTGGCGTTCATCGGCAAAGGGCGAGACGCCTATATCAAGGCAGCGCTCAGCCCCGACGTCAGACCGGATCAGACACAGACCGCTCAGGCCGCGAAGGCTCCCATGATCGCTCCAGGCCGCAAGATTGTCGGGGTGGTGCTCTACCCAGGGTTCGAAGTGCTAGACGTTTTCGGTCCCGTGGAGATGTGGGCGTATGTACCCGACTTCCAGGTCATCATGATCTCGCAGAATGGCGGCGCCGTGAAATCTGCTCAGGGAGTTTCGACCCTCGCCGACTATTCATTCGCCAACGCGCCGCAGATGGACATCATGATGGTTCCTGGCGGCACGGGGACGCGCACGGAACTCAACAACCCGGTTTTCCTGGACTTCATTCGCAAGCAGAATGAGAAGACCCAGCTCACGACTTCCGTTTGCACGGGCTCGGCTCTCCTTGCGAAGGCCGGCCTGCTCAAGGGCCACAAGGCGACGTCCAACAAGAACTTCTTCTCGCTGGCGACGCAGCAGGACCCTTCGGTCGACTGGCAGGGCAAGGCGCGCTGGGTCGAGGATGGCAAGTTCATAACCTCCTCCGGCGTCTCTGCCGGCACGGACATGGCTCTCGGCCTCGTGGCGAAGCTATACGGCAAGGAGCGCGCAAGCCTTCTCGCGCATTCTCTCGAATACGAATGGAACGATGATCCGACCAACGATCCGTTCGCCGTCGCCTATAAGCCCGCAGGCGCACAGTAGCGCTCTGAAGGGACTAGCGGCGCCCATCACCGGATGCCTATCGTGGCTCCGGCGATGGGTTTGAGGCCTCAGGAGGCGCAGTCGTGACGGGCGAGAGGCTTACTCGGCAAAAGCTCGTTGGAAGCGTGCAGACCGTAAACGGCCTGATCGCTCCGGACCGCCTCGGCAATACACTGCTGCATGAGCACGTCCTGCTCGATATTCGCCCTCCTGCGTGGAAAACGCTGGAACAGGTTGGCGACATCATTACGCTCGAAAACCGCTTTGCCATCGACTATGGAGAGGTCATTGCGCCTGGCAATTGTGTTCTCAACGACATCGAGGTCGCCGTCCGCGAACTGAAGGATCTGCACGCTAGCGGCGGACAGAGTCTCGTTGAGGTTTCGTGTGGGGGGCTGCATCCCGATCCGGCTGGCTTGCAGCGTGTATCCTCAGCTTCCGGCATCAACATCGTGATGGGCTGCGGCTACTACGTCGAGGAGTACCAGTCGCCCGCGGTTCTGGATCGGACAGCAGATGCCATAGCTCTGGAAATTGTCGACCAGGTGTTCGTTGGGGCTTGGGGGACAGGCGTCAAGGCGGGGATCATCGGCGAGATCGGTTGCCAGGCGCCATGGACGCTGAATGAGCGCAAGGTGATGAACGCCGCCGTCGTGGCTCAAAACGAGACCGGCGCAGCCCTGACCATTCATCCAGGACGGGACCCCGATCAGCCGCAGGAGATCGCGGAATTCCTCGCGCGCGCTGGCGCGCGGCTCGATCGGTGTGTGATCAGCCACATCGATCGGACAATCTTTGATGACGAACGCCTATTACGTCTGGCGGACACGGGCGTCGTCATCGAGCTCGATCTCTTCGGCATGGAGACGTCCTACTACAAGCTCAATGAAACGGTGGACATGCCGAACGACGCTCAGAGGCTGAAGTCGATCAGAAAGCTGATCGATCGCGGACACCTCGACCAGATCGCCATGTCGCAGGACATCTGCTTCCGATCGCGCCTTGGATGTCATGGCGGGCATGGCTATGGCCACATGTTCCGGAATGTCGTTCCGCTCATGCACCGCCGTGATTTCGATGTCGCCGAAATCGACAGGATCTTTCGCGAGACGCCAGCGCGGCTCCTGACATTTGTCTAGGCAGCCGTAGATGGCCAATCTAGCCCGAGTTCTGATGGATCACAGCACAAGTGGCGGGTTTCAGTGAGTCGCCGTGGACCGGGAGACCTGTAGGCCGCTTACTTTCGGCGCGGTCATGCCAAGCCTCGCATTGAACGAGGGCGTGAGTTTTCTGATAAGCTTGCATCAAGGTCACTGGCTGCGCGGGATAGGTCGCCTTCTCTTCGCTCTCGCAAGCAACATTCAGATTCTGTTCTACGGGACAGGACTAAGGCCAATCGACATTCAGGATTCAAATTGCCGGCGTGATGTGATTCATGAGTTCCCAGAATCGAATCTGGGGCTTGTGGGATGGCCAGGCGGTATGAACTGACGGATGCGCAGTGGCGCAATCTGCCTGAGCGCTACGGCAAGTAAAAAACCGTCCATAAGCGCTTCGGCCGCTGGGCGGATGCTGGCGTCTGGGAGTAGATCTTCAAGCGTCTGATCGACGCCCCGGACAATGACTACGTCATGCTCGATACCACTCTGGTCCGCGCCCACCAGCAGGCAGCGGGTGGAAAAGGGGGGTGCGGGATCAGACGCTGGGGCGTTCCCGAGGAGGACTGACAACCAAGGTCCACTTGATCGTCGATGGCCGCGGCAGGCCTCTCAAGGTCATGATCATGCCGGGCCAGCAGGGTGACATAACCACGGCTCCAGCCCTGCTCGAAGGTATCCCGGCGCGACACGTCCTGGCCGACAAAGCCTACGACAGCAACGCCTTGAGGGCCATCATCAAGGCCAAGCGGGCCAAGGCTGCCATCCTCTCGAACCGAACCCGCAAGAAGCTGATCCATCACGACAATGCGATCTACAAAATGCGTAACCAGATCGAGCGATGCATCAACAGGCCCAAGAACTTCAGACGCTTTGCGACACGCTATGATCGCAGGGCAAGTCGCTTCCTCGCCTTCATCCACCTCGCGTGCGCAACGCAGTGGCAGGCGTGAATGTCGATTCGGCCTAGGGCTGGCCCGCAGGCCAGCAGAGTTCGCTGGGGCAGCGCTAATGGCTGCTCGCAGGCGACCCAGCAGAATCGCCACGATCCGCGCTCGGCAAGGTGGGGCAAGTTTCTGCCTGGAGCAGACGAAAAACCTAAGCCGCTTTCCCCGGGCGCTGACACCCGAGATCACGCTCTACGGATTGTCCCGCAGGAACTGGATCACCACCGCCGCCAGCTCCTCTCCCTTGTCTTCTTGCAGGAAGTGGCCAGCGCCCTTGATGGTTATGTGCTTCTGGTCCTTTGCCCCTGGAACCAGTTCGAGGAATTTCTTGTCCTGTCCCCGTGTCACGGGGTCCCCGTCCGAGAACGCCGTGAGGAAGGGCTTGCGCCAGGTCTCGAAAACCTCCCAGGCGCGCTGGTTGGCGGGAGCCGCGGGATCCTCCGGCGTGACCGGGACGAGAGCCGGCATGATCAGTGGTCCGGCCTTGTAGCTCTTGTCGGGAAAGGGCGCATCGTATCCAGCGACCACATCGGGCCCGTGCTGTCGACCGACCATCTGACCGACCGGCATGTCGCCCGATGCCCGGAAGCTCGCCGCCATCCGGCTCCAACCCTCAAATCCCGGCCCCATACTCGCGCCCGCTGGCAGTGCGCCATTGGCGAGCACGATGCGCGCAAAGCGATCAGGGTTCTCCGCGGCCACCCGCAGGCCGATCAGGCTACCCCAGTCCTGGCACACCAGCGTGATGTTCCTGAGGTCCAGCTCACGTATCAGTTCGCTGATCGCGTCGACATGAAACTTGTAGCTGTGCGCATCCATCGCCACCGGCTTGTCAGACCGGCCGAAGCCGATCAGGTCGGGTGCGATCACTCGGTGCCCGGCTCCAGCCACAGGGAGGATCATCTTGCGGTAGAGATAGCCCCAGGTCGGCTCGCCGTGCAGCATCAGCACCGGCGCGGCGTCGCGCGGACCCTCGTCGACATAGTGCATGCGATAGCCAGCGACGTCGGCATAGTGCGGCTCGAAGGACCAGCCCTGGAGATTGGCGAAGCGCTCATCCGGCGTGCGCAGTGTTTCCGGCCTGAGCGGCAGCGCCGCCGCATCCGCCATAACCTTCGGACTCGCGCAACCGGCCAACACCGCCGCCAGCACAAGCCCCATCGCCAGTTTCCGCATCCCATCACCTCATCGATCACTACTGTTAAACGCGCCTACCATTCCAAGCGCGGCCGAAGGACAAGTCAAATCTCTGAACAGACGCCCAGACTGGCCCCCCTCAACTTCCCGCGAAATCAGTCTCGCAGCGCGCCTGTTGGCGTCCGGACCCGCGCCGTGTTGGATCTCGCGAGGCATGGTTGGGAAAGGTCCCAAGATACCCCGCAAAACGACTGACCCGCAGAGCGGTTTCAGTCCACAAGTTTTGCGGCATTTCGGATCATCGTTTGAAGCCGGGTCTTTCGACGAACCGGAGAGGTGTCCGACGCCGAGACCTGGCCATGCAGGCGCGCCCAACGGGTCGCTGAGACTATCGCGGCGCTGAGAATCGCAGGGCGGGGGTCCTTGCGTGGGTCCACGCCGAGCCGACGACTCAGGGCTTTCGCCAGTTCTTCCTGGATCAGGTCTTCGAATGTCAGGATTGCCGCGTGGACTTCTGGCGAAGGAGATGAGCGAAGCACCTCGGCGCGGAGTTCCTCAAACTCTGGCGGCTTTGCTGACAGGGACGCCGTGGCCAGCGCGGACACAACCGCGCTGAAAGCAGAAGCATCATCCGGGACGGTGTCGAGCGCTCGTTTCAGGTCCTCAAGCCAGACCTCCTGATCAGCATACAGAATGGCATGCTTGGAGCCAAAATGCCGCCAGAAGGTCGTGGCATCCACATCAGCGGCCTCCGAGATCTCGGCAATCGTGACGTTGTCGAACCCCTTCTCGCGGAACAGACGCATCGCTGCCTTCTGTATCAACTCGCGTGTCTGTTCGCGCTTGCGCGTGCGCCGTGAGGCCGTGGGTGGAGGAACAGAGGTCGTTGGTCGTCGAGCCACAGAGGTCACATGTGCAATAATAGTGCGGATGCAATACTATTGCATTGTCTGAAGCGGCTGTCTAGTTTTCTGTTGCTGAAGTGACGGGGCAAATGGTTCCCGGGCTGGTTTCAGGGCGCACGCGAAGAAGGTTGCAGTGCGGATCCGCCATCCAGCCTGGCTGTACGCGAAATGCTCGGCAGGAGAATGCCTATGACGGACCCAGTCGATGCGAGAGTCGCGGCGACACTCTTTGAAGATGCAAGAACGCACCAGGCATGGACCACTCGGCCGGTGCCAGACGACTTGCTTGTCGCGCTCTATGAGAGGCTGCGCTGGGCGCCGACAAGCATCAACTCCAATCCGGGGCGTTTCGTTTTTGTGAAGTCGCCAGAGGCCAAGCAGCGGCTTGCGGCGCACCTGATGCCAATGAACGTCGAAAAAACTCTGGCTGCCCCGGTGTGTGCAATCGTCGCGAGGGACATACGGTTCCATGATCTGATGCCCCAGCTTTTTCCGGGGCGCCCCGTGAAGGAAGGCCTCGAGGCCAACCCGGCGCTCGCCGACGCGACCGCGACGCGCAATGCGACCCTACAGGGGGCTTACCTTATCCTGGCAGCGCGGTCGCTGGGCCTCGATTGCGGGCCGATGTCGGGTTTCAATCAAGCGACGCTGGATGCGGAGTTTTTCCCCGATGGCCAGTGGCAGTCGGATTTCCTGATCAATCTGGGATACGGGGACAACGAGAAGCTCTGGCCGCGCAACCCACGCCTGGAGTTCGGACAGGCGTGCAGGTTTGCCTGAGCAAAGCGAGCGGTGAGGGGCCAGCCTTTCACCCAAGCAGATCGAAGCAGGTTCAAGCTGCGTTTGGACTGATAAACCGACAAGGGGAACAACATGAGACGTCGGATTTTCGCGGCATCAGTTCTTGGTATCTCGCTGACGGCCGCAAGTGGTTCATGTACAGCTGGGCCCCAGGTGGGCGAGCGCGTCGACTCGCCAGCCCGGGCCGACAATTTCCGCCTGATCGACAACACAGGCATCGCGCAGGACCTTTTGCGACTCGTGGACGTGAAAGCCATCGTGGTGATGGCTCAGCTCAACGCAGATCCGACATCCCGCGCAGCAGCAAGGTCCCTTGAAGCGCTCAGGAACGAGAACCCCGACGTTGCCTTCCTGATGATCAATTCCTCCCTGGGCGACACGCGCGAGCAGATTGCAGCCGAGGCGCGGGCGCAGGGCTACACCATCCCGGTTCTCGACGACGATCTGCAGTTCGCTGGCGAACAGCTGGGCTTCAAGGTTGCGGGCGAGGCTCGGTTGATCGAGCCAGGAACGCTGCGTGTCCTCTACGCTGGGCCGGTCACAGCAGCTGGCGCTCGCCTGCCGGCAGAAGGCTATCTTGCAGAGGCCCTAGCGGCGGTGAAGGCGGGCTCTTTGCCAGCAAGCAGGACAGTCGACGCCAAGGGTTCAAATCTTGACTTTCCCGAGCGCGGCCGGGGCAATGAACACCTCGCGATTTCCTATGCCGCGGACGTCGCTCCGATCCTCGAACGCAAGTGCGTGACGTGCCATCAGGCTGGCGGCATCGGTCCTTTCGCGATGGAGAGTTACGAGGCCGTACGCGGTTTCGCGCCCATGATCCGGGAGGCCATTCGCACTGACATCATGCCGCCCTGGCATCCCGATCCGAAGGTTGGCGCCTTCCACGCCAATCCGGACCTGACCCGTGATGAGGCGCGTACGCTGGTGCACTGGGTGGAAGCGGGTGCCCGGCGTGGATCGGCCGATGATCCCCTGGTGAAGGCTGCGCATGTTACTGCTGACTGGCCGCTTGGTCGCCCGGATCTGATCATCGATATCCCCGAATTCAAACTGCCTGCGTCGGGCGCGGTAGACTACCAGTATCCGCTCGTTGTGAACCCCTTGTCCGAGCAGCGCTGGGTCAGGGCCGCCAGCTATCTTCCCGGCGAGCGCCGCGCCGTGCACCACATCCTTGGGGGGTATCTCTCCGTGCCCAAGGGCGGCGGCCAGGAAGCGATGCAGCGATGGGAAGCTTCCTATGGCGACTTTGCCGTGGGCGGAGACGCCTTTGTTCTGCCGCCGGATATCGGCATCGAACTGCCGCCGGGGGGCGGACTGAACTTCCAGATGCACTACACGCCCTTTGGCAAGGAAGCGACGGATCGCTCCCGCCTGGGTCTTTACTTCTATCCAGAGAATCAGAAGCCCAAGTTCGCAATGCGACACGGGCGCATTATAGATGCGTTCATCGAGATACCACCCGGCGAAGAACTGCACGCCGAGACCGCCTACACGAAGTTCGACAAAGACGCGCTCCTCTACGCCTTCTTTCTGCATACGCATTATCGCGGGCGGGCCGCGCGCGTTGAATTGGTAACGAAGAGTGGCGCGCGCACGACGCTGATCAATCTGCCGCGCTATGACTTCAACTGGCAGCGCACATACACATTCGCCGAGCCAGTCGAGGCGCCGGCCGGTTCGAAAGTTGTCGTCACCTACTGGTACGACAACTCAGTCCGCAACCGGGCCAATCCCGATCCGAAGGTAACGGTGCGCAATGGCGAGCAATCGTGGGAGGAGATGCACTATACATCTTTCTACTACCGCTGGACCGGTGAGACGACGGACAAACCCTTTCCGCAGACGCCGCTGCAGCCGGCCGCATCGTTGATTGCCATGCTCGATGGCAATCTCAACGATACGGTAGAAAAGGACGAACTTGGCGGCATGCTGGGCCCCGTTCTGGGGCCACGATTTGCAGAGTTCGATAAGGACGGCTCAAACGGGCTTGATGAGCGCGAGATACTCGCGGCGGCGCCGCTGCTGATGGGTGTGATGCGCCAACTGGTCCAACGCTCGCCAACATCGCCGCAAGCGCGTCAGTAAACGCGACTTTGGCCCTGCCGCAATCTCTGGTGGACTGCCATACGGCGTTTCGTGCTGATTTGGATTCAGCCCCTTTCGTCATGGGTAACCTGGCTGCGTATAGTCGATGACCGTGGTTGGGCGAGGTCCCGCCTGATCTGAAGTGTGGCCACGAGCGGCAGATCACGGATGGCTGCGCCGTTCGTATGTCTTCGCGTCACACGTCCCGACCAGGGTGCACTTCCGGTAATTCATTCGGATTGAAACAGCATGCCCCGTTCGCCCGTCGGCCCAGTCGCTACACTTTGCATGCGAGTGTCGGCGAAAACAGCTTCGAGCCGCGGGCAAATCAATTGGCAAGATTTGAGCGAACCTGGTGGCACTGCTGGTTGGCAATGACGCTGTTCAACCAGGGCGCTCTCAACCGATTTCGATCACGATCCGCCCGCGAATCTTGCCGTCAACGATCGCGCGCGCTGACTCGATGGCGTCCTCCAAGCGGATGGTGGTGGTCATGACAGCGAGCTTCGTACGATCCAGCTCGGCCGTAAGTCGTCGCCAGGCTTCCAGTCGTACCGTTTTCGGTGCCATCACGGAATCGATCCCCAGCAGCGCCACGTTCCGGAGAATGAAGGGAGCGACAGAAGCGGGGAGGTCCATGCCTCCGGCAAGGCCGCACGCTGCAACGGCGCCGCCATAACGTGTCATCGCCAGCATGTTCGCCAAGGTCGTGGAGCCTACCGAGTCCACGCCCGCAGCCCAGCGTTCCTTCCCCAGTGGACGGCCCGGCGCTGACAGGCTGGCACGCTCAATGATCTCGCTCGCGCCGAGCCCCTTCAGATAGTCCGACTCCTCCGGCCGGCCGGTTGACGCAATAACGCGCCAGCCCGCGCCCGCAAGGAGGGCGATCGCGACTGACCCGACGCCACCTGCCGCCCCGGTCACGAGCGCGGGCCCGTCAGAAGGCCTCAGACCATGACGCTCCAGCGCCATCAGACATAGCATCGCCGTATATCCGGCCGTGCCAATCGACATCGCCTCAGCAGCGCCAAGCCCCTTTGGAAGCGGCACCAGCCAATCGCCCTTTACGCGGCTTCGCTCAGCCCATGCGCCGAGATGGGTTTCTCCGGTGCCCCAGCCATTCAGCAGCACTGCATCGCCCGCCCGGAAGTCGGGGTGCTCGGAACTCTCCACCACGCCGGCGAAATCGATGCCGGGGATCATCGGGAAGCGTCGTACCACAGGGGTCTTGCCGGTAACGGCCAGTCCATCCTTGTAGTTGATCGTCGAGTGGCTCACGCGGACGACGACGTCGCCTTCCATGAGGTCGGTATCGGGAAAGTCACCAAAGCCAGCGGATTGCCCTGCGTCGATCTTGTTGATGACTATGGCACGCATGCTCTTGCCTCACGATTTGCGGCGCGACAACGTCCGCCTTACCCGCGCGGCTGTTATCAGATCTTGCTGCCGACCGCCAACGTACCGGACGAACGCTTGTCGGCGAGGTCCGGCCTATTCGGCAGGGTAGCCGCCAGCGGCGGTTCGCGGGGAACTGCGCCGCTCGTGATGTTTGGACGCCGGCTTCCGCTGGAGCTCATAACGGCAAGTGGCCGGCCGCGTTGCGATCCAGCGCTTTTCGTCCAGAGAGCGTCGCTAGCCCCTGCTGCGGGCGCTTCGAGCGTGTCACCGTCGAAACCGGACTCCGAGGCAGAATGCGCGAAGGCTTCTCCGAAGCAGCAGCGCCAAGTACAGCAGCGATGCACGCCCGTGGGTGCGGTGCGGCGACGGCCTATGCCGCTGAGTGAGCTCAGCGCGTGGCCGGCTCGTCCTCGCCAATGAGGCGGAGCTGCTTGAGCTGCCACCAGCCCCGGTCAGGCATCCAAGTTGCGAGCCAGCGCGCGTGAGCGCCGCGGCGGTCGAGCGGCAGGCGCGCCCACAGGTCGAGCTTGTTCTCGTACTCGAGCACAAGATGGCCGTCTTGAACGCACGAGGCCAGTGCGCGTTCTGGCGGCCAGTCGCTTGCCGATATGCGCAGTATGTGCAGCGGCGATACGCGCAACGAAACGGGGTGCCAGCTGCTGCCCTTGTCGTGGCTTTCGCTCACCTCAAGGTAGCGGTCGCTGACCTGGCCGCGAATGCGCTTTCGGCCCATATCGCGCACCGCCATTAACACGCCAGAGGGCAGCGGGTGTACCTGCTCTTCGGCCAAGAAGGCGCCCTCCTCGATCGGCAGGGTCTCCATCGTCGGAACTCCTGTTCGGCGTTGACCAAGGCGGCGGTTTTGCGCCGGGCGGATAGGGAACTCAACCCACCTCGCCGGGCAAGCCAACCCGCGCAACCGGTCATGCGGTGACCGCAGTCCCGGCACGCTCCGCCCGTAGCCCGGCGGAGTTATCGGCCGTGTAATCGTTGCTCATCTTCCGCAAACGGCAGGCGTGAATGCACGTGGCCTGCCTTGGTCTTGACCGGCCTCGGGATTTTCGGACCAGGCACAGCGGGTCGGTGAGAGCTTCTGGGCGAGCTCCCGCCTGATCAGTTGTGTAGGAACGACCGGGAATCCACGAGCGCGGCAGCCATTGGTGACATTGTCGGAAGCGCGCTAAGTCGGGGCCCCAAACCGCCGTTCAAACACGGTGTTGCTCTCGGCTGCGTATCCGGGGCTCTAACTGCCTGCTGAATCGCGATGCCAGCACAATTGCCACTTAGTCCAGTTCACTCAGAGCTGCTGCGACATGCTTGTGAAACCGCATGATCCCGCCTTCAAACAGACCGAATGTCAGGACATCGTTTGCAGGGGTTTTCAGGCCGCTCTGGATGGATGCCTGAACTTCTCCGTCTTCCTTCACGCCCGCCACCACGAAATCGAGTCCGGCCTGAACCGCCTTGAATTCCTCGCTTCCTTCTTTGCGATCACACAACTGGTAGCCGACCATCAGCGTTCGGTTGATCGCCAGGGGTTCGAAGATCGTCAGTGAGTGATGCGTCGGAAACGTCGAGACGGCCGTGTTGGGAAAGAGATGGTAGACGTGTGACAACACGCCCGAAGCCCTTCTCTCAGCCGCCGGGACATTCCTGAAACGCTCGATGTTCCTGTAAGGGAAAGTCATCCGGGTGTTGCGGCCGAAAGGTTGTATCAGCGTCAGGTTGTCGAACTGGCGTGGATAGAACGTTTCCGCGTGGGTTGATCGGATATGATACCCTTCCAGAATGCCTTCGATGACGAGCTTCCAGTTGGCGTTGATAACGTCTCCTGTGACATCGATCAGGCGCCAGTCCGGCCCGAAGAAATCGGGAGTAGCGTCATCGGGCTCGGCGTCTCCATGCTGAGTTACATAGACCAATCCGTTACGTTCGGTGGTCTTGACCGGCACGAGGCCGTGGTCTCCCTTGTCCAGGCAAGGAAAGCCATATTCATGCGGCAGGCCACGCAGCTGACCATCGAGGCCGTATGTCCAGGCATGATAGCGGCAGGTGAAGGTTCCGCGCCGACCCGCGCCGTCGGCAACAACCTTGGCGCCGCGGTGGCGGCACGCGTTGAAGAAAACGCGTGCGACCCCGTCCTGGCCCCGGACGGCGACGAGCGGTGTTTGCGCCGCATCTCGGGCGACATAACACCCCGGTTCGGGAATGGCGGCAGATGGGCAAAACGGAGTCGCCGTGCGGCGCATCACCTTGGTTAGTTCGTCCTGGTAGCGCTCGGGCGAGGTGTAGTTCGCGACCGGCTCGCGCCAGACCTCATCAAGCACGTCCGTTGTATTGTTGTCGATGTGATCGAGGATACGCTGGATGACCGTGGAATCGTCGTCGAGGATGTCTGCCATGGTTCTTGATTGTCCGACAAAGGATCGCTGCAACGCGGTATGTTGGCCTCGATAACTCCTGCAGGGAAGACGGCGTCGGAATCTGACGATACAGATCGTGTCCCTGCAGCCATGTGTTTATCGAGGGATGGGTCCCCCAAATTCCCCCATCACCTCATCGAACAGATCCTCAGTGTTGAAATCCGGCCAGCGGTGCTGTGTGGCCGCGGCGTCAACCACCAGCGTGGTTCCGTTTATCATCCGCGCCGCCGGCGAGCAGAGAAACAGGATCGAGGCGGCGATGTCTTCGGG
>JALHLR010000038.1 GCA_022844475.1 Hyphomonadaceae bacterium | reverse complement strand
CCTCCGCCGCAAGACATGGACAGCATCGGGCGACCGATCATCCAGCCAGACCCGGACGGCAGTGGCGGCGGCGCGCCTCCGGGCACGGCGCCCCTGATGGCCTACACCTACAGCTGGAACTATGCCGTGCCGACCGGCGCCATGGAAGCGCTGCAGGCGAGCCACAAGAAGCTGTGCGAGGATGCAGGCCCGGCAAACTGCTATGTGATGAACTCTTCGCTCGACGCCATCGGACGGGAGGAAGGCGCAAGCGGCGTGCTCGCGATGCGCGCCACGGAAGCGTGGGTCCGCGCATTCGAGAAGGGCGTGAATGACGGGCTGAAGCCTTTCGGCGCTTCCGTCTACGCGACCAATCGCGGCGCAGAAGAGCTCACCGCGCAGATTGTCGACAACGAAGCTCGCCTGCGCTCCATGACGGCGCATCGCGATGCGCTGCAGAAGATGGTTGAAGACAAGCCGGGGCGCCTGTCGGACCTGCTCGAAATCCGGCAGGCGCTGGCCCAGGCCCAGGGCGACATCGATTCGCGGCGGTCGCTGCTGGCGGCGCTCAAGCTTCGCGTCTCGATGTCGGTGATCACGTTCTACTATCAGGCCGAATACGCTCCGGCGGCCCAGTCGATCTGGCGTCCGGTGACTGACGCCCTCGGCGATTTTGTTCCTGCTTTCGCCAGGACGCTGGGGGCGATCATCGCGTTTGTCGCTGCCTTCCTGCCGGTCGTCGTTTTCGTGCTGCTGTCGCTGGCGGTCCTGATCTTCTTTTTCCGCTGGTCCGGCCGCCGCCGGGCACGGAAGGCTGATCGCCTGATGGCCACGGAAAAGGCCACTTCCAGCGCCAATTCCTGAGTTCGGGGGCCCGTTTCCCGGGCCACGGGGCCGCAGCCATTGGGCTTGGACGCCCAAGCGGCATTGGTCTAGAAGGTCGGTCGTTGCCGGGCGAGTGAGGTTTGCATGCGTTCCACCAGTGCTTTGAAGGTCTGTCTGGCCGCCGGCGTCGCGCTGGTCGCCGCTGCCTGCGCGGGGGGCAATTCCCGCGAGACCGATCTTGCCTATATCGAGCAGCCGGTGGAGACGATCTACAACGACGCCCTGCGCAGTCTTGACCGCAATCTCTGGGTGATTGCCGCGCTTCAGTTCGACGAGGTGCAGCGCCAGCATCCGTATTCGCCCTGGGCGCAGCGCGCCATGCTGATGGCCTCCTACGCCCGCTATCGCGCCCGGGACTTCGAGAGGGCGATCTCGAGCGCCGAGGAATACGTCGCGCTCCACCCCGGCGGCGACGGCGCCCCCTACGCCTATTACCTGATCGCAATCAGCCATTTCGACCAGATCATCGATGTCGGCCGTGACCAGGCGCGCTCGGATCTTGCCCTGCGCGCCTTCACCGAGGTCACGGCGCGGTTCCCTGAATCCGACTATGCCCGCGACAGCGAGCTGAAAATGGACATGGTCCGCGATCAGCTGGCCGGCAAGGAGATGGAGATCGGGCGCTATTACCTGCAGCGCTCGGAACACCTGGCTGGCATCAACCGGTTCAAGAAGGTGATCAGCGAATACCAGACCACGTCGCACGTGCCTGAGGCGCTTCATCGGCTGGTCGAGGCCTATCTGTCGATCGGCCTGACTGGACAGGCACAGCAGGCGGCGGCCGTGCTGGGTCACAATTACCCCGGCTCGAACTGGTACTCGGACAGCTATGCGCTGATGCAGGGGCAGGGTGTAACGCTGCCCTCCAGGCCAAACGCCCAGGCCGGGTTCAACATCTTCGATCGCATCGGCAATCTCTTCTAGCCAGACGGGCGAAGCCCCGACTTCGCTGCGTCGCCCGGACCTCGGGCTGCCCGATCACGACTTCGAGGCGTTATGCGTCGCGCCGATCCGTTGAGGCGGCCTGCGCGTAGCAACTCTGTTTGCAGGAGAGTTTCGTGAAAAAGGTCGTCTTCCTGGTTGTCGCCCTGGGCGTGTCGGACCGCGCCCTGGCGCAGGCGACCCCAAACGAAGGCTGGGGCCTCAATGTCGGTGCGGGCGGTCTCATGAGCCCGACCTTTGAAGGCGACGACAGCTATCGCGTCTCCATCCTGCCGAACATCCAGGTCACCTATGGCGACGATTTCTTTGCCTCGGTCCAGGAAGGGGTGGGCTACCGCTTCATCAATGAAGACACGCTGCGCGCTGGGCCGATCGGGCGCCTCAAATTCTCGCGGGGCGAAGATGGCGACCAGCCCTTTGCCGTGACGGGTGAAGACACCACGGACCTTCGCGGGCTCGGCGAGGTCGATACGACGTTCGAGCTTGGCGGCTTCGTCGAATACGAGATCGGCGGCGTCACGCTGGGCGCAGAGGCGCGCAAGGCGGTGTCTGGCCATGACGGCGCTGTGCTTGATCTCGATGCTTCATGGTCGGGCCGCAGCATGGCTCTCGGGCCGCCCCTGATCTGGTCCTTCGGGCCGCGCGTGCGCGTCGTCGACGATACCTACACGCAGGCCTATTTCGGCGTGACGCCTGCGCAGTCAGTGGCGGCGGGCCTGCCGGTCTATACGGCCGGCGGCGGCGTCTATTCCTACGGGCTTGGCGGCACGGCCATCCTGCCGCTCGACGAGCGCTGGACGATGGTGGCGTTCGCAAGCTTTGAAAGACTGGCCGGAGACGCGGCTGACAGCCCGCTTGTGCAGCTGCGCGGCTCAGAGGACCAGGCGACGCTTGGCGTCTTCGTGAGCTATCGCCTGTTCTGAGTTAGCCTCAAAACAATTGACCGGCCCGCTGTGAGGCGAGCCGGTCATTCGTGTCGAAGCGGAAAAGCGTCAGACCAGTCCGGTTAGTGGCCCGCGTGCTTGCCGGCACCGTGCGCAGCTTTCCAGGCCTTCACCGTTTCCAGCGTCTTCGTGATATGGCTGTCGGGCGCCATGTCGGTGTGCGAGAGCAGGACCTTGCCGTCCGGCGCGATGACGAACGAAGTGCGGTTGCTCCAGTCAGGGCGGCCCGAGAGCACGACGTCATAAGCTTTCACCGTGTCGGCGTTGACCGCCACCATCGGGAACTTGTCGCGGCAATGCTCCTTCGAGAACTCCGCGAGGCGCGCGAGGTTGTCGCTGGCGCTGACCATCTTGCCGTCGGCCATGGCGGCGCCTGCCGTGAGGCCAACAAGCGTTGCGCCGGCTGCCTTGAATTCGTCAGCCTTGTCCGCGAATTTCTGTGTTTCGATCGTGCAGCCTGCGGTGAACGCGGCCGGGAAGAAGTACATCACCACCGGACCCTTCTTGAGCGCGTCCGAAAGCTTGAAGTTGAACTCGTTTCCGCCCGTCACGCCCTTGGCGCTGATCTCGGGGGCGGCGGCGCCGGTCTGAAGCGCGGCGAAAGCGGGGGCGGACAGCAGCGCGGCGGTGGCGATCGCAGCTGCGACCAGAAGCTTCTTCATGATGTGTCTCCGATGTCCGGCTCCAGCCGGGCGAGTGGGCGTTATCGCCAAAACCAGTACGCACGTCACGCGTTCTCAACATCACGTCTGCGTTCTTCCGCCGCACTTGGCCCTTCTATATTCGGGGACTTTTGCGATTCGCAGTGTTGTGTGTTCACATTTTGTTCCGGAGATGCTAGAGGGCTGGCTGGTAGACCGGTGTCGAGACATGCTTACGGGATTGTCGATCCGCGACTTCGTTCTGGTGCGCCATCTCGCGGTTGAGCTTGCCGAAGGTTTCACGGCGCTCACGGGCGAGACCGGGGCCGGCAAATCCATCCTGTTGACGGCGCTCGCTTTTGCGCTCGGCGGACGCGGCGGGCAGGGGCTGGTTCGTCCGGGGGCCGACGCCGCCGAGGTCTCTGCAGCGTTCGAGGTTTCGCCCGACCACGCCGTCTGGGCCATGCTGGCGGGGCGCGGCATCGAGAACGAGACATGCCAGCCGCTCGTGTTCCGCCGGGTGATACGGCGTGGCGGCGGCGCGCGGGCCTTTCTGAACGACCGCCCGGTCAGCGCAGCGCTGGTTGCCGAGGCCGGCCTGCTGCTCGCTGACATCCATGGCCAGCATGACGGGCTCGGCCTGCTCGATCAGTCGCGGCACCGTGCGCTGCTGGATGCGTGGGCCAGGAATGGCGCGACGCTGGCGGAGGTTGCGCAGGCCTGGTCGGCATTGCGCAATGCCCGCGAGGCTCGCGAGGCGCTGGAAGCGCGACTCACGCGGGCAGCGGCTGAGCGGACCTGGCTTGGCCACGCGCTCGAGGAACTGGACGCGCTGGCGCCGGAGGAAGGCGAGACGGCCCGCCTTGCGCTGGATCGTGCGACGATGCAGGCGGGCGAACGCGTGGCGGAGTCGCTGGATGCGGCCAGTCACCAGTTCAACAAGGCCAATATCGAGGGCGCACTCGCCAATGCCGGCCGCGCGGTGTCGCGCGCCTTGTCAGCGCCCGGTCTCACTGGAGAGGGAGCCGGCTGCGAGCTGGCCGTGCGTATCCGCGCCGCCTGCGAGGCGATTGAGCGCGCGGTGATCGAAGCCAACGAAGCGCGCGCCGCCATCGACCTCGCGGCGGCTGCCTGCGAATTCTCGCCGGCGGCGCTCGAAGCCTCGGAAACCCGGCTCTTTGCGTTGCGCGCCGCCGCCCGCAAGCACGATGTCGATCCGGATGCGCTGGCTGGCCTGCGGCGTCGCATGCAGCTGCAGCTCGACGAGATCGCGCATTCGGACGAGGCGCTTGCTGCGGCGCGCGCCGCCGAGACCGCCGCGCAGCAAACCTATGATGCCGCCGCAGGTCGCCTGACAGAGCGGCGCCTGAGCGCAGCGAAGAAACTTGCGCGCGCCGTCTCGGCGGAACTCGCCCCGCTCAAGCTCGAGAAGGCGAAGTTCCGCATCGCGGTCGCCGCGCGCGCCGAGCCCGGCCCGGCGGGCTGCGATGACGTCGCTTTCGAGGTTGAGACCAATCCTGGCGCGGGCTTTGGCGCGCTGGACCAGATCGCGTCGGGTGGCGAGATGGCGCGCTTTGCGCTGGCGGTCAGCGTCTGTCTCGCAGATGTTTCGCCGGCCGGCACGCTGGTGTTCGATGAGGCCGACATGGGCGTCGGCGGAGCGGTGGCCGCCGCCATCGGCGAGCGGCTGGCCGTGATCGGGAAGCGCCAGCAGGTTGTCGCCATCACGCATTCTCCGCAGGTCGCTGCTGCAGCGACGCGACAGCTGCGTGTTTCAAAGGCTGAGGCTGCGGGCGAGACTGTCACCTCTGTCGACATGCTGAGCGCCAAAGCCCGCAAGGAGGAGATTGCCCGCATGCTCGCCGGCGCCAGCGTCACCCGCGAGGCGCGCGCAGCGGCAAGCAGGCTGTTGGCTGGCGCGTGAGTGGCGGCTAAGAGACCGCCATGGCCGCAGAAAAACCCGTCGACAAGCTCTCCAAAGCCACCGCGACAGCGGAGTTGAAGCGGCTGGCCGAGACGATCCGCACTGCTGACGCGGCCTACTACCAGGACGATTCGCCGGCGATGACGGATGCGGACTATGATGCGCTCCGCCAGCGCCTCAGCGCGATCGAGGCACGCTTCCCGGAGCTGAAGCAGGCTGACAGCCCCAGCGACGCCGTGGGTGCTGCGCCCGTGGGCGGCTTCGGCAAGGTCACCCACCTCAAGCCGATGCTGTCGCTCGACAACCTGTTTGCCGACGAAGAGGTCTCAGAGTTCATCGCGCGCGTGCGGCGTTTCCTGAATCTGAAGCCGGACGAAGAGGTCGCCGTCACGGCCGAACCCAAGATCGACGGCCTGTCCTGCAGCCTGCTCTACGAGAATGGCGTGCTTGTGCGCGCGGCGACGCGCGGCGACGGCGCGGTGGGCGAGGATGTCACGGCGAACATCCGAACGCTGAAGGACGTCCCGGAGAAGCTGGAGGGGAAGGGGCATCCCGCGCGCATCGAAGTGCGCGGCGAGGTCTATATGACCATGGCGGAGTTTGCAGCGTTCCAGGACGCCGAGGAAGCCGCCGGCCGCAGGCGTCCCGCCAATCCGCGCAACGCCGCCGCAGGAAGCCTGCGCCAGAAGGATCCGTCGGTGACGGCGTCGCGCCCGCTGCGCTTCTTTGCCTACACATGGGGCGATGTGTCGGAGCCGTTTGCCGAGACCCAGTGGGATGCGGTGAAGGCGTTCAAGGCGTGGGGCCTGCCGGTCAACGCCGACATGAAACGCGCTGCTTCAGTCGAAGAGCTGCTGGAAATCTATCATGCCATCGAGGCCCGCCGCGCCTCGCTCGGCTATGACATCGATGGCGTCGTCTACAAGATCGACCGGCTGGACTGGCAGCAAAGGCTTGGATTTGTTTCGCGGTCCCCGAGATGGGCCGCGGCGCACAAATTCCCGGCGCAGCAGGCAATGACGCAATTGCTCGGCATCGACATCCAGGTTGGGCGCACAGGCAAGCTCGCGCCGGTCGCGCGGCTGCAGCCGGTCACGGTCGGCGGCGTCGTCGTGTCGAACGCAACGCTTCACAACGAGGACGAGATCGCGCGGCTCGGGGTGATGATCAATGACTGGGTCATCGTCCAGCGCGCAGGCGACGTCATTCCGCAGATCGTCCGGGTGGTGGTGGAGAAGCGCCCGGGGGATGCGAAGGGCTACGTATTCCCGACCCGCTGCCCTTACTGCAATTCCGAAGCGGTCCGCGGCGGCGGAGAGGGCGATGAAGAGGTGGATCGGCGATGCACTGGAGGGCTTGTCTGCCCGGCGCAGGCGGTCGAGCGGCTCAGGCATTTCGTCTCGCGCCGCGCGTTCGACATCGACGGGCTGGGCGTCAAGCAGATCGAGGAGTTTTTCCAGGCCAGCGTGATGACGGCGCCGCAGCACATCTTCTCGCTTGAAGAGCAGATCGCAAAGGCCGGCCTGCCGCCGCTTGCGGAGTGGGAAGGATATGGCGAGACGTCAGCGAAGAAACTGTTCGATGCGATCAGCAAGGCCAGCGAGCAGCCGCTCGACCGCTTCCTGAATGCACTTGGCATCCGCCACATCGGTGAGACCAACGCGCTGTTGCTCGCGCGCCAGTTCGGTTCGTTCGAGGCGCTGCAGGACGCTGTCGCGAAAGCCGCAAACCAGCGTCCCGGTGACGCCTATCGCCGCCTGGAAAGCATCGCTGGCGTCGGGCCCGGCGCACGCGACACCTTGCTCGCCGCCGCAGCCGACCTTCCCTTGCAGGAGCCCATATCGGCTGACGGTGCTCTGGAAAACGCGCTGGGCGTGATCGACGGTCTCAACAAGAAAGCGCGCGCCGCGCTGGCGGCGGAGTATGGCGACTGGCCGATGTTTCGCGAGCAGGTTCTGATGGCGGCCAGAGGCAGGCCGGGCGAAGACCTGCTGTCGCTTGCGGCCATCAACGGCTTCGGCGAGGTCGCCGCGGAGGCGCTGGTTGATTTCTTCGCCGAGCCCCACAACAGGGAAGTTGTGCAGGCGCTGGTAAGGGCGGTGAAAGTGCTGCCGCACAAGGTCACCGACACGTCCGGGTCGCCGGTCGCCGGCAAGACCGTCGTCTTCACCGGCACGCTGGAAAAGATGACGCGCGACGAGGCCAAGCAGCAGGCAATTGCGCTTGGCGCGAAGGTCTCCGGGTCGGTGTCGTCGAAGACGGATATCGTGATCGCCGGGCCGGGCGCGGGCTCGAAACTCGCAGATGCGCAGAAGCACGGTGTGAAGGTGCTCAGCGAGGATGAGTGGCTGGCGCTGGTGACAAGATAGCGCTCAGCAGCCAGGCGCCTTTGCGCTCTGACCGGCATCCAGTGCGGCGTCCACGAGCGGCGTCCACAGCGCATAGCCTTCCGGCGTCATGTGAAGGTTGTCCTCGACGAAGATGTCCTTCGGAGTCCCGTCCGGCTTCTGCATCGCCGGCACGACATCGATGTAGGCGAGATCGTCGCGGATGTCGGCCAGCGCCCTGAGCTTCGCATTCAGCGCTGACTGCTTCTCAAGCTGGTCGAACCTCAGCTTGGACGGCTTGGCCGAGATGAACCAGACCGGCGTTGCGCCCAGCGCTTTCTCCTTGAGCCGCATGAACTGCACGAAATCGGCGTAAGCCTCATCGGGCGTGCGGCCTGCGTTGAGATCATTCTCGCCAGCGTAGAACACGATTTCCCTGGGCCGGTAGGGCGTCACGACGCGGTCGAAATAGTGATCCACCTCCCAGATGGTCGAGCCGCCAAAGCCGCGATTGATCACCGTGCGGTCGGGGAAATCCTCCTTGAGGCTGCGCCAGAAACGGATGGAGGATGCGCCCACGAACAGGGTTGCGCATCTGGGCGGCATCGCTGTGCGGTCCGCCTCTTCGAATGCCGCAATCGCCGCATCGAAAGCCGGCGCCTTGCCCGGCGGCGACTGCGCCAGGTCAGGCAGGGCTGCGTGCGTGGCGCAGGCGGACAGCAGGAAAGCCGCGAAGCCGGCAGCAAGTCGCATCATGTCGGCATTCCTGAAAGGTCCGGACCCAACCCGTCGTCAGGGATCGCGCGCTGGCGCTTCGCCGTCAACGCCCGGTCGGATCAGGTGGCGAGGCTGCGCACTTCCTCGTTGATCGCAGCTGTCAGCTTTCGCACGACCGCTTCGGCCCTGTTCAGCGCTTCCGTATTCTCGCCGTCCGAGGCGATGTTGGCCCGCATCAGCATGGCCGCCGAAAGCGAGTCGGCCAGAGCGTTGATCAGGTGCTCGCGGGACGCTTTCGCGTCGCTTTCGAAAGCCAGGCGGCGGAGCCCGTCCTCTTCGGCGCGAAGCTGTCTCAGTGCCGCATCGTCACGCTGGGCTGCGGCTTCGACCGCGATGCGCTCGTGGATCGCCTGCGCCAGCCTGTCTTCGGTTGTAAGCAGGGGGGCGTTAGCTGTGACGGGTTCCATGCGCGCTTTCTGTTGCGGCGCCACGGCCAGTGCAGCCAGCAGAAGCAGGCCCATTCCGTAGACAAGTTTCGCCGCAAACGCGTTCATGCCAGTGCCCCAGCCGAGGGCGTCCAGCTCCCGACAATCCGTCGGATATATCCATTCAGGGATCGAAACAAACCCGAATGCCGGTCCGCGGCAAAAAGTCTGGTCAAAGCGGCTTTTTTGCCGCCGGGCAGGGCGGCCAGGACCGGCGCGCTGGTCAGCGGGCCGGGTCGCGGCTGCCGCCCTTCAGGGCGAAGACACGGTCGCAATACTTGCATTCGACATTGTCGTCCTCTGACATGTCGTACCAGACCCTCGGATGTCCCAGCGCGCCGCCCACGCCATCGCAGGCGATCTTGCGGGTTGTGACGACCACGACTTCCGGATTGTCCATGAATCTGCGCTGGCTTGCCGGGACCGGGGAAGCCGGCTCCGAGGCGGGGGGCGAGGTCTTTCCGGGGGGCGATGCCATTTCGTCCTCTCGATTGGGCGGGCTGATTTGCGGCCCCGCCGAATGCGCCTTACCTATGAGGCGCCCGGTGGCCCGTCAATGTGGCCTTCCCGCCCTCAGAGGACTGCCTGCCTTGCCCGATCCGACGTCCGGTCTTCCCGCGCTCGCCATCTCTGCGACGGGGCTGACGAAGACCTATGCTGCCTCCAAGAAGATGCCCGCCAAGCAGGCCCTGAAAGGCGTCGATCTTGCCGTGCCACGGGGGTCGGTCTTTGGCCTCCTGGGTCCCAACGGTGCAGGCAAGTCGACCTTCATCAACATCCTGGCCGGGCTGGTGAACAAGACGTCCGGGGCGGTCAGCGTCTGGGGCATCGACGCCGACCGTAATCCGCGCGAGGCGCGGGCGGCCCTCGGCGTGGTGCCGCAGGAAATCAACATGGACCCGTTCTTCACGCCCCGCGAGACGCTGGAGCTGATGGCGGGATTCTATGGCGTGCCGTCGTCCGAGCGGCGCACCGACGAGATCCTTGATGCGCTGGGTCTTGGCGACAAGAAGCATGCTTATGTGCGCCAGCTGTCTGGCGGGATGAAGCGGCGCCTGATGGTGGCCAAGGCGATGGTGCATTCCCCGCCCATCCTCATTCTCGACGAACCCACTGCGGGCGTCGATGTCGAGCTGCGCCGGTCGCTGTGGGAGTATGTGCGCAAGCTCAATGCGCAGGGCGTCACCATCGTCCTGACCACCCACTATCTCGAGGAGGCCCAGGAGATGTGCGACGAGATCGCCATCATCAATCACGGGCAGGTCATCGCCTGCGAGCCAACCCACAAGCTGCTGCGCCGCCTCAACCACAAGACGCTGGTCGTCCGCCCGGAGCAGGGGCTGGACGCCGTGCCTGCGGCGCTGGCCGACCTTTCGCCCACCATCCGCAAGGACGGTCAGCTCGCGATCACCTACAGGATCGGTGAGCAATCGATCGAAGGGCTTCTCAGCCGCCTGCGCGAGGCCAGGGTCGGGATAAGCGATCTTGCGACCGAGGAGCCCGACCTCGAAGACGTTTTCGTCTCCCTTACGAGCGCCTGATCGCTGTGGCGCCAGGCGCCGTTGCGGGCGGCCCGGATCAGACGCGTGCGCTGCACTGAACCATCACGCTGTTTGAGCCTGACGGATGCCTGACAGGTCTCCCGACCGAAGTCGGCAGGCGGCTGGCCTACCCGTTTTGGGTGCGTGGCCCCGGCGTTTACAGGGAGAAATATAGCCGTCCGTTAACTGCTGCAGGCCGAAACAGAGGCGGCTTGAGGAGGCGGGGTCGTATGTTCAATCTGCGTATTCGTTCGTTGTTGCTGGTGCTTGGCGGCGTCGTATGTACCGTCTTTGCTGGCTCGGTCGGTGTTCAGCAGTTTGCGTCGTCGCAGATGGCGATCAACAGCGCGAACTACGGCCAGATCGTCCGCGCCAAGGATCTGGTGGCGGACGTGCTGCCCCCGCCGGCCTACCTTCTCGAGTCCTATCTCGAGGCAACGCTGGCAAAGAACAGCCCGCAGTCTCTGGAGAGCCACAAGCAGAGGCTCGCCAAGCTCAAGGACGAGTACAACGCACGCCACACCTTCTGGCTGGACAAGTCGGGCTGGCCGGACAACGCCAGCGCGGATGCGGAGCTCTACAATCTCATCGCCGTCGAATCGCATGCTGAAGCTGAGAAGTTCTGGTCCGCCGTCGAACGCCGCCTGATGCCGGCGATCGAGGCCGGCGATATGGCGACCCTGGACGCTGCCTATGCCGACGTCGCATCGGCCTACACAGCACATCGCAAGCATGTCGATGCGATCGTGGCGGGGGCGGTGGCGCTCCAGGCTCGCCTCGAGGAGAAGGCCCGGTCCGACTCTGCCCAGTTTGCCATCATCCAGTATGCGATGATCGCTGCAGCTCTGGCGATCACGATGGGAGGTTTCTACCTGCTTTTCATCCGCGTGATCCGGCCCGTCGCCAGCGTAACCGGGGTCATGGAGCAGCTTTCACGCGGCAATCTCAATGTCCGGGTTGATGGCGCCGATCGCAAGGATGAAATCGGCGAGATGATCCGCGTCCTTGACGTCTTCCGCCAGAATCTTGTCGACATGGAAGCGCTCCGCGCCAGGCAGGTCGAAGATGCAGCACGGGCCGAGAACGTGCGTCGCGAGTCGCTGCAAACCATGGCCACGACCGTTGAATCGGAAGCCGGCTCGGCGGTGAGCCATGTGGGCGAGCAGGCCGGCCGCATGACGCAGCTCGCGACGGCCATGGCCGCCTCCGTTGGCAATGTGACCGAGCAGTGCCAGGGCGTGGCGTCCGCAGCGCAGCAGGCCATGATGAGCGCCACGAGCGTGACCGCGGCGACAGAAGAGTTCTCGGCCTCGATCCGTGAAGTGTCCGAGCAGCTGGGCCGCGCCCGTTCGGTGACATCGGCGACGGTCGAAACCAGCGAGCGTACGCGCGTTGCCGTCAGCAACCTTGCCGAGGCCATCGGCAAGATCGGGGACGTGGCGAACATCATCTCGGAGATCGCCGACCAGACCAATCTTCTTGCGCTCAATGCGACGATCGAGGCGGCGCGCGCGGGCGAGGCTGGACGCGGCTTTGCGGTCGTGGCTGCTGAAGTCAAATCGCTGTCGAGCCAGACTGCCAGGTCGACGGAAGAGATCCGCCGGCACGTTGCCGGCATCCAGGATGTCATGCGCGAGACCACGACGGTGGTCTCGGAGATCGGGCGACAGATCTCATCGGTCGATGAAGGATCGACGATCATTGCAGCTGCGATGGAAGAACAGAGCGCGACAATTCTCGAGATTGCGCGGCATGTTTCCGAAACCGCCAAGGCGGCGGAGTATGTCTCGGATTCAGTTGCGGTGGTCCTCGCCGAAGCGGCGCGGACAGGCGAGGGTGCGCGCTCGCTGAGTTCGACGGTTGGCGATGTTGACGAGTCGATTGCACGCCTGCGCGCTGCAATCGTGCGTGTCGTTCGTACGTCCACCTCGGACGTTGATCGTCGCGCCGACGAACGGTTCCGCGTCGGGGTCAGTGGCGAACTCGTTGACAGCCGGCAGAAGGTCACCATCGAGAACCTGTCGCGTGGCGGCGCACTGCTTGGAGAAGGCGCTGACCTGCGGAGTGGCGCGACGGGACGCCTCAAGGTTGCCGGTCAGCAAGTGCCGTTCCGTGTTCTGGGGCAGGACAGCTCCGGCACGCGTGTGCAGTTCGAGGGCAGCCAGCCGGCCAGCTTCGATGAGGCCCTGTCGCGTCTCACCGCTGCTTCATCGACCCGCAAAGCCGGGTAGGGCGCCACTACACGACGTGCGTTCGAGCCGGTGGGCATGGGCAAGCATGGCGCGAGTCGGTAGGAAGATCGCTACCGCAGCCGCCAGGGTCGATCCATGACTGAGAAAGACGGGGACGGGCCCAGGGGCCGCGTGCTTATCATCGCCGGGTCTGACTCGGGCGGCGGGGCGGGCATCCAGGCCGACATCAAGACGGTGACGGCGCTTGGTGGTTTTGCGGCGACGGCGGTCACGGCGCTGACGATCCAGAACACGCTTGGCGTCAGCGGCGTGGTGGCGACGCCGCCGAAGGCCGTGCGCGCGCAGATGGAGGCGGTGCTCCGGGATATCGGCGCCGATGTGCTGAAGACGGGCATGCTCGGCGACAAGCTGCTCGTCGAGACGATCGCCGAAGCATTTGGTGATTTCGCGCCGAAGACGGCGCGCGTCATCGATCCCGTCATGGTTTCGAGCTCGGGCGATATCCTGTTGCCGAAGGAGGCCGTGGACGCTGTTCGCCAGCTCATGGTGCCACATGCAGCGCTTGTCACGCCGAACGCGCCCGAGGCCGAAGTTCTCACTGGCAAGGCGGTCGATACGCTCGATGGACAGCGCCGTGCTGCGGAGAAGCTGCTCGACATGGGCGCCATCGCCGCACTGGTGAAAGGCGCGCATGTCGGCGGCGATGTCATCGTCGATGTGCTGGCGACCCAGTCGGGCGAGCATTTCTTCGACGGTCCCCGCATTGTCACCCGGGCGACCCATGGCACGGGCTGCACGCTCGCATCCGGCATTGCTGCCGGACTTGCGCGGGGACTGACGCTTGTCGATGCGGTCGCGCTGGCGCGCGCCTATCTGGTCGAGGCGATCGCGCGTGCGCCAGGGTTCGGGCAGGGCAATGGTCCGGTCGACCATGGCTGGCCATCACGTGACCCGGAAGCGTTCGCGATCATGTTTGCGAAGTGGCGGCCTGCAACACCCTGACGCCAGAAAGCAGAAGGGCGCGCCAGTGCGGCACGCCCTTGCAAAGACTGTGAAACGGGTGAGCTAGTTCAGGCTGGCCGTCTGGATAACGTCATCCTCGAACGTCCACCGGATCTGCATGCTGGCGCTGGCAAGGGCGTCCGCGCGTGGTGCAAACCGCATCTGCTCGACCGTGGCCTTGGCTGAACGCCGGAACGCCTCCGACGAACATGCACCCACCCGGATCGCGTCCGGCTGGCCGGCGGTGGACACGGCGAATGTCACCTCGCAGGCGCCTTCCAGCGCGCGGGACCCGGCATAGGAAGGGTAGCGCAGGTCGGGTTCAGCTACGGGTTTCACCTCGGAATTGATGGTGATTGCATAGCCACGGGCCTCTTTCGAGACCGGTGCCTGGGCCAGCGCGGACGGCAAAAGGCTCGCCGCCCCAACCCCTAGAATCGCGTGTATCAGTTTCATGACACTAATGTGACAGATGAATGACAGGCCGTCTACGCCCCTCGCGTCGATTTTTTTGGTGACGCAAGGAATCGACCCAGACTGACATTCGAGGATCGCCTCAAACGGGTCGTCGCCGGGTAGCGGGAGTGGTGGACATGCTGATGCGAACGATGATCGCGGCGGCCGCTCTTGCCGGCCTCGCCGCATGCGCCAGCACGCCACCGGCCGGGCCGGATTACCGGCAAGCGCTGCTCCGGCCTTGTGCGAATGCCGGCGACTGGTCGCCATGGCTGCTTGTCGATGCCTGGGATGATGGCGTGGTCTATCGCCCCGCGACTCAGTTCCGCGAGGATGGCGTCATGGTCTACGCCTATGAAGGAACGACCTACGACAATGGCAAATGGGTGCTCGACGCTGGCAGCCTGCGCTTCGACACCAACGACCATTACGCAGACTATAGCGGGGTCTTTGACGGCGAACGCGGCAGCGGTACGATGAGGAACACGCAAGGCGACACAGGCAAGTGGACGCTTGAGCGCGCCTGCGAGGGCTGAGGCCAGCCCAGCTAATCGATGCATCAGCAGATATCGTTTCACAGCGCCTGATGCCGGGCGTAGATCGCGCCTTTCGTCATGGAGCGCACAATGAGCGTCTATCGTTTCTTCCAGATCGACGCCTTTGCCGAGCGGCCGATGGCCGGCGGCCCTGCAGCCGTGATGCCGATGGAGGCTTTTCCGTCGGCAGACGTGATGCAGGCGATCGCGGCAGAGAACAATCTTGCCGAGACGGCCTTCATCGTGGCGAAAGATGCGGGCCTGTGGGACCTGCGCTGGTTCACGCCGGCGCTGGAAGTGCCCCTGTGCGGACATGCGACGCTTGCGAGTGCGCACGCGCTCTATGCGCATCTTGGCTTTGATGGCCCGGAGATCGGCTTCGAGACAAAGTCTGGCCGCCTCACGGTGAAGCGTCTTGCCGACGGCCGGCTCGAGATGGATTTCCCGGCCCAGCCGCCACGCGCCGTTCCGATGCCGGACGGGCTGGTCGAGGCGCTGGATGCGCGGCCGCAGGAAGTGGTGGCCGGGCCATACCTGATGGCGGTGTTTGCGACGCCTGAGGACGTGCGTGCGCTCAAGCCGGACCTCATTCGCGTGAACGCGATTTCCGGCGGGGCGACAGGCGGACGCGGCAATCTGATCTGCGCAGCGCCGGGCGCCGCCGAAGGCTTCGACGTGGTCTCGCGCTTTTTCGCGCCTGGCTCCGGCATCCCGGAAGACCCGGCGACCGGATCGGCGCACTGCATCATCGCGCCCTACTTTTCGAAGCTCCTGGGCAAGGCCGAGTTGAACTGCTTCCAGGCCTATCCGGGCCGCGGCGCGCACATCACGACGCGGCTGGAGGGGGAGCGGGTCAAGCTGATCGGACACGCGCGCACTGTCATCGAGGGCGTGTTCACGCTCGGATAGGCCTCGGGAAAAGCACCATATATCAGGTCTTTAGCTGTGGCGTGCTTGCCGAGGTGAGGGGCTGGGGGTATGTCGCCGTCTCGTTTGGCGGAGCCTCCCCATGGCCGTATCGACCTATCTCGAATTCGAAAAACCGGTCGCCGATCTCGAGAAGAAGATCGCCGAGCTGGAATCCACGGGCGGCGCGGCTGTCGGTGAGGAAGTCGGCAAGCTGCGCGAGAAGGCGCACAAGCAGCTTGAGCACATCTATTCCCATCTCAATGCCTGGCAGAAGACGCAGGTCGCGCGTCATCCGGACCGGCCGCACTTTCTCGACTATGTCGCGGGGTTGTTCGACGAATTCGTCGAGCTCGCGGGCGACCGGAAATTCATGAATGACGACGCCATCCTCGGCGGCCTTGCACGATTCCGCGGGCGGCCGGTTGTCGTCATCGGGCATGAGAAAGGTCGCGATACGCAGACGCGCCTCAAGCACAATTTCGGCATGGGCAAGCCGGAGGGCTATCGCAAGGCCGTGCGTCTGATCGAACTCGCCGGGCGCTTTGGTCTGCCGGTGGTCGCGCTGGTGGACACGTCAGGCGCATTTCCCGGCAAGGGTGGGGAAGAGCGCGGACAGGCCGAAGCGCTGGCGCGCGCCATCGAGGCGTGCCTGACGCTGGATACGCCGATGATCTCGGTGATCGTGGGGGAGGGCGGCTCAGGCGGCGCGGTGGCGCTGGCGTCCGGCAACAAGGTGCTGATGATGGAGCACGCCGTCTATTCGGTGATTTCGCCCGAGGGCGCGGCTTCGATCCTCTTCCACGACGCCAAGCGCGCCAAGGACACGGCCGAAGCCATGAAGATCACGGCGCAGGATCTCGAGAAATTCCGCATCGTGGACGCAGTCGTGCAGGAGCCGATGGGCGGCGCGCATCGCGATCCCAAGGTCGCCATCGAGAAAGTTGGCGACGCCATCGAGAAGGCGCTGGCCACGCTCGATGGCATGTCCGCTGACGACCTGCGCGCCCAGCGCAAGGAGCGCTTCTACGCCATCGGGCGGGAAGGTCTGGCGTAGGGCGCGCCGGTAGTTCGATCAGTGGTTCTTGTCCACCTCCTCGCGCGCGGGTGACCCGCCCGGAGCGGCAAAGTCGAGGCGCGCACGGGGACCAAGATCGGGCTGCTGCTCCGAATTCCTGGCCTTCCGGATTTCCCACGCATGGCGGATCGGGTTGCGCGTCGAGGCCCACATGGCGGCGTCGAGCAGGTCGAACTCCAGCAGTGCGATGTCCGGATCATTCCTGGTCGGCCACCACGCGGCGACCTGATCATTCCAGTATTGCTCGATCTTGCCGCGATCGCGGTTTTCGTGGAGGTCGCCCATCAGGCAGGCGTGGTAGTTCTGATCCTTGCTGATGATGCAGAAGTGGGCGTGCGCTCCCCCGCTGAGCTCGCGGAAAAGGTCCGAGGCGCGGCTGGTGAAGAACCACAGGCGGGCCTCACCGTCCTTGTCGGACTGGTGCGCCATCGGTTGCATGTGGCTGTGCGAGCCTTCGATGCCGAGCATGCCGGCGCGAACCTTGTCGAGTTGTTCCCAGAGTTGCCGCTCGGGTTGTTCTTCGGTCTTGCGGGTGTGGCCCATGATCGATGGCTCCTTGATTTGGGTATCGTTGAGCAACGGGTCTTGCCCCCGCGGGTTCCGGAGCATTGACCCCTGCGCAGGACAGGGCCTAGACCCGTGCCACGTCCACTGGAGCCGCCCATGAGGGTCGTTACCGTCTAGTTCGCGCCGGGGCGCCGCCCGGCCTGGCACGCGTGTGCCTTCGCTGCGTGACCGCCGGGTCACGCGCATGACGAACCTTTGTGGAAGCATCTCAATGTTCGAATTCGTTCGGCGCGCCTCGCCGCTGTGGGGCAATGCCAGTTTCAATCGCCTGTGGGCGGCGCAAATGCTGTCCGCGTTCGGCAGCCGCATTACGCGCACCGCGCTGCCCATCATCGCTGTCGGCGTGCTGTCGGTCTCCCCGTGGGAGGCAGCGCTTCTCGCAGCGCTGACCTATGCGCCTTACGTGCTTGCAGGCGCGCTCGGCGGCGGATTTGTCGAGCGTGGGAACAAGACGCGGATCATGGTGGCGATGGACCTCTTCCGGTTCGCGATCGTGCTCGCGACACCCCTCTCCTGGTACTTCAACCTGCTCAGTTTTCCATTGCTGTGCGTGCTGGCTGCGCTGGCAGGGGCGGCGAGTGCGCTGTTCCAGAATGCCGACGGCGCGATCCTGCCGCGGCTGGTGGCGAAGGATCATCTCGTCGATGCCAATTCGCGGCTTCAGGCGACGGAGTCACTGGCCGAGCTGTCCGGGCCGGGGATTGCGGGGGTGTTGATCGATCTTCTGACCGCGCCGGTTGCGATGATCGTGGATGCATTCACGTTCATCTGGTCGGCGTTCTGGCTCTGGAGAATTCCGAAGGGGGCCGGAGAGATGATCGAGGAGGCGGTTGTCGATCCGGCGCCGCGTCAGCCGGTGCTGCAGCGGATGCGCGATGATGTTGCTGTGGGCTTTCTCGCCATCTGGCGATGCAGGCCGATGCGGGCGATCATCACCGCGACCTTCCTTTTCTATGTATCGGCGGGGTTCTTCTTCGCGACGTTCACGCTGTTCATGCTGCGTGACCTGCAGATGACGCCGACGCTGATGGGCGTCATCATTTCAGTCGGTGGCGTGAGCGCGCTTCTTGGGTCGCTTGCGGCGCAGCCGCTGGCGAGGCGGGTGGGTCAGGGGCCGGCAGTCGTGGCTGGCTTCGTGATGGCGTCGGGCGGGACGATGATGCTCATACCAGCGGCCATGCTGCCGGAATGGTCAGTTTTGTTCATGGTGTTGCAGCAACTGCTGGGCGACGCCGGGATGATGGTCTTCACCATTCTCTCCGTGAGCCTTCAGCAGCGGCTGTTGCCCGAGGATCAGCTGGCGCGGGCCAACGGCTTCAACCAGGTGGTCAACGGCCTTGCGATGACCGTGTCGATCCTTCTGGCGGGATGGGTGGCCGAGACGGTGGGGGTCTCGAACACCGTGATCATCGGCGCGGGCGTGTCACTCATCGGCATTGTGCCGCTCCTGACGCGCAGCCTGCTCGAACTACGCACGGAGCGGGATGGGCCCGCTGCGCGGGCGATCAGCTGAGATCTCCGGACAGAAAAACGGGCGCTCCGCGAGGAGCGCCTGTCCATTCCCGACACGGGGGGCGGGATCAGCTGACCTTGTAGACCAGCGAGAAGCGCAGGGCGGTGTCGGTGTCCTCGAAGCCAACCGGCGGATTGGTGTCGTGGCGAACATCGTACGACACGCGACCGTTCAGGTTGCCCATGAGTTCGAACGTGAGCGCGAGCGAGTTGACGAGCTGGGTGGATGTGTCGGCGTAGATCACATCGGTGTCGTTGGTGAGCTGCGTCGTTGCGTTCAGGGCTTGCGAGAAGCGCGAACCGATCGAAGCGCCGAAGGACTCCTCCGACGCGCCTGTGAGGCGGATCTCGTCAACGCGGTAGCCCGGGCCGGCAGACAGCGTCCAGTTCGTCGGCTCCGAGACGATGAACTTGTAGGCCACGCCAGCGCCGATGAAGTAGCGGTTCTCGAATCCGGAAAACTCGTCGCGCTCGAAGGTTGCGCGGCCATAGATCGACATGCGCTCGTCGAGGACGCGGTCGACTTGACCTGCTGCCGCAAGGCGGTTCTTCGTTTCGACGCTGTTGTTCTCGCCATAATCAGCAGCCAGTTCGATGGCCTGTGTCCACTCGCCGCCATTGTCGTGCTTGAGCTTGAGCGCCGCGGCGACGTCGGTCGTCTCGGTATTGCCGGTGGTGAGGCCAGCGCCGAACACGCCTTCGCCCGTCCAGACCGGTTTTGTCTGGGCGAGCGCCGGAGCGGCAGCCGCGCAGACGAACGCAATCGAAGCGATCAATTTCTTCATTATCCGACCCTCGTCTCCCCGGCCATGTTGCCGGAGCGCGGGGTTTGCGGCGGGCAGAATGCGCGCGCAAGCGCAGGCTGCAGCAATCGGGGCATATCGGCTGCCGGCCGCGACAAGTGTGACCGGCGGCACACACTTCACTCGCCCCGATGGCGAAACTTGATCGTATACGAACGATATTCCGGTGTTGCGAGTTCAGGCCTGGGCGGCCTGGCTCACGTCGCCATGGCAGTTCTTGTAGCGCTTGCCGGAGCCGCACGGGCAGGGGGCGTTACGGGGCGTTGCGGCCCATGAGCCTGGCGCCTGGCCCTGGGCCGGCGCCCCTTGCGGTGGAGCGGCTTGCGCCGGCGCAGCGACTGGACGCGAGGCGACCTGTGTCGGCGCGCGCGCGGGGCCGGTATCGGCGCCCGGGGGCTGTTCCATCACGAACTGGCCGCGCATCAGCAGGCGCGTGACGTCCGAGCGAAGGTCGCTGAGCAGGCGCTCGAACAGCGTGAAGGCTTCGTTCTTGAACTCGTTCAGCGGATCGCGCTGGGCATAGCCGCGCAGGTGGATGACCGAGCGGAGCTGATCGAGATGCCAGAGGTGTTCGCGCCAGCGTGTGTCGACAGCCTGGAGCAGAATCTGCTTCTCGATGAAGCGCATGCGGTCCTCGCCGACCATGGCGGTCTTCTGCGCATAGTATTCGGTCGCGGCGGCGTTGAGCTTTTCGGCAACTTCCTTGCCCTCGACGCCTTCCGTATTGGCCCATTCGCGCACGGGAGCGGGGAAGCCCAGGACGTCGGCGACTTCCTCTTCCAGTTCGGTGATGTTCCACTGTTCCTGGTAGGCCTTCTCCGGCATGTGGCGCTTGCACATGTCGTTGATCAGCTCGGTGCGCATTTCCGTCGTGGTCTCGTTGACACTGCTGGAGCGCATGAACTCGATGCGCTGCTCGAACACGGCCTTGCGCTGGTCGTTGGTGACGTCGTCGAATTTCAGGAGGTTCTTGCGGATCTCGAAGTTGCGCTGTTCAACGCGCTTCTGTGACGTCTCGAGCGCCTTGTTCATCCACTTGTGGGTGATGGCCTCGTCTTCCTTGATGCCGAGGCCGCGCATGATGGCGTCGAGGCGTTCGGCGGCGAAGATGCGCAGGAGGTCGTCCTCGAGGCAGATATAGAATTTCGAGCGGCCGGGGTCGCCCTGGCGGCCGGTACGGCCACGCAGCTGGTTGTCGATCCGGCGGCTTTCGTGACGTTCGGTCGCCAGCACGTAGAGGCCACCTGCAGCGAGCGCCTCGGCCTTCTTCGCAGCAACGTCTGCCTCGATCCTCGCGCGGAGTTCCTTCAGCTCATCCTCGGTGAGTTCGCGCCCGACTTCCTTCGCGCGGGCCTCGCCCTCGTCGGTGACGCGCATCTCGATATTGCCGCCGAGCTGGATGTCGGTGCCGCGGCCGGCCATGTTGGTGGCGACGGTGACGGAGCCCGGCACGCCCGCTTGCGCGATGATGAAGGCTTCGCGTTCGTGGTGGCGGGCGTTCAGCACCTGGTGCGGGATGCGCTCGGCCGACAGGAGGTTGGAGAGGATTTCGGATTTCTCGATCGACACCGTGCCGACCAGCACCGGCTGCTTGCGGCGCGCGCAGTCGCGGATGTCGGCGATGATCGCCTTGTATTTCTCTTTCGCCGTCCGGTAGACGACGTCGTCCTCGTCGATCCGCTTGACCGGCCTGTTGGTCGGGATCTCGGTGACTTCAAGCTTGTAGATGTCGGAGAATTCGGCCGCCTCGGTCGAGGCCGTGCCGGTCATGCCGGCGAGCTTGTCGTAAAGGCGGAAATAGTTCTGGAAGGTAATCGAGGCCAGCGTCTGGTTCTCGGGCTGGATCTTGGTCTTCTCCTTCGCCTCGATGGCCTGATGGAGGCCTTCGGAGAGACGCCGGCCCTGCATCATGCGGCCGGTGAACTCGTCAATCAGCATCACCTCGCCATTCTTGACGATGTAGTCCTTGTCCTTCTGGAACAGCTTGTGGGCGCGCAGCGCCTGGTTGGCGTGGTGGACCAGCGAGATGTTGGCGGGTTCGTACAGCGAGCCCTGCAGGATGCCGGTCTGCACCATCAGTTCTTCGATCTTCTCGTTGCCGCTTTCCGAGTAGACGACCGAGCGGGCCTTTTCGTCGAGCGTGTAGTCTTCGGCCGACAGCATCGGGATGATCGCATCGATCTGCTGGTAGAGCTCCGAACGATCGTCGGTCGGGCCCGAGATGATCAGCGGCGTGCGGCTTTCGTCGACCAGGATCGAGTCGACTTCGTCGACCATGGCGTAGCGGTGGCCGCGCTGGACCATGTCGGCCAGCGAGTACTTCATGTTGTCGCGGAGATAGTCGAAGCCGAACTCGTTGTTGGTGCCGTAGGTGATGTCGCAGGCGTAGGAGGCGCGGCGCTGGGCGTCGTCGAGCCCGTGCACGATCTTGCCGACCGACATGCCGAGGAAGCGGTAGACCTTGCCCATCCACTCGGCGTCGCGCGAGGCGAGGTAGTCGTTGACGGTGATGACGTGGACGCCCCGGCCTTCGAGCGCATTGAGATAGACGGGCGCCGTGGCGACCAGCGTCTTGCCCTCGCCGGTGCGCATTTCGGAAATCCCGCCCTTGTGGAGGACGATACCGCCGATCAGCTGGACGTCGAAATGCCGCAGACCAAGCGCGCGTTTGGCGGCCTCGCGGACGGTCGCGAAGGCCTCCGGGAGGATGTCATCCAGCTTTGCGCCGTTGGCGACCTGCTGGCGGAAATCCCTCGTCCGCTGTCGCAGGGCGTCGTCGGAAAGGGCCTCCGTGACGGGCTCCAGCGCGTTGATCCGCTGGACAATGGCCTTGTAGGGCCTGATCTTCCGGTCGTTGACGGACCCGAATATCTTTTGGGCAATCCCGAGCATTCCGAATATCCGCTGCCAGCCTGCGCGAACCTCAAATGGTCGCGATATCCCTTACATATATAGTGTATACGGGGGAGTTATCCGGCCTCGGCTACACCCGCCCAGTTTTTACGAATTTCCCAAAGGGAAACTCACTCGACTTGAGCCTTGCCGAGACGTAAGGACCGGCCTTCCCAGTGTCAATCGGACCACTGGAGCCCTGACTGTTCTTGACGCCGGCTAGACACCGGCGGGCAGCTTGAGGAGCCGCAGGATGGTATTTGGGACACGCTGGCTGCTCCTTGCTGCCCTTGCGGCAGCACTGCCGATCAGCGGATGCGGCGCTGGAGACCCCCCAATTGAGGAGGCGGCCGAGGGCGACCTCTCGGCCGAGGCGGCGAGCGTCAACGGGCAGGTGATCTACGTCTCCGACGTCGAGATGGAAGCCCGGATGAAAGGGCTGGTGAAGCCGGGCGAGGGGCTGGCCCCGGGCAGCGCCGAGTTCGACGAAATCCTGGAGGATCTGATCAAGGTCAAGCTGCTCGCCATCGCGGCGGTCGACCGGGGGCTGGATACCGAGCCCGAGGCGCGTCACCGGCTCAACACGGCGCGCGACCAGATCCTCATGAACATCCTGCTCGAGCGGCTTGCGGAAGAAAAGATCGACGAGGCTGCCTTGCGCAAGATGTACGAAGCGCAGGTGGAGCTTCTTGCCCCGGACATGGAGAACGAGGCGCATGTCCGCCATATTCTCGCGCCGACGAAGGAGGCGATCGACAGCATCGCCGCCGAACTGAAGACGGGCGTCGATTTCGCCGTGCTGGCTTCGCGCCGGTCAAGCGATTCGGCCACGCGCCTCGACGGCGGCGACCTTGGCTACCTCACTGCAGAGGCAGCCTCGCCCGAACTGGCGCGAGTGATCCGCGAAGTCCCCAAAGGCGGCGTCTCGCGGCCGTTCCAGGATGCGCAGGGCTGGCATATCGTGAAGGTCGAGGATGTGCGCAAGAAGCGGCCGCCCTCGATAGACGAGCTTGACGACAGGATCCGGCGGTTTCTCAGGGAGCAGGAGTTCGAGAAGATTCTGAAGGAGCTGCGCGCCAATGCGGAAATCGTGAAGCGCAATCCCGTGCGCTCTTCGCGCATGGATGCCCCGGCCGCGACCGCGCCTGCGCGCGTCGAACCGGCTCCGCCCAAACCGGCAGCCCCGGCGCCGGACGTCTCGCAGGGCATCACGATCCTGCCGCTGGAGCCAGCCCCGCCGCCGGCCGAGACGCGTGATCCCGTCGCGACGCCAGCGCCCGTCGCGCCGCAATAATCCAACGTCCGAAAAAGGTATCCGACTTGGCCACTGCCTCAGACCTGCCCGTCTCGCCGCTTGCGCCGGAGCGTTTCCCGAGCCTGCCGAAGGTCGCCGGCATGGAGGCGGTCACCCACTCGCTGGGCCTGTACAAGGGCAAGGTGCGTGATGACCTGCTGGTTGTGCACTTTCCCGATGGCGCCGCGGCGGGGGGCATTTTCACGATGTCCTCGACACGTTCTGACGATGTCGACCGCTGCCGTGCCGCGCTGAATGCGGGCGGGGGCAGGGCGCGGGTTCTGGTGGTGAACACGGGCAATTCCAATGCGTTTACGGGCGCAGCCGGCGTTGCGAAGAATGCAGCGACGATTGCCTCGGCGCGCAGGCAGTCCGGCTGCGGCGAGCATGAAGTGTTCATCTCGGCGACCGGCGTGATCGGTGAACCGCTGCCGCCGCACATCGTCTCGGGCGGCGTCGAGCAGGTGTGGGGCAGGCTGGGCGCACCGGACTTCGAGAAGATCGCCAACTGCATCCGCACGACGGACACGTTCGCCAAGGCTGCGGGCGAGACGGTGAGCCTCAACCGGCGCAACGTGTCGATCGTCGGCGTGGCCAAGGGCTCTGGCATGATCCAGCCCAACATGGCGACGACGTTGAACTACGTTTTCACTGACGCCAATCTCGGCCCGGCCGTCTGCCAGGCGCTGATCGCGAGGCTGGGTGATCTCACCTACAATTGCATCACGGTGGATTCGGACACCTCGACCTCCGACACGCTCCTGTTCTTTGCCACCGGCGCGGCCGGCGGCGAGCCGATCGAGAACCCGGATGATCCGCGTCTGTCGGATTTCATCGCCGCCATGCACCGTGTGCTGCTCGATCTTGCAACACAGATCGTGCGGGACGGGGAGGGTGCGACAAAGATCATCGAGATCACGGTGGAGGGTGCAGCAAGCGACGCCTCGGCCAAGGTGATCGCCTGCTCGATCGCCAACTCGCCACTGGTGAAGACCGCGATTGCAGCGGGTGATGCCAACTGGGGCAGAGTCGTGATGGCGGTCGGCAAGACGGCCGAGCCCGTGGAGCGTGACCGGCTCTCGCTGTGGTTCGGCGATCACCAGGTGGCGCACGAGGGCGCGCGTGCGGCTGACTATTCTGAAGCGACGGCGACCAGGGCTGTCGCGGGCGACCAGGTCTTCATCCGTGTCGATGTCGGCATCGGGCGGGGCAGGGCGACGGTGTGGACCTGCGATCTCACCGATGGTTACGTGAAGATAAACGGCGCCTACAGAAGTTGATCGAGCCGTCTCAACGGGATGCTTACCTCGTCATGACACAAGCAAGGGACGCGAAACCGCTGGTGCTCGTCGCTGCGGCCGCGTTGGTGCGAAACGATGGAAGGCTGCTGCTTGCGCAGCGGCCAGCAGGAAAACCGATGGCTGGTCTCTGGGAGTTCCCGGGCGGCAAGGTGGAAGCCGGTGAAAGCCCTCAGGGCGCGCTTGCGCGCGAACTGAAGGAAGAGCTTGGGCTCACCGTGTCCGAGGCTGACATGTCGGCTTTCTCTTTCGCATCGCATGACTATGAAAGCTTCCGCCTGCTGATGCCCGTTTTCCTGGTGCGCAGCTGGACCGGAGATATCGAGCCTCGTGAGGGACAACAGCTGGCCTGGGTGGCGGCGGAGGAGATCGGGCGCTATCCGGCTCCGGCGGCCGACATTCCCCTGTTTGCCCAGTTCATCGACTGGTCAAGGGCGGGACGCGCATGAAATCCCTGAACACATTTCTCCGCATGCTGAAGAACCGGTCGGGCGCCACCGTGATCGAGTATTGCCTGATCGCAGGCATCATCTCGATCGCCATCGTCGGCTGGGCGACCATGATTGGCGGCAGCACGAACAACTCGTTCAACGCCGTGCAGGCCGGGTTCACGTCGTAACTGGCGCGATCAGCCCGGCTTCTCTCCCGTTCCATGCTCCTTCACGCCGAGCGCATCGGCGAGGCGCACGGTCGCGCTGCCCGGGCGTTTTGCCCTGGGCTGATCCGGCGAGGGCGACCAGCCTGACAGGGTGACGAACTCGAAGGTGGCGCGCACGCGACCATCTGCGTCCGAGAACCGCTCGACATAGATCTCCATCGCACGCATCAGGATGGCGCGGGTCAGCGGCGGGGCGCTGCGATCGGCGAACGCCGCGGTCTCGCCCATGCCGCGCAACTCGGCGAGCAGCCGCAGCGGATGGGCGTAACGGACGGTGCGCGCATCGTTGTCTGCGACGGGCATGGCGAAGCCGGCACGCTGCAGGAGGCCGGCGCCGTCGATGACATCGAGATAGGGGGAGATGCGGTTGGCTGCGCCGCCGCGGATTTCCTCCTCCGCGGAAAGCAGCGACTGGCGCAGTTCGGTAAGGGTCCGCCCGCCGAGGACAGCGCCGATGAACATCCCATCCGGCTTGAGGATGCGTCTGATCTGGATGAGCGCTCCGGGCAGGTCGTTTACCCAGTGCAGCGACAGGGCCGAGACGACGAGGTCGAACGCGGCGTCGGCGAAGGGAAGGGCTTCCTCGTCAACCACGGCATGAGGCTGGTAGGCTGCCGCGAGATCGGCGCGGATCACATGGCCGAGGCGATCGCGCACGATCTGGTCGGACTGCAGTGTTCGGGTCAGCAGGCCGTCATGGGCGCCAAGATCGAGCACGCGGTCGAAGCGGCGGTTTATGGCCGACAGTCGAAACGCGATGTCCTCGGCTGCAATCTGTTTCAGGAAGGCGTGCGCGCCGAAGCCTGCGGCGGCGCGGCTGCGCCTGCGTGTGTGCAGGGCGCGGTCGAAGATCCGCATGGGGTCGCGCCCGGGCTTCGCGGGCCCGGGGTCAGAGGGCCCGGGTTTCGGGGGCGTTTCGGGCAAGGCGGGTGGGGATGACATCGCAGCGGTATGTAGCCTCTGGCAGGCTGCGGGGTAAGGCGCGGCGTCGCATGGTTCAGCGTGCGTTCCGCGTCAGGGGCGGGGTTGTCCTGCGGGTGGACGATGTGATGACCAGGGAAGCGGCGGTGGAGGCCTGAGCCCTGAGCCTGAAACGGGCAGGAGCGGCATGCGTCGATGTGCTCACGCAGGCGCGTGTTGCAGGTACACGGACGGTCACACTATAGTTTTTGGAACCATTCCAGATACCTGCCGTAATGCGTCAGGAAGTTGTTCTGAACCCGCCTGCACCCTTGATCAGCGGGCGAAACGATCGAATGAGGAGCTGGCCGGTGGCGGCGCGCGTCGAGATCTACACCACGGACTTCTGCGGCTACTGCACGCGGGCGAAGAGACTGCTTGCCTCCAAGGGCGCAGCCTTCAGCGAAATCCGCGCGGGCGATGATCCGGACAAGCGCCGCGAGATGATCCAGCGCAGCCAGGGTACAACCTATCCGCAGATCTTCATCAATGGCCGCCATGTTGGCGGCTCGGACGACATCCACGACCTCGATCGGGCTGGCAGGCTCGATGCACTGCTGGCTGAACCGGCTGCGCTGTGAACAGGAAGGCCAAGGCCACGTGATCCGCTATTCGCTCGCCTGTGTTGGAGAGCACGCATTCGAGGCGTGGTTCTCGAACTCGTCCGCTTATGATGCGCAGCGCAAAAAGAAGCTGGTCGAGTGCCCGGTGTGCGGGTCGACCGATATCCACAAGCAGATCATGGCGCCCATGGTGCGCTCCTCCGACAAGGCGGTCCCGGCCGAGGTGGTCGCCGCGAAGGTCGCCGGCGAAATCCGCGCTCATATCGCCAAGACGCACGACTATGTCGGCGACAAGTTCGCCGAGGAAGCCCGCTCGATGTATTATGGCGAGACCGAACACCGTCCGGTCTGGGGCGAGGTGACACCCGACGTCGCGCAGGAACTCGCCGAAGAGGGTGTGCCTGCGATGCCGCTGCCCAAGCCGTTCGCCCCCGAGCCGCCCAAGCGCAAGGGGCGGGTGAACTGAGGCGGGCTGCCGGTTAAGGCCCGTTTCGAGGGATCGACGGGGTGTTCGCCTGCAAGCTGACCCATGCTAAGGACCCCGGCGATACGAGGAACTGCCCAATGACCCAAGCCGGATTCATCGACGCCGCAGAAGCGCCGCCGCGGGCGACCAACGAAATCAAGCTTTATGGGCCAGAAGGCTTTGCCGGCATGCGCAAGGCCGGCCGGCTGGCGGCTGAGTGCCTCGACATGCTGATCCCGCATGTCGTGCCTGGCGTGACGACGCAGAAGATCGACGACATGGCGCGCGAGTTTGTGCTGTCGAACGGGGCGCTGCCGGCCTGCCTGTTCTACAAGGGCTATCGCCATACGGTCTGCACGTCGGTGAACCATGTCGTGTGCCATGGCATACCGGGACCGAAGACCCTCAAGGAGGGCGACATCGTCAATATCGACGTGACCGTCATCGCCGATGGCTGGCATGGCGACACGTCGCGAATGTACTCGGTCGGCGAGGTCAAGCGGAAGGCGTCGCGCCTGATGGATGTGACCTACGAGTGCATGATGAAGGGCATAGAGGCGATCAAGCCGGGTGCAAGGCTGGGCGATCTCGGGGCTGCGATCCAGGAGCATGCGGAACGTCAGCGCTATTCCGTCGTCGAGGCGTTCTGCGGTCACGGGCTCGGGCGCGTGTTTCACGACTCACCCAACATTCTCCATTTCGGCAAGCGGGGTCAGGGCCAGCCGCTGCTTCCGGGGATGATCTTCACCGTCGAGCCGATGATCAATCTGGGCCGCTCGGATGTCGCCCTGCTGTCCGATGGCTGGACGGCGGTGACGCGCGACCGTTCGCTGTCGGCGCAGTACGAGCACGCGGTTGGCGTGACAGAGACGGGCTTCGAGATCTTCACGCAGTCGCCGACTGGCCAGCACACGCCACATACATCCGGCGCAGGCGCCGCCTGATCCAAGGGCTGCGGGGCGGCAAGGCGGCCGCTGCCGACGCGATGAATGAAGGGTCCGGTCAAGCAGTGCCATGGCCGCAGCGAACGCCTGCTGTGCGCCTTCACGACGCGCATTGACGTGACGCCGATCGCGAAGTTCGGCTCGATATCCGCCGTGCCTGGCGCGGCGCCCGAGCGCCTGAGGGAGGCGAGGTGTGTTGGCGGGACGGCGGCGGTCCATGTCCGCACGACACATCGGTTCATTCAGCAGGCGGTGCGCGCACCCGCCCCACTGGAGACAAGGCTGCGCGCTCAACTTACCGTGGTGGCGCGTGAGACGACAAGAAAGGCCGTGCGCTGACCCAGCCCGGTCGTCCGCGATGGCGCCATTCTGGCCTTGCCGCCCCCTCGATCCGCGCTAGGGTGTCGTCAGGCGGCGTCAGACTGCCAGGACATTCATGTCCGCCACATTCTCCCCTGTGACGACTGCAATGCGGCCCGATGCGGCCGCGCCGAGGGGAGAATCCATGTCGACCGGAACCGCGGCCGCTTCAGGCGGACCAGCTGAGGGACAGAGTTACGGGACGCCCGGCTATCGGCTCTACGTTCTCCTCTCCCTGACGCTGGTCTACACGCTCAATTTCATCGACCGGAACCTGCTGGGCGTCGTCGCTCAGCCGATCATCGCCGAGTTCGGCCTGAGCGATACCGAGTATGGATTTCTCAATGGGCCGCCGTTTGCGCTGTTCTATGCGCTGATGGGCATCCCGATCGCGATGGCGGCCGATCGCTTCAACCGCGTGGCGATCATCGCGCTCTGCATTGCCATATGGTCTCTGATGACGGCGCTGTGCGGGTTCGCGACAAGCTTTGTCTTCCTGCTGATCGCGCGCATCGGCGTCGCCATCGGCGAAGCCGGCTCGACGCCGCCGTCGAACTCCATCATCGGCGACTATTTCAAGCCGAAGAGCCGGGCCAACGCGCTTGGTATCTTCGCTATGGGCGTCACCATCGGCAGCGCCCTGGCGGCCGGGTTCGGCGGCGTGATTGTCGGACTGACCGACGAGACCGTGGTCAGCTTCTTTGCCACGTTCGGCATGCCCGACATTCACGAACAGCTTGGCTGGGGTGAGAATTTCGGCTGGCGCTTTACCTTCATCGCGCTTGGCGTGCCGGGCCTGATCATCGCACTGATCGTCTTCCTGACGGTGAAGGAGCCGCCGCGGGGGTACTCCGACCCGCCGGGCGCGCAACGTGTCGAGAAGGCCAGCATCACTGAAACGCTGAAGGAGCTGGGCTCGAAGCCCACCTTCTGGACAATGGCGCTTGGCGCAGCGCTCGTGGCGTTTGTCGGCTACGGCCTGTTCGGCTTCCAGGCGCCGATGATGCAGCGGCTGCATGGCATGTCGCCGGGCACGTTCCAGCTTCAGTACGGCGTGCCGCTTGCGCTGGTTTCGGCGGTCGGGACATTCATGGGCGGCTACCTGACACAGGTCCTGACGCCGCGCTCGGCGACTGCGGTTGCCTGGATTCCGGCGGTTGGCGTGCTGGTCGCGATCCCGCTCTACATCGCGGGGTTCTATGCCGAGCCAGGCACGCTGCAGCTCGTGCTCTGGGGCACGGGAGCGATGTTCCACTATGCCTATCTCGGCGCGCAATACACGATCGGGCAGGGCGTGGTCTCGCAGCGCTCGCGCGCATCGGCGATCGCCATCCTGCTGTTCATCATCGCGCTGATCGGCAACGGTCTTGGGCCGCAGATCGTCGGCATTCTGTCGGACATGTTCATGCGGATGCAGATCGAGGCGGCCGGCATGGGCGATCAGCTGACCAACGCGGTCTGCCGTGCCAAGGACCTTTCCGCGCTCACGGCTGAGCAGCAGGCCGTCTGCGTCGGCGCCTATGGCGAAGGCCTGCGTCAGTCGATGGCGGCGACCGTGCTGTTCTTCATTCCGGCGGCGGCGTTCTATCTGGTCGCTTCGCGGACTTTGAAGAAGGACATGGTCGCGCGGCCGGTCTGATCAGGCTGGCGTCAAGCGTAGTGAGCATTACACGGCCGGGCGGCGACACGCTGTCCGGCCGTTTTGCGTTTGCAGCATGACAGGCTTGTCAACGCACCCTGCAGGGCGCGCGCTGATTCAGGGTGGACCGGCGCCATGCATTCCGTAAGCATGCTGCTGGATGAGCGAGGCGCCGGAAGCGCGCCCGCGGCACCGGGGAGACACAGATGGGAACGCAGACAGGCGCCATCGGCGCCGAGGCGAAGTCCGGCGAGGGTCATATCACCGGATATGGGACAAAGGCCTATCGCAGCTATGTGCTCAACGCGCTGCTGTTCGTCTATATCCTGAACTTCCTCGATCGCGGCCTGCTCGGCATCGTGGCCGAGCCGGTGATGAGCGAACTGGCCATCACCGACGGCCAGTTCGGCCTGCTGACAGGCATTGGCTTTGCGCTCTTCTACTCCGTGGTCGGCATTCCGCTGGCGCGTTATGCGGAGTACGCCAACCGTACCTGGATCATGACGATCTGCATCGCGCTGTGGTCAGCGGCGACCGCTTTGTCGGGTCTTGCGGCGCCTGTCGAGATCGGCGGCGTGGTGATCAGCGGGTTCGTCATGATGCTGATCTGCCGGGTTCTGGTGGGTGTTGGCGAGGCTGGCTGCACGCCGCCGGCCAATTCCATCATTGCGGACTATTATCCACCCCATCGCCGTTCGACCGCGCTTGGCTATTATGCGATGGGCGTGACGGCGGGTACGATGTCGGCGAGCCTGATCGGCGGGCCGGTCGCGGACGCCTTTGGCTGGCGCACCGCCTTCATCGCCATCGGCCTTGCGGGCATCGGCGTGGCCGTGCTGTTCCGCATGACCGTGAAGGAGCCGCCGCGCGGCTATTCTGATCCGCCTGGCGTCGTGCGGCCGAAGCGCGCCACGTTCGGCGAGGCCCTGAAAGAGCTCGGCTCCAAGAAATCCTTCTGGCTGATGGCGGCGGGTGCGACGCTTGCTGCCTTCTGCGGCTATGGCATCTCGACCTTCCAGACATCTTTCCTGATGCGAACCCATGGCGTGACGCTGACCGAGGCGGCGCTGCAGTTCAACGTGCCGTCGGCGTTGGCCGCATCGGTCGGCGTGCTGCTGACCGGATGGATCGCCGAGAAGGTGGTGAAGACGCGGCCGAATGCGATTGCCTGGCTGCCAGCGGTGGGCCTGATCGCCTGCGTGCCGTTCTACGTGGTGGGCTTTTCCTCGGACAACAAGTGGGTGGCGCTCATCTGCATCTGCATTGGCGCCGGCATCAAGTATGGCTATCTCGCCTCGCAGTACACGATCGGACAGGGCGTGGTTGGCGCGCGCACGCGTGCGACGGCGACGGCGATCCTGCTCTTCGTCGTCAACCTGCTCGGCTATGGCGCGGGCCCGCCCTTCATCGGCTTCGTGTCGGATATCCTGTTCAA
>JALHLR010000037.1 GCA_022844475.1 Hyphomonadaceae bacterium | reverse complement strand
GAAACGCTCTTGCATCGCGCCAGCCTCGCCCTGCGCCGCGCCAAGGATGCCCATCGCGGCTGGTTTGCCTTCTTCAAGACCGGCATGGACGACCTCGTGCGCCAGCGCGCGATGTTCGAAGGCGAGCTCGCTGCCGCCGTCCGCGAAGACCAGATCGCACCGTACTTCCAGCCCCTGGTGAGCCTGCAGGACGGCAGCGTGCGCGGTTACGAAATCCTCGCGCGCTGGACCCACCCGACGCGTGGCCCGATCCCGCCCACGCACTTTATCCCTGCAGCGGAGGCCAGCGGCGCAATTTGCGCGCTGACATTCAATCTGCTTCGCCGCGCCTGTGCGGAGGCTGCCAACCTTCCCGGTACCCCACATCTTTCGCTCAACGTGTCCCCGGTCCAGCTTGAACAACGTGACTTTGCGTACGAGCTGCTGAAGATTCTCGAGGAGGCCAGCTTCCCGCCCACCCGGCTCGAGGTGGAAATCACGGAAGCAGCCCTTGTAACTGACCGCGAGGCTGCCCGGGCGATTGTCGACGTGCTGCAGGCCAATGGCGTGCGCGTTGCCCTCGACAACTTCGGCACGGGGCACTCCAGTCTTCTCCAGCTGCGCCAGCTGCCGTTCGACAAGCTGAAGATCGACCGGTCATTCGTCCGCGCGATGGCGACTGACAAGGAAGCGGCCGTAATGGTGCGCACGATCATCTCGATGGCCAGGAGCCTCGGCCTGGCCGTTGTTGCTGAGGGGGTGGAGTCCGAAGAGCAGGCGCGCATGCTTGCCGGCCTGGGTTGCGACATGGCGCAGGGCTATTATTTCGGCCGCGCAGTCGCCAGCGTCGACCCGCAGACGGCGCCGCGCCCAAAGGGGCAAGAGCCGGCTGCCGCGCCAGTACTCGCCGATGCTACATCCTGAGCCCGATTTCCCTGAGCCGGATCTCGAGGAAGTCCTGCGCCTTCAGCGGTTCGGGGTACTTGTTCGGCCGCTCTGACGAGATCGTGCCGGGCAGGGTGGTGATCTCGTAGTCCGGGTTGAAGTGCAGGAAGAACGGCGTTGAGTAGCGCGGGAACCGCGACCGCTCCGGCTTCGGGTTCACCACGCGGTGCGTGGTCGATGGCAGCACGTCATTGGTCAGCCGCTGCAGCATGTCGCCGATATTGACCACCAGCGATCCCGGCGGCGGATTGACCGGCAGCCACTCGCCGTTCCGGTGCAGAACTTCCAGCCCGCCTTCCTCGGCGCCGAGCAGCAGGGTGATCACGTTGATGTCTTCGTGCGCGCCCGCTCTCACTGATCCTTCCGGCGGCGGTTCGGTCTGCGGCGGATAGTGCAGCAGGCGCAGGATCGAATTCCCCTCCTGTACCTTGTCGTTGAAGAAGTCCGGCGGCAGCTTCAGGTGCATCGCGATCGCTTCGAGGATGTCGAGTCCGAACTCATCCAGCGCGCTGAACATCGCGCTGGTGGCTTCCTTCCAGCCCGGCACTTCCTCGACATAAAGGTTGGCGCCCATCAGGTCGGCATATTTGTGGTCCCGCGCCAATTCGCGCGCGACATGCCAGAATTCCTTCAGGTCCTTCGCCTTGGCGCCCTTGGCCACTTCGGTTGCGAACGGCGTATAGGCGCGCTGGCCGCCGCCACCGGGAATGAAATAGCTGCGCTTTGTTTCATCCGGGAGCGCAAAGAACTTCTTCCCGGCGCCGACACCCGTGTCGATCACGCTCTGGTCGATCGGGTGATCGCTGATCACCGCGAACCCCGTTTCGCGAAAACTCTCTCCCAGCCGCTCTGCGAAGGCCTTCGGGTCCTGCTTCCGGAGTTTGTATGAGATGGGTTCGAAGCGGCTCATGGTCGTTGTCATGGCTGGCTCTGGGATATCCTGAAAACATATGTTGTGGCGTTACGCAGGCGTGCGCGGATCCGGGCCGCTACATCGCTAGTATATAAGGAGACGGCGACGGATGCCCATGGCCTCCTCAACCGCGATTTTCAGGCTTTTGTCCGAAGTTTCCGCCGGTCCGCCTTGTCGTGCAGTGCACAAGGCCCAGACCTGATGGCCCAGAACCAGGTGCTGAGGATGCGGCGCGATCTGTCCGGCATGACCGAAGCGCCACGGTGGCCCGATGGCGTTGTGCCGGCCACGCTTGGTCCGAGGCCGGACAAGCAGCTGGCTCAAGCCGCCCATGGCGTTCTAGAAGCAGGCTTCTGGGAGGGCGGTGGCGGCGCGCCGATCTTCCGCCAGTGGTGGAAGACCCTTCGCAGGGACGAGGAGTTCGATCCAGCGCTCGTTTTCGTCGCGATGGAAGGCGCAGACGTCATCGGCATGGCGCAGTGCTGGACGTCCGCATTTGTGAAGGATCTCGCCGTCCATCCGCGCGCCCGCCGCCGTGGCGTCGGCCGCGCCCTCATGCTGGCTGCCTTCAACGCGTTCGCTGCACGCGGTGCGAGGCACGTCGATCTCAGGGTACGCGAGGAAAACACCGCCGCCATCGCACTCTACCACTCGCTCCGTATGCAGACGGTCTCGCGCGAGCGCGGCTAGAGTCGTGAATCCGCGCTAATACTTGTGTAGGCGCGATTCAGACTCGTGAATCAATGTAAACACAAATAATTCGAAGAAGACTGTCGAAAATCTGCAGTATTAACTACGCCGCAAAGCTTCTCCGCTTCAATCACCTTCAAGGCCGCAGATGCGGCGGTGGGTGAGAAGCGGCGGCGTCCAGAGAGGCGAGGCCAGCTTCCCGAAAGTCAAAGGGATGCCAGAATGGCGTACGCAGATATCCGGATCGAAGCCCCCGAAACCTTCCTCACGAAGGAAGCAACGGGCGAGGATTTCTACCGTGTCGCACTGGCCTACTCAGAAGGGCTCGACGTGGCTGTCGACCTTGTTGCGGCTCACAAGTTCTTCAACCTCGCCGCCACGCACGGGCATCGCGAAGCGAAGCTCTGCCGCCAGGAAATGTCCGAGATGATGTCCCAGGTCGAAATCCAGAAGGCGCAGCGTGCGGCGCGCGAATGGATGAAGAAGGCCAACTAGGTCTTCAGCTCCCCACCGGCGAACACGATCGTCCTCTCCACCAGGATGTCCGTCGAGCTGACGAGTTCACCTTCGATGTCATCCGCCGTCAGCACGATGGGTATTTCCGTGCACCCGGCGATGATCACCTCCGCACCCTGCGCCTCGAGCTTCCGCGCCAGCGTCACCATGGAGCGCTTTACCGTCTCGCCGCTGTCGCCCGACTTGATGCGGTAGATCAGCTCCATGAACGTCTTCTGCGAGTCCGCATTGAGCAGGACGGTCTTGAGGCCCGCGCCCTTCAGCGCATTCTGATAGAGACCCGCCGAGAGGCACGCATCGACCGCCAGCACGCCCACCGCCTCGGGGCGCAGCTCCGCGACGGCGTCGACGGTTTCCCTGATAATGCTGAGAAACGGAACCGAGATCGCCGCTCGTATCTCGCCTTCCCAGGTGTGGGTCGTATTGCATGCCATCACGATGACGTCCGCCCCGGCGGCCTGCAGCCCCTTCGCGCACAGCGCCAGGGCAGGGCCAGGCGATGGCCCTTCGCCGCGTGCGTGTGCATTCCGGTCGGGAAAGTGCGGGTTGTTGTCGATGAGCAGCCGCAGGTGATCCTGCTCGCGTACAGCCCGCGTCCGCCGCAATACCCGCTCGAAGAAGTCCAGCGTCGCCAGCGGCCCCAGTCCGCCGATGACTCCAACAGTTTTCGTGTCGGTCATGGCTTTACCCGCGCCGGAACATGAACATCGGTGCGATGGCAAGCCCGGCGAGCGCCACTGCCAGACCGATCATCACATACTGGCCCGGCGGGCGCGGAATGCTCAGCATGTCCGCAATCACGTGCCGGCCAAGGCCAACGACGACTGCCGTCAGGCCCACAAGCAGCATCCACACAAGCCGAAACGATCGCATCAGCCGGCCAGCACGCTCTGATATGCAAACAGCGAAGGCGCGCCGCCCGTGTGGACGAAGAGAACGCGGCCATCCTTCGTGAAATGCCCACGACGCACGAGGCCGATCAAGCCTGCCGCCGCTTTTCCTGTGTAGACCGGATCGAGCAGAATGCCTTCAAGCTGCGCAAACATCCGCACCGCCTCCACCATCTCGTCTGTCGGCAACGAATAGCCCGGTCCGACCCATTCATCGAGCGCGACCACGCTCTCACGCGCCGGCCCCGGCAAGCCGGCGAATGCCGCCGCCTCCATCGCCAGCTTGTGCACATTGCCTTCCTGTTCGGCGCGTTGCCGTCGCACGTTCACACCCGTCAGCGGCACGCCGACATTGGCCGCCGTGAAGCCGACCAGCAATCCGGCATGTGTCCCCGCACTGCCCGACGCCACCACGAAGTCGCTGAAGGACAGGCCGGCATCAAGCGATTGCGCCAGAATTTCCCGCGCGCACACGACATAGCCCATCGCTCCCAGCGCATTCGATCCACCGCCTGGTATCACATACCCCTTGCGGCCAAGCGCCTTCAGCTTGACAGCTTCCGCCTGCATCGCTGCACTCAGATCGCTGCCGCCTTCGACAACGGTCTGCGTCTCGGCGCCGAGCAGATCGAACAGGAAGTTGTTGCCACTTGCGTCCTTGCGATAGCTGCCCGGCACGCGCTGCTCGAGCACAAGCCGGCATTTCAGCCCCTCGTGCGCCGCCGCTGCGAGCGTCAGCCTGCAATGGTTGGATTGGACGGCGCCAACAGTGATCAGCGTGTCCGCGCCCTGGCTGAGGGCGTCCGCGATCAGAAATTCCAGCTTTCGTGTCTTGTTGCCGCCACCTGCCAGCCCCGTGAGATCGTCCCGCTTGATCCAGATCTCGGGCCCGCCGAGATACCTGGACAGTCGCTCCAGCTTCTGGATCGGCGTGGGGTTCGGCGTATAGCGCCGGCGGGGCAGGGCTTCGAGTTTCATGGATCTTGTCTAGGACGCGTCGCTGCAAGTTGGAAGTGCAGCGGGTCCTAGAACCGCGCCACGTCGTAGAACAGGGAGAAATCGATCGGCAGCGCGTCACGCACATACTGCCGCACGAACTGGTTCTCGTCCGCAATGGCGCTGCGCGTCACATACACAACATCGAAGCGCCGCAGCGGCCCGATGTCATAGAGCGCCTGCCGCGCCAGTCCGCCACGTGCATCGACCACGCGCGTCATCATCTGCCCGCCCGGCTGGCGGCGCATGACGATCACCTTGGTCGGCTCGCTCTCCAGCGTCCACCCACCGGCCATCACGATGGCCTGCAGCACGTCGATTTCGCCCGGCAGCTCGAACACTCCGGGCTCCTTCACCTCGCCGCCGACGAACACCTTCTGCGAGCCAAACCCGGTCGGGGTGATCACCATTTCCGGATCGCGCAGCTCGTTGGCGTAGATCTCTTCCAGCGCCGCCTTCAATTGCCCCACCGTCTGCCCGCTCGCCATCACGGGACCGACCGACGGCAGCGAAATCCGGCCATCTGGCGCAATTGTCAGCTCCGCCGAAAGCTCAGGCGCCGTGCGCACGTCCATCCGGAACTTGTCGCCCGGGTAGAACCGGTAGGCCGTATCATCCGGCCGCCACGAGGGAAAGGAAGTCATTGGAAAGTCAGGGGATTGTGCGGGCACAGGATCGCCCATGCAGCCCGCAAGCGCTGCAAGCCCGGCAAGGCACGCCAGTGCGAAAGGACGCAATCCCGACATTTGGCCCGACATGACGCAGGTGTCGCCCGGAATGGATAACCGGTTCTTAAGCGGCGCGGGCGAAGGCTGATCCGTTAACAACGGGAATGTCCCCTGAGTAGTGAGCCGTGAGCGTCGAAACCTGGACCGAGCGTGCGCCCGCGGGCGCGCCGGAACGCCCTGCCGCGCCCCCGCGCGTCGGCCGCGCTCGTCCGCGTCTCGGCCTCGCCGACACGCTGCTTCACCTCTGGCGCGCCAAATGGCTTATGCTGCTGGTCTTCTTGCCGATCCTGCTGCTTGGCCTGGCCTTCACGCTTCTGACCCCCGCCAAGTACACGGCCAGCACGCGGCTGCTGGTGCGTCTGGGCGCGGAGTACGTGTTCGATCCGGTGGTCGGTGATGCAGCCAAGGGCGCGTTTCCACAGCAGGAGGAAGTGCTGCAGGCCGAAGGGGAGCTCGCGCGCTCGCCAGTGATCGCCGAGCGTGTGATCAAGAACGTGGGCCTGTCGCGCCTTTATCCGCAACTGGCCGAAGCGAAGCTGCGCTCGCGCAATGGCAATGGCTATGTCATCGACGAGGAAGCGCTGGAAGCCTTCGCGAAAAATCTCGATATCTCATCCGCGCCGAAATCCTCCATCCTGCACATGACGTTCGCGCACGAGGATCCCGAGCTGGCGGCTGAAACGCTCAATCGTTTCGTCGCTGAATACCTCTCCTACCGTCAGCAGGTTCTCTCCGGCCGCGGCGCCGAAGGCCTGTCCGAACAGCGCGGCCTGATCGAGGACCGCCTCGGTGCCGCTGACAAGGCGCTGCGCGACTATCTCGCGCGCAATGCCCTCAGTGATTACGACGCCGAAGCTGCATCCGCCACAAAGGTGTTCAGCGACACCACCGACGAGCAGTCGAAGGTCGAAGCCTCGCTGCGCGAAGCCGAAGCCAAATCCGCCGGGCTCGCCCGCCAGATGGCCTCGACGTCCCGCGAAGTTGACCTCTATGTCGAGACGACATCCGAACAGGAACTCGTCAAGCTGCGCCTCGAACGCGAAGACCTGCTAACCCGCTATCTTCCGGACAGCCGCGCGGTGAAGGACATCGATCGCAAGATCTCCCAGCTCCAGAGCTTCCTTGCAACGGCGCCTGCCCAGGGCCTGCGCCGCATCGGGCCCAACCCCACCTGGCAGGCGCTCGAAGCCGAGCGCGCCGTGCAGATGGCCAACATCAGCGCCCTTACGGGCCGCGCCGCCGCGCTGGCCACTCAGAAGCAGCAGGCGGCCGACCGCATCACCCGTCTCGCCGGTCTCGAGCCGGAGTATCTCCGCCTCAAACGCGAACGCGATGCGCTTGAAAGTTCCGCCGGGGCCTTCGCGACGCGCGAACAGGCCGAACGCGCCCGCGCTGAACTTGCCTCACGCAATGTCGACAACATATCGGTCTACGAAGCGGCCCGTGCGCCTACGCGCGGCGACGCGGGCCGTCGCACCATCGCAATCGCCGTCGCCATTTTTGGCCTGCTCTCCGCAATCGCCGTCGGCCTCCTGCGGGCCTGGTCCATCTCCAGCTTCGCCACCGGTAACGGGATCGAGCGCACGCTTGGCCTGCCCGTGCTTGCCACCGTGCGGGAGAGGTAGATGAAGGACCTCCGCACAGACCTTCGCGATCTTCACCGCTCGCTTTCACAGTCACCCGCCTCCGAAGGCGGGCGCAGCGTGATGTTCATCGCCGCACGCGCAGGCGAAGGCGTCTCAAGCGTCGCCGCGTCCTTCGCCCTTCTCGCCGCTGAACAGGCGCACCGGGCCGTCTGGCTGGTCGATCTCGATCTCAAGCGCAACCACCTCTTCAACAGCTTCGCAGTCGGCCCCTTCGCGGACGCAATGGGCGGCGTCGGCCCGCCTTACTCAGCGGGCCTGAAGACCCAGCCCTTCTTCTCGATCGAACCCGCCGATCCCGATGCCATGTCCGGTCTCGGCCTGTTCACGGCGCACCGTGTCGGCGACACGCGCCTCATGGTCACGCAGTTTGACGCAGCGCGCCTCAAGCCCAACCACGCCATCCGCATCCGCACGCAACCGGCCTACTGGCAGACCGTGCGATCTGTCACCGACTGGGCTGTTGTCGACGCGCCAGGGCTCGAACTTGCCAGCGCCGGCCTCGCCATCACGTCCCAGATCGACCGCACCGTCATCGTCGTCCGCGCTGACTCCACAACGCCATCGGAAGTGGATGCGCTCAGTCGCGAGATCGAGGCTCATGGCGGAAAGGTCGCCGGCGTCGTCCTCAACAGGCAGAAGGGCGATGCGCTGATCGCCGATCGTTTCGCGAGATGACTGCGCAGCCGCGTATCACCCGGCTTGAGTTCGCGCTCGCCGGGCTGACCTTGTTCATGTTCGCCGAAGCTTTCCTGCCGCGCCTCCTCGCGCCCGGCCCGGCCGACGTCACGGGCGAGGTGCCGGAAAGCACGCTACTCCGCTACTTGTGGTTGCCCTTCTACGGTCTTGTCGCGGTTGGCTTGTTCCTCGCCATTGGCCAGGCATGGCAAGCCGTCCTTCGCGCGCCATGGCTGATCCTGCTGGCCCTTGTCGCGATGGCCTCTGCGCTCTGGTCGATCGACCCGGAGCTCAGCTTCCGGCGCGGTGTCGCGCTGCTCGCCACCACCATGATGGGCGTCTACCTTGCCGCGCGCTTCGACTGGCTGTCGGCGCTCAGGCTCCTCGGCGCCGTCTGGTTCCTCCTGATGGCCGCCAGCTTCATCGCTGGCCTTGTCGCCCCTGGCTTCGCGCGCATGAGCGAAGTCCATGTCGGCGCGTGGATGGGAGGATGGAGTGAGAAGAACGCGCTCGGCGGCCATGCGGCGCGCGCATCATTCCTGCTGGCTTTTCTTGCCTGGCGCGACCCGGCCTATCGCCGCTGGTGGATCGGCGGCGCGCTCCTGGCGCTCGCCCTCGTGATCTTCTCCCGTTCGGCCACCGCGCTACTCGGCGCCGGGGTCGGTCTCGGCATGCTCGTTGCCGCGTGGTGGATGCTGAAGGGAAAGCACTGGTCGCTGGCGCTTGTCTGGTCCGGCGCCACCACTCTTGGCCTGGTCGTGCTTGCTTACATCACCATGCCGGATGTCCTGCTGGGACTGCTCGGCAAGGACGAAACGCTCACGGGCCGCACAGACATCTGGGCCTCGCTCGGTGAAGCGATCGAGAAGAGGCCTGTTCTGGGCTATGGCTATCTGGCCTTCTGGGGCCTCGATTCAGAGCCCCGCTACTGGCTGGAACGCGCCGTCGACTGGAACGCCCCCTCGGGCCACAATGGCTGGCTCGATCTTGCCATCTCACTCGGCGTTGTCGGCGTGGCGATCTACACACTCGACCTTGTGATCACCCTCTGGCGCGCAGGCCGTCTGTCACTGTCTTCGCCAGCTGGCGTCTTCGCGCTCGGCTTCCTCGCGCAATTCCTGCTGTTCGCAATGTCTGAAAGCATCATCATCGCCCAGAACAGCATTCTCTGGGCAACCTACGCCTTCGTCGGCGCCAAGCTCGCACTCAGCGCGCAACGCGCTCAGTCGATAACGCCGCTCAGCACCGCGCCGAGCGTCGGCGCCGCAAGAACCGCACCCGCCTCGACAGCGCGCGCTGCCAGTTCCTCGATCAGATCGGCCGGCGCGCCATAGCTGGTCGGCGTCTCGCCGACATCGTGCGTGAAGAAGAACAGCCAGGCTTTCCTTGTGATGCACGCATCAAGCGCCGAAAGCGCGCGCCTGCGATGCATCGCCGACGCACCAAGCTCGACAGCGCGCAGCTGGCTGCGATCAACCTCGTTCATATTGAGTCCGGGCAGGATGCCGCGTCCCGTCGCAAACAGGTCGCCCACCCATTGCTTGGCCGCATAGGTCGTCTCGCCATAGGGAAAGGCGAAAGCCGACACTGTCGCGTCATGCCCTGCCTCTGCCAGAGCCACGAGATTCTCGCCGATATCACGCTCGACCTGCGAAAACTGCACGCGTGAGCAATCGAGATGTGCGTGCGTATGCGCGCCAATCTCATGGCCGCGTCCACGAAGTTCCGCCAGAGTGGCCCTGTCAAACATCTCGCCCATCACAGGGCTGCGCTGCCCCATGAATGACGTGCAGGCATAAAAGCCAGCGCGGCCGCCATGCTTCTCGATAATGTCAGCGCCGTTCAGCGCCGACTTCGGAAAGTCATCGAAGGTGAAGGTCACAACCGGACGATCCGGCGCGACATACGCCTGGTTGGCCTTGCGCCACATCGTGACGTGGCGTTGCACCCTGGCGGGAAGGGTGCGCGATGGGACGTAGTTCCACTGGGTCATCCCAGCGTCTCCGCATAAACGAGTGCGCGCCATGCCTTCAGCGCACGGCCCCGCAGGGCCAGTGGCAGACCGCGAAACAAGGCGACATTACGGGCCAGACTCGCCGCATGCCTGCGCAGCGGCAGGGTGCGAAGCCGCTTTGCCATCCGGTAGAGCGGCATCCGTTCCGCCTCGTCGCGGTGGCGCGTCGTCATCAGGGCGAAGTTCTCGCCGGATCGTGCGTATTTCGCGACCAGATCCTTGTCGGCATCGAGCCCCATATGTGTGGCGGTATTGTCGATATGCCGGACGGGGAACCATTGCTGTGCGCGCAGGCCCCAGTCCGTATCCTCCCAGCCCCATGCGGCGAAGCGTTCGTCGAACGGGCACGCCTGAAGAACCAGCCGGTGAACCAGCACGTTGGAGGTGAACACATAGCGACCCGGCGCAGCGTTGCGTACGGTCGCCGTCAGGCATTCCGAGGCTTCCGCCTGCCACCTGTGCAGCGCGAACTTCCTGTCCGTCGGCGCCGACTTGAGCGAGTAACCGCCGACAATCACGGCCGGTTCCCAGGTTGCATCGATCACATCGAGATAGGTCTCGAGAAACTGCACATCATCCGGGATCATGTCGGCGTCGAGCAGCAGGTACCAGTCGGTGCGGGCGTGGCGGATGGCAGCGTTGCGCGCGGCTGATCGGCCGCGGTTCGCAGCGGCCGAAACGATCCGAACAGCCGCCGCCGTGCGTCCAGCCTGCGACTCCAGCTTCGCGAGCAGGTCGTGATCGCCACTGCCATCATCGTACAGGATGACCTCGACCAGCGCTGAGGACGCGCACGCCGCCAGCGCATCCAGCAGCCTGGTTGCATCATACCGGTAGACCGGCACACAAATGGAAAGCCGTGGGGCCGCGCCACGCCAGTAGACGTTGTCGTGGATCCGCTCGCCCGAAAGGGCAGGCTTCATCTGGTCATGGACAAGCTTGGCTGCGTGCATGGTGCTCACCGGCTCTTCTCGCGATCACCCAGGAGGCAGGGCAGGGTCTTCAGGACGATCCAGACATCAAGCCAGATCGACGCGCGATTGACGTAATCCATGTCGAGGCGAACGCGCTCGCGCACCTCGTCGGGCGTGTGGCATGGCCCACGCGAGCCGTTGACCTGCGCCCAGCCGGTCATCCCCGGCTTCATGCGATGGCGATGTGCATAGTCACCCACCGTGCGCGTGACTTCGATCGACCCGGCGGTCATGCCAACGGCATGCGGACGCGGACCGACGATCGACATCTCGCCCTTCAGCACGTTGAAGATCTGCGGCAGTTCATCAAGGCTGGACATGCGCAGGAAGCGGCCGATGCGCGTCACGCGCGGATCGTTTGTGACGGTCTGGCTGATGACGCCGTTCTCCGCCGCCTTGTCAGGGCGCATGGTACGGAACTTCCACACACGGATGATCTCGTTGTTGAAGCCGTGGCGCTTCTGCCGGAACAGCACGGGCCCCTTGCTGTCGAGCCGTATCAGCAGCGCGATGATCGCCATCGGGATGGCCAGCACCACGGCAGCCGTCGCCGCGACAACAAGATCAAAGGCGCGCTTCAGCGCCGCGCGGCGAACATCCTTCGGCGCGCCCGAGACGTAGGCCGCCGGAGCATCCACCACGCGTGCAAGCGAAGTATGCTCGGGGTTGAACCCGTCCAGGTCGAGCACAAGTATGATCTCATGCGGAAGGTTGCGAATGCGATCAATCAGCTCGCGCACACGCGCCTGCGCGGTGGACGTTACCGTCACAACAATCCGGTCGATCTCGGGCAGTCCGTGCCAGTTCAGCAGATCTTCAACCGCACCGAGGTGAGGCGTGTCGCCCATCATGGTGGCGTTTGCGCGCACGCTCCGGTCGTCGAAATAGCCGACGATGTTGAGTTCGTGCTCCTGCACATTGCGCGAAACGATTCGCGCCGCGGCCTGCGTCGCGCCCACGATGACGACATTGTCTGACAGATGTCCCTTGCGCGTTGCCGCGCGCACGACGCCAAGATAGTTGGCGTGCAGGGCGATCACCGCCAGGGCGTTTGCGGCGCACACATTGGCAAACAGCGCCGGCATCGGAAACCCGGTCGCCAGCGCGAACAGGAATACTGCTCCAAGCCCCGCGGCGCTGCCGGCAGCTGCGCGCAGCAGGTGCATCGCCACCGATCCGGCATAGCGGAACCTATAGGCCCCCGCGATCCAGCAGCTCGCCACAGTGGCAGGCGCCAGAAGCACGAAGGGGAGCGCCATGCCGAGCGGCAGACGCCACAGGTCAATGCCCGCGGCCACGCACAGGCTCACTGTCACGACGAGCACGGCAAGGGCGTCAACGCTACGCGCAAGCACGCGCACGCCGCTTCGGTGCAGCAGTCGCCGGCGCCGCGTCATCGACGCCGCAGGCGCAGATCCGCGATCGCTTTCGCGCCGCCCCGCTTCCACGATCCTGGGGCGATCAGTCCAGGCTAGCCGTTCAGCACGCATCACACACCGCGGTTGCGAGAGACTCCTCGCGACGCGCAAACCCTAGCGAAACAGGGTCAAGGCCCGCTTCAGGCGATCGGTGAAATTCGATCTATCCCGCAGCATTAGTCCGACCGGCGCGAGCAACAGTCACGGCACGCCGCTAACCAGAAAGCGCTCACGGAATCCGTGCGCCAGCGCCGTCGACCAGACAATGTGCGACGCTTCCTGAAGCTCAACGTTTCCATGCGGGGCCGTGACGTTAACGAGCGGCGCAGGCGCATCGCCGCGAAAACGTCAGCTGTTGTGCCAGCAGCGCCGACAACAGCCTTACGCCAGCCGAGGCTCCCGTCTGGTAAAGAAAACGTCGCCGCCGGAGCGGCTGCCGCAGGTAACTAACCCGTATGGCGCCCCTAACGCGTACGCGCCGCCGGCATGATGATCCTGATCCGGGTGCGTTCGATGGCAAGCGCCAGTGTGATCGCCGCTGCCTGTGTCAGCATGCTCACGTCGGTAGGCACCAGCCATGGACCTGCGCGAGCGCCAGGCATCGGGCACGGCACCAGCTTCGCTGAGGCTTACGAGCCGTGCCTCAGATCAGCGACAGCCTGCTCCTGTGCGCGGGGCCATCAGCCCTTGCGGTTGTCGAACACCAGGATGCAGCCCTCGGGCGCTACGAAGGACGGCGTGACCGGTTTGCCGGCCAGCATCGCGTCCACGACGCTGCCAACATACTGCTGGTCCGCCTTGGCGCGGGCGCGGCCATAGGTGACGCGATCATTGATCGGCCCCTGGTAAAGCACCTTCCAGGTGCCTGGCTCGATCACCAGCGTTTCGGTCGCACGTTCGACACCCAGCGGCTCGCCCACCTTCTGGTCGGCGTCTTTCAGAACCGGGATGGTCGACGCAAAGCTCTTCATCTCTTCAGCGATCGCCGCCGGCGTGTCGTAGAGGTTCGAGTTCAGCATGAGGAACTTCACGCCCTTCGCCTCATACTTCGCCTGAAGCTCCTTGAAGTCAGGCGTCAGCTGCTGGCCGATCGGGCAGCCCTTGGTGTGCATGGTCAGCACGATCGCCTTGGCGTCCGTCATCTTGTAAAGCTCGTAAGCCTTCCCGCTCTGGTCCTTGAGCTTGAAGTTGGCGATCTTTGCGATCGGCAGGGTGTGGTTTGTGATGCCGGGCGCGTGCGCGGTCGCCGAATGCTGCTCCTCCTCCATCGCGACGGGCGAGGGGGCCGGCTTGGCGTCCGCCGACATGTCCATGGCTGAATGATCCATCCCGGTGTGGTCCATCGCTGCCTGATCAACTTTGCCAGCAGCAGGCGCCGGGGCAGACGTTGTTTCGGCGGAGGTCGTCGCGATTGGCGCCTCCATCGCAGCGGGTGTCGCGGCGGCGGCCTGCGCCGGAGCATCCGTGGCAGCAGTCTCGCCGCCTGAGCAGGCGGCCAGCGACACGGCCAGAGCGGCAATGGCTGTGGTTGTCAGAATCCGGTTGAGCATGGGGGAGCGCTCCTCTTGCCTCTGATACATTGGGCTGCCGCAATATCGGTCAAGCCCCTGACAGCGTCAAACGGGTCTGGCCGCTGCACACCGCCTTGTGTTGCGGTTTGAGCCGGCAGAGAGGTGACTACCCGTCCCTGGGGCGTCCAGAAACGAAAACAGGCGGCCGAAGCCGCCTGTTCCGTCGATCTGAGGTCTCGAGAAGGCCTAGAAGGTCTTCTTGATGCCGATTTCGAAGGTCCGGCCAAGCGCGTTGCCGAGGCGGGCATCGTAGCCCGTTTCGGTCTGGTGTTTCGGCGGATCGCGGTCGGTGATGTTCTCGACTGACGCCGAGAGACGCAGCGTGTCGGTCAGGTCGAACAGGTAGAACAGGTCGAACACGACCGGGTCTTCACCGTTCTCGCCCCACTGGATGCCAGGACGGTCGTCCGAGACTGCTGACTGCCAGTTGGCCGCAAAGCGCAGCGTGTGCTGGTCCATGAAGCGGTAGCTCGTGAAGGCGTTAACCCTCCACTCAGGCGATGCGACAGCCGCGCCGGAGAAGTTCAGGAAGCCCAGGCGGTCATCACCATTCGAGATGGTGAAGCCATCCAGCTGCGTCTTGGTGTCCTGAAGTTTCAGGACCTGAGTCGCCGTTCCGCCGACGCTGAGGTCGCCCTCGAAGAGCGGCATCGAGTAGTTGATCTGGTAGTCGATACCGTTCGTCAGAACGCCCGGGCCGTTGCCGAACTCGGTCGTCACGCCAGCGAGGTCGAGAGCCACTGTCGTCGCCGAGCAGGAGCCGCCGGGCGAAGTCGCGGTGGCCTGATAGCGTACGCGGCTTGCCAGCGGGTGGTTGCAGGGCGTGAAGGCATCCGTGCCGTTGAACACAGCGTTGAAGATCTCGTTGTGCGTTGCGAGCACGCGGAACTCGTTCTCCGTCTCGATGTCAAAGTAGTCGACAATGAGCGTGAAATCGTGATCCGGCGCGATGCCTTCGGACTGCCAGATGACGCCGGCATTCCACGCGGTCGCCTCAGCCGGAACAACTCCGGCGCGGGTGATGGTTGTCGCAGGCAGCCATTGTCCGGCGGCGAGGGTGTAGTTGACGACGCCCTGGTCGACTTCTCCGGGTCTGATGCCGACCGGCGGTGCCTGGAAGTTGGTGCCGTAGGAGCCGCGGATCGAGAGCGGTCCCCACACATCCCATTTGCCCGAGACCTTGTAGACGGTCGCACCGATGTCGCCCGAGAAGTCTTCGCGACGAACGGCTGCCGAGAAGTTGAGGTTGTCGAGCACCGGGATCTGGAGTTCGCCGAAATATGCGAAGCTCTGCTGGTCCTGATATTCGGGCGGATCCGGCGCGAAGAACACGAACGGTCCTGCATTGTCGCAGCCGGTATATCCGGGCGTGAATGCGGGGTTCGGATCTTCACCCGGCCAGGAGCACGGCGTCTGCCCGTTGTGGAACGGGCTCGGCACCACGTCGCGGTTTTCGAGCTGACGGCCCTGTGCGCCAAGCGCCCAGCCAACTTCGCCGCCCGGCAGTTGCAGGCCGGACATGCCGCTGAATGTGAGGTCGAGCGTCAGGCTGCTGTTGGTGTCTTCGGTTTCGCGCTCGTCATACAGCCAGCGCTGCAGTTCCTGCGAGTTTTCCCAGCTGCTGACGCCAGCCGGAACCGGCAGGCCGCGGCCAGAGCCGCTGTTGGGGTTGTTGAGGTTCTTCGACGGATTGTTCAGGAACGAGGTCGTGAACGGGTTGAACCATTTGCAGCCGTTTGTTCCGGCCGCGGCTGGGTTCTGCGTTCCGAAACGTGCCAGGTCGAGGTCCGGCGCGTTGCAGTTCGGTCCACCGAATCCGTTCAGCGCTTGCTGGATACGGAAGCCCAGCATGTCGGGACCGGTGATGCGCGTGATGGTCTGGTTGTAGGTCAGTGCCGCATCATAGTTCACATCGCTGAACACGCCGGCCCAGTCGCCAAACCGGCCATTGATGCCACCCGAGACCCGGAAGCCCTGGCCGTCATAGTAGTTGATCGACGTGTCTTCGCCGAAGGCCGTGGTGCCCTGGAACGCAAAGGTGCGGTAGAACGAGCCCGCGTTAGCGAACGTGAAGCCCTGCGCAGTCGAGGCCGAGTTGCCCGTTTCCGCAAGGAATTGCGTGACGAACGGGTTGGCGCGCGGGATGTACAGCTGCGCTTCGGAGATGGTCCGCGCCGGTCCGCGCGAGGTCGGCAGCGACGGTGACACGTGGGTCTGCGACTTCACCTGACCGTAGGCGACATCGAGATGGAAATCCATGTCGTTGGTGACGGACGTGTTGATCTGGGCGTAGGCGCGATAGACGTCCTGATCTTCAACCAGCCTGTAGAACGGGAAGTACGGGAAGTTGCAGATGTTGGTGAAGTCGCCACCGATTGCTGCGCAGTATTGAGACGGTGTGCCGAGCGCGGGGTTGGAGTCGCGGATCGGGGTGCCGACTGTGGGGCCGTATTCGCCCGTCAGTGTAAACTGCCCGTTGGCGCCGGGAGGGGCGATCGTGGCGGGCAGGGCACCGCGCGGCGTATAGATGCCAAGGTTGCTCAGCGGCGACCATGGGGACGGGTTGATCGAGCGGGGCAGCAGGGCCCAGTCACGCTCCTGCGGTTTCAGTTCCGAGCGGTGGTCGTACTCGACCGCCCACAGCAGGTTCGTGTTGTCATCGCCCCAGCCGCCGAGCACGCTGCCGGTCCATTCGCCGTCAGAACCGTCAACAAGCTTGTAGCTGGCTCTGGTTTCGAGGCCGACAAAATCGTCGCGCGTGATGAAGTTCACGACGCCGCCGATGGCGTCGGCACCGTAGGTCACGGCCGCGCCGTCCTTCAGCAGTTCTGTGCGGGCAAGGGCAGAGCCCGGAATGAAGGAGGTGTTTTCCGCAACGCGACGGCCATTGAGAAGCGTCAGCGTCTTGTCAGCGCCAATGCCGCGAAGGTTGAACGAGACCGCGCCCGGAGCCGAGCCGCCGAAGAAGTTGGCTTCGCCCTGAACCGGGCCGCCAATCGTGAGATCCTTGGCAAATTCGAGCGCTGTCGGCGCGCCTTGCTCTTCAAGATCCTCCGACGTGAAGACCTCAACCGGCAGAGCGGCGTCTTCGGGCGAGCCCGCGATCAGCGAGCCCGTAACGACGACGCGGTCGCTCTCGTCGCTTGCCTCAGTCGGAGGCTGTGGTCCCGAAACCGTGTCTTGTGCCCAGGCCGGAAACGAGCCGGCCAAACCAAGCAAAAGCGCAGCGCTGGACGCGCCGCGGAGCGTGAACTTCATAGCAGTAACCTCCCCGTGCTGAGTCTGTTGGCGACTCTTGACGTCACTGTTGACCGTATTGCGACGTGAGGTCAACCGAGCGGCCTGCCGTAGATTTGATTTTCTCCCGCCTCTGCGGGGTGCCTGGGCTTTCGCGCGACCCGGATTGATGCGGCCGGCTCCGATCTCTGCTAAACCCATGACGCTACGTCACGAAAGCATTTGTGCATTTCGTGTTTGCGGCAAACGGAGACAGGCGAGGCTTGCGTTGCTCGAATGTCGCAATCGATGGCAATCAGGCAAAGCAGAAGCGGCCTATGCGCCGTAGGCTGTGATGCTGACCACGTCTGATGCGTGCTGCAGTGCTGCGGTGCAGCAGAGCGCGTTCTTGCGTTTGAGGTTTGACGATCGCGGCAATCGCAGACTTATGTGCGGCGATGATTGTAGTGATGGGTCGGCGGGCATGCTCGAACTGAAGGAGGTGTCGCGCCGCATCAACGGCGTCGATCATCTCGCTGGAATTTCAATGCGGATCGAGAGCGGCGTGATGAACGTGCTGCTCGGCCCCGCGCGCGCGGGCAAGACCAGCCTGATGCGCGCCATGGCTGGCCTCGATCGGCCCGGTGGAGGCGAAATCTGGTTCAATGGCGTCAATGTCACCGGCGTCGGCGTCGCAAAGCGCAACGTTGCGATGGTCTACCAGCAATTCATCAACTACCCCGGCTGGACCGTCCGCGAGAACATCGCCTCGCCACTGAAGGTCAAACGCACGCCCGCCGCCGAAATCGAAAGCGAAGTTCAACGCGTCGCCGAACTGCTCCGCCTGACGCCCTATCTGGAGCGCAAGCCGCTCGAACTCTCAGGCGGCCAGCAACAACGCGTCGCCATGGCCCGCGCCATCGTCAAGAAAGCCGGCCTCGTCCTGCTCGATGAGCCGCTCGCCAACCTCGACTACAAGCTGCGCGAGGAACTGCGCGCCGAACTGCCCAAACTTTTCGCCGATTCCGGCGCTGTCGTTGTCTATGCCACCACCGAACCCCTCGAAGCCCTTCTGCTCGGCGGCATGACCGCGACCATGAGCGAGGGCCGCGTCACGCAATTCGGCCCCAGCCACCAGGTCTATCGCGTGCCAGCCGATCTCATCACCGCCGAGACCTATTCCGACCCGCCGCTGAACGTCTTTTCTGTCACCGCAGCCGCCAGACCGGCCCGTTTCCCCGGCGCCGCAACGCTCGCCGTGCGTCCCCACCATGTCCGTCTGTCGCCAAAGTCGGGAGAGGCCGACGCCTACGCTGCGACGGTCCTCTCCATGGAGACCAATGGCTCCGAAACCTTCGTCCACCTCCGCGTCGGCGACGCACGCTGGGTGATGCTGACCCACGGCGTCCACGCCTTCGAGGTCGGCGCGGCGCTCACCGTCCATGTCGAATCCGGCGACGTGATGAGTTTTGACTCAGCCGGCCGCGCGCTCGCGCTCTCCGCAAGGGCAGCCTGAGACATGGCCCGCATCGACCTGCAGAACATCCGTCACGCCTACGCGCCCGATCCGAAGTCAGACGCCGACTATGCATTGAAGCGCGTCGACCAGGCTTTCGACGATGGCGGCGCCTACGCGCTGCTCGGACCATCCGGCTGCGGCAAGACCTCCTTGCTCAACATCATCTCCGGCCTCGTCGCGCCGACCGCAGGCCGCGTCCTCTTCAATGGCGAGGATGTGACGGCGCGTCCCACCGAGAAGCGCAATATCGCCCAGGTCTTCCAGTTCCCCGTCGTCTACGACTCCATGACGGTCCGCGAAAACCTCGCTTTCCCGCTCCGCAACCGCCGCAAGAAGCCTGACGACATCGCCCGCCGCGTCAACGAAGTGCTCGATCTCGTCAGCCTCACCGCGCTCGCAGACCGCCGCGCCCGCGGCCTCACGGCGGACGAGAAGCAGAAGATCTCCCTCGGCCGCGGTCTCGTCCGCTCCGACGTCAACGCCATCCTGTTCGACGAGCCGCTCACCGTCGTCGATCCGCAGGTGAAGTGGGAGCTGCGCGCCAGCCTGCGCGACGTGCACCGCCGCACGCGCACCACCATGGTCTACGTCACCCACGACCAGACCGAAGCGCTCACCTTCGCCGACAAGGTTGTGGTGATGTACGATGGCGAGATCGTGCAGGTCGGCTCCCCCGCTGATCTTTTCGATCGCCCCCAGCACACCTTCGTCGGCCACTTCATCGGCTCGCCCGGCATGAACATCATGCCAGCCAGCGTCGACGGCGCCGCCGTCCGCCTCGGTGAGCACAGCGTCCCGCTGGCCTCCGCCCCGCGTCTCGATGCATTGCAGAAACTGCAGCTCGGCGTCCGCCCCGAATTCGTCCGTCTTTCCGCGACCGGCATTCCCGCCACCATCGTCCGCATGGAAGACGCTGGCCGCTACCGCGTCGCCCACCTCGACATGCTTGGCATGCCCGTCGCGGCCATGCTGCGGGAAGGCGAGGCCGCCCCGGCCGCCCCACACATCAGTTTTGATCCCGCTGGCGTCCATCTCTACGCCGACAGCTGGCGCGTCGATCTTGGCGGAGCTGCCCAATGAAGCCCGTCAGCCAGAAAGCCTGGTTCCTCGTCGCGCCCGTGCTCCTGCTCGTGGCGTTCACCGCCATCATCCCGCTGATGACGGTGGTGAACTACTCGGTGCAGTACGTCGCCACCAACGCACAATTCCACTGGGTCGGAGACCTCTGGTACCGCGAGGTGCTGCACTCGGAGAAATTCTGGAACGCGCTTTGGCGCAACCTCGTCTTCTCCGGCATCATTCTCGCCATCCAGATCCCGCTCGGCGTCCTCATCGCGCTGAACATGCCGCGCAAAGGGTGGGGCGTACCCACCTGCCTCGTGCTGATGTCCCTGCCGCTGCTCATCCCATGGTATGTCGTCGGCATGATCTGGCAGATGTTTGGCCGCGTCGACATCGGCCTGATGGGCGTGATGCTGCGCGACTTCGGGTACAATTACGAGGGCGATCCGCTGGACGCCTGGTTCACGCTGATCATCATGGATGTCTGGCACTGGACCAGCCTCGTCGCCCTGCTGGCGTATGCAGGCCTCGTCTCGATCCCCAACGCCTACTATCAGGCCGCCCGCATCGACGGCGCGTCCGGCTGGCAGGTCTTCCTGCATGTCCAGCTCCCGCGAATGGCCCGCGTGCTCACCATCGCGGTGCTGCTGCGCTTCATGGACTCCTTCATGATCTTCACAGAGCCCTTCGCCGTCATTGCCGGCGGCGATCCGGTCTTCCTCTCCACCGAACTCAGCCAGACGGTCGAGCTTGGCCAGCGGGCGGCCATGTCGATCATCTACTTCCTGATCATCCTGTTGCTCAGCTGGGTCTTCTACACCGTGATGACGCGTGACGATGGCGAACCGATCCAGACCGGTGGCAAATCGGGGAGCGCCTCATGAAACAGGGCCGCTTCGCCTTTGTCGTCCCCGCGCTCTACATCCTCTTCCTGATGACGCCGATCTACTGGCTCGTCGCGATGAGCTTCAAGACCAATCTCGAGATCACCACGCGCTTCACGCTCTTCCCGGAGACGTTCAATCTCGACAACTATGTTAAGGTGTTCACCGACGAACGCTGGCGCGCCGTGTTCAGCAACTCGCTGATCTATGTCGGTCTCAACACGGTAATCTCCATCGCAGTAGCCTTGCCGGCCGCCTACGCCTTCTCGCGCTACCGCTTCTTCGGCGACAAGCACCTTTTCTTCTGGCTGCTCACCAACCGCATGGCGCCTGCCGCCGTGTTCACCCTGCCATTCTTCCAGCTCTATTCCGCCTTCGGCCTGTTCGACACGCACATCGCCGTCGCGCTCGCGCACTGTCTGTTCAACGTCCCGCTCGCGGTCTGGATTCTCGAAGGCTTCATGTCGGGCGTCCCGCGCGAGATCGACGAGACCGCCTATGTCGACGGCCATTCCTTCCCCAGCTTCTTCGTGAAGATCTTCATGCCGCTCATCGCCAGCGGCATCGGCGTCGCCGCGTTCTTCTGCTTCATGTTCTCCTGGGTCGAATACCTGATCGCGGATTCGCTCGCCCGCTCCGCAGTCCTGCCGATCACCACACGGCTGCAGGCGCTGTCACAGGCCTCCGGCACTGACTGGGGCGTCCTCGCCGCCGCCGGATCACTCACCCTGATCCCAGGCGCCATCGTCATCTGGTTCGTCCGCAACTACATCGCGAAGGGCTTTGCGCTGGGAAGGGTGTGACCATCGTGGTCGGATTGGACCGAAGTGAGAAGGCAGGGCGCGGTGTCCAGCCGGTGCTCGTCGGTTTGGCGCTGCTGATGCTTCCGTTGGCCTTCGCCTGGAATGTCGCGCCAGCCATCGCTGGATCGCCTGCCTGGATTGCCTGGCTGATCGCTCTGGTCCTTGCGAGTGCATTGGGGTTGGCGACATTGCTCGCCGGCGGGGTCGCAATTTTCTCACAGCGATTGATACGGTGAGACCTGAGACGAACCTGCATCGCCACGTTCGCTGACCTCCGAAGCTCCACCGACAGGCGTTTCACGTGGGGCGGCGTGAGATGAGCCCAGGAGGCCGGGCTTGCCGCGGCCTGACGCCACATCGCTGATTCTTCGAGCAAACCTGCGATCAGACCGGTTGAAAAGGGATTGACAGTGCGAAGCATTCGCATCTTTAACTGAAACTCATTCTCAGTTGTGATCGTCTGGTTCTGGATTGTTCATGCGTCTCGCACACTCGGCCTCCCTCGCAGTTCTTGCGGCAGCCGTGGGGGGAGCCCCCGCGCTGGCCCAGGAAACGGACAGCGCCGTCGTGGTGGTGATCGGCAAACGCGAGAACCTCGAGAATATCGCCGGATCGGCCTCGACGATCGAAACGGAAGACCTCGAGAAAGCCCGCGTCTTCACCGTCAATGAAGCCCTGCGCCAGGCGCCGGGCGTGTTCCCGCGCGATGAGGAGGGGCTGGGCCTTCGCCCCAATATCGGTATTCGCGGGCTGTCCCCCACGCGATCGAGCGAGGTCCTCCTGCTCGAGGACGGCCTGCCGCTGACCTACGGCCCCTACGGCGACAACGCCACGTACTCGCATCCGCCCCTTCGCCGGTTCGAGCGCATCGAAATCCTGAAAGGGGCCAGCCAGATCCGCTTCGGCCCGCACACTGTCGGCGGCGTCGTGAACTACATCTCACCGCGCGCGCCCAGCGATTTCGGAGGCGATCTCTACGTTGCCGGCGGCGAACTCGGCTATGGCGAGCTCGCCGGCTCGATGGGCGGCGAGGTCGCCGGCTTCCGCCTGCTCGGGCATGCAAGCGCCACCGTGTTCGACGGCATCCGCAAGAACCACGACCTTGCCTTCCAGGACTACAGCCTGCGCGCCGAGCGGGAGATCGCTCCAGGGCATGACTTGATCCTCCGTGGCGCCATCAACCGCGAAGACAGCCAGGTCTCCTATTCCGGACTGACACAAGCCGAGTTTGAAGCCGATCCGTTCGCCAACCCTTTCCCCAATGATCGCTTCGAGACGCAGCGCTACACCAGCGCCATCTCTCACGGCTGGACCCTGACAGACGACCTCAAGCTGACGACTTCGGCCTATGCGCTTTACTTCAATCGCGACTGGTGGCGGCAATCCTCGAACTCCAGCCAGCGGCCCTCCGGCCCGACCTGTGGCGGGATGGCCAACATCAGCACGACCTGCGGCACGGAAGGCCGGCTGCGCGAATATCACCAGTACGGCGTCGAGAGCCGGCTCAACTGGTACGGCGCGCTTCTTGGCGCCGAGGCGAGTATCGAGACCGGCGCGCGCTGGCACACCGAGCGCCAGCGCCGCTTTCAGGTCAACGCGGCAACGCCGAACGGTCGCACGGGCGCGATCGTCGAGAACAATACGCGCACTGCGGATGCCATTTCCGGATTTGTCGTCGCCAATCTCGACTACGGAGCCCTCAGCATCAGCCCGGGAGTCCGCGTCGAGTCGATCGCGTTCGAGCGTCTCAACGGGCTCAACGGTGCGCGAGGCAGCGTGGATCTCACGGAGGTCATACCCGGACTTGGCCTCACCTACGCGATCGACCCCTCGCTGGTCGTGTATGCGGGCGTGCACCGCGGCTTTTCCCCGCCGCGCGCCGAAGATGTCGTCAGCAATACGGGCGGGGTCGTCGAGCTGGATGCCGAGCGCAGTGTGAACTGGGAGCTGGGCCTGCGCGGCGCTCCCATCAGCGGGCTCGACATCGACATCGGCGCCTACGTCATGGATTTCGAGAACCAGATCGTCCCGGCCTCCGTCGCCGGGGGCGTCGGCGCCACGCTCACCAGCGCCGGGGAAACCCGCCATTCGGGCGTCGAATCCAGCATTCGTTACTCGCTCCGCGACGCCGGCATCCTGGCGGTTGACGACCTCTATCTTCGCACAGCGATCACCTGGGTGGGCGAGGCCGCATATGCCGGGCAGCGCTTTTCCAACATCTCCGGCTTCGCCCCGACGTCCGTCACAGGCAACCGACTGCCTTACTCTCCGGAATGGATCGCATCGCTCGCTGTCGGCTACGCATTCGGCGACTGGCTCAACCTGCAGGCTGAGGTGCAATACACGGGTGAAATGTTCACCGACGATCTCAACACCATCCCCCCAACGGCCGACGGCCAGCGCGGCCTGATCGAGGACGCCACCATCCTGAACCTGACCGCGAACTGGACGCCGGGCGATGGCGCGATCGCCTATTTCGCGACGGTCAAGAACGCAACCGACGAGGCCTACATCGTCGACCGTTCGCGCGGAATCCTGCCGGGCGCGCCGCGCATGGTCCAGGCCGGCATCAGCCTGACATACTGAGAGCGCAGGGCGGGGGTGATTTCCAGCGGGGCGCTTCGTAGCTAAAGACGCACATGGCCACGCTCGCTGACGTTCGCAAAACCGCGCTCGCCCTGCCGGGCGCCGTCGAGCTGAACGACCATGGCGGCAACTGGTTCAACGTCGGAAGCAAGACGTTTGTCCTCTACGGCTTCCCCGGCAAGCGCTGGATCTTCAAGCTGCCGAAGCCGCGGCAGGACCTCCTCTTCGAAGCACGCCCGGACGTCTTCCAGCCCTACCGCGCCGGCGGCATGCTGTGGAGCTTTGTCGACATTGCGCAGCTCACCCGCGCAGACGTCGCCGACTTCGTCACCGATGCGTGGACAACTATCGTTCCGAGGAAGGTGGTGCAGGCCTACCTCGCGGGCAGGTCGTGAGCCACCAAACGCGTCACCTGTTTGTCACGTCCCCGGCGGAAGCTGGGCCCGCATCGAAATGGAGTCGGCAATGAAGCGCACCCTGGTCCTCTTTGCGAGCGTCCTGCTTGCCTCCTGCGCCAGCATGGCGCCTGCGCCTGGTGACGGCCTCGACAATGCCCTCCGCCTCAACCAGATCCAGGCCATCGGTACGCACAACTCCTACAAGCTGCAGATCGATCCGCCGCTTATGGAGCTCATCAGGCAGCGCAACGCCAATACCGCCCTGACGCTCGACTACTTCCACCGCTCCATCGCCGAACAGCTCGACGCCGGCGCGCGCCAGGTCGAGATCGATCCGGTGGACGATCCCGAGGGTGGGGCCTTCACAGATCCGCTCGGCGTCCGTCTCCTCGCGCAGCAAGGCGTCACCATCCCGCCGCCCGATCGGGCCGCGCTCGCAAAGCCGGGCATCAAGGTGATCCACGCCACCGACATCGACTTCCGCACCAGCTGCCCGACTTTCGTGAACTGCCTCAGCCAGGTGAAAGCCTGGTCCGACACACACCGTACGCACACCCCGATCCTGATCATGATCAATCCGAAGCACACGCCCATCTCATGGGAAGGCGCGACGCCCGTGCGGGCATTCGGCAAGGACGGGTTCAACCGCATCGAAGCGGAGATCCTGTCCGTCTTTGCGCGCGATCGCATCGTAACGCCGGACGAGGTACGCGGCGCCCATGCCACGCTGCGCGAGGGCGTCCTCGCCGGCGGATGGCCGACGCTCGGCGAGTCGCGGGGCAAGGTTGTCTTCGTGATCGACGACGCGCCCGCCCGCTGGGGAGCTTACGTCGATGGCCACCCTTCTCTGAAAGGGCGCGTCGCCTTCGTTGGCGCAGGCGCAGCCTTCGAGGCGCCAGAAGCCGCCATCCTCGTCATGAACGAACCGCACGAAGACCAAGCGCTCATCCGCGAACGCGTTGCGCAGGGCTTTATCGTCCGCACCCGCGCTGACGCCGACACACGCGAAGCCCGCTCCGGCGACACCAAACGCCGCGACGCCGCACTCGCCTCTGGCGCCCAGTACGTCTCGACCGACTATATCTGGCCAGACGCCCGTTTCGCCACCGGCTACACCGCGCGCCTGCCGGGCAATGCCGCGGCCAGGTGCAATCCGGTGAACGCGGGCGGAGCCTGCTGATGTCGGGTTCCCGTGCCAGCTTCGGCTGACGCGGGGGGCGTCGGGATCCAGATGCTGCTCCAAGCCCGGTTCAGCGCGTCGTCCGAGACCTGCTCGCTGTGGCCTGCGGTCGGTCAGGAGGCGTCCTTCGGTCTCATGCTTCAGGCCTGGGGCGCCGGAGGCCTGGTTTTTCTCGTCGGAGCGGGGTGTCTGTTGGCCGCGATCGTCCTGTTCATGTCGGCTGATGTTGCGCGGGACTAGCCCCCTGTGACTCCCCCCCAAATCTGCTAGTCTCCGCCCGTCAAACGCCCCGATCGGCACAAGAGGGCGCAGGGCAGATACGAGTAGAAACGCAAAAAATCAGAGCCAGGAGAACAACATGGCCAGATACGGATACACCCCTCCCGAAGCCGCGCATGCACGCAAGGAAGCTCAGGGCCGCCAGATGACGCTGATCGGCGCCGTCCTTGTCGGCTTCGGCGGCATCGGCATCATCCTCTCAACAGTTCTCAAGGCCGTGTGGCTTGGAATTCTCGGCGGCCCGATCGGTGCGCTGTCCTGGCTCGCGCTGCTGGTCGGCGCCGGCGTGTTCTGGTGGGGCTTCACCAGCATCCGCGACGCCCGCGCGAACCGGCGCTGACGAATGACGGTTGAGCCCGCTGCCGCCACGCCCGACGCTGACCGCCTGAAACGCGGCCAGCGCCAGTTCATGACCGGCCTTGCGCTGGTCATGGGCGGGATGGTGTTCGGCGGCGGGCTGGCCATGGTCTTCTACTTCCTGGGTCAGCGGCCCGGCGCGATCGTCTCGGCCGTCATAGGCGTCGGCGCCATCCTGCTCGGCATCCTGATGCAGGCGTCCGCCGCGAAAATCCTGCGGAGCAAGTCGCCATGACTTTTGCCTGGATGGGATGGACGCTGCCGACCGCGCTGTTCTTCGGCTTCATCGCGCTCTCCCTCGTCACGCTCGGCGTCCTCACAAAGCTCGCGCCCAACAATCAGCCGCGCATCGGCGTCCTCGGCGTCGCCACCCAGCGCGGCGACCGCTTCTTCCTCACCCTGCTCGGCACTGCCTTCATCCACCTCGCCTGGATCGGACTTGTCCCCAAGGACGTGCCTCTCTGGTTTGCCACCGCGGCGTCCGTGGTTTACGCAGGTCTGGTTTTCCGGTTTGTTTGAGCCGAAACAGGTCCGAAGCCGCAAGAGCTTCGTCAGGGAGGAAATCATGTCTGTCACGCGCCCGCGCGGGCTTCTGCTCGCCATGGTGTCTGCGATTGCGCTGGCCGCCTGCGGCCCCCAGCAACCCGTTGCAGCCAAGGACCCCAACCCCAACGCAGGCGCCGAGATCGCAAAGTTCCTCGACGCCGAGATCAAGGACCTGTCCACGCTCAACCGCGCCGCGCAGGAGGCTGAGCTCAACTGGTTCGCCACCGCCGCCGCCCCCTATCAGGGCATGGAAATCACCGTCGTGTCGGAGAACATCTCGACGCACGAATATGAATCCCGCGTCCTCGCGCCCGCCTTCAGCGCCATCACCGGCATCAAGGTCACGCACGAGCTGATCGGCGAGGGCGATGTCGTCGCCAAGCTCGAACAGCAGATGCAGTCGGGCCAGAACATCTACGATGCCTACATCAACGACTCCGACCTGATCGGCACGCACTGGCGCTACCAGCAAGTCCGGAACCTCACCGACTGGATGGCCGGCGAGGGCAAGGCCGTCACCAGCCCGACACTCGACATCGCGGATTTCGTTGGCGCCAGCTTCACCACCGCGCCCGACGGCAAGCTCTACCAGCTGCCCGACCAGCAGTTCGCGAACCTCTACTGGTTCCGCTATGACTGGTTCACGGACCCCAGGAACAAGGCCGACTTCAAGGCGAAGTACGGCTACGATCTCGGCGTTCCGGTCAACTGGTCCGCTTATGAGGACATCGCCGAATTCTTCACCGGTCGCGAGATCGACGGGAAGAAAGTGTACGGCCACATGGATTACGGCAAGAAGGACCCCTCGCTCGGCTGGCGCTTCACCGACTCATGGCTTTCCATGGCCGGCAATGGCGACAAGACCAACGGCCATCCCAACGGCTTCCCCGTCGATGAGTGGGGCATCCGCGTCGACGACGCCTCGCGCCCGGTCGGCTCGTGCGTTGCGCGTGGCGGCGACACCAACGGCCCCGCATCTGTCTACGCCGTCACGAAATACATCGACTGGCTGAAGAAGTTTGCCCCGCCGGCCGCTCAGGGAATGACGTTCTCGGAGTCCGGCCCGATCCCGTCGCAGGGCGAGATCGCCCAGCAGATGTTCTGGTACACCACTTTCACCGCCGACATGGTCAAGGAAGGCCTGCCGGTTCTCAACGCCGACGGTTCACCGAAATGGCGCATGGCCCCATCGCCCCACGGCGCCTACTGGGAAGAGGGCCAGAAGCTCGGCTACCAGGACGCCGGCTCGTGGACGCTGATGACGACGACGCCGACCGACCGCGCACAGGCCGCCTGGCTCTATGCGCAGTTCGTCACATCGAAGACAGTGGACGTGAAGAAGAGCCACACAGGCCTCACCTTCATCCGCGAGAGCACGATCCAGCATCCGTCCTTCACGGAACGTGCGCCCAAGCTCGGCGGCCTGATCGAGTTCTACCGCTCGCCCGCGCGCACACAGTGGTCGCCCACCGGCACCAACGTCCCGGACTATCCTAAACTGTCCCAGCTCTGGTGGCAGAATATCGGCGACGCCGCCGCCGGTACGAAGACGCCGCAACAGGCGATGGACGCCCTTTGCAAGGCGCAGGAAGACGTGCTCGCCCGCCTCGAACAGCTCAACGTTCAGGGTGATAAGGGACCCAAGCTGAACCCGGAAGAGCCCGCGCAAGCCTGGTTCGACCGCCCCGGCGCCCCCAAGGCCAAGCTCGCCAACGAGGACCCGGCCCCCGAGACGATCGACTACGACACGCTGATCAAGGGCTGGCAGAACTGAGCGGAAACAAATTGGCCTCGCGGACATGCCGCGAGGCCAAGTTTCCGGGTTGAGATCAAGCGAAACGCGCTGTGGATCATCCGCACCGCACATCGCAAATCCACCCGCGAAGAATGACCCGGTTGAAGCGGCCCAACAATACCGGCTGGCCGGATTGTTTTTTGATGCCCGTAAATCGCTGATATTTCAGGCACCTGGCGCTACGCCCTGTCTGAAATCATCGCAACGATCCGGAAACCGACGACAGACGAAGGGCCGGTCTTTCCGGGTCCTTCAGGCGGCGTGTTGTCAGATGTTGGCGTGAACAGGATCCACCACCACACGCGCCACGGTCAGGGCGCTCGATGCGGAGGCGCGGAGAAAAGCCAGAGCGACGGCAGGACGCGCAGAACCGTGTGCAACCGTTCACGGGATGCGTTCGTCGGCCCGACCGTGTGATCGATGAGGGGCGTGCGCTGCCTCCGGCATGGGGTGGCGCGTGCGGTTCCGGCAACGTCGTGCCGTTCAAGCGAAGAGCCGTTCGTCAGGCGCGCGTCTCCGCTGCGGTTCCTGGAGACCCACGCCGTCGTCTGCAGGCCCGTTCGAATTCCAGAGGCATCGGCTGCGGCGGCGTGCAATGCCCATCCTCCGGGTAAGCTCAGTATCTCCCTTGAGCAGGGCGTTCGCGCAGCCCGGGTCACGTCACGAAAGTCGCGCGAAACCGCCCCGAGTTGACGTGACAGCCGCCCCGCAACGCTGCAAAAGTGCAAACGCAAATGAAGCTGGAGGTCTGTGGTGCCGCACTTTCGCCTGTCTGGATCGTCGATCCTGGTCAATTCGGTCGCTATTGCTGCTCTCCTGGGTACCTCGGCCTGCGCCCAGCAGCCGCCGCTTATTCAGCCGGGTGCGCCGGGTCAGGAAAGCCGGATGCTTGAGGGTCGCGAAGCCGCCCGCGTCGCAGACAACCGCTACTCGGACGCCGATGTCGCGTTCATGCAGGGCATGATCCATCACCACGGTCAGGCAGTGGAAATGGCGGTCCTCGTTCAGGGCCGCACCGCAACACCTGCCATTGTCGAACTGGCGGGACGGATCAATGCGTCCCAGGCGGACGAGATCGCCTTCATGCAGGGCTGGTTGCGCGAGCGCGGCGAAGACGCTCCCGCGCCAGCGCCGACCACGGCGGATAGTCATGCCGGGCATGCCGCCGCAGGACACGCCGCCACAGGACATGGCGCCGGCCATGGCGGTATGGCGGGAATGGCGACGGCTGCGCAATTGACCCAGCTGAAAGCATCGAACGGATCGGAGTTCGACAGGCAGTTCCTGCAGCTCATGATCGCCCATCACGAGGGCGCGGTCACGATGGTCACGAGCCTGCTGGCAGAACCCGGCTCTGCCTACGATCCTGTGCTCTATCGCTTTGCAACCGACGTCACGAATGAGCAGCAGGCAGAGATCAAGCGCATGGCGGCTCTGCTGCGCGGTCTGTCGCCAGACCCGCGCGCGACACTGAAGGCGGGCTTTCTCGACGCCGGCCAGGCGATCAGCAACATGCGTCTGGTTGCCAGCCTTCCCAAGCCGGCCGGGTTCTTCGATCCGTCCAATCCCGAAGGTTTGCCCCTTCGACTCCCTGCCGAGAACAAGGACGGGGATGCACGTCTCGGCACGGCAGACGAGGCGAGCCGGCGCGCGCCCTTCCTCAGCTTCGCCAACACGGACATGGCCTTCTCGGGCGATTTGCTCGCCATCGGCAGCTATCAGGGCGTGCAGTTCTATCGACTGGGCGGGGCCGAGCCGAAACTGGTCAGCGCCATCGTCTGCCCCGGGGGGCAGGGTGACGTTTCCATCGTGGGCAATCTCCTGCTCATGTCGGTCGAGGCCACGAGCGGCCGCGTGGATTGCGGCCGCGAGGGCGTGGGCCCTGAAGCCAGCCCGGATCGCTTCCGCGGCCTGCGTATCTTCGATATCTCGAACATCACGCGGCCACGTCAGGTCGGACAGGTCCAGACATGCCGTGGATCGCATACCCACTCAGTCGTCTCGGCCGACGACCAGCGTCTGATCGTCTACAATTCTGGCACGGCTGGCGTGCGCGACAAGGACGAGCTGGCCGGCTGCATCATGGGTCAGCCGGGCGATAGCCGCACCGCGCTTTTCCGTGTCGACGTCATCGAGATTCCGCTGGCAGACCCGTCAAAGGCCCGCATCATCGACAGCCCGACCGTATTCGCTGACGGCCAGAGCGGGCAGCTTGGCGGCCTCTGGCTTGGCGGCGATCACGGCGAAGGCACGCAGACCACAAACCGCACGGATCATTGCCACGACATAACGCTTTTTCCGTCACGCAAGATCGCTGGCGGCGCCTGCTCAGGTAACGGCATCATCTTCGACATCAGTGATCCGCGAGCGCCCAAGCGGATCGACGCCGTCGTCGATTCCGGGTTCGCCTACTGGCATTCGGCGACCTTCAACAATGAGGGAACCAAGGTCATCTTCACCGATGAGTGGGGTGGCGGCGGCAGGCCGCGTTGCCGTGTTCAGGATCCGCAGACCTGGGGCGCAAACGCCATTTACGACATTGTCGACGGCAAACTCGTCTTCCGAAGCTACTACAAGCTGCCGGCAGCCCAGACCGATCTTGAGAACTGCGTCGCGCACAATGGCTCGCTGCTTCCGGTGCCGGGGCGCGACCTCTTTGTGCAGGCGTGGTATCAAGGCGGCCTCTCGATCAGCGACTTCACCGACTCGGCCAAACCGCGCGAGATCGCCTATTTTGATCGTGGTCCGGTGAACGCTGATCGTCAGACACTGGGTGGATACTGGTCAGTCTACTGGTATGAAGGCCGCATCTACGGAACGGAAATCGCACGCGGTCTTGACGTGTTCGAGCTGACGCCAAGCGAACATCTGTCGGCAAATGAAATCGCCGCCGCCCGCATGGCCGAGCAGGGCCGCACCGTGAATCCGCAGCAGCAATACCCGGTAACCTGGCCAGCGCATCCCGTCGTGGCGCGCGCCTACATGGACCAGCTGGCAAGGGACAAGGTGCTGAGGGCTGACGTCGCGAGCCGGCTGACCGCTGTGCTCGATGCTGCAACACCTCTTGTAGACCAGGCTCGCCGAAGCGCTACCGTGGCCCGTGATCTTCGCGCCGCTGCGGAGGTGCTTGAGGTCTCAGGCAACGGTCAGACCGCCCAGCGGCTGACCGCGCTGCGCGATACGCTTGTCCGCATCGCAGAGCGCGTGAGCTAGGCGATCGGCGATCACCCGAACTGGTGCTGGCGGGCTGGCCGGAGCGGCAACGCGGTTTGTAACGACCCTGGCGGGCGCCTCGAGCAGGCGCTCGCAAGGTGTGGGCCTAGCAGTTACGTGCGCTGCTGTGACAAGCGCGGTAACCGCGCGCCGTTTCAGCGTTCCAGAAAGCTTTTTTAATCAAGTGATTATGAAGCAGCGCTGGCGGAGAGGAAG
>JALHLR010000036.1 GCA_022844475.1 Hyphomonadaceae bacterium | reverse complement strand
CGCTTCCTCGCCAGCGACCGGCTCGGGCTCCTCCTTCTTGTCTGGGCCGTCGTCGCCTTCGCCGTCCGCCCCGCCTTTCTCGCCGCGAATGCCGGCATCGCCGGCTGGCCGATGGACGCGATCCGCGCCGGCATGACCCCGATCAACCTCGCCCACACCGCCGCATCGATCCAGTGGATGTCCTTCGCTGGCCTGCTTGCGCTCGTGGTCATCGGCCATGTTCGCTTCGTCGCCGCAAAGGGGGCGGAGGCGCTGTCCGGCCTCAGCACCCGTTTCCTGGTCGTCACCGGCTATGCCACGCTGCTCGCAGCCGCATATCTTCTCTTCCTCTGGAGCCCGGTCTCGGTCTTCACGCTGATCACGCATGACAGCCTGATCTTCTTTGACTCGACCTACCGCATCGCCAACGGACAAACGCCCTCGACCGATTTCCCTACCGCCCTGGGCGCCGCCCAGCTCTACCTGCCGGCATGGGCTGCCGGGCTTATCGGCGGCTATGGCGGCTCGGTCGAACTCGCATCCGTCTGGGTCGCCCTCGCGCTCGGGCTGGCCTGCGCCTGGATCGGCGCCTCCCGCTTTCCGACGCCGATCACCGCCACGCTGATTGGCATCGTCTTCCTTGTGACCGTTCCCGCAGCCCTGCTCGAACGCTGGGGCGGCGAGAGCCAGACGGTGGTCGACGGCGCCAACGAGGTGCTGGGCGACAATCTCAGCTACGCCATGTTCTACAATCGCTGGGGCTGGGCCGCCCTTATCCCGCTCTTCATGATGCTGACCCCGCGCCGCAACCGCGAGGAATCCCTGGGGGTCGTGGAAATCGCCGTCATCGCCGCCGTGCTCACCTTCATGTTCTGGCTAAAGGCGACCTATTTCGTCGCGGGCGTGGCCGGGGCGGGAATCTACGCATTCCTCAACCCGCGACCCGTCCGCACGCTGCTCTGGGGCGCTGGCCTCACCGCCGCGATGATCCTGGGCATAGGCCTGCTTACCGGCAACCTCGTCGCCTACATCAACGACATCATTTTCGCCGGGCAGGTCTCAGGTGCGCGCACCGAGTCAATGCTTGGCCTCGTCCGCAACAATCTGCAGGACATGTTGTTCGCCGCTGCCCCCCTTGGCGTTCTAGCCGCCATGGGACGCTTCACCTGGCGCGACGCGGTGGCGGGCGGATTCATCATGGTGATGTGCTTGTTCATCATCAACCAGAACGGCCAGCTCCGGAACATGTCCGCCCTGATCGTGCTCGGCGCCTACGGCGCTGTCCGCGTGCTGCAGGAAGACAGTGCCCTCCGCATGGCCCGTGTCGCCGCCGTCGGCGCCTTCGCGATGCTGTCGCTCGCCATCACGCTCGACCGTGGCCTCGTCCTGGTCGACCAGGCCTACGCCACCCTGCGCGAACAGATCCGTCCTCCCGCCCCATGGGCACGCGAGCCGGCCCTGCGCAACGTCCATGTCCCCGAGCGCGAAAGCCTCTTCAACCGCGCGGTCAACATGTCCGAAACGCCGGCCGATCGCCTCTACAATATCTGGCTCTCCGGCCAGCTCGGCCGCCGCCAGGAATTGCGGCAGGGCGAATACATGGAAACCCTGATGGCCGCCGTCGACGATCTCAAAACCGTCATCAAGCCGGGCGAGTCTGTATCGACGCTCGACATGACCAACCCGTTCCCGTTCCTGATGAACGCCCGCGCGCCGAAGGGCAGCTGGCTCACATTGCACAAGAACCGAACCGTCAGCGAACAGAGGCATCCCGAAGCCGAAGCGATCTTTTCAGACGCCGATCATGTGATGATCGCCAAGATGTCGATGGTGCAGGCCACCGCCGATCTCATGCGGGACATTTACAGCGCCTATCTCGACGCCAACTATGGTGAGCGCGTCGAGACCCCGTATTGGACCCGCTGGTCGCACCGGAAAAAGAGCGGGTCAGAGGTCGCAGGCGTCACGACTCAGCCCGTCGCGATTCGCTGAAAACCTGTATTTGCGGGGGTTCCCGAGGCTGGAAGCGTTCCAAAATCGTGATTTTTGGGGGTTTTTGCTGTGAAAAGCGGCAAAAACCCTTGTAAATCACGCGTTTCCCGCTTGGGAGACCTTCATTTCCGTGTATTCAGGTGCAGGTTTTTCACACGGGAGTCGAAAAGACATGGCCACAGCTAAAACCGCCGCAGCGAAAACTGCAGCCAAGGCAAAACAGAACACGGTCAGCCTCAAGCACCTCGCGGCCAACCTCGCCGAGAACCATGAGCTTCCGAAGAAGCAGACCGAAGCGATGCTGAACGACGTCGTCGCGCTGGTCACCAAGCACCTCAAGAAGGGCGACCGTATCCGTCTCGCCGGCCTCGGCGTTCTGGTTGTCCGCAAGCGCGCCGCCCGCATGGGCCGCAACCCCGCCACGGGCGAGCCGGTGCAGATCAAGGCTTCGAAGAAAGTTGCCTTCCGCGCCGCGAAAGAACTGAAAGAGTCGATCTAACGACTTCGGTTCACTGATCCAAAAATCTGGAACGCCCGGCTGGTAACAGCCGGGCGTTCTGCTTTTTGCTGGTCCAGCCATCGGCGCGCCGTGCTGCCCCCTTTAACTTCGGCGAGCCAGGACTCCCTCACTGGCTCAGGAGGCGTCCTCCCTCAGCGCGAAGCGGCGGGGGAGGTGCCCCTACGGGGTGGAGGGGACTTGCGAAGCAGGCGGGCCGCGCCACGACAACGGCGTCGAGTTTGGAGAAAAACCGGTGTTCGAGATTGGGGATGCTCCGCGCCGAACGCCAACCCAATCAAACACGTCCGCCAAAGACTTGGGGGTAACACTGGCGCATGCGCCACCTGCCGGCACTGGGGTGCATCGCGTGGAGCTTTTGGCCGTTGATGATCATGGTGACCAGCAGCGGTCGCCGCGCCCCGCTCGGACGCAGGATCAGCCTGCGCATCCACGACTTCATCATGCACCTGCTGCCGATCGCCGAAGCGCAACTCCGCTTTGCGCTGCATCGCACGGCCTGCCGCACCCTCGGCAGGGATCCGCGCGTCATCAGTATCGACCAGCCTGATCCACTCGTCACAAGTCGCTAACCGCTTCGAGGCCTATCGCCTGTCTATGGTTGACCTGCAGGCAAGCGCGGCCTCCGCCGCATCCGCAACCGCGTCGAGGCGAATCCTCTGCGCGCGGCCCATGCGCGAGACGCGCCAGGCGCAGCGACGCATGAGTTCGCAGGTGTTGCTGCATGCTCGGATTGCTTGTCGACTTGTCGCGCCTACGGCGCGGGCGTCGCGCCATCGGGGTCGACCACTGCATTCTGCTGGAGCGGCCAGACGATCGGGAAGGGCGGCGGCGTCGTGGACGTGCAATCCTGCCAGCGCAATTCCTGAAGAACAAAGTGCACTCCGTCCCACTGGTAGCGCCCCTCGGATCCGCACCCGCCATGCCCCGCATTCTTGCGCAGCGTGGTCAGCACGCCGGTGCCCGCATCGATCTCGGCCATGCTGGCCTGGTCGGTCGCAAACCATCCGCTCGCATCATAGTCGGGCAGGGTGACCAGCTGCAGCGTCTCGCCCGCCACGGCGAACAAGCGGTGAGTCACCGCGTATGCACCCTGACTGCAGCCAAGCATGACGATTGACCCGCTCTCGAGTCCGACTACCTTGGACTCCAGCAGCGCATCCGCCGGCTTCTCGCAGCCGCCGATCGTGTCGCTGATCTTCTGCGCCGCCGTGATAAGTGCACCATCGCCTTCCAGCGACACGGCGCCGATGGCGTTCGGCGCAAAAGCCTCCTCCGGCCCGCAGCTCGCCACCAGCGTCGCCGCGCCGGCAATCATCAAGGCAAGCCGCATCCCAATATCTCCGCAGTCTGGCTCCGCAGTCCGGCGGCAGTGATGACCAAACATTACCGCAAATCAATGGCCGAGGCGCGCTCAAATCGCGGTCAACGACCCCCGGCGAATCTCTATCACCAGAGTTCACTCGTGTCCGCGCCGGCGAATATCTCGTCAAGCCGTCGCCGCGTGGCCGGCGAGACGCCCTCCGGCGGTATCAGCGGATCGACAAACTGCACCCCCGCGATCTCGCCCCGGCTGGTCGCCTCGCCCTGCGTCCATGTGTCGATCCGGTAAACCAGCACGTGATCATTGGGGAAAAAGCCATGGTTGGCGTGCACCGACAGCAGCCGCATGGCGCTAGTCGCCGCCTCGATCCCGGCTTCCTCCTTCAGCTCCCGTTGCATCGAAAGCACCGCCGTTTCGCCCTTTTCCACGCCTCCACCCGGAAAATGCCACCCCGGCGTATAGGTATGTCGCACCAGCAGCACCCGCCCCTCGCCATCGACCACAATCCCCCGCACCCCCAGCGTCATCGATCGGCGGAACCGGAACCAGGCCTGAAAGACGCGATCGCGAAGCCGAGGCTTTCTCACGTGGACTTAGCCCTATAAGAAGAGGATATCGAAAGCAGGTGGCAGGACACGGCCTGTCGCACCCAAGTCTGAAAGGCGTAACTCATGGCGGCTGTCTGGGCGATTCTTGCAGTGGTTGCAGTTTTCGGGCTGCTCAATCTCATCGAATACCGCCGCATCGACTAGGTTGTCCCGCGGGAAAACCTGAAGCGGGGGAGCCGCCATGCTGGCTGGCGCGATCGTTTTTCTGATCATGGGCTTTGCCGTCCTGATCTATTCTGCGGACTGCCTGGTCCGCGGCGCACTCGCAGCTGCCTACAAGTCGAACGTGTCTCCGCTTCTTGTCGGAATTGTCATCGTGGGCTTCGGCACCTCGCTGCCGGAATTCCTTATCTCGGCTCAGGCGGCCATGAACGACAGCGCCGGCCTGGCGCACGGAAACATCATCGGCTCCAACATCGCGAACATCCTTCTGGTTCTCGCACTCCCGGCGCTCATCTTCCCGATAACCACAGACGCCCCGCGCATGCGGGCCACCGCGCTCTTCATGCTGGCTTGCACGGCAGGCTGGATCGGCGTGACGATGTATTTCGGCCTGACGCAGATCGTCGGCATGGCCTTCGTCGCGATCCTCGTCGCCTATGTGATCATCGCCTGGTCGATCGCGCGGAAAGACACGAGCGAAGACACCAAGGAAGAACTCGTTATCATGGCGACGCCTGCGTGGCGCATGGTGATGCTGATCCTCATCGGCCTTGTCGGCATGCCGCTCGGCTCCCAGATGCTTGTCGATGGCGGCATCTCGCTGGGCGACGAACTCGGCGCCAGCTCTACCATCGTCGGCCTTACCATCCTGGCCGTTGGATCGTCGCTACCGGAACTCAGCGCGACTATCGCAGCCGCCGTCCGCAAGCAGTCGGACGTCGCGATGGGCAATGTCCTCGGTTCCAACATCTTCAACATCCTCGGCGCTGGTGGCGTCGTCGCCGTCCTTGCGCCGCGCGCTCAGCTGAGCCCTGAGTTCACGGCATTCAGCCACTGGGCCATGCTGGCGGCTGCGGTGCTGATCACGATCATCATCTTCATGCACCGCCGCGTCGGCGTGCTGACGGGTGTGATCCTGCTGACCGGCTATGCAGTCTATCTTTACGGTCTCTGGGCCAACTGGTCGCTCGAAGGGCTTGGTGATCTCATCGTCCAGCCTGCGGCCCAGACTGCGGACTGATCAGTCCGTCGCATCCTTCGGCGTGATGTAGTCCCGCAGTTTCCACGACGAGTCATCGTCCTTGCGCGTGAAGAAAGCCGCCGCCGCAGTCGGAAACTTCGCCCGCACCCGCGACTCCATCGCGTTCATCCGGTGCGCCAGCCGGCTCGCCAGTTCATGCAGGCCTGGGTTGTGAGCAATGACCATCACATTCGCGACGCCCGATTCCTCCGCTTCGCGCAGGATCAAGTCGCCTGGCGCAAGGTAGAGCTTGTCAACAAACCGCACCGTCGCCATCTGGAATGACGCAGCCACGAGCTCCCACGTCTCCCGCGTCCGCCGCGCCGCTGACACGAGCACAACATGCGGCGCCGCCCCGGCCTCGGCCAGGGCGCGTCCAACAACTGGCGCATCGTCGCGTCCGCGCTGCGCCAGCGGGCGATCGAAGTCCTCCCCCGTGTCGGAGCCGGGAGTGGCCTTGGCGTGGCGAAGCAGGACGAGCTGGCGCATGAATCCTCGTATCCGAAGCCTCTAGCTCTGCCGCAACTCGGCAAGCATTGCCAAGGCCGAACCACGCGAACACGACCGCAGAATGGCGGCATCAAACTGAATTGATCCAGTAACGCGCATGACCGTGGACTGATCAGTCGACGTGATTTTCCGATAGCCTGCCAGTATAGGAGAGGGCAGGGACTCTGAGCGGGGAGGCGAATCGAAGTCATGAGCCGCATGCTTTCCACACTACTGGGCGCGGCTGTGCTGCTGGGAGCGCCGCTGGCGGCTGCGCAGACGCCCCCTGAATCACCGGGCCATACCTATACCTACCCTGAGCTGTTTCCGACCGAGATCGACGGGATTGGTTTCGAGTTTCCCAGACAAGGCTTTGTCGAACTTCTCGCTGCAAGGGCGCTCAACCACCGAGCCAACGGGGACGCCAACGTCTTCGCCGTCGGGGTAGCCGGCGCCCCGTTCACCGAAACTGTTTACTTCTTCAACAGCCGCGCCTGCGATTGCCTGACCGAGATCGAGATAAGGTTTGCGGATGAAGCTCAGGCGCTTGCATATTTCATTGCGAAGTTTCCGAAAGTGAACATCCAGGGGGAATACGTCGCCCACGATGGGCGCTCCACTTATGGCGTGAAGGCCTGGCGCTTCAAATCGAAGGTGTTCGTCGTGGCGGTCGTCCCCAACACGCGGTGGGCTAACCAGTAGGCTTCCCGCGTCTTATCGGATTGGGTTCCGCCGCGCGACAGCTGTTTGCCGCGCGGCGTCTCGCCTCAACCCTTCACGCACACCACCTGCTTCAAGGTGTGAGCCACCTCGATCAGGTCGGACTGCGCGGCGATGACGGCGTCGATGTCCTTGTAGGCCATCGGCGTTTCGTCGATCACGCCCTGGTCCTTGCGGCACTCCACACCGTCGGTCGCCTCGCGGTGATCCTTCAGCGTGAACGTCTCCTTCGCCTTGGTGCGCGACATCGCCCGGCCTGCGCCGTGCGAGCACGAGCAGAACGAGTCCGGGTTGCCTTTGCCGCGCACGATGAACGATTTCGCGCCCATCGAGCCGGGGATGATGCCAAGCTCTCCATCGCCTGCGCGCACGGCGCCCTTGCGGGTCACCCACACGTCGGCGCCGAAGTGGTGTTCCTTCTCCACATAGTTGTGGTGGCAGTTCACCGCGTGCTTGCCGAGTTTGAACTTCGGCAGATGCTCGCGCATCGCCTGCAGCGTCCGCTCCATCATCGCTTCGCGGTTGGCGCGCGCGTAGTCTTGCGCCCAGTCAACCGCCTCGATGTAGTCGTCGAACATCGTCTCTCCCTCGACGAAGAAGGCGAGATCCTGATCCGGCACACGATAGCCAAGCATACGCGTCTCGAGCATGCGGCGCGCCTGCTCGATGAAGTACTGCCCGATCTGGTTGCCCGTGCCGCGCGATCCCGAGTGCAGCATCACCCACACAAAGCCACGCTCATCGATGCAGACCTCGATGAAGTGGTTGCCCGAGCCCAACGTGCCGAGCTGCGAGCCCACCTTGTGGTTCGGAATCTTGCGGTGCTTGTCGCGGATGCGATCAAGCCGCTCGTTCAGGTCGGAATTGCGCAGGCGCGACACGACGGAGTCCGGGATCATGCCCCATTCCCCGTTGCGGCCGAACCCCGCCGGCGCCTTGCGCTCGATTTCCGAGCGCAATTTCGCCAGCGAGTCCGGCAGGTGCTCTGCACGCAGCGTGGTCTCCACCGCCATCATCCCGCAACCGATGTCGACGCCGACGGCGGCAGGGATGATCGCGCCTTTGGTCGGGATAACCGAGCCAACGGTCGCGCCGCGTCCGAAGTGGACATCGGGCATGACGGCGAGGTGGGAATGCACGAACGGCAATCCCGCCACGTTTTCCAGCTGTTCCCGGGCGGCGTCCTCGACGGGCACGCCTTTCACCCAGGCCTTGATGCGGCCACCGGCCGCCGTTTCGAACACTTCAAACGTGCTCATGTCTGCGTTTCCTTGTTCGCAGACCCTCCGCGCTCTCCGGCGGGTTGTCATCCGGGCGGACAACAAAAAACCCTCCGGCAAGAAGCGCGGAGGGTTCGGTGTGATCCGGCAAGGCCGGCTCGGCTCCTATCCCTCCATGCAGATGCGATCGACCAGCGCCAGCTGGTCAGTCATCGCGATCTGATTTTCGTAGCGCCGTTTCATGGCTCTCTCACGAAGCAGAGGTTGGTCCGAGGCGCGGGTTTCTGATCGAAGATTGCGGCGAGGTCAAGGCGTTTGTCAGGGAGCTGCAGCGACTCGGAATCCCGTCAGCCTGTCGCGGAAGTCCGGCGCATTGCGTGCTCGCGCCGCAATCCGCAGAGATTCGACGCCATCGTTGAACGAGCCGCCGCGCACCACACGCTGCGTACACTTCGCCACTTCCACCGCGCGACCATCCAGCGGCGCATTCGCAAAGGTGTTGACGTAGCAATCCTGCGTCCACTCTCGCACATTTCCGGTCACGCCCAGCAAGCCTACCGGGTTTGCCGCCAGCGTATCGACAGCCTGCGTCCCCGTGCCCGTGCCGGACTTTGTCGTGTCGTTCATTGCGCCCCACCAGAACGGCGTCGTCGTACCGCCGCGGCCCGCATACTCCCATTCTGCTTCCGTCGGCAGGCGATACACGCGGCCCGTCTTCTTCGTCAGCCATGCAGTGTAAGCCGTGGCGTCTTTCCATGACACCTGCGTCACCGGCAGCGTACCGCGCGCGCCTGCGTCTTTCGGCGTGTATTTGCCGCATGCGCCGTCCGCGACGCACGCATCCCATTCGCCATAAGTCACTTCGGCGACGCCAATTGCGAACGGGGCCATCGCCACCTTGCGCTGCGGACCTTCCCAGGACTTGCGACCAAGCTCGTCATCCGGCGCGCCCATCAGGAAAGTGCCGCCCTGCACATTCAGCATCAGCGGGCAGCTGTCGCATTCACGGAAAGTGTTCGCGGGCTCTGCCTCGACCGCGCTATCAACCACGGGCGCAACAGGCGCGGGCGTCACTGCCAGCTCAACCGGCGCCGCCTTAGCCAGCGCTTCGGGAGATGAGGCGGCCTTCAACGCAGGTGTTTCTCCTTCAGCTGAGCGCAGAGAGGCCGCATCTGTCGCTGTCGACGAAGTCGTCGTCGACAGCGAAGCCAGGAGGTCGTTCACCTGCTGCGGACGCCAGACATAAATTCCTGCCCCCAGAACAGCGAGCATGGCCACCAGTGAAGCCAGTACGGCGCCGGCGCCCAAGCCTTTCTTCTTCGCGATATGTTCTTTACGGATTGCAACCTGCTTGGGTGCCGCCTTGGGCTTGCCGCGCTTTCCGGTTGGCTTCTTCACGCCGCCTTCCGCGAAAAGCGGTCCCGGCGGGGCCGCCGCGATGCGACCACGTATGACTTCCACCAGCTTGCGCCAGTTCGGGTCCGCGCGGTCGCCAACCCATTTGGAAAGGTCAGTCGTCTGAACCAGCTCGAACATCACTGGCCGGTCGCATTCCTCGATCATCGCCGGAACCAGCGTGCTCTTGCGCTGTCCGATAGTCGCCTCTGCGCGAACCCAGCGCGACTTCACCGAACGACTTGACCACAGCACGACGACGGCCTTTGCGCCGCGCAGCCTCTCCTCGGTGATCTCGTCGTAATTCTCGCCGGCCTTGAGCTCCATATCCAGCCAGACATTTATGCCCTCGTGGACGAGACCGTCCACAATACGCTGCGCAATGGGAAGGTCTTCCCGGTTATAAGAAACAAAGACGTCTGGCATGGCGGACCCTGAACCCCGATTGCCAAAGCTGTAGCTCCGCGCGGCGGGAAGGCAATTGGGTCTCACCCTTTATAGGCAGTGCAATCGGCGATTGTTCGCCTGAGCGGCGCACTTGTCGATGAAGCAGGCAGTTTCCGGTACGTCCGCCTTGTAGTGCCTGTAGCCACAGCCGCCGCTGGCGTGAGAGCATCTCCGTCCGAGGCGCCTCCCGTCAGCCGCGGCGTATGGCCGTGGTTACTTCGCCAGCGTCCAGATCATGCAGACGCTCGCCTGCATCGTCTGCGGGCTGGCGTCGCTCGGCAGATCGAGCCCAGCAAGGTCGCGCTCCGAGATCGTGATCTGCTGTCGTCCGACCTGGCCTGAAGCGACCGGCGATGGTGGAGGCGGTGGGGGTGGCGGAGGCGGGGCATACGGAGCGCTCGCGCTGTAGCTGTAGTTGTCGCCACCAAGAACGCGGGCCACCTGTCCGCTGGACCAGCCCCCCATGCAGCTGTCATTTCCTTCCTGAACGACAAGAAGATCTCCTAGGCGTGCGCCCGCGGCCGTGGCCGAAAGTTGTGCACGCGCCCGCGCATCCTTCGCAGCTTCGTCGAGTGCCCTCCGTTGCATCTCGGTTGTCTGTTCGAGGTAGATGTAGATCGGGTTCATGTCCTGCGGCCCCAACGCCAGCGCTGCGGCCCGCGCGCGCCCCGCGAGCGCAGGATCGGTCAGCAGCACTGTCATCGACACGCGCGCCTCGTATCCTTCCACCTGGTCGGCGCGCTGGTTGGTCTGAACCAGCCCCTCCTTGTCGCGGTACTGTTTGTAGTAGGCGTTCACGTTCACGCTGGTTGTGACGCGTGCCTTGTCGCCGGCGACTTTCTTGATCGCGTCGTATGCGATCTTCGAACGCTGAACGGCCTTCTTCATCGCTTCGTCGGACTTTGCGTCCGTCTCCACGAAGGCGAGATCGAAACGCGCGCGGTTGGGCGCCACTTCGATGATTGCGCGGCCCAACCCCTCGACCACGGGCTTGTCCCACCAGTAGGGGCGCACGTACTGCCCGGCTTCCTGAGCGCCAGCGGCTGGCGACATCAGCGCGACGGATCCTGCCGCCGCGATCAGCAATTTTCTATTCATAAAGATTTCCCTGATCCACGTTTTTCGGCACGCCATCCCCACGTGTGAGCCCGCCGAAGTCTTGTGTGCCGCTGCGCCACACAGCAACTGGAATCGAACCTTTGCGAGGTGGCCACACACATGCTTTTGTCCCCTCAGGGAAGCGGGCCATATGCGAATCTGGGACTGGATCAGGAAGCAGCCGTGGAGAAGCGCAGGCATCAGCGTTGCCGCGCTGCTCGCGATTCTCGCGACACCCGTCCTGCTCGCCGAGCCGCGGCTCGATCGCACATGGGTCGATAACCTCGCGCACATGCCGAACGTGCGGCTGTCGCCCGGCGCGTTCGCGCTCGATCACGTGGCGGACTGGTCGTATACGTCCGAAGGCCCTACGAAGCGCGATGTCATCACCTTCGCCAACACGTTCGATGACCTGCGAAACGTCTGGTTCATGGTCGAACCCCAGCCCGGCGGCGAATACGCGGCGCACACGCTGATCCTCTTCGAGTTCGGCGGCGACCGCATGGTCGGCCTTACCGTCGAAGCAAGGCTGGAGCAGGGCGAAACCTATGACGCCGTCGCGGGCGCCTTCAACCGATACGAGCTGTCCTACATCTGGGCGACCGCACGCGAGCTCCTCACGCGCCGCGTCACGTTCCTCGACAAGGACGTCTACGTCTATCCGCTGCAGCTGAACGAAATCCAGAAGCGCAGCTTCCTGCGCCTACTCCTCGAAGGCACGATCGACGTGTCGACGCATCCGCGATTCTACAACACGATCACGTCCAACTGCACCAACGAGCTGGCGAAGGTCGCCGGACTGGGGTGGCACTATTCATGGGTGCTGACCGGCTATTCGCCCCAGCGCCTTTACGAACTGAAGCTGATCCCGGGCGAGGCTTTCGAGTCGGCAAAAAGGGACGCGCTCATCAAGACCGAAATCGCCAGCTGGAACCACCTGCCATCGCGTGACTTTGACAAGGCGCTACTCGCGGAGCTGCGCCGCCGTCATGGGACATGAGGTTGCAGCAGGGGGCTTGGTGGTTGCCAGACGCGCACCTAGCTTCAACCTTGTCGCGGTTCTCATCGCGCTGGCAGGAATGCTGATGTCGCTCGCCCCGCAAGCTTTCGCCAAGGAAACCGTGCAGCAGCGCATCGACGCGCTTCTCGTTGGGTCCCAACTCTACATGCCGGAAGGCGAGGGGCCTTTCCCGGTCGTGCTGCAGTTCCACGGCTGCGGCGGCATGAAGAACCTGCAGGCGCGCTGGGCCGAGACCGCGAGAGGGGCAGGCTGGGCGGTTCTGGTCGTCGACAGCTATGGCCATCGGCGCATCGACAGGTTTGGCGCCTACGCCACGGTCTGCACCGGCCTGCAGCTCTGGGGCCGCGAGCGCGCGGGCGATCTCTACGCGATGCTTGAATGGACGCGCACGCAAGGGTGGGCCGACCCCAGCCGCATCGCCGCCGCTGGCTGGAGCCATGGCGGATGGACTGTGCTCGACGCCATGGCGCTGCAGCCCGGTGCCGAAGCGGAGAAGGTCACGCGCCTCTCCGGCCTCCGCGACGAACCGCTCGAAGGTCTCGTCGGCGCCTTCATCCTCTACCCTTGGCAAGGCTTCGGCGCGCTCGCGCCCAGCCGAGGCCTGCGCTTCGATGCGCCGGTCCAGGCGATTGTCGGAACGGGAGACTCCGTCGTCGGCGGGCGCTACGTCGCGCGGACGTTGTCAGCGATGAAGACGCCCCGTCTCCCGATCAATGTCGAAGTGTTCGATGGCGCCACTCACGCCTTCGACGAAATCGAGGCGCAAGACTGGCGCGTGAAGTACAGCCCCGAACTCACCGTCAGGGCGCATGGGATGTATACTGATTTTCTGAGCGGGTTGCGCAAGGCGTCACCTGGCCGGTGAGCCGAGCTACTCCGCCGCCTGCCTCGCCACGACTGGGCGGTACGCTGCAGCATCCGTCGTATGCGCCGCGTGCCCGTAGCTCGCCAGCATGCGCTCCAGCTTCCGCACCAGCATCCGGTCGGCAATCTTTTCGACGCCCGGCAGCCGGCAGGCAATCCCGTAGAGCCCCTTGCGCACGCCGATGAAGGCGCCGCACGCGACAAACGTCGCCCAGTCGGCGGCTGTGATTTTCACGCCCATTTCCCTGGCCTTCGCCGCGTCGCCGTTGAGGAAGGCCTGCAGGAAGAATATCTTCGAGAAGCGCCGCTCGATCCTGTCGAAGATCCGGCTGCCAAGCGACTGGTCCGCGGGAAGATAGGCCGCCAGCGTCGCGCGCGTCAGCTCTCCGCACGTGGCGTCGTCGAAGCCCTTGCGCAGCGTCTGGTCGTAACGAACCATCATGTCGACCATTTCGCGCGGTGTCGCCGGCGCCAGCTCTTCAGGTAGGCCGAGAAGGAAGCAGCGATAGCGAGACAGCTCCACGCGCGCGCGCTCGACCTCGGTGTATTCGAAGCGTCCCTGGCCGGTGATCTTGAACGCCAGCAGGAACGTCCCGATCAACCCGGCCGGCATCTGGTCCACCTGCGGGATCGGAATGCCGAACGTCTTCACGTCCCACGTGTTTGAGCGCTTCAGCGCGTTGAACCGCACCATCGAATGCATCAGCCGCACCATCGCCGCCGACTTGAAGCCGGGACCGAAGCGCTCAAGCGCACCGGGCAGCGTTGAGGTGATGAAGAAGCTCGCCGTATCCTTCACGCGCCGCGCGGCCGTGTCGTGCGACAGAGTCCCGGTGAGCGCCATGGGAAGTGCGGAGTACTTGTTCATGAAGGTCGCGATGAACGCGCCGCGGATAACGAAGGGCGAATAGTTGGCGGCGTCCTCGCGCGATTGCCGCGCGCCTTCCTCGACCAGCTTCATGTCGACCCAGTCGGGCGTCGCCTCCATCGCGCGGATGAAGGTGACGAGTTCGGGCGGCGCTTCCGGAACGGACTCGATCCCGTGATCGCAAGCCTGCGTCAGCATCGATGTCAGGCCGCGAAATCCATAGGTCGGCATCAGCGCCGCATATGCATCCGCCACCGTGTCACCCAGCATGGTGTAGGCGCGCATGCGCTCCACCTTGGTCGCGTCGGCCAGCACGTCCGCGCGCAAATGGTCGAGCCTGCCTTTCGGCTGACCCTCGATCACCGGCTCATCTGCAAAACGCTCCGGCTTGATGCTGAAGTCGACATCGCCATAGAGCGCGGGCAGGGCCGTCTTCTGCGAAGCAACTTTCGCCTGAAGCTGTTCGAGCGTGAGCATCGGCGCGGTTCCCTGTGGTTGCGCAGGCCTGAAGCTCAGCTTGGGGTAACTGCCGGTTTCCGCAAGTCTGTCGTTGCGGAAAGAAGCTATTCCAGCGCCTGGCTCGCGTTCGGCTTCGACTGCAGCTGGATGTAGTTCTGGATGCCCATCTGATTGATCAGGTCGAACTGCGTCTCGATGTAGTCGACGTGCTCCTCCTCATTGTGGAGGATCTTGTAGAACAGGTCGCGTGAGCCGTAGTCGCGCACCTTTTCGCAATGCTCGATGGCGTCGCGGAGAACGGGGATGGCCATCTGCTCCGTCTTCATGTCGCACTCGAGAATTTCTTTGACGTTCTCGCCGATGAAGAGCTTCCCGAGGTCCTGCAGGTTAGGCAGCCCTTCGAGGAAAAGGATGCGCTCGATCAGCCAGTCAGCGTGATGCATCTCCTCGATGGACTCCTCGTGTTCCTTCTTGGCCAGTTCCGACACGCCCCAGTCGCGGAGCATGCGCGAGTGCAGGAAATACTGGTTGATGGCCGTGAGCTCGTTTTTGAGCGCCAGGTTGAGGAATTCGATGACTTTCGCGTCGCCCTTCATGGCGCTGGTTCCTTTGAAACATGGCCGCACAAGGGGAGAGGCGGCTGCGTTAGGCAATACGCACTACGCGCCCCAAAGACGCCGACTCTCGGCGCTCCGCAAGTTGTTTTTATTGGATATTTCTGAGAATGCGAGGACGACGCGTTCTCAAGCTACTCCGCGTGGACCAGCTGCCGGGGCGCATCTATGCATGACTGTTCGCGGATCATCCCGCACAATGTCTCGGAGCATTTTCCGCAATTGATCGTCGTATCGTGGTGACGGTGCACCTGAGCGGGCGACCGGGCGCCCGCCGCAATCGCGTCGTTCACTTTCTCGGTGTTAAGGGCCCGACACACGCAGATGATCATGCGAATGATTTGCACCAAAGTGCGAATGATTGTCAATCGCCCTAATTACCAAGCTCGCCGGCCAAGGCGTCGCAGCGGGTTTTGCGGGGAGATCTACCTTGCCGCCGACCGCGGCTTGCGGGGCACGAAGCCGGAGTGGTTGGCCGCCATCATCGCGAAACTGGCCAGAATCACGGAGTTGCGCCGCATGTCCTCCGGCTGCAGAGCCTCGAAGAAGTCCATATTCGTATGGTGGGTCTTGGGCTCGTATTCCAGCGAGTCCTGAATGAACTGGAAGCCGGGCAGGCCAGCGCCGTCGAATGACAGGTGGTCCGTGCCGCCCCGGGTCAGCTGCGAGACGTGAGTCGCGCCGATATCGCGAAGTGGCTCTAGCCACTGCCGGAAGATCGGTACGACCGCCCGGTTGCCCTGGCTATGGATGCCGCGGATGGCGCCAGCGCCATTGTCGATGTTGAAATAGGCTTGGAAGCGGCTATGCGCCCGCTTCACAGGGGCGATCTCGCCGCGGGCATTGGACGCCGTCGGCACGCCACGAACGCCGCCGAAATGCTGCGCCACGTAAAGCCGGGATCCGATCAGCCCCTGTTCCTCACCATTCCAAAGCCCGATCCTGACGGTGCGTTTGAGTGGCGCGCCGGTCACCTTCAGCAGCCGCATCGCTTCCATGATCGATGAGCACGCCCCGCCATTGTCCGTTGCGCCGGTCGAGGCGTGGAAGGAATCGAAATGGGCGCCGAGCATCACCACTTCGTCCGGGAACTCTGTTCCACGGATTTCGCCCACCACGTTGAACATGTCAGGATTGTCGTACCAGGCGTTGCGAATGTCAGCCTCGACGACGACCGGCTGGCCCAGCATCACCGATCGCGCGATGCGACCGTAGTGCTCAGCCTCGATGGCGATGCGCGGCAGCTGCCTTGCCGGATCGTCCATGCGTCCGCCGCCAAGCACGTTGACGACGCCATGTCCCTTGTTGGTCGAGAACACACCCAGCGCGCCTTCCTCAAAGAAGAACAGGTTGCGGTTGTAGGGTTGCGGCGCATTGGGATTGGGCCCGGTCGGTCCGGGCGGCGAGCCATTCTCAGGCGGCCGCGCAGGGGTCTCGAGAGCGTCCAGTTCGCTCTGTGTCAGGCGCTTGGCCACCGGGTCCCACTGGGCGCGCATGTTGATCGGCGCCTGGCCCATCACCCATTTGCCGCGCAGCTTGCCCGAATACTTGCGGCGAAGCTCGGCCTCGTCGGTCTCAATGACCATCACGCATTCGCCGCTCACCGGACCATTCGTGCCCGGCGTCCAGCCGATGGACATGCCGCTGATCGGGAAGGCATTGGGCGTCGTGGCGTGGAGATAGAATTTCTCGTTCGACCAGCCGCGCGGGAAACCGTTATTCGTGCCCGTCGGGTCCGTCGGCCACGGCTCCAGGGCCGCCCCTGTCAGCCCCCAGCCTTTCAGCTTCTCGACCACCCACTCGCCCGACTTCTGGATGCCGGGCGAACCCGACAGGCGCGGTCCCAGCACGTCCATCATGTAGCTGGCCGTCTTCATGACCTCGGAGGTGTCCTCCGCCAGTCCCAGATCACGGATCGCACCCAGCGCCCGATAGTCCGCCGCCGCCATTTCTGCATTCGCGGGCAGGAAATGGGGCGCAAGCGCAGATGCCGCACCCGCCATCATGAACGATCGACGATTCATCAGCTTGTCCTCCGGCGGGCCTGTTCCGTTGACGTTAGAGGGCCGTTTCCGTCTCGTCGATTGTCCTCGCGCTAGCGGCGGGTCGCGGGCGTGCTAAACAGCGGGCCATGAGCGATATCCTGGGCACCGGACTGATCCTTCTGATCATCGGCCTCGCGGTCGCACCCTTCTTTCTGCTCAGCTCGCAGTTCGGAGCGCCGAAGCGGGTTCGGAAGGGGAAGGACCGTACTGACGGGTCAATTGTCCCCGTCCCCACAGATGCCACTGGCCCCTTTCCCGGCATGAAGAGCAAATCCGACCCAGATTCGAATGACAGCCGCTCCGACAGCAAGGATGGCGGTACCGACGGCGGAGGAGATGGCGGGGGAGGCGATGGCGGTGGCGGCGGGGCAGATTGAAACTGGAGCCATACACAGAACAGAGTGTTCGCCCTATTCGGTTAGGCGAGCGCCCCGGACCGCGGAAAGAGGTGGAATCAGGGGCCTGACGCTTCTGAATTCAGACAAACAGGCCCACCGCCCGTTTACCATCGCTGACGCCATTTCCGATGGGCCAGCGCGAACCAGACCGGCCATTCCCCAACGCTGTTGACAAGGGCGGGGGTCGACTGTAGCTGCACGCGTTCGAAATTCAGACCTAACCCAGACCGAGAAAGGCTCCGCGCCGGAGCATGACAACCGTTTCCGTTAAACCGGCTGATGCCGTGAACAAGTGGGTGGTCATCGACGCCGAAGGCGTCGTTGTGGGCCGCCTTGCCTCCTATATCGCCTTGCGTCTGCGCGGTAAGCACCGCGCGGACTACACGCCGCACGTCGACCTTGGCGACCACATCGTGGTCATCAACGCTGGCAAGGTCGCGATGACCGGCCGCAAGATGGTGCGCAAGGTCTATCACCGCCACACCGGCCATCCGGGCGGCATCAAGACGACGACGCCGCAAAAAATCCTCGCAGGGAAATTCCCCGAGCGCGTGGTCGAGCTGGCCGTGAAGCGCATGATGCCGGGCGAGAGCCCGCTGGCTCGCAAGCAGTTCTCGAAACTGCGCGTCTATGCCGGCGCCGAGCATCCGCACGCCGCCCAGAACCCTGAAGTCGTCGATTTCAAGTCGAAGAACTCCAAGAACGTGAAGGTCGCCTGATCATGGCCGAAGCCGTCGAATCCCTGAGCTCGATCAAGGACCTCAATGTCAAAGCCGCCGCGCCGAAAGCGCCGGTCGCCGCCAAGATCGACAAGCTCGGCCGTTCCTACGGAACGGGCCGCCGCAAGACCGCAACCGCACGTGTCTGGGTGAAGCGTGGCACCGGCAAGATCACCGTCAACGGCAAGGACATCGCCGACTACTTCGCGCGTCCCGTGCTGCGCCTGATGATCCGTCAGCCGCTTGAAGCTGCCAAGCGCGAGACCGAGCTGGACATCGTCTGCACCGTCAAGGGCTCGGGCCTCACCGGCCAGGCCGGCGCTGTCCGTCACGGCATCGCCCGCGCCATCGTCGAGTTCGAACCTGAACTGCGCCCCGCCATGCGTCCGCAGAAGCTCCTCACGCGCGACCCGCGCGCCGTTGAACGCAAGAAGTACGGCAAGGCCAAAGCCCGCCGTTCGTTCCAGTTCTCGAAGCGCTAGTCCGCCTCGATGTGTATTTCGAGAGGGCGCTTCGGGAAACCGAAGCGCCCTTTTGCTTCTGGGGCCGAGGATGGCGATCAGCATTTCGATTTGGGAGCCCGGTGAACACGCGCGAAACGCTGTTCTGGCGCCGCCATTCATTGTCTTGTTTCCGCTGATCGTGGTCATCGGCCTCATCGTCCGGTTGGCAATGTGGCCGATCCACAAGCTGTCTCCACCGAAGCCGATGACGGCGCGGGAGATGGTCGAAGAACTGGAAAGCATACCGGGCGGGGCAACCGACTATGATATCGACTACGGTCTGCAGGTGATCGCTCGTTGTCCGTTCGCGGAGGAAAGGCTTGAGCGGCTGAAACTGCATGCATTTGCCGTTGGCATCCCCCCTTGGACTCCGGCTGCTGTTAACGAACTGAGGGCGATCCGTGAAAGCGCGCATGCGATAGCTGCGGGGGATAAAGCGTGACCGCAAAAGTCTTCATCGACGGCGAAGCCGGCACCACCGGGCTCCAGATACGCCAGCGACTCGAGAAACGCCGCGACCTTCAGGTCGTCTCCATCGATGCCGAGCGTCGCAAGGACCCCGCCGCGCGCGCCGAACTCATGAACGAATCCGACGCCGTCATCCTCTGCCTGCCGGATGATGCAGCGAAGGAAGCCGTGAAGCTCGTCACCAATGCGCATACCGTCATCATCGACGCTTCGACCGCGCATCGCGTCGATCCGCATTGGGTCTATGGCTTCGCCGAGATGGCCGACGGTCACCGCGTGCTGATCCAGCGCTCGAAGCGCATTTCCAATCCAGGCTGTTATCCCACCGGCTTCGTCGGCCTGGTGGCGCCGCTTGTCAGCGCGGGCCTTGTGCCGGCCACGACGCCGATCACCGTCAACGCCGTCTCCGGCTATACCGGCGGCGGCAAGGGCCTGATTGAGGAGTTCCACGCGCTCCCGCCCGAAAGCACCAGCGACGCCTTCCGCGCCTATGGCTTCCAGTTGACCCATAAGCATGTGCCCGAGATGGCGAAGTATTCCGGCCTGGCCCGCGCGCCGATCTTTGCCCCTGCCGTCGGCCGCTACGCACAGGGCATGCTCGTCGAGGTTCCGCTGCAGCTCTGGTCGCTGCCCGGCGCGCCCACGCCCGCAGATCTCCGTCAGGCATTGTCGGAATTCTATCAGGGCGAACAGTTCGTCTCGGTCGCCAGCGAAGCGGAAACCGCCGCCCTCCAGAAGGCCCGCAGCGGCGCCGGCGGCTATGTCGAAGCCCTCGACCCCGAAGCGCTCAACAACACCAACAACATGAAGCTCTTCGTCTTCGGCAACGACACTGCCCAGCAGGCGCGCCTGGTGGCCCAACTCGACAATCTCGGCAAAGGCGCATCAGGCGCCGCCGTACAGAACCTCAACATCGCACTTGGACTGGAGGAAGGCGCGGGGCTTTAGGCCGCCACAACCCCGCGCTCGCGCGCGTTGTCGAGCGCATCGAGCTTGTCGAGCAGGTATTCAAGGTCCGCCCGCGGGATGGCCTGGAACTGCGTCAGCACGCGCTCCACCATACGCTGACGGAAGCGCTCCTTGTCGCCGGGGCCGCCATCCATATCCGTCTTGTGGTAGATGTCGATGGCGAGGCGGAAAGCGGTGAACATGCCGCTCGGCAGGCCCGCACGCTCGAACACAGTCTTGAGCCCGAGTGTCCCCGCGTCGTGGACCATCAGCCAGGCCTTGGCGTGCGGCACGCCGCCCAGTTCGGCCAGCGCATGCTCGACGAATGTCATGTGCCCGAGGCACAGCGCGCGCATGATCACGGAAGGCGTCAGGCGCCCGTTGAGGTGTAGCTGCTGCACGAACCGGGCAGGGTCCGTCGACAGGCCGGCCTGCTCAACCAGATCGAGCGTCGCGCGTTCGCGCGTGCCTGCGGCGATCTCGATCGCCAGCTGTGGCGGAAGCTCGTGCGTGTTGACCAGCCGGTCGAACAGCTCGCCCGCGACCATGTTCACCAGCTTCTCGGTGACATGCATCGGCAGCGACGACCGCGAAACCAGTGCGGCCTTGACGTCATTGTCGTTGGCGAAGCGCTTCAGCACGCCTGCATAGGCGTCGTCCGAGAACGCCGCGCCTTCGTTCAGCGTCGCTGCCTCGACCGCTTCCTTCGAGCCATAGAGTGCGATCACTTCGGTCAGCCCTTCGCCCAGCGTCGCGCGCTGCGCGATGGCGACCTGCTTTTCGGAGGAGCCCGCCAGCACGATCTCGACGAGGTCCTCGTCCGTGATCATCGGTGAATTCTTGAGCACCGGCACAGCGATGATGTCGATGTCCTTCGCCAGCTTCAGCGCGATGTCGCGCGGCAGCTTCGGTGAGTTGCGCAGCGTGACGGCGAGCGCCCGGCGCACCAGCACGGCGGCGTCCGCACACATCATGTCAAGGATCTGACGCGCGCTTTCCTGTTCTTCCTGTGTCAGATCGGTTGCGTCGATCCTGCGGCAGATCTTGTGGGCGGCGTTGGCGCGCGCTTCTGCGCTGTCGCCGCGCACAAGGCGGCGAATATCGTCCTGGGTCAGGGCCGTCCGCATGGTCGCGATTGTCATTCCGGTGAGCCTTTGCCCGCTGGCGGCTTGAACTCATGTGAAAAATGACAATTGCTGCGCCGGGTTAACACATATTTACAGCTGGCCCGAAACCTGGGCTGGCAGCACATAGTTTCGGGAGGCCGCTCTGCTCCTCAAAGGTATCAAAGTCATTGAACACGCGACATATTTTGCTGCGCCGGGGGCCGGCGGCATTCTGTCGGACTGGGGCGCGGAAGTTATCAAGATCGAACCTCCGGGCGGCGATCCCGTCCGCTCCAATTTCCCGACCAAAGGCGCACCGCTCGCCCACCTGACTGACAATCCCGCCTTTGACAGCGACAACCGGGGCAAGAAATCTATCGTTGTCGACGCCCGCACCGAAGAAGGCCGCGAGATCATCCGCAAGCTCGCCGATACGGCTGACGTTTTTCTTACAAATGTCCGCCCCGGTGGCATCGAGCGCTCCGGGCTGGGCTACGACATTCTCTCGAAGCGCAACCCGAAGCTCGTCTACTGCGCGCTCACCGGTTACGGCCTCGAAGGTCCCGACGCCAATGCCCCCGGTTTCGACGTCGCCAGCTTCTGGTCTCGGTCCGGCCTTGCGCGCCTGACGGCCCCAAAGGGCTCCGAACTCTTCCCCGTCCGCACCGCCTCGGGCGACCACACCACCAGCATCGCCGCCGTCGCCGCCATCAACGCGGCACTTATCCAGGCGCTGAAGACAGGCAAGGGGCAGCTTGTCGATGTGAGCCTGCTCCGCACCGGACTCTACACGCTGCACACCGACCTCGCGATCCAGCTCTTCTTCGGCCGCATTGCCTCCACGCGGCCGCGCGCCGAAGCCTATAACCCGCTCACCAATTTTTTCCGGACGAAGGATGACGCGTGGATCTGCATCGTCGCCCGGGCCGGCAAGGCTGACCTGCCGCGCATGGCTCGCGCCTTCGATCTGCCGGGCATCGACATCGATCCGCGCTTCCAGGACGGAAAGTCCCGCCGCGACAACGCCGCCGCCATCACCGCCATGTTCGACGAAGCCTTCGCGCGCTTCACGAAGGATGAGATGGCAGCCCGACTCACCGCCGAGGAAATCGCATGGGCCCCGGCACAGACGCTCGCTGACGTGGCCGTCGACCCGCAGGTCCATGCAGCCGGCGGCATCGTCCAGACCCCCGGCAAGGACGGCCTCGGCAGCTTTCCGTCACCTGCCGCCCCGGCCCGTTTTGCCGGCGTTGATGACGGCCCCAAGGGCCCCGCACCGAAGCTGGGCGAACATACGCGGGAGGTGCTGACCGGGTTGGGCTATTCGGACGCCGAGACCACAGCGATGATTGAGGACAAGGTCGTAGGCTGACCATACGGATGACAGCGTAGGAATTGCCCGCTAAGCCCTGCGCAAACAGCAAACTGGCAGGAACGCAACCATGATCACGCTCGAGAAAAAAGGCACCATCGCGATCCTGACGCTCAACCGTCCGGATGCCATGAACGCGCTTGGCGAGCCGGGCGATGGCGAGGCGGTGCGGGACGCCTGTGCGCAGATCAACAAGGATCACACGATCCGTTGCGCAATCCTGACCGGTGCGGGCAAGGGCTTCTCTGCCGGCGGCAATGTGAAGGCGATGCGTGACCGGATCGGCTCGTTCGCGGGCAACCCGGCTGAGGTGCGCGACAACTACAAGAACGGCGTCCACATGATCGTGAAGGCGCTCTACAACCTCGAAATTCCGCTGATCGCCGCGGTGAACGGGGCGGCGATCGGGCTGGGTTGCGATGTAGCCTGCATGGCCGACATCCGGATCTCGTCGGACAATGCGCGCTATGGCGTGACTTTCCTGAAGATCGGCCTGATCCCGGGCGATGGCGGCGCGTGGCTGCTCCCGCGCGTGATCGGCATGAGCCGCGCCTGCGAGTTGCTGTTCACGGGCAATGTCATCGACGCGCGCACGGCGCTGGAATGGGGCCTCGTCTCGAAAGTCGTGCCGGGCGACCAGCTGATGGGCGAGGCAATGGCGCTCGCCGAGTCGATCGCGAAACAGCCGCCGCAGGCGCTGCGGATTGCCAAGCAGCTGCTGCGCAACGGCACGCAGGCGAACTACGAAACGATCATGGAAATGTCGGCCGCCGCCCAGGGCCTGATGCACCACACCAAGGACCACGAGGAAGGCGTCGCCGCGATCCTCGAGAAGCGCGAACCGGTGTTCAAAGGCGAGTAAAGGGTTGGTCACGGCCCGCTATCAACCCGCCGTGATCGTCGCTCGCTTGGCGGCCGGATGTGATATCGCTAGGTAAGGCAAAAGACGAAAAAGGTTCATGGGAGAGATTCATGCGCAAACATCTGGCCGGGCTGGCGATCGTCGCTCTTGCATCCGCCGCTCCCGCCTTTGCACAGGCGACTTATGCGGCGCCGCGCACTGCTGACGGCCGCCCGGATCTTCAGGGCTTCTGGACGAACACCTCGCTTACCAGCCTTGAGCGTTCCGCCCAGTTCAAGGACCTGGTGATCCCGGCTGATCAGGCCGCCAAGCTGGAAGCCGGGCGCCTTGCCGCGAACATCCGCGCCGATGCGCCGACCGATCCGAATTCGGGTGCGCCGAAGAAGGGACAGGATGTCGGCGGCTACAACAACGCCTATGTCGACGCGGGCCTGCATTATGCGACCATCAATGGCGAGAAGCGTTCGTCCTGGATCGTTGACCCGCCAAACGGAAAAATTCCGTACACGACCTCCGGCAAGAAAGCGTTCGACGACGGCCTGCACTTCGTGCGCAACACGTTCGACGGACCGGAGTCGCGTCCGATGGCCGAGCGCTGCCTCGTCGGCTTCGGCTCCACCGGCGGCCCGCCGATGATCAACGTCATGTACAACAATACGTACCAGTTCGTGCAGACGCCCGAGAACGTGCTCATCAACGTAGAGATGAACCACGACGCGCGGATCATCCCGCTCGGCGATGCGAATACGGAGGTCTACCAGTGGCTCGGCCGTTCGAAGGGCAAGTGGCAAGGTGATACGCTGGTTGTTGAGACGACCAACTTCCATCCCGGCGAAAGCCTGCGCACATTCTTCGCCGCCAGCTACCTGCTGTCGCCCGATGCTAAGGTCACCGAGAAGTTCACCCGCATCAGCGACAGCGAGATCCTGTACGACTTCACGGTCAACGATCCGAAGCTGTTCTCTCAGCCGTGGCGCGCTGAGATGATCTTCAACAAGTCGGCGCAGCCTGCCTATGAATATGCCTGCCACGAGGGTAACCACGCCCTGCCAGGTATCCTTGCGGGCGCTCGCGAGAATGAAAAGTTCGGCATGGCGAACTACGCTGAAGAGAGCGAGTAGGGTTCAGCCGGTCTGCAGCGCCCAGAGCGCGGCCCCCTGGTCGAACTAGGGGTGCTCGCAGACGATCTTCTCCGAACCCGGCTTGAATTCGAACGATGCCGCCATTCGCACTCTGAACACGCGATCTGTCGGCTCCACGACTTTGCAGCCGAGCTTCAGCTGCCCAAGACGCGTGCCCGTCAGCAGGAATTTGACCAGCACGGTCTTGTCTGGATGGGCGATGGCGATGTTCTCATTGCCCTGATCGGAGAATGGCGTGCGCGGGGCCGCGAAACAGGATCGGACGGCCTCTTCGCCACCGAAGTCTGCGCCGGAACCTTAACGTGCGGAGCGAGGGTGCTCGAATGTCGCGATGCCCTCGTGCCGGTGATGGGTGATTTCCAGCGCCATGTGGCCGTTCAGGGTCTCGATGCGGCAGTCCTGCAGCCGGGCAGTCATGCGAAACCCCCGCGCAAAGTCAGGTCAAGCTGGCAGATGACAAGCGCGCTGTAACGCTTATTCTATCCTAAAAATCGGAGGACGCGGATGATCGGTGCTGTGGCGGAACTGACGGTCAAAGAAGGCTCGCAGGTGGAGTTCGAGAAGGTGGCGCTCGAACTGGAAGCGGCGGTCAACGCCAACGAGGACGGCGTCCTTTTCTACAAGCTGTTCAAGGTTCGCGACTCCTCGACCAAGTACATCTTCATGGAACAGTACAAGGACGCCGCCGCCGTCGAGGCGCATCGCGGGTACGAGCACTTCAAGCGCCTCGGGCGCGCCTTGGGGCCGTTCCTGGATGGTGCGCCTGCAGTCACGCGCATGGACAAAGTAAGCTGAACGATTGGGTGAGTTGACATGGATCTCGAATTCACGACCGAGGAACTGAAGTTCCGCGACGAAGTCCGCGCCTGGATCGCTGAGAATTATACCGACGATCTCAAGAAGCGCATGGCCCTCACGAAGAACGGGTCGCTTGACGAAAAGAACCAGAAGGCCTGGCAGAAGAAGCTGGCCGACAAGGGTTGGCTGGTCACCAACTGGCCGGTGGAGCATGGCGGTCCTGGCTGGAACCAGACGCAAAAATACATCTACGAGATGGAGATGGCCCTCGCCGGCGCGCCGCGCATGAGTTCCATGGGCGTGCGGATGTGCGCGCCCGTCATCATGAAGTTCGGCACGGAGGAGCAGAAGAAAAGATTCCTGCCGCCGATCCGCAATTCAGAAGTGTGGTGGTGCCAGGGGTACTCCGAACCAGGCTCGGGCTCCGATCTGGCCAGCCTGCAGATGTCAGCAAAGCGCGAAGGCGACTACTACATCCTCAATGGCTCCAAGACGTGGACGACGCACGCGCAATGGGCCGACTGGATTTTCTGCCTCGTCCGCACGTCCAAGGAGGAGAAGAAGCAGAACGGCATTTCCTTCATTCTCGTCGACATGAAGTCACCGGGTATCAGCATTACCCCGATCAACACGCTGGACGACACGCCAATGGGCGATCAGGAAATCAACTCCGTTTTCTTCGACAATGTGAAAGTCCCGGTCGACAATCTGATCGGCAAGGAGGGCGAAGGCTGGACCTGCGCCAAATATCTCCTCACTTTCGAACGTGGCTCGGCCTACGCACCCAGCAATCGCAATGCCGTGCGCAAGGCCCGCGAGATCGCGAAGGTCGAGACGGCCGGTGGCAGGCCGCTGATCGATGATCCGGATTTCGCGCGCAAGCTCGCCGACCTCGAAATCCAGATCGAGGCGCTGGACGCAACCGAGCGCCGCATCTTCGACAAGCTTTCGTCCGGGCAGTCGGTTGGCGCGATGTCGTCGCTGATGAAAACGCGTGGCAGCGAGATCGGCCAGAAGGTTACGGAGATCGTGCTCGAAGCGGCCGGCGTATATGGAAGCCCGTTCGTGCAGGACACCTATGCGCACCTGGAAGGCCGCTCCAACGAGCCGCTGCCGGCACCCGAGCACCTGATCACATCCGCAGGCAGCTATTTCAACAACCGCAAGACTTCGATCTATGCGGGCTCTAACGAGATCCAGCGGAATATCATGGCGCAGATGATATTGGCGGGGTGAAGGCCCCCGGCGACTGACGGCGTGTCGCGGCTTGCGTGGCGCAGGTTAGGACGAGCGGCGCGCCGTTTGTCCGGGATGAACGGGTCGGGCAGCGCGCTCATCAACGGCGGGAGCTCGATAGCCGCCTCTTCGGCGCCGACATCGTTGACCGGACGCGGTCCCGCCCCCTCCGAGGAGGTCGGCGGCGTAAAGCCTGCCAGCTTTTTCAATGGATCCTCGCGCGGGGTGACCAGCCGCTTCTGGCCAAACCGGGCGATTGTGCGCTGCTCGAGCACGCCCCGGACACACTCTCAGAATGGTTGCGACGGCCTTCCGTTCCGGGAACCAGCAGTCGGCGCAGCGGGCCGTGGTGGGTGCAGGCAAATGTGGCCTGCGTCCCGACGCGCCTGTGGAAGTCCCGGGAGAGTCTGCTACGGTCGTCACCTATCTGAACTGACGGAACCGACATGGCAGACGATCTGAAGACCCCGCCCAAACCGCACGATGCCGGCCAAGAGGAGCATCACGACGCAGAGCCGATGGGCCGTGCGGGCTTCACGGCCTTCACCAACGCTACGCCGGACGACTGGCAGAAGATCGCTGCCGCCAACGCGGTTTTCTCGAAGGACCACGTCAAGCGGCTCGTTTCCCATCTCAATCTGCTGAAGGGCGATTGCGGGGGCTTTCCGGTGGACCGGCTGGAGCACTCGCTGCAGACCGCCACGCGCGCCCATCGAGCCGGGATGGACGAGGAGTATGTCGTCTGCGCGCTGCTGCATGACATCGGCGACACGCTGGGCGTCTACAACCACCCGGACATCGCGGCCGCCATCCTGCGGCCGTTCGTGTCGGAGGCCAATCACTGGATGGTCGCCAATCACGGGATATTCCAGGGATACTATTTCTTCCACCACCTCGGTCTAGATCGGAACATGCGCGACCAGTACCGGGGGCATCCGCATTTTGAGTATTGTGCGCAGTTCTGTCACCTGTTCGACCAGCCTGCCTTCGACGGTGCCTACGACACCATGCCGCTCGACGCTTTCATGCCGATGATGCACCGCGTGCTCGACAAGCCGAAGCAGTCGATCTACCTGCGAAAAGGCAGCGAGCAGACGGCGTGGTAAGCGCGACGCGCCCAGCAAGCGCGGTCTGATCGAGCAGGTGAGGTGCGTGCAGTAGAGGCCCACAAAAGCACCGATGATCGCATGGATCAGAAGCACGATGGCTGTTCCGTTCGTGTCGAGGGCGAAGGTGTACGCCTTGGCGCAAGCCGCATTGATCGCCATGCCGGACAGGTAGATCCCTCGGCAGGCCAGCATGAGCTGGGCAATCACCCAAATCAGCCTTCCCGTGACAAGTGCGGCCCAACCTGCCGGGAAACGGGGTGTGCAATCGCGCCGCACCTACGCCCTGATGTTGGGCCGGCGCAGGCAGTGTCCTTACGAAACGCCTGCAAAACGCAGTTTGGCATCCTGTTCGGCGGCCGTGGGCCGCACCCTTAGTGCTTGAGACATCCCGGTCCGCTGCTAGGGTCTCCCCAAAGGGGTCACTGCCGCAGGATGCGTCTCGCATGAGAATTCAGTATGCCGCCCTGGCCGCCGCGCTTCTCGCTGGCGCTGGCCTTGTCGCCTCCCGCGCCATCGCGGAAGAGGGCATGTGGACGTTCGACAATTTTCCCGCCGCGAAGGTGAAGGAGTTCTACGGCTTCGCGCCGGACCAGAAGTGGCTCGACCGCGTGCGCAAGGCGTCTGTGCGGCTGGAGGGCGGATGTTCCGGCTCTGTCGTGTCGAAGGACGGGTTGGTGATGACCAATCATCACTGCGTCACAGATTGCACCAGTGCTCTCTCCAGCCCGACACGCGATTACCTGGATGATGGGTTCTACACGACTGCGCGGAAGGACGAAAAGATCTGCCCGGGGTTCGAGGCGTCGATACTGCAGTCCATCACCGACGTCACCGATCGCGTGAAGGGCGCCACTGCCACGGTCGATACTGCCGCCGCCAACGCTGCGCGATCCGGGGAAATTGCAGCGATCGAGAAGGAAGAATGCGGTGACGATCGCACCAGGCGCTGTCAGGTGGTGAACCTCTATCGCGGCGGCCAGTACAAGCTGTACGTCTATGACCGCTTCGACGATGTGCGCATCGCGTTCGCGCCGGAGATGCAGGCGGCCTTCTTCGGCGGCGATCCCGACAACTTCAACTTCCCGCGCTATGCGCTCGACATGGCGCTGCTGCGTCTGTACCGAAACGGCCAGCCGGTGAAGTTCACGGATCCACTGAAGATCGACCCGGCCGGCCCGAAGGCTGGTGACCTCATTTTTGTCTCCGGGCATCCAGGCTCGACCGAGCGCCTGCTGACGAATGCGCAGCTGGAATTTCAGCGCGACCATTTCCTGCCTTGGCGCATCGAGTACCTGGCCCAGCTTCGCGGCGCGTTGCTCAACGAGGCGACCAAGGGCGAGGAAGAAGCGAGGCAGGTGAATGACACGCTGCAGAGCCTCGAGAATTCGCAGAAAGTGTTCAAGGGCCAGCGTGGCGCGCTCGTCGAGCCGTCATTCTTTGGTGTAAAAGTTGCGCAGGAAAAGCAGCTGAAGGACGCGCTTGCAGCCAACGCTTCGCTGCGAGCCAAGTATGGCGATCCATTCGCGACGCTGGCCGGTATTGTCGATGCACAGCGCCGTGTGTTCCTCCCATACCAGATGTTGGAGGTTCGTTTTGGCGCGGGCTCCGTGCTTCTCGCGGATGCGCGTCAGTTGGTGCGAGGAGCGACCGAGCGGGCCAAGCCCAATGGCGCGCGCCTGCCGGAATTCTCCGATCAGCGTCTGCCGTCGGTCGAGCGCGGTCTGCTGGCAGAGGCGCCGATCCACCCCGCGCTGGAAAAGGTCGTGATAGCCTACTGGCTGGACAAGACACGCGAGTATCTGGGCCCCGACAACGTGGCCGTGAAGGCAATGTTCGGCTCGCGAACTTCGCAGCAGATAGCTGCCGACATCGTGGCGAATTCTCAGGTCGGTGACGCGGCCTTTCGTAAACGTCTCTGGAACACGGGGTCTCTGGCTGACGGCTCGAACGATCCGGCCATCGGCTTCGTGCGCTTGATTGACGAGGCGGCCCGCAATGCCCGCATGACTTACGAAACACAAGTCACCGGCCCAATCTCTGTCGCAGCAGAAAAAGTCGCAAGCCTGCGGTTCGACGTGCTGGGCCAGGACATCTATCCCGACGCCACCTTCACCCTGCGCCTGTCCTATGGCGTGGTGCAGGGCTGGGACGATCCAGTGCACGGCAAGATCGAACCTTTCACGTATGTTGGCGGATTGTGGAAACGCGCGACCGGGGCGTATCCGTTCAACCTGGGCAAGCGCTGGGTCGGCGGCGAGACGAAGATGCCTGCCGACATGCAGTATGACTTTGTCTCGACCAACGACATCATCGGCGGCAATTCAGGCTCGCCCGTGCTCAGCAAGGATGGCCGCATCATCGGCCTGGCCTTCGACGGCAATATCCATTCGACCGGCGGCTCCTATGGCTTCGATCCGAAGCTCAACAGGATGGTGTCCGTGTCGAGCCAGGCCATCATCGGCGCCCTGAGGAATATCTACGGCGCCACGGCGCTCGCGGACGAACTTGTAAGGTAATCGGGAAGAGGGCGGGCGGGGAAATGAATATTGAATGGGGCTGGGACAACGCCCGCGCCTTCCTTGGCATATTGCTGATTTACGGAATCTGCTGGGGCTTGTCGGAGTCAAAACGAAAGCTGCCCTGGCGCATCATTCTGGGCGCGACCGCGATCCAGGTGATGTTTGCGCTCGCGCTCTATGGCGTTCCCATACTCCGCATCGGCCTCGAGAATGCGGGCGTCGTGGTGGACCAGTTGCAGGCGGCGTCGCGGGCAGGCACGGATTTCGTGTTCGGCTGGGTCGGAAACAATCAGGTCGCCAACCAGACACTGGTCACGCAGGTTGATCCCGCCACGGGCACGCCGAAATTCCTGCCGCCGCTGTTCTTCTTCCAGATCCTTCCGCTGATCATTGTCGTCGCCGCGCTCTCTGCGATCCTCTGGCACTGGCATGTCCTGCGTTGGGTGACGAAGGGCTTCGCCTTCGTCTTTTCCAAGACAATGGGACTTGGCGGTGCGACCAGCCTCGCCGTGTCGGCGAACGTGTTCATGGGGATGACCGAGGCGCCGGTTCTCATCAAGCCATACATTCCGCGCATGACGCGGTCTGAGATCTTCATCGTAATGACAGCGGGCTTCGCGACTATCGCGGGGTCGGTTCTCGTAATCTACGTCACCTTCCTTGCGCCGGTGATGGCCAACCCGCTTCCGCAATTGCTGGTGGCCTCGCTCATGGCGGCGCCTGCGGCCGTCGCCGTGGCGCTCACGATCGTACCCGAGACGATCAACATTCGCGAAAGGGCGTCCGAGCCAGACTTCGAGTATCACTCCACCATGGACGCTTTTGCTACCGGCGCCAGCGACGGCATGAAGATCGTGCTGAACATCGCGACGATGCTGATCGCTGCCCTTGCCCTGCTGTACATCGTGAATGCGATCCTCGGCGCAATTCCGCCCGTGCTGGGCGAGCCGCTGTCGCTTCAGCGCATGCTTGGCTGGGTATTTGCGCCCCTGATGTACATGATCGGCGTGCCGATGGAGGAGGCCGCGAAGGCTGGCTCGATCCTCGGTGTAAAGACGGTCCTGACCGAGTTCGTTGCGTTCATCGACCTGTCGGCAATCCCGGTAAATGAGATGTCGGACCGCACGCGCCGAATTGTCGCGAATGCAGTTTGCGGCTTTGCGAATTTCGGATCGGTCGGCATTCTCATCGGTGGGCTGTCGATCATTGCCCCTGAAAAGCGAGAAGTCTTCCTGAGTCTTGCTTGGAAAACCCTTGTTGCGGGAACTTTCGCCACTTGCCTCTCGGGTGCAATTGTCGGCCTGCTACCCGCGAGTTTATTTGCGGGTTGAGGCTGTTCGGCTTACCGGCGCTTCAATCGGAAATTGACCGTCTGGTCTGGAGGGTAGAGTGCGCACAGTGTATTCGTCGGCGAGCCGGATAGCCGTAGCCGCGGCCATCGCTGCGCTCTCGTCGCCAGCCTTTGCCCAGCAAGCATCTGTTCCGGCGACCACTCTGGCTGACCCCGCTCCTGCTGATGGCGACGTGGTCACGATCTATGGCGACCGCCTTCAAACAGAGCCAGGCGCTTTCTCTGTGGTGACCAGCGAGGAGATCGCCGAGGTTGGCGCCAACCACCCAGCCGAAATCCTGAACACGGTTCCCGGCGTCAACGTGCAGATGAACTCCGGCCAGGAATTGCTGGTCGCCATCCGCTCGCCTGTGCTGCCGGCTGGTGCGGGGCAGGGCTCGTTCCTGATCCTCGAGAACGGCGTGCCGACACGCGCGGCGGGCTTCGGCAACGTTAACGCGCTGTTTGAATTGCACCACGAGACAGCCGAAGCGATCGAGGTTGTGCGCGGACCGGCTTCGGTGCGTTACGGCTCCAACGCCGTGCACGGTCTGCTGAACTTCATCGACCCGGAGCCGGGCGCCCAGACCGGTCAGACGCTGACGCTCAGCGCAAACTCGCTGCAGCGCGCGCGCGCCGATGCGACGGCCAACTTCACGACCAACGGCGTCGACAGCTGGGTCGGTCTCTCCGTGATGGACGACGCCGGTTGGCGGGATGCGTCCGGCGTCGACCAGCAGAAGCTGACCTGGCGTTCGAAATGGCAGGGCGAGACGTGGAACGCTGTGGCGACGCTCGCTGCTGTCAACCTCAATCAGGAGACCGCCGGCTTCATCCAGGGCCCGGAAGTCTACAAGAACGACAGCATCACGACCACCAACCCGAATCCGGAAGCGTATCGCGATGCGTGGGCCGCGCGCGCCAACGTCCGGTTCGAGACCGATATCGGACGCGACTCGCTGATAATCACGCCGTTTGGCACGGTGCAGCGCATGACCTTTATCCAGCACTTCCTTCCGGATCAGTCGACCGAAAGGAATGGCCACGACCAGCTAGGTGTGATGGCGCGCTACGAGTTTGGTCCGGACGATGTCCGCTGGTCGATCGGTGGCGACTTTCAGGTCGCTGACGGCTACCTTTCCGAAATTCAGACACGGCCCAGTTTCGGCGGCGTCAATCCTCTCAACCCTACTTTCCCGCAAGGCGTGCACTACGACTACGATGTCGAAACCTGGACGACGGGGCTCTACGCGGAGGTCGACTGGGGTTTCGCGCCGGGCTGGAGCCTGCTCGCCGGACTGCGCGGCGAGGCGCACCAGTGGGATTACACGACCAACGTCGCCCCCGGCACGCGCGGCCGCTTCCGCGTTGCGCCGAGCCGCACGGACGAGTTTGAGCTACTCACGCCCAAGGTTGGCGTTGCTTACACAGGTCTGGAAGATCTGGTCCTGTACGCGAACTATGCGCGCGGTGAGCGTGCGCCGCAGACATCGGACCAGTACCGCCTGCAGAACCTGCAGACGATCCAGCGTCTCAACGTCGAGACTCTGGACAGCTACGAGGCGGGCGCTCGCGGGGTGTTTGCCGGCATCAACTACGACGTGGCCGTCTACCAGATGAACAAGGACAACTTCTTCTTTCGCGATTCCGACGGGCTCAACGTTCCCGATGGCAAGACAAGCCACCTCGGCGTCGAGGCGTCGCTGTCGGGCGCGCTCGGGGAGATCGCTGGCGGCGATCTCGCATGGAATGCCAGCGCAGCGTGGTCGGATCAGCAGTACGACTTCAACCGCAACGTCGCTGTTGCGGCCGAGGACATCGTGGACGGCAACCAAATCGACACTGCGCCTGAATGGTTGGCTGATGCCGGACTCAGCTGGGTCGGCAGCAACCTTTCGCTCGGCCTTAGTGCGGAGTACGTTGGCGAGTACTTCACCAACGCCGCCAACACTGCGACCTATGACGGACATCTTATCGGCCATTTGCGCGGCGCGTGGCGCTTCTCGGATGCGCTGGAAGCCTTCGCTATCGTGCGAAACATCACCGACGAACGCTACGCCGACCGCGCCGATTTCGCACAGGGTCAGGATCGCTACTTCCCCGGCGAGCCACTGAACGTGACCATGGGCGTCAGAATCCGGAACTAGGCTGTTCCAGCATAGACAAAGCGGCGCTTGCGCTGACCGGCAAGCGCCGCTTATCTCGCATCCGCAAAAATCGGGGCCTCACCCATGAAAGATATCGTCGCCGCGCTTGAGAAGAAGCGGGTAGCCGCCAAGCTCGGCGGTGGCCAGAAGCGCATCGATAGCCAGCACTCCAAGGGCAAGCTGACCGCGCGTGAGCGGATTGCGCTGCTGCTCGACGAAGGCTCATTCGAAGAGTGGGACATGTTCGTCGAGCATCGCTCCCACGATTTCGGCATGGAGAACCAGCGC
>JALHLR010000035.1 GCA_022844475.1 Hyphomonadaceae bacterium | reverse complement strand
CCTAGCGGTTGTCGCCAGGAACTGCGTGAAGCCGCCCCCGTCGACACAAGACAATCAGACATGCGCAAAGCCTACGCAGTCGCGGCCATTTTCCTGTTCGTCGTCGAAGTGGTGATTGCACTGTTCGTTAGGGACCGGTTCGTGCGGCCGTATCTTGGAGACGTCCTTGCGGTGATGCTGGTCTATGCGGTGCTGCGGGCTGCGACGCCGCTGGGTGTGGCGTCCGCATTGGGCCTTGCGCTGGGGATCGCGCTTGTCATCGAGGTAGCGCAGGCGTTCAATCTGCTTGGCGCGCTTGGTCTTGCTGACAACCAGTTCGCACGCGTTGTCCTTGGCGGTGCGTTCGACATGCTCGAAATGGCGGCCTATCTTGCGGGCGGGGGTGTTGTTGTGGCTGTCGAGTCCGGATTGCGGCGTGCTCGGAGGGAGCAGGGGCGTTGAAGGTCGTCTATCATATCGTGCTGCACCTGCTCGGGCTGGGCTGCGTGGCTGCGTGCATCGCCATCGTAGGCACGATGGGCGCGCTGGACATTCACTGGGTCGGATGGTTCGCGATGGCGTTTCTCGGCTTGCTGGCCGTTGGCATCGTGCTCGGATGGTTTCCCTGGCGAGGTAAGCCGCTGCGCATGCTGCTGAAGGGGTTCTATCTTATGTCAGCGCTTGCGCTGATCGGGTTCGGTTTCGCAATGGACGACCCGCTGAAGCCGGAATGGTGGATGGTGCTGGCGCCTCTGGGGATAGCGATCGTGTTGCGCGTGGCGATACGCTTTGCGACGCGCGGACGCGACCGGCATGTTGGGTCACCTGCTGCCGTTGAGGCGGAAACCGTGTCAGGGCGCGCCTCAGCCAAAGATCCGTTCTTCGATTGACGAGAACTTGGCAGGCGTGATCGGGCAACACGCCCATTCAAGCGTCACGCAGGCGCTGCGCTATGTTCCGTGCCTTGAGTCCATGAACTGCGGGTCGGTTTTCCGATCTCAGCGATCCGCGCCGACGCGGCCGGCGCCAAGGAGGCAGAGGCCGCCATCGCACGGGATGATTGCGCCCGTGATGTAGGCGGCGGCGTCCGAGCACAGGAAGAGGGCGAGGTCGGCCACTTCGTCCTTAGTGCCGAGCCGCTGCATTGGCGTGCTCTTTGCGCTCTTCGCCATGGCTTCGGGATTGGGCGCGAGGCGGGCCATCCCTTCGGTGTCTGCGATGGGCCCCGGTATGATCGAGTTCACGCGCACGCCGAGCGGGCCCCATTCGACGGCAAGCGTCTTCACGAGCATGTCTGCGCCGGCCTTGGCTGCGTTGACGTGCGCCTGCATAGGATAGGGATGGATCGCCTGCGGGGCTGAAATCGTGATGACGGATGCACCCGGCGTGCGCAGGTGGGGGAAGCCCTGCTTCATCACATTGTAGCAGCCGACAAGGTCGATATCGATCACGGCCCGAAAACCGTTGTAGGAAATGCCGTTGAACGGGGCGACGAAATTGCCCGCTGCGCCCGAGACGATGATGTCGATGGGGCCGTGGGCGGCGACCGACTTTGCAAAGGCTTCACCGACGCCCTCATGATCGCGGACGTCCTGCGGGATGCCGATGCATTCAGCGCCGGTTGCGCGGATGCCTGCAGCGGCCGCCTCGATCTTGTCGGGCGATCGGGAGAGGACGGTGACAGCTGCGCCTGCCTGCGCGAGGCGTGTTGCGATCTGGAGGTTGATGCCGCTGGATGCGCCGGCGACGAAGGCCGTCTTGCCCTTGAGAAGTCCGTCCTGAAACGTCGCCACGCATATCTCCGATGTTGACGGTGTAGACGGATGCGCTTTTCGCGCCGCCTGGCAAGAGGCTGATCGCAGAATGGGGAAGCGATTTCGGGGCAGCTATCGCGTTGGTCCGGCGCAGTCTAACAGGTGGCGACGACTCGCAAGCAAGGGGCGAGCGCAAGGGAGGTCTACCATGAAGATGCTGCTTGCTGTCGCTGCGATGCTGCCAACACTTGCTGGTTGCGCGTCGATGTCGGCGCCGGACGCGCGGATGGATATGCCCGTGCTTCAGGCGGCGACGCCGATGCCGCCCATCACGATCTATCACCTTGAGGGGCGCCGGTCGGAGCGCGTCGTCTGGCTGATGGAGGAACTGGGGTTTCCCTATGAGCTCAAGTTCGTGAACAACAGCCTTGGCGCGTCGCTCGCGGAGATCCGCAAGGTGAACCCAGGCATGCCGACAGCGCCGACCTTGGTCTACGGCGATCAGGTGCTGATGGAATCCGGCGCGATCATCGACGTGATCCAGCGCCGTCATGCGCCCGGCAAGCTGATGCCGGCGCTCGACAGCAAGGACTATCCTTGGCACCAGATCTGGTACCAGTACGCCGAGGGCTCGCTGCTGCCGCGCGTGGGGACAGACTACAATGTCTGGCAGATCAAGCAGCCGGAGCGGCGATCGCCGCTGGTCGATTCTGAAAACGTCATTCGCTTTGCGGAGGACTGGCTTGCGAAGAACCCCTATTTCGGCGGCGCGGAGTTCACTTCGGCTGATATCATGATGGAATTCGCGCTGCGCTATACGCTGCTGCTGAACATCGTCGACAGTGAGCGCTACCCGAAAATCCTCGACTGGCTGCAGCGGATGCATGCGCGTCCTGCCTACAAGCGCATGGTCGCGACGGCGCGGCCGAACGGCATGCTCAATCCGCCCGTGCCATTGCCGGACGAAGCGCGGCCGCCGCCGCGCTAGGCGGCAGGCAGGGTCGCGTGCTAGGCCGGGTGTAGCTATAGTTCCGGGAGAGACGTGATGAAAATTCTGTTCGGTGCCGCGCTTGCGGCAGTGATGCTTGCCGGTTGCGCCACCGGTTCGTCGGGGATGCAGCCTGCCGGCTCGGCGCAGGCCGCCATGGCAATGCCGGAGATCACGATCTACCACCTCGAGGGGCGCAGGTCGGAACGGATCGTCTGGCTGATGGAAGAGCTGGGCCTGCCTTACACGCTGAAGTTCAAGCAGGGCGATCTTGCCGGCTCGATGGCGCCGATCCGCGCGATCAATCCGGAGATGCCGGTTGCGCCGACCGTAACGATCGGCGATCAGGTGCTCGTCGAATCCGGCGCGATCATCGAGACGATCATCAACCGCTATGCGCCAGGCAAGCTGACGCCGCCGCTGGGCTCGCCCGACTACCCGGAACATCTGAAATGGATGCACTACGCGGAAGGCTCGCTGGCCTCGCGCGTTATCGCCGACTATCGCGTCTGGCAGATCAGGCCGCCGACCTCGCGCTCGCCGCTGGTCGATTCCGAACAGGTCGTACAGTACGCCGAGAACTACCTCTCAAAGCATCTCTGGTTCGGAGGCTCGGAGTTTTCGGCAGCTGACATCATGATGGTGTTTCCGCTGAATTTCGCGACGGCTCTGAACATCGTCGACAAGAACCAGTTCCCGAGAATCGCTGAATGGCGCACCCGCATCGAGGCCCGGCCCGCCTTCAAGGCGGCGCGGGCCAAGGCATTGCCCAATGGCATGGTCGGCAATCTGCCCGCCCTGCCGGCGCACGCCCCTCCGGGGCCGCGCCAGCCGCCGCAGGCCCAGTGATCGATACGCTGGCGCGGGAAATCGCATCGCGTTAGAAGCAGGGTCATGAGAACCCTGCTTCTAACCGCCTTGCTCGCCGCTTCCGCTTGCTCGCCCGCATCCGGGCCTGCGCCGGCGCCCGTTGTCGCGGCGCCCACGATGCCTGCCTTTTCCTACGAGGTGGTCGCGACCTATCCGCATGATCCCAAGGCGTTCACGCAGGGCCTGCTGATCGAGGATGGCCAGCTGTGGGAAAGCACAGGGCAGGAGGGCACCTCCTGGGTACGCAAGGTCGATCTGAAGACCGGCGCGGTGCAGCAGGAGCACGTCATCGAACCACAGTATTTCGGTGAGGGCATGGTGGTTTGGGATGACCGCGTCATCACGCTGACCTGGCGCCACCAGAAGGGCTTCATTCTCGACAAGGAGACGCTCGCGAAGGAAGGCGAGTGGACCTATCAGGGCGAGGGCTGGGGCCTGACGCGAGACGACACCCAGATCTACATGAGCGACGGGACGCACCAGATCCGCAAGCTGGATCCGGCGACATTGCAGGAGACTGGCCGCATCGACGTGACGATGAATGGCCAGCCTGTGGCAAAGCTGAACGAGCTGGAGTTCGTGAAGGGCGAGATCTGGGCGAACGTGTTCGAGACCGATCGCATCGTGCGGATCGATCCGGCCACAGGCAAGGTGACGGGCGTGTTGCTGCTGCGGAATCTGCTCACGCCCGCTGAACGGCAGAAGACCGACGTGCTGAACGGCATTGCGTGGGACAAGGCGAACGACAAGCTCTACGTGACCGGCAAGCTGTGGCCCAAGCTGTTCGAGATCAAGGTCACCGATCCCACCGCCGGCGCGACCCCGTGAGGATTCTGGTGGCGCTGGTTGGTCTGGCGCTTGTGGCCTGCTCCGGACAGGTGGACGATCCCGAGGCGGCCTATCAGCGGGAGCTTGCGGCGGCGAAGGACGCGGCGCGCGGCAGTCTTCCGGTTTTCTGGGAGCGGTTCACGCAGCCGGAAGAGGGCGACTACGATTTCTCCCTGAAGGCTGCCTTTCCGCGCCGTGACGGGCAGCCCGGCGTCGAGGAGGCGTGGGTAGAGAACGTGGCCCGCGCTCCGGACAGGATTGTCGGTGAATTGTCGGTGCAGCCGCGCTTTCTTGGCGATCTGAAGGAACACGCGATTATCGACTTCCAGGAGAGCCAGATCGTCGACTGGGCCTTCATGGGCGGGGACCAGCTGTTCGGCCACTACACGACGCGGGTGATGTTGCCGCAGATGGACGCTGTGCAGGCAGAGTGGCTGAGGCCGTTGCTGTCTGAGACGCCAGCGCCCGAGAAGCGGGTCGACTAGCCCGCCACCCCCGCCCTCACTGGGCGCGTGGGGCGACGATGGCGCGGGATTTTTCCATCGCCTCTTCGCGACTTGCCGCAACCTTTGAGCCCTCAATGGCGCGTCCTTCGCAGATGGATGGCCTGAGCATGGCTTCGGCCGAACCTTCCGAAATGGTCTCGAGGGGGTGGCCCAAGGACTTGCCGAGGGAGGTTCCATCCAGAGCGAGATATTCGCCAGCATTCTGCGTGAATGTACCGGTCTGGCAGTCGAGGGTGACCGGGTGAGACATCCACTGGACCACGCCCATCGGCGTCGACCTTGGCGCCCTCGTGAGAATGAAGCGGCGGGCCATCGCGACCTGGCCTTCAGCCGCGATGTCGCCCCATCCGATCACACCGTCGGCGGTCTCGAGATACCCCCAATTGCCCGGCTTCTGGGCGTTGGAGGGAGTGGTCAGCAAAAGCGCCACCAATGGTAGAAAAACAGCCCGGCACATGCGCAACCTCGCGATTCAAGCGCGGGCACATAATGACGGGATTCTTCCGGCCGCAACTGCTCGTGGCAGGGGCAGGGCTGCCGTCTTCTCCCTTGAAATTCCCTCCATTCCACTGCACTCCCCACCCAACGGAACGCGAAAGTCGGCATGCCCCAGCTACTGCTTGAAATCCTGTCAGAGGAAATCCCGGCTCGCATGCAGGCGAAGGCCGAGGGCGATCTCGTCAAGGCCCTGATGGACGGGCTGACGGCGGCGGGCCTGATGCCTGAGGGGATCAAGGGCTTTTCAGGGCCGCGGCGGCTGGTTGCCGTTGTTGAAGGCCTGCCCGTTAAATCGGCAGATGTGGTCGAGGATGTGATCGGGCCGAAGGAAGGTGCGCCAGACGCGGCGATCCAGGGATTTCTCAAGAAGGCCGGGCTGTCGGACATCAGCCAGGCGCATGTGCATGACGTGCCCAAGAAGGGGCGGGTGTATGTCGCGCATGTGCGGAAGTCGGGCCGGCAGACGGCGGATGTGATCGCCGTGCTCGTGCCGCAGATCATCCGCGGCTTCCACTGGCCGAAGTCGATGCGCTGGGGGACGGGAGACCTGCGCTGGGTGCGCCCGATCAGCCGCATACTCTGCACATTCGATGCCGAGGTCGTGCCGTTCGAGATCGAGGGCATCCGTTCGGGTAACGAGACCGAGGGCCATCGCGTGATGGGACGCGGGCCGTTCAAGGTGCGCCGGTTCGACGACTATGCCGACGTGCTGAAGAACAAGGGCCGCGTGATCATCGACCGCGATGAGCGGAAGGAGATCATCCTCACCGACGCAAAGCAGCTGTGCGCGGCGCAGAACCTGGAGCTGGTCGAGGATATCGGCCTGCTGGAGGAGGTGGCCGGGCTGGCGGAGCATCCGGTCGTCATCATCGGCGACATGGACAAGTCGTTCCTCGACCTGCCGCCGGAAGTGATCAAGCTGTCGATGCGCACGCACCAGAAGTATTTCGCGGTGCGCGATCCGGCGAAAGGCGAGGGTCAGCTCGCGCCGAAGTTCATCGTGGTGGCGAACCTCGATGCAGCCGATGGCGGCAAGAAGATCGCCGAGGGGAATTCGCGCGTGCTGTCGGCGCGCCTGAACGATGCGCGGTTCTTCTGGGACAATGACCGGAAGGTCTCGCTGGAGTCACGCTTCGAGAAGCTGGGCAACATCGTGTTCCACGAGAAGCTGGGCACGGTGAAGGCTAAAGCCGAGCGCGTTATGGAGCTAGCAAGACGGGTAGCGCCGAAGGTTGACGCTGATCCGACGCAGGCGGATCGGGCAGCGAAACTGGCGAAGTGCGATCTCGTTTCCGACATGGTCGGCGAGTTTGCGGAACTCGAAGGCGTGATGGGGCGGTACTATGCTACGCTCCAAAAGGAGCCACAGGCAGTCGCGGATGCTGTGCGCGATCACTACAAACCGAAGGGGCCGGGAGACACCGTGCCAGGTGGACCGGTCGGAACAGCCGTGGCTCTGGCGGACAAGCTCGACACAATGGTCGGGTTCTGGGCGATCGATGAAAAGCCTACGGGCTCCAAGGACCCGTTTGCGCTGCGCAGAGCGGCTCTCGGATTCGTGCGGATCGTTCTGGAGAACGAACTTCGACTTGGTCTGATCGACACACTGAATGGGGCGCTTCAAGTCCTCGAAGTGCAGAACCTGGGCGCTGAGGGCGCTCACTCACTTGGGATCCACGAGAAGTGGGCCGACATCCACGCGAGCCTGATGTCGTTCTTCGCGGACCGCCTCAAAGTGCACCTCCGCGAACAGGGCGCGCGGCATGATCTGATCGATGCGGTGTTTGCGCTGGGCGAGGATGACCTTGTTCTCATCGTGAAGCGTGTAGAGGCGCTGGGTGAGTTCCTTGCGACCGAGGACGGCAAGAACCTGCTCGCGGGGTACAAGCGCGCGGCGAACATCCTGGCGATCGAGGAGAAGAAGGACGGGAAATCCTACTCCGGGCAGGGTATCTCCATGCCGGGAGATCCGCCGGAGGTGGATGCGCTCGTCTCGGCGCTTGGCCGTGCGGCGCCGGAGGCTACATCTGCACTGGAGCGCGAGGATTTCGCGGGCGCCATGCGGGCGCTGTCGAGGCTCCGCGGGCCGGTGGACGCCTACTTCGACAAGGTTACAGTGAATGCGGACGTCGCGGATGTTCGGGTGAACCGGCTGAGGATACTTTCGCAGATCCGCGACGCGCTCGGGCGCGTGGCGGATTTCAGCAAGATCGAAGGCTAGCCCTCGATTGTCATCCCGGCCCCAGCTAAGCGGAGAGCCTGGAACCATCGGACGGCAGGAACAAGCAGATGAATGGGTCCCGGATAGCGCTGCGCGCTTCAGGGACGACAAGCAGAGCGGACGACCAGCATGAGCCAACTCGCCACCAAGTGGGTCTATGATTTCGGCGGCGGAGCCTCGGATGGCGATGCGTCGATGAAGAACCTGCTGGGGGGCAAGGGGGCCAACCTTGCCGAGATGTCGAAGCTGGGCCTGCCCGTGCCGCCAGGCTTCACCATCACGACCGAGGTCTGCACGGTCTTCTACAAGAACAAGCGGAGGTACCCGGAAGACCTTGAAGGCCAGGTCAACGATGCGCTGAAGGCGCTCGAGGGGCGGACGGGCAAGAAGTTCGGCGACGTGCGCAATCCGTTGCTGGTCTCGGTGCGTTCGGGGTCGCGCGCGTCGATGCCGGGCATGATGGACACGGTGCTGAACCTTGGTCTCAACGACCAGACGGCGGAGGGGCTGTCGAAGCTCTCGGGCGACCGGCGCTTTGCCTATGACAGCTATCGCCGCTTCATCCAGATGTACTCCAACGTCGTGCTGAACGTCTCGCACGACGAGTTCGAGCATATTCTCGACGACTACAAGGAAAGCCGCGACTTCAACTTCGACACCGATCTCGGCGCGGAGAGCTGGATCGAGGTGATCGCGCTCTACAAGAAGGCCGTGGAGAAGAAGGCCGGGCGGCCTTTCCCGCAGGAGCCGAAGGACCAGTTGTGGGGCGCCATCGGCGCAGTGTTCGCCAGCTGGATGAACGATCGCGCAATCACCTATCGCCGGCTGAACGACATTCCGGAGAGCTGGGGCACGGCGGTGAACGTGCAGTCGATGGTGTTCGGCAATATGGGCGAGAGCTCAGCCACGGGCGTCGCCTTCACGCGTGATCCATCGACCGGCGAGAAGCGCTTCTATGGCGAGTATCTCGTCAATGCGCAGGGCGAGGATGTGGTGGCGGGCATCCGCACGCCTGCACCGATCTCCAACTCGCGCAAGGCTGATCTCAAGTCGGAAGACCTGTCGCTCGAAGAGGCGATGCCGGAAGTCTATGGGCAGCTGATCGCCGTGGCCGACCGGCTCGAGCGCCACTATCGCGACATGCAGGACATCGAGTTCACGGTGGAGCAGGGCGTGCTCTACATGCTGCAGACCCGCGGCGGCAAGCGCACGGCGCAGGCGGCGCTGAAGCTTGCGGTCGACATGTGCCGCGAGGGGCTGATCACGGAGCGCGAGGCTGTGCTGCGGCTCGATCCGTCGCAGCTTGACCAGCTGCTGCACCCGACCATCGCGAAGGACGCGGTGCGCGACCTGTTCGTGAAGGGCCTGCCGGCATCGCCAGGCGCGGCTGTGGGGCAGGTTGTGTTCGATCCTGCTGAGGCGGTGGTGCTCGCGGGCGCTGGCAAGCCTGTGATCCTGGTGCGCATCGAGACGTCCCCGGAAGACATCCAGGGCATGCACGCGGCCAAGGCCATCGTGACCGCCCGTGGCGGGATGACGTCGCACGCGGCTGTTGTGGCGCGTGGCATGGGGCGGCCATGCGTGTGTGGCGCAGGCTCGCTGCAGATCGACGTGGAGAAGGGCGTTGTCCGCGTCGGCTCGCGCACGCTGAAGAAGGGCGACATCATCACGGTCGATGGCGCCAAGGGCGAAGTGCTGGTCGGCTCGGTAAAGATGGTTGAGCCGGCGCTGGGCGGCGACTTTGGCGTGCTGATGGGTTGGGCGGATTCGGTGCGCCGGATGAAGGTGCGGGCCAATGCCGAGACGCCGCTGGATGCGGAGACGGCGCGCAAGTTCGGCGCGGAGGGCATCGGCCTTTGCCGCACGGAGCACATGTTCTTCGATGCGGAGCGGATCCCGGTCGTGCGCGAGATGATCCTTGCGGAGAAGGAAGCCGGACGGCGCAGGGCGCTCGATAAGCTGCTGCCGATGCAGCGCGCGGACTTCGCGGCGATATTCCGCATCATGGCGGGCCTGCCGGTCACGATCCGTCTGCTTGATCCGCCGCTGCACGAATTCCTGCCGCACAAGGACGAGGACATTGCAGAGGTTGCGAAGCAGTCCGGCATTTCGGCGGAGGTGCTGAAGGCGCGGGCGGAGGAGCTGCACGAGTCCAACCCGATGCTGGGGCATCGTGGGTGCAGGCTTGGCGTCACCTTCCCCGAAATCTACGAGATGCAGGCGCGCGCCATCTTCGAGGCTGCGCTGGATGTGGCGAAGGAGACAGGCAACGCGCCTGTGCCGGAAGTCATGATCCCGCTTGTGGCGACAAAGCGCGAGCTGGAGCTGATGCGCGCCATCGTGGTGCAGACGGCCGAGCGTGTCTTCCAGGAGCGCAAGGCGCAGGTGGAGTATCTCGTCGGCACGATGATCGAACTGCCGCGCGCCGCGCTGCGGGCCGGCGAGATCGCGGAGGAGGCGGAGTTCTTCTCCTTCGGCACCAACGACCTGACGCAGACCGCGCTCGGCATTTCGCGCGATGACGCGGCTCGCTTTCTCAAGGTGTACGAAGAGAAGGGCATCTACGAGAAGGACCCGTTCGTCTCGATCGACCGCGATGGGGTGGGCGAACTGGTGCGGATGGGTTGCGAGCGCGGGCGGGCGGCGCGGCCGCGCATCAAGCTTGGCGTCTGCGGCGAACATGGCGGCGATCCCGCGTCCGTGTTCTTCTTCGAGGAAGTGGGGCTCGATTATGTGTCGGCCTCGCCCTACCGCGTGCCTGTGGCGCGGCTCGCGGCGGCGCATGCGGCTCTGGCAAACAAGCGCTAGAGGCAAACGCCACAAAATCTTCATGCTGAGGCGTCGCCGGGACGCGGTATGAGAAATCGTGCCCAGGAGAATGACGCATGCACCTGTCCCGCCGCAGTCTCATCCGTTCCGCCGCCAGCGTCGCGATCGCGGCACCTGCTCTGCAGCTGCTCGGCGGGTGCGTGACAGGTGGAGAGGCGCGGCCGCTGGTCCGCCAACGCGTATCCGCCATGACGCTCACGCCTGACCCCAAGGGGCTGCTCGATCTCGCGCCGGGGCTTTCCTATACGGTTTTGTCGCGTGCGGGCGACGAGATGGCGGATGGCCTGCTCGAACCGGGCAATCACGATGGCATGGCGGCGTTCCCGGTGGAGGGCGATCCGTCGCGCTGCATTCTCGTCCGCAATCACGAACTCGGGGCGACGTCGACGGTCTCCGCCTTCGGCGCCGACTATGGCCGCGTCCAGAAGATTGCCCGCGAGCGTGTCTACGATCTCGCACCATCGGGCAGGCCGTTCGCTGGCGGCACGACGACTGCTATGGTGAACCTCACATCGATGCGGGTTGAACGGACGCACCTGTCGCTCGCGGGCACGGCAGTCAACTGCGCTGGCGGGCCGACGCCGTGGGGCTCCTGGTTGTCCTGCGAAGAGAACGACATGGTTGCAGGCCCCAATGCCAGCAAGTCGCATGGCTTTGTCTTCGACGTGTCGGCTTCCGCCAAAGGTCCGGTCGATCCCGTGCCGCTTAGAGCGATGGGCCGGTTCGATCATGAAGCCGCAGCTGTCGATCCGGCTACCGGCATCGTCTACCTCACCGAGGACACCGGCGACTCGCTATTCTATCGCTTCCTGCCGGCTTCGCGCGATGAACTGGCAAGGGGCGGCAGGCTGCAGGCTCTTGCGCTCGTGGAGCAGGCCGGAGCCGACACCCGGAACTGGCCGGCTGACAAGGGCGGGGACATGTCGCTCCGAATCTTGCCGAACCGCGACTATGCCGTGCGCTGGATCGACATGGCGGATGTCGAGGCGCCTGATGGCGACCTGCGCCTGCGGGGGAGGAAAGCGGGAGCGGCGATCTTTGCGCGTGGCGAAGGGCTGGCCTTCGCGCTTGAGCCGCAGGGCGCGGCGATCTACTTCGCCTGCACCTCCGGCGGCCCCGCACAGATGGGGCAAATCTTCCGCTACATCCCGAGCCGGTATGAAGGGACTTCGCGCGAGAGCGATGCGCCTGCGCATCTCGTGCTGTTTGCCGAGAGCGGGGGGCAGTCTGACTTCGAGAAGTGCGACAACATCGTCGCCAGCCCGCGCGGCGATCTGATCGTGTGCGAAGATGGCGGCGGCGACAATTATGTGCGCGCAATCACGCCGGACGGCGTGATCTACACGCTGGCCAGAAGCGCTGGTCCAGAGAAGTCCGAGATTTGTGGGGCGTGCTTCTCGCCGGATGGCGGCACGCTGTTCATCAACATCCAGCGGCCGGGCATCACGCTGGCGATTGCCGGCCCTTGGGATCAATTGCGGACGCAGGCGCGGCTGCTCGCCTAGCCGCGTTCGACGGCGAGGCCGGTTCAGAGCGACATATCCACAAGAGTCGGTTTCCGTAGCGTCCGTCTATAAATCCGGGTCAAAACAGCGTTAGCGGGAATCCGGAGGGGTGTTGCCCAAACACCCCCCAGCCCTATGTCGAATTTTCGATCCGGCCGGACGGGCTTGAATCGAGAGGCAATTCGTAAACGCCGATAGTTAACCGCTCGCCCCGTGGTTGAACGGCTGCTGGCGTGTTTCGCGTGGCGCACAATTTGCGGCATGCGGATGGTCTCGAGGGCGGGGTTGCCCCGTATCAAAGGCCCGGATAGGGCGGCTGGGTCGCACAGCTACAGAAAACGAATACGCGACGGGTGTTGGTTGGAGTGTCGATTTTGGGCGCGCGCGGGCGTCCGGACCGGATTTTCGGTTAACGAAGGTAAAGGGATGACTGGGGTGTTAAACCTCGCGAAAGCTCTCGGACCTATGCTTGCTCATCTGAAGGCGGCGACCAAAGCTGTCTCATGGTGGTGGACGAGCATGTCGGTTACCGACAAACGCCAGACGCGTCAGCGTACCCTCACGGTCGGCGCCTGCGCCGCCGCATTCGCGCTCGGCGGGCCGCTCGTCGCCCATCGCTTCGACGTCCAGAAATCTCAGGAAGTCTATCTCAACGAAGCCGCCGTCCTCGCCGAGTCGATCGCGGCCGACACGTACGCGCCCACGTTGCGTCCCGGCATGTTCTCCAACAGGGCCGACGCGTCCGCCCTGCTGATCCCCGCCTCTTACGGCTCCGAACCCACGGACATGATTGAGGACGCCGACGAAGCGTCCGTCGCCGACCTTATCGGCGGCATGACCCTGCGCGCCCGGGACAATCTGGCCCTCGAAGGCCTGCTATCATTCACGCTCGATGATCTTGGCGCATTCACCGGCGCCGATCGCCAACTCGATTGCCTGTCGCGCGCCGTCTATTACGAGGCGCGCTCGGAAGACACAGCGGGGCAGATGGCGGTTGCCGAAGTCGTCATGAACCGGGTGCGCGACCCGCGCTTCCCGAAATCCATCTGCGAAGTGGTCTATCAGGGCCAATATCGCGATACGGGCTGTCAGTTCACCTTCACCTGCGATGGTTCAGTGCGGAACAAGCCTGCCGGTCTCGCCTGGGATCGGGCGAAGAACGTCGCGCTGCATGTCTTGCTTGGCCTCAACACGCCGATCACCAACAAGGCCACGCACTACCATACCGATTATGTGAACCCGTACTGGGCGCCCGGCCTGGTGGAGACCGCGACCATCGGGACGCACATCTTCTACCGCTTCCCGAAGACATCCAGGGAATGGCACGACGCGCGTGTTGCGCTGGACGCCAGCCGTCATGGCGAACGTTCGATCATTGTGCTCGACGACGGCGCGACGATCGAGGCCGGCCTGGACGATGTGGCGCCAGAGGCGCTGCAGTCCCTGATCACGATTTCGGTCGAGCCGGAGAACGTGGCGCGCGTTCCCGTCGCAGACGACGAGACGGACGGCCAGCCTCTCTAGCTCTCATAGTCCAGGCCGACATCAAGGTTCACCGCAGAGTGCGTTAGCGCGCCTGCGGAAATGAAGTCCACGCCCGTCGCCGCGATGGCTTTCACCGTATCGAGGCGTACGCCGCCCGAGGCCTCAGTCTTGGCGCGTCCAGCGATGAGCGCGACAGCCTCCCTGAGCATTGTCGTCGACATGTTGTCGAGCAGGATGGCGTCCGGCTTGAAGGGCAGCGCTTCGTGGATCTGGTCGATACGATCGACCTCGATCTCGATGGCCCGCAGGTGGCCGACCGCCGCACGCGCGCGTTCGAGCGCGCGGCCAACGCCGCCGGCGGCTGCGATGTGATTGTCCTTGATGAGGATGGCATCGTCGAGGCCGAGCCGATGGTTCACGCCGCCGCCGAGCCGCACGGCGCGCTTCTCAAGCGCGCGGAAGCCGGGCGTTGTCTTGCGCGTGCAGGTGATCTTCCCGTTCGTGCCGGCTGTTTCAGCGACGAACTTCGAGGTCAGCGTCGCGACTCCCGAGAGGGGGCCGATGAAGTTGAGCATCACGCGCTCAGCCATCAGGATCGAACGCGCGGAGCCTTCGATGCGGATCAGGTCGGCGCCTTTGTCAAACGCGACGCCTTCTTCCGTGAGCGTGGTCCAGGTCGCGGACGGGTCGACGAGGCGCAACGCAAGGCGTGCGGCGTCATATCCTGCGGCGATGCCGGGCTCGCGCGCATCGATGACGGCGCGCATACGGGTATCTGCCGGGATAACAGCATCGGTCGTGATGTCGCCGCCGCGGCCGAAGTCTTCGGTCAAGGCCAGGCGAACGATAGGTTCGATCACCACGTCGGGAAGGGGCGGGATGGGCAGTCTGTCGCTCACATCGTGTCTCCGTCCGCGGTTGCCGCGTGGTTGATCAGGGGCAGGCCGTCTTCGCCCCGGCGGATGAAAGTGCGATGGGGCGCGGCAGTCTCCGGGTAGTCGCTGCGGTAGTGGCCGCCGCGGCTTTCCTGTCGCGCCAGGGCGCCAGCCGTGATGAGGCGGGCTGCAATGATCGCGCGCGCAGGGCCGACATTAGCATGCGCGGCCGTGAGCCAGTCGAGCGTGGCGCCCAGCCCTGCAGCGTCGCGCACAACGCCGACCTGGCCATGCATGCGCTTGCGCAGCTCGACCAGCGACAGCTCGTTGAGTTCCGGTGGTGCAATGGCGGTCGCGTCGCCCGCATCTGTCAGGGTTGCGCCCTTCAGGCGGCGCGCGGCGCGCTCGGCGAAGACCACGGCTTCCAGCAGAGAGTTGGAGGCGAGACGGTTCGCGCCGTGGGCGCCTGTCGCCGCTGACTCGCCGCAGGCGGAGAGGCCTTCGAGCGAGGTCCTCGCCCACAGGTCAGTGACGACGCCGCCCATGTGATAGTGCATCGCCGGCGCGACAGGGATTGGCATGATGCGCGGGTCGATGTTGGCCGACTGGCAGGTGGCGAACACGGTCGGAAAGTGCTCCGGAAAATGTCTCCCTATCGCCGTGCGGCAATCGAGAAACGCGCCGCGTCCTGCGCGCCGTTCGGAGTGAATGGCGCGAGCAACTTCGTCGCGCGGGGCGAGATCGCCGAGCGGATGATAGCTCGTCATGAAGGCGCGGCCGTCGCGATCAATCAGAGTTGCGCCATCGCCACGCAGGGCTTCGGTTGCAAGCGGGGCAGGATCGCGGCCGATGTCGATGGCGGTTGGGTGGAACTGCACGAACTCCGGATCGGCGATGAGCGCACCTGCCGTGTAAGCCATTGCAACGGCGTCGCCTTGTGACGAGCGTGGATTGGTCGTTATGGCGAAGAGGCCTCCAGAACCGCCGGCGCACAATACAGTTTCACGCGCGCGAAGTTCGACGCCCGCACCATCGGAATCCTGCGCCAGAACCCCGGCGATGCGGCCATTGCCATCCTGAAGCAGCGCGAGTGCTTTCACGCGCTCAATCACCTCGATATGGGCCGAGGCGGAGACGGCGTAGCTGAGCGCCTCCATGATCGCCTTGCCGGCGAGGTCGCCGGACACGCGCGCGACACGGGCGCGAGAATGCGCAGCTTCGAGCGACAGGGCGAGCTCGCCCTCGGCAGTGCGATCGAAAGGGACGCCGAGTTCGAGCAGGTCGCGGACGCGATGGGGTCCGTCCTCCGAGATCAGGCGGGCGACAACCGGATCGACAATGCCGGCGCCCGCGGCGACCGTGTCGAAGGCGTGCAGGGCTGGTTCGTCTTCTGGCGACAGCGCCGCTGCGAGGCCGCCCTGCGCCCATGCCGACGCAGCCGCCTGTCCAAGCGGCGCAAGCGCTATGACGGTACACCGACGCGGCGCCAGCTTGAGCGCGAGGAACAGCCCGGCGAGCCCGGCGCCGACGATGAGGATATCGCGGTTCGTCACTGCCTAGCCGATCAGGTCGTGGTGCTTGCGGAAGACCACTTCGGCCTGGCCGTAGGAATGGAAAAGTCCGCGCATCTCGTCGCCGCGCGGGTTGATCTTCACCTTGAAATGGTCGGGGGCGTAGTTGGCGCGCATGTAGCCGAGCAGGTCAGCAGGATCTGACTTTGTGATCTTCTCGATCTTGCTGGTGACGACGATATCCTGGCCAGCCTGCTTCGCTGTGCAGGATTGCATAGTCTCGACCGACCTCATCATGCCGGCCTTGCAGGCCCAGTCCGCAGTGAACCGGCAGGCAAGTGTCCTGTCAGCCTTGCGTGTCACCGACATCTCGCCTGAGAGGACGCAACTGTTTCCCATCTTCCCGGTGACGAAAGACCAGTCGCCCACGGGCGATGGGGGCGTCGGATCGGCTGATGCCGGCTGCGGCAGGATACAGGCGAGGGCGAGGCTGGCGAGAAGTCGCCGCGATGACGTGTGCTTCATCCGATCCCCGCCATGATTGTCATCCGATCAGCTCGACGTCGCGCCAGAAGCGCGCCTTGAGCTGACGTTGTTCGTCGTAGTGCGAGCCGTTCATTTCCTGCTTGTTGTTGGACAGCTGAACGATGAAGTTGTCCGCGAGGTAAGACGTTGGATAGCCAGCCGGCCGCACTTCGAGAATTTTCCCGACGCTCGACTTGATCGCGACCTGCTTGCCGATGCGCTGCGCCGTGCAGTTCTGCTGCACGCGGATGTAGAGATCAAAGTTAAGCTTGCCGCAGATCTGCTCGCTCTCGAACACGCAGCTGTAGGTGTTCTTGACCGAGGTCTGGGTGAACGTGATGCGGCCTGAAATCTGGCAGTCGTCGGCAAACTTGGATGTGTCGAAAAGCCAGTCGCCGGCAACGTCGTCGGCAAACGCCGGCATCGCGGCCGTGAGGGCGATCGAGCAGCCGAGGATGGCCGCGAGCCTGCGCATGACGCCGCGCGGTTTCATATGATCTCGACCGGAACCCGTACGCCGTCCCCGACCTTGAACCTCGGCGACTTCGCGGGCGCCCCCAGAGCCAGCATGGCGTCGATCGCCGCCCTGGCCCGGATGCGGATGTCCTCCGGGACCAGGACCTCGTGCTTCATCGACACCAGCGCGTCGTAGATGTTCTCCAGCGAGATGCGCTTCATGTGCGGGCAGAGGTTGCATGGCTTCACGAACTCCACGCCGGGATTGTCCGCGGCGACATTATCGCTCATCGAACACTCTGTGAGGAGAACGACCTTCCGGGCGCCTGATTCCTTCACGTGGCTCGACAGGGCCGATGTTGACCCCGCAAAGTCGGCTTCTTCAAGGACATCCGGTGGACATTCCGGGTGCGCGAGCACAATCGCGCCAGGGTGGGCGTCACGGATTTGCCGCACATCCTCGCCGGAAAACTTCTCGTGGACCTCGCAATGGCCTTCCCAAGCGATGATATTCACGTCTGTGTTGGCGGCCACGTTCCGGGCAAGGAATTCGTCCGGCACCATGATCACCGTGTCGACACCCCATTCCTTCGCCACGTGCTCCACAACCTGCGTCGCGTTGGACGAGGTGCAGGTAATGTCGCATTCGGCCTTCACATCGGCCGTCGTGTTCACATAGGTGACGATCGGCAGGTGGGGGTAGCGCTGACGGATCAGGCGCACGTCGGCGCCGGTGATCGAGGCGGCCAGCGAGCATCCGGCGCGGGTGTCCGGGATCAGCACTGTCTTGTCCGGGCTTAGGATTTTTGAAGTTTCCGCCATGAAGTGCACGCCGGCCTGAACGATGACTTTCGCATCCGTGCGCGCGGCTTCGCGGGCGAGCTGCAGAGAGTCACCCCGGAAATCGCCGACCAGCCGGAACACGTCAGGCGTCATGTAGTTGTGCGCGAGGACGACGGCGTTCTTCGCCTTCTTCAGAAGGTTTATGTGGTGCACCAGCGGTGCGACCGCGGGCCATTCCATCGGGGTGATGAAGTCCTTCACCTCCTCATAGAGCTGGTCCGTCGCGGCTTTCACCTCAGCGTCATGGGCGAGGCCGCGCTGTTCGGCGGCGGAGGGGCGGCGGCGGGCGGCGGGGATATCGCAGCCGGGGCCGAATTCGATGACACGGGCCATTACGGTCCCTCCAGCTTGTGCTCAACTTGAGCATAAAGTGGGCGCGAAAAAATGGCTTTCAATTGAAAGCCGCTCATCCGATCTGATAGCCAACTTAAACTCAAATCGAGTATAAGTAGGTTCTCATGAAACCGTCATTTCGTCGAGTGGGATTCGTTGCGACGCCATTCGTCAGCCGCGCGGCGTCTGCACGCCCGAGAGGTGGCCGTTGCGGAGGGCTTCGCGGCGGAAGCGAAAAAGCTCCGCCGGACGGCCGCCTGTGGCCTGCGTGGTCTGCCCGAGGCCAACGACCAGACCGGAGCGGTCGAGGGAGCGGCGGAAGTTCTGCTTGTGGAGGCTGAGGCCAAGGATGGATTCCACGACCTTCTGCAGTTCGAGGAGCGTGAAGCTGTCGCGCATCAGCTCGAACACGACAGGACGGTATTTCAGCTTGCCGCGCAGGCGGCCTATGGCGGTGGCGAGGATGCGGCGATGGTCGGAGATCATCGGTTCGCCAAGTGCGGAAACCGGAAGGGCGGGCGGCTTGCGGCCGCTGTCGCGTGTGGCTTCGGGCGCGAGACCTGCTTCGTAGAGAAGTTCGTACCGCTCGAGTGTGCGCTCCTCGATCCACGGTTGGCCGTCGAGCCCGAAGGCCAGCTGCACGCGCGCGAGTTGGGCTGCGGCCTGTTTGCCGTTGTTGTCTGACCATATGCGCAGGCCGGGCGCGAGCGCCTGGTCGATCAGCGTGGGACGGCCGGCGCGGTGATCTTCCCAGGGAAAGTGGCGGTACCAGTCGCGCCAGACCGCGTCGAAGGCTGAGATGTCGGTGCGCTCTGGCGTCAGGCCGAGATAGCCGACGGAGATCAGGCGTGCGCCTGAAGGAGCATCGCCTAGATCAGCCTGCGGCAGTTCTCTTCCGAGATCTCCGAATGTGTAGAGCTGTTCGACATAGCCGGGCTCGAAGCCGGTCTGGGCGCGGACCCAGTCGCGCAGGCCAAGCTCGAACGTGCGGTGGCCTTTCGGGTCGAACCGGCCGTGGGGCAGGCCTGCCGCGCCATCGGCGTGGCGGGTCGCGAGAGCGTAGGGCGCCTTGCCATCGGCCGCCACGATCACTGCCGACAGGCCGACGGCGATCGGCGTGCTCATCGCGATCCGCCGAAGGTGGACGGGATCGAGAAGGTTTGCGCCTCGTCCGAAACCGCGCCGCGCCCGATGGTTTCCACCGCTTTGGACATGCGCCCGCCGCGGCCGAGCAGGGCATCGGCGTAGCCCACCAATCGCGGGTTTGGCGAGGCAGTGGGCGAGGCTGAGCGGATCGCGAGGGCGATCTCTTCTTCATCCGAGGCCGGATTGTGAAGGCAGGCCGTGATGAAGGCACTGGCCGTGGACCGCGAGATGCCGGCCCAGCAGTGGATCAGCATGGGAGCGGCGCGGTCCCAGCCTTCCACGAAGCGGATCACCCGTTCGGCGTCGGACGCGGCCGGCGCCCGCCACTCGCCAATGTCTGCGGTGATATCGTGGATTGGCACCTGCAGGTGAAGGTCGGCCGCGAGGCCGTCGAACACCGGGAAGGTGTCATAGGGGCTTAGCAGGCTGACGATGCGCGAGGGGCGCAGTTTTTGCGCCAGCTTGGGGGCGGCGGCGAGGGAGCAGATCCATATGGTCATGGACGAATGGTAGTGTGGCTTGGTTGAGCCGGGAAGCGTTGAGACAGACTCCCGGCTATCCTCCCCTGAAAGGGTGCGGACGGGTGGGGGTATGTCTCAACATCCGGGATGCTCATTATCGAGCGCGGTCGATCTCGCCCTGCAGCGCCTCGAATCTGCGCAGGAACAGAGCCTGAGCGTCTATCGGGGACATCGGCGTCATGTCGGGCGCCGGCCCCGGGGGCGGGGCGCCAAAGAAATCCAGCGCTTCGTCGATGTCGAAGCCGGCGAGGCGGGTGGCCTCGTAGAAGGCGGCGGACTGGTCGGCTTGCTTGATGCGGGCCTTCAGCTCTGCCGAAATCCTTGCCGGCAGGCCGAAGCGCAGGCGGATGGCGGATTCGAGCCTGGACTCGAACTGGCGGTAGTCGACGCCGAGCGCATTCTTGAATGGCGAGATCATGTCGCCGATCACATATTCGGGCGCATCGTGGAGCAGCGCGCCGAGCAGGTGGGACCCATCCGCATCAGGCCAGATCTGCTGGACAAGCGATTCCACCAGCACCGAATGCTGTGCGACAGAGAATGCGTGGTCGCCCTTGGTCTGACCATTCCAGCGCGCGACGCGTGCGAGGCCGTGGGCGATGTCCACGATCTCGATGTCGAGCGGGGAGGGATCCAACAGGTCAAGCCGGCGGCCTGACAGCATGCGCTGCCAGGCGCGCGGCGCCGGAGGGTCCTTGCCGGGGCGGGGGCTGTTGCGCAAGCCTGTCGACATCGCGATGTCGTGCCATCGAAATTGTTCCAAGGGCAAGCGGAACTGCGGAATCGGAAACACGTTGGATTATGTGCAGAACGCTTCGCATCACGCGCACTGGGGCCAGACGGCTGCAAAAAACTTCTCGAAAACCGGCGTGCTTACCAGAGCGAAAGCTTTGCGAGAGGCTTCGTTAATTCGCTTGCTCTAAGTTCATCGGAAGTCGCGGGAGAACAGCGAGACATGTGGGAGTTGATGGTGGAAGCGGCGCAAAATCCTGCGCTGCACTGGGCGGTCATTGCGGTCGCCGTCCTGGCCTGGATCATCAAGGTCTTGAGTTCGGGCGACGGAGCCCTGATGGGCGACATGTATCACGACGAATTGGACACCTGATGCGGAGAGAAGGGTCACTGGCCCTTCCCCCGCTCAAGACGTGTCCGAAAGACGCCGGCAAAGGCGCGGGTGGTGGAGGAGGGGCGGCTTTTCAGCCGCCCTTCTGATTCAGGTCCTCCACTTGGCCAGAAACTGGCCCCGGTCCATACACCCCAGGGTTCCCGGAGCAGGCGATGGCCGAAACATTTGACCTGATCATCAAGGGCGGCACGGTGGCGACGCCGGGCGGTCTCGGCGTTGCTGATGTCGCGGTGACCGGCGGCCGGGTGGCCGGGATCGGGTCGTTCGAAGCGACGCAGGCAGGCGAGGTGTTCGAGGCGCATGGGCTGCACGTGCTGCCCGGCGTGATCGATACACAGGTCCATTTCCGCGAGCCCGGGCTGGAGTGGAAGGAAGACCTTGAGACTGGGTCGCGGTCGGCGGCACTTGGCGGCGTGACGACCGTGTTCGAGATGCCGAACACTGATCCGTCCACCACGTCTCCCGAGATGATGCTCGACAAGCTCGCCCGCGCAAAAGGCCGGATGCACACCGACCATGCCTTCTATGCCGGGGCGACGCACGACAACACGGACATGCTCCACGAGATGGAGATGATGGCCGGCGTGTGCGGCGTCAAGGTGTTCATGGGCGCAAGCACGGGACAGCTGCTGATTGAGGACGATGAGGGCGTCGAGCGTGTGCTGAACGCGATCACGCGGCGCGCGGCATTCCATTCCGAGGACGAGTACAGGCTGGCCGACCGTCGCAAGCTGGCGCGGCAGGGCGACTGGACCTCCCACTATGAGGTACGCGACGCGGAAGCCGCTATCTCGTCGACGAAACGCCTGCTGCGCCTCGCGCGCAAGACGGGCAAGCGCATCCATGTGCTGCACGTGACGACGGGCGAGGAGATGGAGCTGCTCGCCGCCAACAAGGATATTGCGACGGTCGAGGTTACGCCGCAGCATCTGACCCTTGTTGGTCCCGACGACTATATCCGCATCAAGGGCTACGCCCAGATGAACCCGCCGGTGCGGGACGCCGCCCAGCGCGCTGCTCTGTGGCAGGCGGTGAACCAGGGGATTCCGGACCTCATCGGCTCGGATCATGCGCCGCACACGAAGGAAGAGAAATCGCGCCCATATCCGGCGTCACCTTCCGGCATGCCGGGGGTGCAGACCATCGTGCCTGTGATGCTGACCCACGTGTCTGAAGGCAAGATGAGCCTTGAGCGCTTTATCGAGCTGACCAGCGCGGGGCCGCAACGCGTGTTCGGAATTGCGGGCAAGGGGCGCCTTGCGCAAGGTTACGACGCCGACTTCACCATCGTCGACATGAAGGCGCGCAAGACGATCACGCATGAATGGTGCGTCTCGCGCTGTGGCTGGACGCCCTTCGACGGCATGGAAGCGAAGGCCTGGCCGATGGCCACCTTCGTACGTGGCGTGATGGTCATGTGCGATGGCGCGCTTGTCGCGCCTGGTCGCGGCGAGCCGGTCCGGTTCGTCGAGACGCTGGTCCAAGCCTGATGCACGAGCATCGCAGGGGGCTGAATCGGGCGCTGTTCTGGCTGTACTCCGGGCATGGCCGCTGGCCGAACGTGTTCCGGTGGTCGATGCTTGCCTTCGACCTTGCCTCAATCGTCCTGTTCCTCTTTCATCCATCGATTTCCTGGCGCGGCGAAGAGCGGCTGACGGATGGCGTCTGGGTCGTGATCGACCTATTCATCGCAGTCGTCATCACGCTCGACCTCGCGGCGCGTTTCTACATCGAGCGCTACAAGGCGCGGTTCTTCCTGCGCATCACCAACCTTGCCGATCTCGCCGTCGCAGCCACGCTGCTCATTCCCTTCTTCGCGCAGAACATGGTCTTCCTGCGTGTCTTTCGCGTGGTCCGTCTGGTACGCGCTTTTGAATTTCTCGACCGGCAGAATGTCTTGTCGAAATGGCTGAACTACAATTCGTTCGTCGTGTCGAAAGTCGTCAACCTGATCGTCTTCGTTTTCATCGTGACGGCGTTCGTTTATGTCGACCAGCACGGACAGAACGACAAGATTCAGAATTATCTCGACGCGCTCTACTTCACGGTGACGACCCTGACGACGACCGGCTTTGGCGACATCACCATGCAGGGAACGACGGGGCGATGGCTTTCGATCATCATGATGGTGCTGGGCGTATCCCTGTTCCTGCAGCTGGTCCGCGCCATCGCAATCGGCGACAAGGTCCGTCGCGAATGTCCGGCGTGCCGCCTGTCACAGCATGAGCGTGATGCTGCGCATTGCCGGCGTTGCGGCGCGAACCTCTTCCCGGAAGGCGAGGCCGACGTCGGCGGATGAGCGGAGCGCCGGGCTTGCAACGTGGCGCCCGGCGGATAGGGTCCGCGCAGATGAACGAGGCGGATATGGCGACAGCTCCCAGCGACATGACAGGGGCGGAAGCGATCATCGGGTCGCTGGCGGATTGCGGTGTGGCCGCATGCTTCGCCAACCCCGGCACCAGCGAAATGCATCTCGTGACGGCTCTGGATCGCGAGCCGCGGATCAGGTCGGTGCTGTGCCTGTTCGAGGGTGTCGCGACTGGGGCGGCGGATGGCTATGCACGCATGGCAGCGACGCCTGCGCTGACGCTGCTGCACCTTGGCCCGGGCTATCTCAATGGCGGGGCCAACATCCACAATGGCCGGCGGGCGTTCGTGCCGATGATCAACCTGATCGGCGATCATGCCGTGACGCACCGCCAGCATGATGCGCCGCTTGCGTCGGACATTGCGGCGCTGGCAGCGCCCAATTCGCGCTGGCTGAAGTCGGTGGACCGCGTGGAGGATGCTGGCGCGCTTGCGGTTGAAGCGTTCGAGGCGAGCTATGGCCCGCCGCCGGGTCCGGTGTCGCTGATCATGCCTGCAGATGTGGCCTGGACACAGGGCGCGACGCGGGCGGCCGGCGGTGCACGCGCGGGGCTTAAGATCGCGGACGGTGACCTGATCGAAGCGGCGGGGCGGGCTGTCGCGAAGGCGAAACGCCCCGCCATGATTGTGAACGGCACGGCGCTGCATGCGGGCGGAGCGGAGGCGCTGCGGCGGATCGAGGCGCAGGGCGTTCGCGTGATCACCGATACCTTCATGGCGCGTCATGTGAGGGGCGGCGGGCTGTATGATGCGGCGCGGCTGCCCTATTTTGCCGAGATGGCGGTCGAGGCTTTGGCGGATGTCGATCTCCTGTTGATCGCAGGCACCAGGTCGCCGGTTGCTTTCTTCGCCTATCCCGACACGCCTGGCGCCTTCACGCCCAAGGGTGCGCGGACGCTCAGCCTGGGCGGCCCCGAGACGGACAGTTTCGATGCAGCTGTGCGGTTGGCCGACTGGCTCGATGCGCCGATGGCGCCGCGTCTGGCGAGCTGGACAAGGCCGGCGGCGGGATCGGGCGACAAATTCAATCCCCACACGATCGGCATGTCACTGGCGCACTACCTGCCTGAGGGTGCATTGATCTCGGATGATGGCGTCACGTCGAGCCTGCCGATCTATCAGGCGATGGCGGCTGGCGCCCGCCATGAATGGCTCGGTCATACCGGTGGCGCGATCGGGCAGGGCATGCCGGTTGCGGTCGGCGCTGCGGTTGCACGGCCGGATGTGAAGACAGTGTGTCTCGCGGGAGATGGTGCGGGCATGTACACGGTTCAGTCGCTGTGGACGATGGCGCGCGAAAAACTCGACGTGCTGACCGTCGTATTCGTCAACAACGCCTATCGCATCCTCAAGATCGAGCTCGCTCGCACGGGCGCTGGCAATCCCGGGCCAGCCGCCAACAACATGTTGAGTCTGGGCAATCCAGATATCGACTGGGTCAAGCTGAGCGAGAGCATGGGTGTGGGCGCCGAGGCTGTTTCCACCTGCGCCCAGTTCAACGATGCGTTGCAACGCGCACTCGCCACGCGCGGACCGCGCTTGATCGCCTGCCTCATCCCCTGACAGCTGGCCGACGGACTGCAAGAACACGGGCGATCTCGCGCGTCAGGGCGCCAACATCGACGGGCTTGCCAGATACGCCTTCGAAACCCGCCCCGCGATAGGCCTCGAGGTCTTCTCGTGCGAGCTTTGCCGTTAGCGCGATGCACGGTGTCGCGCGGTTCAGGCCATCGGCGTCGCTGCGAATCGCCTGCAGTGTCTGTGGGCCGTCGAGGCCGGGCATCACGATGTCCATCAGGATGAAGTCAAAGCGCTGGATAGCGCAGACATCAAGCGCTTCGGCGCCGGATGCTGCGAGCGTGACGGCAAAGCCGAGCTGTCCCAGCAGCAGCTCCGCGATGCGGCGGTTCTTGTCGTTGTCATCGACGCAGAGCACATGCAGTCCGTCCCACTCAGCCGGCGTGGAGTCGATCAGCCGGGCCTCGGACGACGGTGCATCCGCGCGATCGAGTGTCAGGACCAGCCGGAAGTGGGCGCCAGCGCCGGTTGAGGGCTCCAGCGTGAGATCGCCGCCCATCATGCGTGCGAGGCGCCGCGAGATAAAAAGGCCCAGCCCGGCGCCGCCAAGGCTGGCCGAGCCAGGCGCCTGTTCGAATGCGGTGAAGATGCCGGCTGCTGCGGCTTCCGGAACCCCTGCGCCAGTGTCGATCACGCTGAGGGTGACGCCGATGCGCCCGTCCGCCCTGTTCTCGGTGGAGACCATCAACCTCACCGAGCCCTCGTCGGTGAACTTGATTGCGTTCGAGAGCAGATTGCCGACAATCTGCCGGACCCGGCCTGCATCCACCATCACGGGTGCAACGTGTGCGCTGCGGACCTCAATGCTGAGCGCGATGCCCTTGTCGGATGCCTGCGGTCCCCAGAAGTCCAGCGTGCGCCGCACGAGTGCGATGAGATCAGTCGGCGTCGTGGTGATTTCGAGCTTGCCGGCGTCGATGCGTGACACGTCCAGCAGGTCATTGACGATCGCGAGGAGGCCGCGCCCCGCCTCGTCGATAAGGCTGAGCATCTCGTGGCTTTCGCGCTCGTCGAGCCCGCGCTTCAGCAATTCCACCGATCCGAGGATCGCGTTGAGCGGCGTGCGCACTTCATGCCCCATGACGGCGATGAAATCCGACTTCGCCTTGTTGGCGGCCCTGGCCTGGTCGCGCCCGGTGCGCAGCGCTTCCTCGGCGACCTTGATGAAGTTGATGTCCTGCAGAGAGCCTGAGATACGCATCGTGCCGTCAGGATTTTCGCTGTAGCGCGCCCTTGTCGAGAACCAGCGATAGCCTCGCGACTTTGTCAGCAGGCGGAAATCCAGGCGGATGCGCGTGCCTCGCGCTCTTCCGGCAGCGAAGGCATCTCGCAGCGACTGGACGTCATCGGCATGAATGAACCGCTCGACCTCTGTGAGCACCGCGCTGAACTCAGGACCGGAGTAGCCTGTAACCGCCTGAAAGCTTTCGGAGACCTCGACATGAGTCTGTTCTGCGTTCGGCACATCCCACAGCCCGACGCGGGCCGCTTCCAGCGCAACACGGGCGCGGGCTGCGCTGTCGACGATCGCCGCGTTCGCGATCGTCGTCTGATCGAGCAGGTAGTCACGCGAAGCGCCTGAAAGCCATGCAACGGCGCCAAGGCCCATCGTGGTCGCGATCAGTACAACAAAGACCCGGATGACATAGCTCTCATGGGTGTAGGTGGTCGGATCGCCGATCACGCCCATGGCCGCAAGCATGCAGGTCGCGATGGTTGCTGCGCCCACGGCGAAGGTCAGGGCCCACATCCTCGGTCGCTGGTACGCAGCGGAAATGCCGACCAGCACCGGGATCGAGAATGCAGCTGGCGCAACGATGCCTCCGTTGACAAAGGCCACGGGCATTATCGAGACAAGACTGGAGATCACGAGCCAGTCGAGGATGGGGCGTGGATCCCGCTTCCAGCGCAGCTGCAGGAATCCGACAAAACACGCGACAGCGTTGACGACCGCCAATGCGATGACACCGTAGGCAGTCGGGTTCAGCCAGAGGACGTTGAGCCCGCCCAACGTCCAGCCGAGAGCGCCAGCGAGGCAGATATAGCCAGTGGCGACCTGACGTGGGGCATCGGAAGCGTCGCTGAAGTGGAAGACGTCAGAATAGAGCTGGCGCCTGAGTTTTCCGCTGAAAACCGCGCCAAGCACGGCGCTGGCGTCGCCCAGCGTTGCTGCGGGCAGGAGGAGCCCTGGCGGTCGCCGGGCGAGGCTGGCGGTCTGGACGTCGATGTTCGGCAACCTCGTTGACGGTTCGCACAATGGCGCCAATCGCTAACGATCTGCTTGACACGCAAGCTCGACGCGTCGGTCACTCAGTTCAGGTAGGTCCGGGCGATGGCTTCGGAAAGTTCGCGACCCCGGCGGGCGATTCCCGCCTCGATTGCCGGCATGCCGGGGGTGCAGCTGGAGGTTTCGCGGTTCTGGCCGCGATAACCGCGGTTGAAGGCGTCTGTCAGTGAGGCGCGACGGTCGCCGCCGGGCGCCTCATAGGACATGAGGTTCAGCATGTAATTCCGCCACGTCGAATCCGTATCGCCGTTGCAGAGCGTTCGGACGGCATGCGCGCGGCCAAGGGTTTCAGCAAGGTCTACGACCAGCTCGATCGGAGCGTTGCGTGGCGGCGCGGGCTCTTCCGCCTGCTCGAACTCCTGCGCAAGCGCGGGGGTTGCGAAGACAGCCAGGGTCGCAAGGAGGATGAAGGCGCGAAGCATGATGGGCACACAGTAGCGTTGCGGCCATCGCAATGCAAAACGCTCAAATCGGCCGAGGTCGAGCGCGCGATGAGGTTGCGCCACCTCCGCCCAAGCGACCTGGACGGAGTGAACTCTAAACAGATGGCCCCGATTTGTTAAACCTATTTCCATGCTTGCAGCATACATTGTCTTCATCCAAGCGGCTTGGAAACAAGGATCGGGGAATGAGTGGTGTTGCGTATCGGACGATCAACGCTCGTCCAGTGCAATACGCGGCGCCTCCGGAATCAGCACCTGAAATCCTGTTCGTTCACGACGGCGGTGGTCTGGAAGGACCCGCGCTCAAGGCGCTTGGCAGCGTCTATCCGCTGAGAATCTCAAGGTTGGCGGAGGGTGCGGCGCACCTGACCGACGAGACGCTCGCAGTCGTGTTCTGTGTCGACCTGAGTTCACCTGAGACGGTGCGGGACATCCGCAAGAGTTTCATCGACGCAGCCACGCAGGCGCCGCGCATTTTCATCCTGCCGAACTCGGATCGACGATCGATCGTGCAGGCCTACTCCGCCGGGGCGCACCAGCTCCTGATTGCGCCGGTCTCGGTCGCATCCGCCGAGCAGGTCATCGGGCCGCTCGTCAACCGCTCAGCGGAGTCGCTATGGGGCAGGTTGACCGACGTGCAGCAGTCGGCGCTTCGGATCAGCCTGAAACTCTTCGAGGACACTCACGCGTCGAGTCTTCGCGGCGAGGGGCTGGATCGCGATTCAGTGACGCGTGCATGCAATAGCGTCATCACGGCGGTGTCGCATCAGGAATTCCCCAGCCTGCTTGATGCGCTGCGGTCGCATCACAATTACACGTTCCGGCACAGCATGTTCGTGACAGGGACGCTCGTCTCGTTCTGCGACCTGCTTGGGTTCTGCCAGGAGGACATAAGCCGTGCGACGACGGCCGGCCTGCTGCATGACATCGGCAAGATGGTGACGCCCAACACCATTCTCGACAAGCCGGGCCGGCTTGATCCTGGGGAGATGGCGATCATGCGTGGCCATGTCACGGCAGGCGGCGACATCCTCAGCCGGCATGGAGACTGGCCGGCGGACGTTGTGCATGCCGTCGTGCACCATCATGAGCGGCTGGACGGGGGTGGCTATTGCCATGACTTGTCGGGCGCGGCCATCACAGATCTCACCCGGATGGTCAGCATCGCAGATGTGTTTTCCGCGCTGATCGACAAGCGCGCCTACAAGCCAGCGATGTCGGGCCGGGACGCCTATCAGATCATGCTGAAGGCAGAGGGGCAGCTCGACATGGACCTGGTCGCGGCGTTCGAACCGATCGCGTTCTCGATCAAATAGGCTCGGTGAGGCTGTGGTGCGGGCGCCCGGGGTCGAACCGGGACGGGCCTTGCGGCCCAACAGATTTTAAGTCTGGTGCGTCTACCAGTTCCGCCACGCCCGCGTTGCGCTGTTCACGCGCATTGCGGGGCAAAAGGCAAGCCCGGCGTTGGCGCTTCATCTCAGCATAAGGATCTCGACGAGGTCGCCGGCCTTCGCGGCGGGCGCCTTGATCGGGCGGCGTATCAGGCAATTGGCGACCAGGAAGGGGGAGAGGAGGGAGGAGTCCTGGTTCTCGGCGGCGCGGACGGTTGATGATCCATCATCGCCAAGGCTGACGACGGCGCGGAGATATTCCTCGCGGGCGCTGGCGGCGGGGATGTCATGGAGGGTGAAGGCGCGCTGGGTGTGTGGCTGGTCTGGCATCGCACCGGTGAGGGCTGCGATCAGGGGGCGCAGGAAGAGTTGCGCGGTGACCATGGCCGCCGCGGGATTGCCGGGGAGGCCGAGGGCGAGGACGCGGTCTTTCGCCGAGAACCATGTCGGCTTGCCGGGCTTGACGGCGATCTTCTCGAAAACCGGGATGAAGCCTTCGGCTGCGAAGGCGGTGCGGACGACATCGTAGTCGCCGACCGAGGCGCCGCCGATGGAGACGATGACATCGGTTGATGTCGAGAGACGTCTGCGGACGTCGGCTTCGGTGTCTTGACTGACGCCCAGGTCAATGGCGTCGCCGCCCCAGCGGCGGATGAGGGCGAGGAGGGCGGGCTGGATTGAGTTGACGATCTGGCCTGACGAGAGATCGGCGCCTGCTTCGGCGAGTTCGTCGCCATTGGCGAGCACGCCGATGCGGGGCGCCTTTGCGACCGTGAGGGTTCCATTGTTGCCGGCGGCGGCGAGCGAGATCGCGCCTTCGGTGATCATGCGGCCAGCAGGGATGAGCTGGTCGTCCAGGCCGAAATCCATGCCGCGGCGGCGGATGTTTTCGGGTTTGCGCTGCTCGAAGGTGACGATGACTGTGTCGCCTTCGCGCCTTGTGTCTTCCTGGATGAGAATGTGGTCTGCGGCTTCGGGCAGGTGGGCGCCGGTGAAGATGCGGATGGCTTCGCCAGGATTGAGCCTGGCCTCCGATGGCTCGCCAGCGCGGGATTCGCCGGAGACCTGGAGGGCGGCGCCCATCTTCATGTCGGCGAAGCGGACGGCGTAGCCATCCATCGCGGAAACGTCGGCGGGTGGTTGGGAGACGCGGGCGAGCACCGGGTCGGCGAGGACGCGGCCGAACGCTCGCGCCAGCGGCACGGACTCGGCGCGAAGACGGCGCGATGCAGCCTGTGCGGCGATCAAGGCGAGCGCCTGTTCGACGGAGGCCATGCGGATCATCTGGTGTCTCTCGGGCTATAGCTGATAGAGGATAGCGAGCTGAGTGAGGAAAACCATGGCCGACAAGCTGACCCATATCGACGCGGATGGACGCGCCCGCATGGTGGATGTCTCCGACAAGGCGGCGACGAAGCGGATCGCGAAAGCGGAGGGTCGCGTGCTTATGTCGGGCGTTGCGCTGGAGCTTGCAAGATCGAAGGGCGGGAAGGGCGATGTACGCGCGACGGCGGAGATCGCTGGCGTGATGGCAGCGAAGCGGACGTCGGACCTGATTCCGATGTGCCATCCGCTGGCGCTGTCGAGTGTGAAGGTCCGGGTGGATGAGTTGGGCGACGGCTCGGGGATCGGGGTTGTCGCCGAGGTCGTGACGACGGGGCCGACGGGTGTGGAGATGGAGGCGCTGACGGCTGTGTCGGTTGCGTGCCTCACGATCTACGACATGCTGAAGGCGGTCGATCGCGGCATGCGGATCGAGGGCGTGCGGCTGCTGGCCAAGAGCGGCGGGGCGAGCGGAGATTTTGTGGCCGGCGCGTGAAGGCGTGCGAACCGGGCGAGGGTGGAGGCACCCCGCTAGATTTCTGGCGCGACAGTCAGCGTTGCGGCGCCCCACGCGTTCGTGCGGTTCGGTCGGGGCGAACCTCCTGCGGGCCGTACCGCTGCTGCAGCGCATCCGCCAGAAAATCGTAGACGCGTCGTATGCGCGCGCTGGTCTTGAGCTCGGCGTGGGCAGTAAGCCAGAACTCCAGCGGGGGAATGGGGAGTTCGGGAAGGACCTGCTCAAGGTCGGGAGTACCTTGGCCCACATCGAGATGAAGAAGCCCGATCCCCCAACCAGCCCTCACAATCTCATAGTGAATTGATTGCGTATCGCTCCTGAACGAGAAGGCCTCACGGCTGACGTTGAGGGCGGCGCTGCGGAAGCCCTGAATCAGAATGTCATTCTGGTCGAAGCCGATCAACTCATGCGACAGGATCTGCTCGACGCTCGTGATGCGGCCGCGACCGTCGAGGTATTGCTTGCTTGCGAAGAAGCCAAGGTGCAGCTCGCCTACCTTGCGCGTGATCACGTCGTTCTGCGTCGGGCGATACATCCGCACCGCGATGTCGGCCTCGCGCTTGAGAAGATTGTTGGTTTCGTTTGAGGCGACCAGCTCGATTGCTATTCTCGGTTCGGCGACGCGCAGAGCGGCGAGCATCGGCGGAAGCGAGAAGCGGGCGACGGTGTCGCTGGCGCTGATGCGGACGGACCCTGTGATCTCCTGCGACCGGCCGGACGCGACCAGTGCGATCTGGTTTGCCGACTGGCTCATCGCTTCGGCATTTCCGAAGATCTCGGCGCCGGAGGGCGTGAGGACCAGGCCCTCGGACGTACGGTCGAAGAGGCGTAGCTCCAGATCCTCTTCGAGAGACGCGATGTGGCGGCTCAGGGTGGGCTGGCTTGAGCCTGTGGCGCGCGCAGCAGCTGAAAGTGATCCGTGTTCGGCAACAGCGACGAATGACTGAAGCTTCGCCCAATCAACATTCCGCATGCCGCGTCCTATTCAATAATGAAAATCCAAAGTCCGAATTCGGCGGATCGCTATGCAACATCGGATGGCTTAGATCCTGGGTCAACGCCGGAGCAAACGAAAGCAGAGCTACCGGAACGCCAAACCTGGAGACTGTAATGAATCCGACCTCCCCCAAAAACTCGATCCTCGCCGCCGCGACCGCCATGGCGCTCGCCCCCGCAATGGCGCTTGTCTTCCTTGCCCCCGGCGCGTCAGCCCAGCCGAGAAGCCAGCCGGTTTCGATCTCTGTCGAGGTCGCCGGCGCGTTGCGCATCGACACGAAGGACAACGCGACCGCTCTCAAGCGTATCCGTGACGCTGCAGAAAATGTCTGCGCCGCCGTTGCCACGCACTCGCCGCTGCTTCCCCGCGAGCGGGCCGATTGCGTGCGCGAGGCGGTTGCCGAGGCGATGCGCCAGATCAGCGGGGGTGAGTCCCTCACGATCGCTGATGCAGGCCGCTAGGCGGCCTACGCAGGTCCGCCTCCACAACCAGATGCTCATCAGGGCGCTCTTCACCAGGGAGCGCCCTGTTCATTTGATCTCTCGATTGATCAGCTGCGCTGGCTCGCGCGTTCCTTCGCGAGGCGGTCGGCGCGGTCTCGGGCGAGCAGGTCGCGGCGCATGTCGTCGCGCTTGAGGATGGGGTTCTGCAGGAACCAGGCGCACAGGAAGATGCTGACGGCGCCGACGAGGGCCATGAACAGCTGGCCGCCGAAGATGCCAGCTTCGGGATCGACGTTGACGAAGAGAAACGCGTTCATCATGCCAATGATGGCGGCGCCGCTCCAGAAGCGCGGATTGTCCGGCGTGAAGGGCGAGAGCATCGCAACCCAGACGCCGGATATGGCCGCGGCCATGGCGGCGGCCGCGTAGGCGGAGGCAATCGCAGCGATGCTGCTTTCCAGCGCTGAAGGTATGGATGCGCCGCCAGTGCTGATCGCGTTGCAGATCATGGCGACGAATGTGCTGCCCCAGATCAGGGCGAGGCCGATGAGCGGCGCCAGGACTGCGAAGCAGAGCGCGGTCGGCGCGAGTGTGGCGCCGACATGGGCCATCACCGCCTTGCGATGGGCGGCGGATCGATAGACGGGCTGGGCGGACGCGGAGATCATGACGCCAATTCTCTGCCTTGCGGCTTAAGTCTGGCTCCCGAAGATCGATGAAACTTCATCGAACGCGCTCTTTTTTGTGCGCCGCACACGGAAAAGGCCCTGATGCCGCGACGCGAATAGCGCGACTTCAGACCTGCGGTCGCTGCGCAATTCGTGGTAGACAGTGTCATAACCCAAGAGACGGAGAACGTCCGAATGTCTGCCATCCCCCCCAAAATCAGCCTTGTTTGCCTCGCCCTTCTGGGCGCACCTGCGCTAGCGCAGGGACCAACTGCGCCTGATGCGAAGGCGTCCTACACTGCGCCGCGAACTTCCTTCGGGCATCCGAGCTTCGAGGGAATCTGGACGCAGAATTTCGTGATCCTGATGGAATCGACGGCGCAGGCGCCGATGCTCGTGCTGCCGGAAGCTGCGGCGAAGCAGATGGCCGAAGCCGCAGCCAAGGGCATTGGCGATGCTCTGGACCGCGGGCTTGATCCGGAAGTGCCGGAGTTGATGAAGGCGGCTGATGGTCTGCCCATCGTGCGCGGCGAGCGGCGGACACGGTCTGTCGTGCTGCCGGCGGATGGCAGGCTGCCTTACACGCCTGCCGCGCGGAAGGAGTCACAGCGCGGATCGGCAGCGGTGATGGCTGAGCATATAGAGCAGCGGCCAAACTGGGAGCGCTGCATCACAAGTCTCGGCCTGCCGCCGGTAACCGGAATGGGGACGACAAGCGCGAACCCGCGCCAGATCATCCAGACGCCAAAGCAGGTCGTGATCCACACCGAGTATGGCGACGAGGCGCGGATCATTCCGCTGACAGACACGCACAAACCGAAGGCGCTGTATTCCGCGCTTGGCGATTCTATCGCGCGCTGGGAGGGCGAGACACTGGTGGTGGAGACGATCGGCCTGCCGGCAAATGACCGTGTGCGGTTCTTTTCGAACCTTGTGGTCGGCGCCGACAGCAAGGTGACTGAGCGGTTTACCCGGGTTGCGGAGAACGAGCTGCTTTATCAGTACACGGTCGAAGATCCGTCAATCTACACAGCGCCGTGGCTGGCGGAGTACTCGCTGTACAAAACAAGCCAGCGGATGTTCGAGCACGCCTGTCACGAGGGCAATCTTTCAGTGCCGCATATCCTGATGGCGCAGCGCATGGCGGAGACAAAGCCGAAGCCGCAGTAACCTTCACTGCGGCCCCACCGACGAGGCGCCTGATTGTCCGGTGGGGGCTGCGAGTCGGTAAAGCTACGCGAACTCGACCTGCATCTGATCCACCGTACGGATGGCGCCGGGGTTGAGTCTCGGAGCGGCGCCCACGACGCGGGTGTTGGGAGCGAGACGGGCGATGGCGGCGAGCGTCTCTTCCAGTTCGACGCGGGCGAGGGCTTCGCCTGCGCAACGGTGAGCGCCGGCGCCGAAGGCGAGGTGCCAGCGCTGCTGGTCCGTGCGGTGGATGTTGAAGGTCTCGGGGTCTGCGTACACCTCGGGGTCGCGCAGGACTGACAGGATCGAGACCATGGCGATGGCGCCAGGCGGAATCAGGAAGCCCTCGATCTCGAGCTCGCGTGTCGTGACGCGCGGAATGCCGGAGACGACGGGCTCATAGCGCAGGCCTTCCTCGCTCGCCTTTTTCTTGAGGCCATCCGGATCGGCGCACAGCGCTTTCCATTGATCGGGATGATGCAGGAGCTGCGACAGCGTCATGCACATCGAATTGCGCGTGGTGTCAGAGCCGGCGAGGATGAGGCCCACAACCTGCGCGCGGATTTCTTGCTCGGTCAGGTCGCCCGATGCAGCGGTGGCGGCGACATAGTCCGACAGGAAGTCGCCGCGCGGATTGGAGCGGCGGTCGGCCAGCAGCTTGTCGACATAGGCGTTGAACTCGGTGAGCGACTGTTCGATGTCGGCGCGGCGCGACAGGTCGACGAACCCGATCGCTTCAGCGGTGTCGCTGATCCAGCGCATGAAGACGGGCAGGTCGGCGCGCGGGATGCCGAGGATATCGGCGATGATGCGGGCGGGCAGCTGGGCAGCGAAGTCCTTGAGGAAGTCCACGGGACCCTTGCCGAGATGGTCATCGATGATCTCGGCCGCGACGGCGGCGGCCTTGGGACGCATCGCTTCCATCAGCTTGAAGGCGAAGGTGCGGGCGACGGGCTGGCGGCGGCGCTGGTGGACGTCGCCATTGGCGAACAGCATGACCTGCGCGACGAAGTCCAAGATGGGGCCGTCGAAGATGCCCTGCATCATCTTCAACTCGGTCTCGAGCTGGCGAGTGTTTTCCGGCGAGACGATCTGGTCGACCATGCGGGCGCGCAGGGCGAGCACCATCGAGCCCATGCCCATCGGCACCTTCACAAGCGGAGTCTCGGCGCGAAGCTTCTCGAACATCGCGTAGGAGGACCCGTGCGGGTCCTGCAGGTCCCAGTCGAGGACGGGGATGTCATTGTAGGATTTCAGGGCGATTGCGGTATCGGCCATGGGGAGGCTCCGAGTGCTTGACAGTGTCAAGACATAGCCCGGTTTGGCGCACGCGCAAAGCGGGGTGTGGTGAAGTTTCACACCCCGCAGTTCGAGCTACCTGAAGAATGTGCTCACTTCGGTTGCGAACGCTTCCGGCTGGTCGATCTGGATGAAGTGATAGCTGTCGTCGATGCGTTTGAGACGGGCGCCTGCGAGGCCCGCATAGGCTGACGCGTACATCTGATCCACTGCTTCGGCGGGGCGGCCCATGCTGGGATCATAGGCGTAGAGGACGGTGACCGGCGCCGTGATCGCGTGGAGGCGCGGGCGGGCGTCTGTGACGATGACTTCCGACATCACCTGTGCGACGACGCGGCGGTCGGACGTCATGCTCCAGTCGAGCAGGGTGGGGCGCGCCGCTTCGGTCTTCGTCATGATGCCCATGGTCTGGGCCTGCGTTTCGCGGAACTGGTCTTCGGTCATGTCGAGCATCTGGGTGCGCGCCATGGTCGCGTAGGGGGTGGCGTTTTCGGGCGTCGCGTCGTGCCTGAAGATCAGCGTGTAGAAGGCGAGGGAGTCGACCACGAGCACGCGGCCGACCTGGTCTGGCTTTGCGGCGGCGACTTCGAGGCCGATCAGGCCGCCGACCGAATGGCCAATGATGGCAGGCTGGTCGAGCGCTTCGGCGTAGGCGGCGATCTCGGCGATCAGCGTTTTCAGCACGGGGCCTTCGGCATTGGGGCCGGCGGGCTCGCCCGCAAAGCCACGGACCTGCAGGGCATGAACGCGATGCGTGGCGGCGAGCTGCGCGATCGTCTTGTCCCAGACCGAGGCTGGCGAGGTCAGGCCCGGGATCAGGATCACGGCTGGCGCGCCCTCGGGTCCGGTGACGCTGCCCGTGAAGCGTTCCTGCGCTGTGGCGTTGAGGCTGAGCGCGGGCAAGGCGAGGGCGATCGCCGCGATGGCGGCGTTGATCAAGGGGTGCATGTGAGGTGTCTCCTGGTGGGTTTGTCTACTCGGCGGCCCGGTCTTGTCTCAGGTTTGCGAAGCCGCCCAACTCGTCGTCGAAGATCTCGTCCACGCGCTTGCCGAACAGCCGCGCGATGCGGAAGGCCAGCGGAAGCGAGGGATCGTATTTGCCGGTCTCAAGGGCGTTCACCGACTGGCGGGAGACGCCGAGGGCGTCGGCGAGGTCGCCCTGGCTCCAGCCTCTCTGAGCCCGGAGAACGCGAAGGTCGTTCTTCATGCTGTTCCCCGGGTTCTATCTTGATCCGAGTGGGAGGCAGCGCGCGAGGCCCATGAAGATCGCCCACATCGGAAAGGCGATCCACAATTCGAGATGTGGCACGACGCCGAACATGTCGAGGAAGCCGACGGAGGTGCAGACCATCAGCGTCGCGCCTGTCGCCCACGCATAGGAGCGGTTGATGCGGTCGCGCTGATACTCGTCATCCTCCTCGCGAGGCAGCAGGAATATGGCGCGGATGGCGAACAGGATCGGGATGGCCGGGGCGATTGCAACGGCCCCGGCGATCACGCCGGTCGGTTCTGCCGAGTCTGCATAGCTGACGGCCGCCATCAGCAGGAAGACATAGGCGAACATGGCCGGCAGGAAGCGCGCCACGTAGCGGCGATAGGCCGGACGCATGCGCTCGCCTAAGCCGCGCTTGCGCCGGACCATGTTCGGGATGTTGGCGATAGCGATCAGCGCCAGCGTGAAGGCCACGACGA
>JALHLR010000034.1 GCA_022844475.1 Hyphomonadaceae bacterium | reverse complement strand
AGATGGAAGGCCACGTCCGGCCGCGCCAGCGCGAGGCGACGCACCGTGTCCGCAATCGCCTGAGCCTCCGATCGCTCCGTCTTCATGAACTTCAGCCGCGCCGGCGTCGCATAGAAAAGATCGCGCACATCCACGCGCGTACCGTTGCTGGTCAGCCCGCTCCACGGCGCAGGGTTCGGTCCGTCGATCCGCCCCGCATCCACGATGATCTCGAAGGCGGCATCGGCTCCGACGGCCTTGCTCAGAATGCCCAACCGCGAGACCGATCCGATCGACGGCAACGCTTCGCCCCTGAAGCCCATCGTGCGGATGTCGAGCAGGTCCACATGGCCGTCTTCATCAGCCGCCAGCTTGGACGTCGCGTGCCGTTCGATCGCCACCGGCAGCTCGTCCGCGCTCATGCCGAGCCCGTCATCCTCGACAAGCAGGCGCGTCAGCCCGCCGCCCTCGATGCGCACGCGGATAGACCTTGCGCCGGCATCAAGCGCATTCTCGATCAGCTCCTTCGCAGCCGCCGCCGGGCGCTCCACCACCTCGCCCGCGGCAATGCGGTTCACCGCATCCGGCGGCAGGCGGCGGATGCGTCCCTCAGGCGGTCTCTGGGCTGATTCGGGCATAAGGGCACTCTAACGCCAGCGGCGCGGATTGGCAGGACAGCGCGACAGCGCCTTCACAGCTTTCTGCCGCACAAGCCCGGTCAATCCAGCGCCGGCTGGCCCACCAGCACGAAGGTGAACTCCTCCGGCTTCATGTATTCCGCCGCCACCCGGTTCAGGTCCGCCAGCGTGACGGCCTCGAAGTATGCGTTGCGGCGCTGGACATAATCTGCCGCCAGATTGTCCTGCCGGAACCCCAGCAGGTTCCGCGCGATCCTGGCATTGGAATCGAAGGCCAGCGGAAACGCGCCCGTCACATAGGCCTTGGCGTCGTCCAGCTCCGCATGTGTTGGTCCCTCGCGTCCCAGCCGCGCGATGTTCTCCCGGATCAGCGCCACGGCCTCGTCCGCCTTGTCGTTCTGGACGGAGGTCGAACCCGTCCAGCGCCAGAAATGCGTCTGCAGGCTGAGGCCCGTGCCGACGCCATAGGTCAGCCCGCGCCTCTCGCGCAGATCATCGCCCAGACGGGAAGACAGCGCGCCTCCGCCAAGAATGTAGTTCAGAAGATAGGCCGCGAAGAAATCCGGGTCCTCGCGACTCACGCCCGGTCCCGAAAACATCACGAGCGTCTGAGGCTGGACAAGTTGCTTCACAATCGGCTCCGACAGCGCCGGACGCGCGACCGCATCCGCAAGCGGCGCCAGAGGTGCAACCGCAGGCAAGGCGCCGAAGATCTGGTCAAGCTTCGGCTTCAATTCTTCCGCCGTCATGTCGCCGACCACGACAACAAGAAGGCGGTCCTTCGTCATCAGCGTCTGCTTCAGCATCGCGATGTCGCTGCGTGACACACGACCGACGGTCTCGGGCGTCGCCTGACGCGCATACGGATGGCCGGGGATCAGCGCGTCATTCATCGCCCGACTCGCCAGCATTTTCGGGTCGGCTTCCCCCTGCTTCAGCGAAACAGACAGCTCGCGCTTGGCGCGCTCGAGCGGCTCGCGGTCAAAGCGCGGTTCGGAGAGCGCCATGCGCACCATGTCGAAGCTTTCGTCCGCCTTCTCCTGCAACGTCGTGAGGCTGCACGATGTCCAGTCAATCGAGACCCCGCAGGCGAACGTCATGTTGAGGTCCTGCATGCGCGCACCGTAAGCCGTGGTGTCGAGCTTGCCCGCGCCCTCGTTCATCAAGTAGGCCAGCACCCAGCCCGCGCCGTCGCGCCCACGTGGCTCGTTTGTCGCTCCGCCGCGCCACGCCATCTCCATGGCGATGATCGGCACATGCGACTCAGACACCAGCCACGCCGTCACGCCGCCTGGCGATGTCACGACCTGCACATCGGCGAGCGAGGCATGCTTCGCAGCGGTAACCGTCTGGCAGGCAGCAACCAACGCCGCCATCGCAAGGCCGGCCAGGGTGCGGATCATTGCGCCTCCGGCAGCAGCAGGGCGTCGACATTGTTCACGCCCGACAGATACCGCTTCATCACGGCCCGCACATCGGCTGCGCTGACATCCGCAATTCTTGCTTCCCGCGCCGCTATTTCCTCCAGCGTCAGTCCTGCCGTCAGCTGGACACCATACCAGTTCGCCATCTCGACCTGGTTATCCCTTCGAAACACCCCGTCTGCGGCGAGTGTCTTTTTCGCCCGCGCAAGCTCCTCCTCCGTGGGTCCTTCGGCGATGAACGCGTCGACGATCGCCACCGCTCGCGACTTGAGGACCTCCAGCGGCACACCCTGCGCCGGCTCCACGGTAAGACCGGCAGGCCCCCGCGCCTCCATCTCGTGACTCCAGGCGTGGACGCTCACCGCCTCGCCGCCCTCGACCAGTTCGCGATAGAGCCGGCTCGTCCGTCCGCCGCCAAGCACCTGCATCCCAACCCGCAGCGCCGCGGCATCCGGCTGGCCCAGCGCCGCGCCGATCCAGGTCCGCTGCCAAACTACCTGCCGCACTTTCGGGTCGCTGTGCCGCACCTCGACGGAGGCGGCGAGCGGCTTCACCTCAGGCAGGACCCGCCGCTTCAGGTCGCTACGTGGCGCGATGGCGCCGTAGGTGTCCTTCGCCAGCGGCTCCAGCTCCGCCGCCGTTATGTCGCCAGCAACCACGAGGATAGCATTCTCCGGCCCATACCATTCGCGATACCAGCCGAGCGCGTCTTCGCGCGACAGTGCAGCAATCTCGTTCTCCGGACCGATCACCGGGATCGCGTAAGGATGCCCGGGATAAAGTCTGGCCCACACCATCTCGTCCAACACGGCCGCAGGCTGGCTGTCCACGCTCTGCCGACGCTCGCCGAGCACGACGTTCCGTTCCGGCGTCACCTCGTCCTCGGCAAGCTGCAGGTTCACCATGCGATCAGCTTCCATCCGCATCATCTGCGGCAGCCGGTCCTTCGCGATGCGGAAATGGTAGTTCGTGAAATCGTAGGACGTGCCGGCATTGGCCTGTCCGCCATTGCGCGAGATCGTGCGGAAGTATTCGCCTGCGGGCAGCGTCTTCGTAGCCTTGAACATCAGATGTTCGAGAAAATGCGCTAGCCCCGCCTTGCCCGGCGCCTCGTCAGCCGAGCCGACGCGGTACCACATCATGTGTGTCACCACCGGCGCACGATGATCCGGCAGAACGACGGCCTGCAAGCCGTTCGACAGCGTGAATGTCTGGGGCGACCAGTTGTCGGACTGGGCCGACGCAGGCACGGCCGGCAGCAGCGCAACTAGCGTCAGGATGGGCAAGGCTTTCGCCCAGCGAAACATCGGCGCGTTCCCGCCTCGCTTCAAAGACCAGGCAGCTTGCTGGTCTGCTTCGGCTGGATCAGGACAGTGCCGCCGCCGGTGATGTCCTTCACCGCCTCGGACTCCGCCTTCAGGCGCGCCGCCTCAGCCGCAGGGTCGATCACCGGCTCCCCCGCCGGACCTCCCCAGTTCAGGATCGTGTCGGCAAAGCTGCGGCTCTTGCGGACAGCCTGCGAGTTATCGAAATCGACCTGAGCACGAACCGTGCGCTCCACCGCGTCGCCGCCCGCGGCGCGCACAAATGCCTTCTCGCCTTCGCTAGCGTTGGCGCCGAGATCGACCCCGAACACCGCCACACGGGCCTGCGCTTCCGGCGACAATTCCTGCGGCCGCGCCTGACCGAGGGTCGGCGGGCGGAGGTTGTATTCGGGCGGCACCGTCAGCGGGGCCTTGCGAACCACCCGGAACTCATCGGGTCCATTGGTCGACGCGCAACCCGCGAGTGTGATTGCCGTAAGGGCCACGAGGCCGAATGTGGTCTTGCGCTTCACTGAACTCTCCTATCGTGCCGCCCGTATCGGGCTGGCAAGGGTCGACTCCTACCGCTTCTAGCGCGACTGCTTGCGCCCGGCCAGAAGCTGATCCAGCAGCAAAACGCCCGCTCCAATGGAAATTGCAGCATCTGCGACATTGAAGATCCACGGGAACCCAACATCCCAGCCGCCGATGTTCCAGCCGAACCAAGGGCCCTGAAAATCAATGAAATCAACGACCGCACCAAATATCGCCCGGTCGATCAGGTTGCCGACCGCCCCGCCAATCACCAACGACAGCGCCAGCGCCGTCAGCTTCCGCTCCGCCCGAAGCAGCCAGATTGTGAATCCGATGGCGATGCAGGAGATCACGGCAAAGAGCCCCCAACGGGCGAGCCCCTCGGCCTGCATGGCCCCGAAGCTTACTCCCCGGTTCCAGATCATCGAGAAATCCATCAGGGGCGACAGCTCGATCCGGCCGCAGGGCGCAGCTCCTGTCAGGCAGTCGATCGCCCGGAATTCCGGCGTGGCCAGCACCCATGCCTTGGTCAGCTGGTCCACCACCACGATCGCGGCCACAAGGGGAATGCCCCAGCGCCAGGCCGTGGTCATCTTCTCGCGCGAAAGCCAGTCCATCGTCACAGCCATCCAACTACCTCAAACGCCACGATACTCACGAACGGCCGCCGCGTCCCTCGGGGTGATGTCGGGATAGGCGGGATCAGCCGTCGCGGGATCGAAGTACTTCCAGGACCGTGCGCACTTCACACCGGGCGCGCGGCTGCTTGTCACCGAAATGCCATCACCGCCCGCAACCAGCTCCGCCTGCGATGTGATGAAGATCTCGGCGGCATCCTCGCCGGCAAACGCACCCAGCAGCTCGGGCTCACCGACCATCACCGAAACCGAAGCTTCCAGCGACGATCCGATACGCTTCTCGCGCCGCTCGACTTCGAGTGCTTCCGTCACTGCCTTGCGTACGCGGAACACGCCATCCCAACGCGCTGCGTGGGCCGCATCGAGCCAGGCCAACGGCGTCTCCGGGAACAGCTGCAGGTGCACCGACCCATTGCCCGGATAGCGCTGCTCCCATGCCTCCTCGCAAGTGAACACCATCACCGGCGCGAACCAGATCGTCAGGCGCCTGAACACCTCATCCATCACCGTCCGGCACGCACGCCGGCGCAGCGACGATGGCGCGTCGCAATACAGGCTGTCCTTGCGAATATCGAAATAGACCGCAGACAGATCGACGACGCAGAAATTCACCAGCTCGTGGAAGGCCTTCTTGAAGTCGTAGGCTACGTACGCATCGCGCACGACGATATCGAGCTCAGCAAGCCGGTGCAGCAGCCAGCGCTCCAGCCCGGGCATGTCGGCATGTACGACACGCTCTGACTCACCAAAGCCATCCAGCGCGCCGAGCAGGTAGCGCATCGTGTTGCGCAGCTTGCGGTAGATGTCGCTGTTCGCGCTGAACAGATTCCAGCCGAAGCTCGGATCGTCCGCATAGTCTGACGAAGCGACCCAGATGCGCAGGATGTCGGCTCCGAACTTCTCGCAGACTTCCATCGGCGAGATTACGTTACCGAGCGACTTCGACATCTTCTCGCCGTCCTCAGCCTGCACGAAGCCATGCGTGACGATGGCGTCGAACGGCGCCCGCCCACGGGTCGCACAGCTCTCCAGCAAGGACGACTGGAACCAGCCGCGATGCTGGTCCGATCCTTCGAGATAGACATCCGCCGGCCATTTCAGGCCACGATCTTCCAGCGTGAACGCGTGGGTCGTGCCTGAGTCGAACCAGACATCGAGAATGTCGTTGATCTTCTCGTACTTCGCCGGATCGCGTCCGCCGAGGAAACCTGCAGCGTCGCCGCCGAACCACGCATCCGCGCCGCCCTGCTCAACGGCTTTCACGATCCGCTCGTTCACGGCCGGATCGTTCAGGATTTCGCCCGTCTCGCGGTCCACAAACAGCGTCAGCGGCACGCCCCACGCGCGCTGGCGCGAAATGAGCCAGTCCGGCCGCTCCGCCACCATCGAGCGCAGCCGCTCGCGCCCACGCTCCGGCGTGAACGCCGTCGCATCGATCGCCTGCAGGCACAGCTCGCGTAGCGTCTTGCCGCCACGCTGCGCCAGCGGCCGGTCCATAGCGATGAACCATTGCGGCGTGCCCCTACGGATCACCGGCGCCTTGGACCGCCACGAATGCGCATCGCGCAACGTGGTGACACCCCGAGCAAGCAAGGCTCCGGCCGCGATCAGCTTGTCGATCACAGCCTTGTTCGCCGGTCCGTCCTGCCCGCGCTTCTTGCCATCGACCGTGATGATCTCGAGGCCCTCGAAGCCGGGGCAGACATTCGTGTAGCGGCCAAACTCATCCACCGTGTTCGGAATCGAAACGTCGATCCCGCGCGCCGCAAGCGCCTTCGCGTTCGCCATCCAGACTTCGTAGTCATCCTCGCCATGGCTTGGCGCGGTGTGGACAAAGCCAGTGCCCGTGTCGTCGCTGACGTGCGCGCCGGCGAGCATCGGAACTTCAAACGTGTATCCGCCGACCCCGGCGCTCGCGAGCGGATGCTCTAACTTCATCTGCTGTAGTTGACCTGCGCTCAGCGCGAATAGCTTCTTCCACGTCGCAGCCTTGGCCGCCTTCATCACGCTCTCGACAAGTTTGTCGGCGAGCACGAGCGCGTCACCGGGCTTGATCCAGGGCTCGAAAGCCAGGCCTTCCTCAATTTCTCTGCACTCGTAAACGCCGTAGGAAACTTCAGGATTGAACGAAACGGCGCGGTTGGCAGGTATCGTCCAGGGAGTAGTTGTCCAGATGACCACGCTTGCACCGACCGACGGGCTGTTTCCGATGATCGGAAACTTCACCCAGATCATCTGCGCCTTGCGATCAGCGTACTCGATCTCAGCCTCCGCAAGCGCGGTCTGCTCCACCGGGCTCCACATCACGGGCTTCGCGCCGCGCTTGAGCTGTCCGCTCATCGCGACCTTCAGGAATTCCTTCACCGTCGCCGCTTCAGACGAGTACGCCATCGTCAGGTAGGGGTCGTTCCAGTTGCCCGCGCCGCCGAGGCGCTTGAACTCGGTGCGCTGGATCTCGATCCATTTCTGCGCGTAATCGCGGCACGCCTTGCGGAACTCTACCATCGGCACGTCGCGCTTCTGCTTGCCCGCTGCGCGGAACTCCTCCTCCACCTTCCACTCGATCGGAAGGCCGTGGCAATCCCAGCCGGGAATGTAGTCCGCGTCGAACCCCATCATCTGCCGTGTCCTAACGACAAGGTCCTTGAGCGTCTTGTTCATCGAGGTACCGATGTGGATGTGCCCGTTCGCATAGGGCGGGCCATCATGCAGCATGAAGGCCTTTGCGCCGCGCTTCTTGGCGTCGGCCCGCAGCTGGCCGTAGAGATCTTCCGCTTCCCATTTCGCAAGTCGAGCGGGCTCCTGCTGAGGCAGACCGCCGCGCATGGGGAAGTCGGTTTTGGGCAGGAACAGCGTGTCCTTGTAAGGGTTCGCTGTTTCGTCTTTTTCAGGGCGTGTCATGTTCGGATTCTGGGGTGTCGCTGGAGTGGGAGCCTAAGGCGCATACGACTTTCCCGGCGGTAAACGCTCTAGATCGCGCCCGCCGGGCCCATAATTCGGAGTATAGCCGCTCTCGTCATGCCCGGCTGATAGCGCGTCGCTTCCGCTTCGCCTAGGGGATCACGCCAGCGGCGCGAAGCAGGAAATCCCTGTTCTGGCCCAGGACCGTGGCAAATGTGGCCAGGCGAACCTCCAGGTTCGCCTCGGAAACACCCCCGTCCGGAATGATGTCGTCGCTGACCACGAGGTCGCCCGCTTCCTCGAACATGAAAACAGCCGCCACGTCCTGGTTGAACCGGCTGGCATGATCCAGCATCCCCGCCGGCGTTGCTCCGGGGACCGCCACCCGCGCCGTAAGCGTGATCCCGGGCGCCTCAGGCGCCGCCGGGGGCGTGCAAGCCGCCGTTATCACGACAGCAGGGCTAACCCTCAGCAACCGCATGTCGCTTCCCTCACCCTGTCGGCGCGCCCGCGTCAGCGAGCACACGCTTTGCATCAGCAACATCGACATGCATCTGCTTCACCAGAGCTTCGAGGCTGTCGTAGCGCTGTTCGGCTCGCAGCCGCGCCACGAACGCTGTGTGCAGCCGCTTGCCATAGAGATCGCCGCTCCAGTCGAAGATCACCACTTCAAGCAGCGGATCACGAATCCCCGTCGTCGGGGTGCGCCCGAAATTGGCGACACCCTGATGCCAGGTATCTTCGCCGTCGATCCGCGCCCACACGGCATAGATGCCATGCGCCGGATGCACGAGCTCGCCCAGCGACATGTTCGCTGTGGGAAAACCAAGCGTACGTCCGCGCTTCTCGCCATGCTCGATGACAGCATCGGTGATCCAGTATCCGCCGAGCCCGCGCGCAGCCTCCGCCATGTCGCCGCGCTCGATCGCGAGACGAATCCCGGACGAAGACACCTTGGCTCCGCCCTCCTGCACTTCCGCCACCATGCTGACATCGAAACCAAGCTCGGCGCCATGCCGGCGCAGGCTTTCGACATCGCCCATGCGCCCTTTGCCGAACCGAAAGTCGAACCCGACGCTGACTGCCCGCGCGCCGACTTGGCTCACGATCACGCGCTCGCAGAACTCGCGATCCGTCATCGCCGCCATCGCCGCATCGAACTTGATCAGGTGCAGCTTCTGGACGCCAATCGCATCCATCGCGATCTGCCGCCGCAGCGGGGTCATCAGCCGAAACGGAGGCGCATCCTGCTGGAAGAAGCGACGCGGCGCCGGGTCGAATGTCGCCACTCCCCACGTCACGCCCAGCCGATTCGCCGCTGCGCCTGCATCCGCAATCACCGCGCGATGTCCCGCATGCAGCCCGTCGAAATTGCCCAGCGCGATGGCAGCGCCCGACATGGCGGCCTATTCGGCCAGGCCGGACGGCACCATGACGAGCGCTTCGCCCTTCATCGCGACCTTGCCGTCAACCTCGCCCTTCACCGCCAGCCGCACGCGATAACCGCGCTCGACCATCTCGATCACTTCGGCTGTGGACGTCACCGTGTCGCCTATCCGCACGGGCCTGACGAACTTCAGATTCAGCTCCATGAACACGGCGCCCGGCCCCGGCAGGTCATTGCCCAGGATGGCGGAGATGTAGGAAGCGCTGAGTGCGCCGTGAGCAATACGCCCCTTGAACTGGGTCGTCTTGGCATAGTCCTCGTCCATGTGCAGCGGATTGTAGTCGCCGGAGACCCGGGCGAAATCGATCACGTCCTGCTCGGACACCGTATTCTCGATAGCGACGCTCATCCCTATCGCCAGGTCCGCGAACGTCTTGCCCGTCTTCATGCCCTGAAATCCTCAAGTCCCGGCCCGCTGGACCGGTGGTCTGACGGCGGGTGCATAAAGCAATCCGCCCGAGAATGTGAACCGTTTTCCTTGCAAATTCGCATCGCAAGGCCTCTTCGCGCCGGGCTCCTACCCAAAATGGCCGGCTTCCTAACGTCTATAACCGGCGGATTCATCATTTATTTGGCCACGACCGGTACAAGTAGGGACAGCAACAGCCTTCCCGGAGTCTTTGGAACATGGCCGTCGACCTGTCCATGCCTGTCCTTGTCGTGGACGATTACCAGACGATGATACGCATTATTCGCAACCTGCTGAACCAGCTGGGCTTCAAGAACATCGAGGAGGCCAAGGACGGTCGCCAGGCGCTCGAGAAGCTCAACTCCGGGCGATTTGGCCTCGTCATCTCCGACTGGAACATGGAGCCGATGACCGGCTACGAACTGCTCCAGCAGGTTCGCGCCAGCGACAAGCTCAAGGCGACACCCTTCATCATGGTGACCGCCGAGTCGAAGACGGAGAACGTCATCGCGGCCAAGAAAGCCGGCGTGAACAACTACATTGTGAAGCCGTTCAACGCCGAAACGCTGAAGGGCAAGCTCAAGTCCGTGCTGGGGGAATTCTGATGGCTGCCGCAGAAGCTGCTCTGAAGATCCGCAGTGCGATGGATCAGCTGAAAGCCACCGGCGTTCGTGAGCGCCCGCTGGTCGAAGTGCTCGACCTGTCGCATCAGATGGCCGACGCGATGACCGCCTTCTTCGGCTCGCTCGACAAATCCATAATCGGCGAATTCCGCTATCTCGCTGACTTCATCCAGAAGGCCCGCGACGAGATTTCCGGCCTCCAGGCCAACGACATCAAGGACAGCCGCCTCCCCGGCGCCTCGATGGAACTCGACGCCGTCGTGCGTGATACCGAGCGCGCCACAGAGTCGATCATGTCCGAAGCCGAAAAGCTTATGAGCATCGAGCCAACCGACCTCGCCGCTTACAAGGCGGACGTGGACGCCGCCATGATGCGCATCTTTGAAGCCTGTTCATTCCAGGACCTCACCGGCCAGCGCGTGACGAAAGTGATCTCCACGCTGCGCCACATCGAGGACCGTGTGACCAAGTTCGCGGACGCACTCGGCGTCAAGGACGCCGCGCAGATGGAAACCGCGGATGACGCCCGCAAGCGAGAGCTTCTCCTCAACGGCCCCGCCGCCAACGGCCCAGCAACATCGCAGGATGATATCGACGCCTTGTTTGCATAGCCGCACAGGGCCGCCGGACTGATCCAAAGAAAGAAGGGCCGCGAGAACATCGCGGCCCTTCTGCATTTCAGCGATCGACCCTGTTACGGGGTTACCAGGTCATCCGCGCCTTCAGGTAGTAGAACCCGCCGTTGAACCCGTAGGGCGAGCGCTCGCCATACTTGGCGCCCGCAATGCCGGCCCACGGATTATCCACAGGATACTGGTCGAACAGGTTTTGTGCACCGGCGATCAGCTCGACATTCTCGGTGACCTTGTAGCCCACCTCGCCGTCCACCAGGAAAGCAGCCTCGCCATCGATCGGCAGCGTGTCATCTTCAAGGTGCGCTTCGTAGTACTCGCCGAAATAGTTTACGCGGCCGAGCAGGCGCCACGGGCCCTGCGTGTGCGTGAGGGAGAAGTTCCCCTTCACTTGCGGCAGGGATTCCTCCAGCTGCCGCACGCGGACCGGCGAGATCGTCTGGCCTGCATTTTCAACGTTCGTCTCGGTGTAGTTCAGAGCGAGCGTGTAGTCCGTATCGCCGAGGTCGATGAAGTCCACGGGGCCCGACAGGACGACGTCAACGCCACGCGTCTTCGTGTCGAAGTCGTTGTTGAAGAACGAGAACGAGATCAGGTCCTCGAAGCCCGTGAAGTTCGCACGATCAAGCACGTTGGCCGTGTCGAGGATCGTGAGCAGTTCGCCTGTGCGCGTGGCGCCGCCGGTCGGGACACTGTTCCGCGCAGCGAGGAACCGCAGCGCAGCAGGGAAGTTGATGGCCGAGGAACGCGAGATACGGTCCTCAACCTCGATCTGGAACAGGTCAACCGTCAGCACGGATGAGCCAATATCCAGCGCGCCGCCGATCGTGAAGTTCTGCGACTCTTCCGGCCCGAGAGTCGGACGCGTCAGGCCAAGTCCGCCGCTTGCGACCGAGGCGGCGATATAGTCCGCAGCGATCTGGCCGGCCGGGCTGCTCAGCGGGAAGGTGCCTTCATCCTGCAGCTGGCCATTCGAGAACTGCGTCGTCACGTTAATGACGTTGGCCTGTCCCGTCGTCGGGGCATGGAATCCCGTCGACAGGGTTGAGCGCAGGCGGAAACCGTCCATCACGCGCCACAAGGCGCCGATCTTGTAGTTCGTGGTGTCGCCGAAGCTGTCATAGTCCTCGAAGCGCACCGCAGCCTGCAGCGTGACCGCATCGGTCACGTCGGTTTCGAGGTCGATGTAATAGGACGTGTTCGACTGGCTGCTCTTGCCGGCCGAAGCTGGCGTGAAGCCGCCAAAGCCGTTCGACGAGCTCGAGAAGCCCTGACCCAGCGGATAGGCTGACGACGGCGCCGCCAACGGCCCGAGCGCGTAGGACGCCGGGTCGCCAGCGCGCACCTCGAACTCCTCCTCGCGCCATTCGAAGCCGAACGCGACGTTGAGGTCAGATGCGAAGCCCACGGGAAGCCCGTAGCCGAAGTCCAGGTTGAACAGGTTCTCGATCTGGCCGTAACCGCCCGGGTTGAACGAAGTCGGCGTGTTCGGGCCGAGCGATGCGTTGATCGTATTCTTGATCGTAAAGTCGGCCTGGTTGTCGCCGTAACGATAGCTGACGTCGTAATTCAGGCCCGCGATCCACGGAATCTCGCCGCGCATGCCGAGCGCGATCGACATGTCCTCGAGCTTGCCGCCAAAGCGTGGTGTGAAGCCGCCCGGGAAGATCTCGACGAACGAGAAGCAGTTCGAATTCGCCGTGACCGAGGCAAGAACCGCCGGGTTGGGCAGCAGCCCGCCGCCAGCCGTCAGCGGGATGCCCGCCGGACAATCCCCAGCCGTATTGACGCTAAGGTCGCCAACGAGAATTGACGGCACGCCGCCAGACGCTGCCGCAAGCGGTGCACCCGTGACCGGATTGACCGTCGGACCGCCAAACACCCCCGGCCTGTTGGTCGGGTTGCGGAAGTAGAACCCGCCCTCGACTTCGCGCTGGGTGTAGTTTCCGAACGCATAGAGCTCGTGCTTGTCGTCGAGGTCGTACCCGAAATTGGCGTAGAGCTTGATATCGTCTTTGACTTCGGGCTGGCCCCAGATCTGCGCCGGATTCGCAACCGCCGTATTGCCGGCCGCGATCAGCGCAGCTGCGTCGTCGCGTTGCGAAGACCGGTCGGTGGGCTCCGTCTGCTGGTACTCGCCCGACAGGTTGAGGAAGCCATTGGCGCCGATCGCCATGCCGATATTGCCAGCCACCTGATAGGAGGCGCCGTCGCCTTCATAGGTCTGGCCCCACTTGGCTTCGAGCGAGCCGCCCGACGCGTCGTCCTTGAGGATGAAGTTGATGACGCCCGCGATGGCGTCCGATCCGTACTGCGAAGACGCGCCATCGCGCAGGACTTCGACCTGTTTCAGCGCGATCGCCGGAATGGTGGAGATGTCGGCGCCCTGGCTGCCGTCTGAGATGCCGCCGCCGAGGAAGGCGATGACAGCCGCGCGATGCATGCGCTTGCCGTTCACCAGCACGAGCGTGCTGTCTGGCGGAAGTCCGCGGAGGTTGACCGGACGGACGAGTGTCGCCGCGTCCGAGATCGGCTGCGTCGTGACGTTGAACGAAGGCACCAGCGTGCGGATGATGTTCACCGCATCATTGTCGCCCTGGTTCACCAGCTCCTCGCCAGACACCACATCGACCGGCGCGATCGAGTCGATCGCCGAACGGGCCTCGGTGCGCGTGCCCGTGACGATGACCACGTCGCCGTCGTCGCCAGCTTGCTGCGCCATTGCCAGCGGAACCCCGACGGTTCCCATCGCCAGCAACATCGCGGCGCCCCGCAGCAGTTTCATTCTCATGTCGTCCCGCTCCACGTCAGTTCTTTGACGCGCGACCATTCCACCGACCGGGAACCCGCACCAGACTCTTCGCGCCGGAATTGAATCCAGCGATCCTTGCGATTTGGTCATGTTCCGCCGCGCGCTGGCACGGACTTTCCCAGACGTCGCGGCATGACCTTGAGGCGTGCAGCGCGGACCGCTTGCCCACCCCTCTGTCCCCACGCGGGCCGCAATGGTATTGCCTGGTACATGACGGCTTGCGAGAGGCCCAGCATGAGCAACGTCTGGCATTTTCTGATCCCAGTTCTCATAACTCTCGCGGCCTGCTCGCCAAAGGTCGAAATCGATGCCGAACTGGCCGCGCGCGCCGGCGCACCGCTTTTCGAGGACATGGGCGAATTCCATCGCGACATCGACACGAAGGACCCAGCCGCCCAGCGCTATTTCGATCAGGGCATGGTGCTCGCCTTCGGCTTCAACCACGCCGAGTCGATCCGCTCCTTCCGCGCGGCGCAGAAGCTCGATCCCGATTGCGCCATGTGCTTCTGGGGCGAAGCGCTCGCGACCGGACCGAACATCAACGTTACCGCCAAGGGCAAGGCGGTCATGTCCGCCGACGAGCAGACCGCCGCGTGGGCCGCGCTCGAAAAGGCGAAGGCAATCGCCGCCAACAAACCGCTGGTCGAGCGCGATCTGATTGACGCGCTCGGCAAGCGCTACGCGCCCGAGCCCGTCACGGACCGCGACGCATTCGACAAGGCCTACGCCGAAGCACTCGGCACCCTGGTCGCAAAGTATCCCGAGGATGACGACATTGCCGCGATGTATGGCGAGGCGTGGATGAACACCGTGCCGTGGAACTACTGGTCCGACGCGACAACGCCGCGCCCCGAAATCGCTCCCGTCATCGCCAAGCTGGAAGAGACCATCGGGCGCAATCCGAAGCATCCGCTTGCTCTGCACCTCTACATCCACGCAATGGAAGCCTCCGCCACTCCGGAGAAAGCTGAATCCGCGTCGGACACGTTGCTGGCGCTGGTGCCAGCATCAGGCCACCTCGTGCACATGCCCGCACACATCTACTGGCGCGTCGGGCGCTACAACGATGCGGCGCAAGCCAACGTTCTCGCCGCAAAGATCGACGAGGACTACATCGCACAGTGCAATGCGCAGGGCTTCTATCCCGCCATGTACTACCCCCATAACATCCACTTCCTGTGGTCGGCGTCCGCCATGCAGGGCCAGAGCAAGGTCGCCATTGAAGCCGGACGCAAGCTCGCCGACAATGTCAGCCTCGAACAGATCGACCAGTTCCCGACGATCGAGTTCTTCAAGACGATCCCGCTGCTCTCGCTGATCCAGTTCGGCCATTGGGACGAAATCCTCGCCGAGCCGCAGCCGCGCGATGACCTCGGCTTCTCCAACGCCATCTGGCGCTACGCCCGCGGCGTGGCGCTGGCCAACAAGGGCGACCTGAAAGGCGCGAAGGCCGAACATGCGGCCCTCGTGCCCCTTAAATCCAACCCGAAAGTTATGGTGCTCGACGGCAACGACTATCCGGCCAGCATGCTGCTCCAGATCGCCGACGACCTGCTGCAGGGCGAGATCGCGTTCGCGGGCAAGGACAACGCAACCGCCATCGCGAAGTTCACCGCCGCCGTGGCCGGGCAGGACGCCCTTCCCTATACCGAACCGCCCTTCTGGTATTACCCGACCCGCCAGTCTCTCGGCGCTGCTTTGCTCAAGGCAGGTAAACCTGTCGAAGCGCAAGCGGTCTACGAGAAGGACCTCCAGCAATACCCCCACAATGGCTGGTCGACCTTCGGCCTGATTGCGGCGCTGGAAGCGCAAGGCAAGACTGAGCAAGCCGCCACGCACCGCGAACACTTCAAGTCAATGTGGCAGTTGGCAGACGTCCAGCTCAACACGTCGCGGGTTGCCGCCCCGCCGATCTAGCGCGCAACCTATCGCCTTGCTGCGGGTTCCAGCTGAAGCGCGCGTTCGCGGCACGCTGCCGTCGCCGCAGCTCACGCTTCAGAGAATGGATCAACCCCATGCCCACGACGCGTGAAGACGAACTCAAACCGATCGCCAGGGGCCCCAGCCGCCGCCCCACCACCGAGCAGGGCCGCCAGGGTCAGAACATCCGCGGCATGCTCACTGTGCTGTTGGTATCGATCGCCCTCGCTGTCGTCGGCTTCGCCGCGATCTATGTCTTCAACCAGCCGGCACAGACGCCCGCAGGAGCGTCGACGCCTGCCATGCCAACGGCCTGAGCAGGCTCAATCGATCTCGCGATCCCGCTAACCCCGATCGCGCAGAATCCGCCCCTTCTGGCGGTCCCAGTCGCGCTTCTTCTCGACGTCGCGCTTGTCAGGCGCCTTTCGACCGGTCGCCAGCGCCAGCTTGATCTTCGCCATGCCCGTCGGGCCGAAATAGAGTTCCAGCGGCACCAGCGTACGCCCGTCGCGCTCGACAGCGCCGACAAGCCGGTTGAACTCGCGCTTCTTCACCAGCAGCACGCGCTTGCGCGCTGGATCGTGGTTGAACTGCCCCGCCGGCGGATAGGTCGGGATGGTGGAGTTCACGAGAACTATCTTCCCGTCCTCCTCCCGCGCATAGGCTTCCGCGATATTGGCGCGCCCCTCGCGCAGCGACTTCACCTCGCTTCCCGTCAGCACGATCCCGACTTCGAGATCGTCGATGATCTCATAGTTGCGCCGAGCCTGCCTATTCTCAGCCACCGACTTCCGCGCCATCTCGCGCCGCGTCTTGCCTTTGGGATTTTGTCCGCCGGCTTTTTGGCCGCTGCTCTTGGGAGGCTGCGCCATCACAGCACGCCCGCTTCCTGCATCGCAGCCTTGATCTCGTCCTTGACAGCCTGGCTCTGCACAGGAAGCAGCGGCAATCGCAGCTCGTCCGCACACAGCCCCAGCAGCGACAGCGCATACTTCGCCGGCGCCGGGCTCGCCTCTAGGAACATCGCACGATGCAGCCGCGCCAGCGTGTCGTTGATTCGCCGGGCCTCGGCATAATCGCCCCGCAGCGTGGCCTCCTGCATTCGTGAACACTGCTCCGGAGCGACGTTCGCCGTCACCGAAATGCAACCCACCCCGCCCTGCGCGTTGAAGGCGACCGCGCTCGGATCGTCGCCCGAAATCTGAATGAAACCTTGCTTGCAAAGCGCAGAATGGCGCGCAACCCGCGCGAGATCAGCCGACGCATCCTTGATCCCGATCACGTTCGGCAGCTGCGACAGGCGCGCCACGAGTTCCACCGACATGTCGGAACCCGTCCGTCCAGGGACATTGTAGAGGAAAATCGGCAGTTGGACCGCTTCCGTCAAAGTTTTGTAATGTGCATAAACGCCATCTTGGGTCGGCCGGTTGTAGTACGGATTCACGATGAGGGCCGCGTGAGCTCCGACCTGTTTAGCATGCCGCAGGAGGCCAAGCGCCTCGGTAGTGGAATTGGAGCCTGTGCCAGCAATGACCGGAACCCGACCCGCCACCGTCCTCACGCATAGCTCGACGACGGCCCGGTCTTCCTCGTGCGACAGCGTCGAAGCCTCGCCCGTCGTACCGCAAACCACCACGCCATGCGTTCCAGCCGTGATCTGCCGCTCGACAAGCGCCACAAACGCCTTCTCATCCACCTTCCCGTTCCGGAACGGCGTGACGAGGGCGGGTATGGACCCTTTGAACAGCATGGCGACAGAAATCCCTGAAAACGTGGAGCGCCGAACGAGCGATTCGCCGGATAATCATTTTGCCCCCACCTTTGGCAAGGGAGGTTTGCGGTCCGGCGGGCATCAGAGCAACATGCGGCAGAAATGGGGACTTCCCACGATGCGTCAACTCATTACCGGCGTCGCCCTCGGCTGTCTCTGTGTATCAGCCGCCGCCGCCAACCCGCCCGCACCCTCGCTCAAGCCTGCTCCGGCGCTGCAATCCACCTGGATCGCCAACAACGACTTCGCCTTGCTCTCACGCACGCTCGACGCTGCCGATAACGAAGATTGGGGCCAGGTCCGCTCCCTCATGTCCCGCATCGGCGACCCCGCCGCGCAGACGCTCGTCCGCTGGCGTCTCGCCACCAACGGCAATGCCGGCCTCGGCTTCACCGACCTCATGCGCGCCGCCGAGGAGTTCAAGGGCTGGCCAGACAACGACAAGATCTACGAACAGCTCGAACAGGTCATCACGCGCTCCAGCCTGACCGCAGACGAGCGGATCGCCTGGCTCCTCGTCCAGGGGCCGCGCACCGGCGACGGCATCCTCGCCCTCGCCGACGCCTATGACAGCCAGGGCCGTCGCGAGGAAATGCTCAAGGTGGTCCGCGAAGCCTACCGCACACGCGCGATGTCCTCCGGCGCCGCCGCGACGATCAGTTCGCGCTATGGCGGCAACTTCAATGCCGAGGATCACTACGCCCGCGCTGACATGTTCCTGTGGCGCGGCGATGTGGCCAGCGCGCAAGGCCTGCTCTCCCGCCTCACCGCAGATCGCAAGGCCGTCATCAACGCGCGCATCGGGCTGATGCGCAACGCCAGGAACATCGACAAGCTCGTCAACGCCGTCCCCGCCGCCTACGCCGAAGACGCAGGCCTGCTCTATGAGCGCGCGCGCTGGAACGAGCGCCGCGGCAAGACATCGGAAGAGCTCAACCTCCTCCTCCGCATCAAGGGCGAAAGCGCACCCGCCGTCGGCCGGGAAGATATCTGGAGCGAGAAGCAGTCTGTCGCCCGCCGCATGCTGCGCGAACGCAACTACGCCACCGCCTACCAACTCGCTGCCGGCCACGGCCTCACTTCCGGCGAAGCTTTCCGCGACGCTGAATGGATGGCCGGCTGGCTCGCGCTGACCAGGCAGGGCGATGCTCTGAAGGCAGAGACCCATTTCCGCGTCTTCGCGGCAGGCGTCGCCACGCCGATCAGCGTCTCGCGTGCCCAGTACTGGCTGGGCGAAGCCTTGAAGGCACAGGGCCGCCTTGAAGAATCCGTTGCTGCTTACGAAGCCGCCGCAGCCTACCCTTATGTCTTCTACGGCCAGCTGGCCGCTGAGAAAGCGCGAGCAACAAAGCCTGAACTCGGCACACTCAATTTCATCACGCCCGCCGCGCCGACTGACGAAGAACGCGCGACCTTCGCGCGCCAGCCTGCCGTGCGCGCCGCCATCCTTCTCGCAGAAACCGGACGCATGGCGAGCTTCGAGCGTTTCTCCTTTGCGCTCGACGACATGCTGACGGCGCCCGCCGAACACCAGATGCTGTTCGACATCGCCGCCGGCTATCTCGAAATGCGCGCCGCCATCCGGGGCGCGAAAGCTGGTCTCGGCCGCGGCCTCGTCGCGCCCGACGCGGTCTTCCCTTTGCTCCAGCTTCCGGCATCGCCGCGCTCGGGTTCGGCCGAGCCCGCCATGGTGCTCGCGCTGTCGCGTCAGGAGAGCGAGTTCAACCACCGCGCCATCTCCAGCGCCGACGCACGCGGCATGATGCAGATGATCCCCCGCTACGCGCAGGCCGAAGCCCGCATGGTCGGCCTGCCCTTCCGCCAGAGCTGGCTAACCGACGACCCGCAGTACAACCTCCGCCTCGGCCGCGGCTTCCTCGACGATCTCGTGGATGATTTCGGCGGCAGCTACATCCTCGCCGCCGCCGCGTACAACGCCGGCCCAAGCCGCGCGCGACAGTGGATCAACGATTTCGGTGATCCGCGCGTCAACGTTGATCCTGTCGAATGGATCGAAAGCATCCCCTTTGCCGAGACCCGCAACTACGTTCAGCGCGTCCTCGAAAACACCATCGTCTACCGCCAACGCCTCACCGGCCAGCCGGTCGAGATCAAGCTGAGCGAAGACTTGCGACGCGGCAGACCGCGCTGATTGCACCATCCGCTCTTCGGGTGATCCGCTCCGGCCCTTTGGGCAACCTTCCCCGCCGTCGGCGATGGCGGACACCCATCAACCTCGCGAAGTCCCGCCCCGGCGAAGCCGGCGGAAGGTGGCGCGCGCAGCGTGACGGACGGGGCAGCGTGCCAAGCAGGCGGATCGTTCAACACCCAAAACGGCGCCTGATTTGCGGGAAAACCGTTGTGCGAGTTTGGGGGGAAACTCCGCGCTGAACTCCGGCTCGATCACCACTTGCCGCAAGAGTTTGAGGAAAACAGCGGCGCCAGATCGGCCGCGTGAAGCGCAGGACTTTTGCCCGTGTGGCTCCTGCTCGACCTGCCGGCATTGATCGGCATCGCGCTGAGCTTCGGGCCGCTGATGATCATGGTGATCAGCAGCGGTCGCCGCGCCATGTTCGGAAAGAAGATCAGCCCGCGCATTCAGGATTGCATCATGCACATGCTGCCCATCGCCGAGACGCGGCTGCACTACGCCCTGTGCCGCCTGGCATGGCGCACGCTCGGCTGGAACATCGGCGAGGGCCGGCTCGAACCTTTGTCCCCGACTACCAGTTGGTCTGACATCGCCGCGCGCCTGGGAATGCCCCTGCTCACCTGCCCCTTGCCTCGCGCGCCTATCCGCAGCACAACCCGCCGCCATGAGACAGACGATCTACAAAATCCTCACCGCTGACCAACTCGCCGCCGTCGAATCCGGCGGACCGATGCTGGCGTCGGTCGATATCGCCGACGGCTATGTCCACTTCTCGACGTCGAAGCAGTTGCAGGAAACGCTCGCCAAATGGTTTAAGGGCCAGACCGGCCTCGTGCTCGCCGCCGTCAACGGCGATGACTTCGGTCCCGACCTCAAATGGGAAGCCTCCCGCGGCGGCGATTTCTTCCCGCACGTCTATGCAGAAGTGCGCCAGCATCACATCGCCTCGCTCTGGCCCCTCGACACGTTCGACGCCGATGGCGTGCCGCTCGCGCCCGACGAGGTGACCCGCAGCGCAGAACCGTCCGCCAAACCTGGCGGCCGCACGTGAGCCTGTTCGATGTCGCGACGCGCGCCGTTCGCATTCTTCCCGCCGAGACCGCGCATCGCTTCACGATTGACGCGCTCAAGACCGGCCTCGCCAAGCCTGAGTTCAGCCTCGAAGACCCACGCCTCGCGGTGCGCCTGAAGAAATCCGGCCTGCTCCTGCCGAACCCGATCGGCCTCGCCGCCGGCTTCGACAAGAATGCGGAAGTCGCTGCCCAGATGCTCGGATTCGGGTTCGGCTTCGTCGAATGCGGCACGGTCACACCGCGCCCGCAAGCTGGCAATCCGCGCCCACGCCTCTTTCGCCTCAACGAAGACCGGGCCGTGATCAACCGGATGGGCTTCAACAATGACGGGATCGGCTATTTCGTCCGCCGCCTCTCCGCCATCCCTCGCTCCCTCGGCGTCGTCGGCGCCAATGTCGGGGCCAACAAGGACTCCGAGGATCGCATTGCGGATTATGTCGCCGGCGTCAAAGCCGTCTGGCCCTATTCGTCCTATGTGACGATCAACGTGTCGTCCCCCAACACGCCAGGGTTGCGCGGCCTGCAGGACCGCGGCGCACTGGACGAGCTGCTCGGCCGCGTCGGCGGCGCTGCGCGCGAGATGGCCGCTGCCGTCAAGAACCGCCCCGTCTTCCTGAAAGTGGCGCCCGATCTCGACGACCGCGCCATTGCCGACATCGCGGATGTCGCCCTCTCACAGGACTGGCTCTCCGGCCTGATTGTCTCGAACACCACGATCGAACGCCCCGAATCACTTGGCAGCCGGCACAAGGCCGAAACGGGCGGACTTTCGGGCGCTCCGCTGATGGAAAGGTCCACACGCGTCCTCGCAGACTTCCATGCACTCATCGGCGACCGGCTCGACCTGATCGGCGCGGGCGGGATTGCGTCGGCCCAGGATGTTGTCGCGAAGTTCCGCGCCGGGGCGCAGGCCGTGCAGCTTTATTCCGCGCTTGTCTTCCATGGCCCGATGCTGGTCCAGCGCATCAAGTCCGATCTTCTGAACATCATGCTTGCCGAAGGCATCGACACGCCCCACGCATTCCGGCCGAGCTGATCTTACGCCCCTAGCCGCCCCGCCGCCGCAGGCCTATGGTCGTGATGGCTTCGCTGATTGGTTGCGTGGTGCGGAACGATCCACGTCCCAAACGAATTTGAGCAGCAGCCAGTGTTTCGAGGCGTGCGTTGGAAGCTGACCATGGTGGCCGGTCCCGGGAAGACTAACGCTGTCTCGCTGCTCTCCGGCGTCGGCCGCGTTCGTGCGGGCACAATTTCGATCGGTAGCCACGTCATCGCCATCGAGAATATCGGCACCATCCGCATCGTCCGTGGCCGGCGTACCTGGTGGCTGTTTTTCCTCGGCGTGATCATTGCGGGCGGTGCAGCGACCCAGCTCAACGCCCATGGCGCCATCGCCATTGCGGGCATCGGTCTCGGCATCGCGCTCGTTCTTGGCAACCTGGCCCAGCGCGTCGAAAGCGGCCTGGCCATCGGCGCGGCCGATGGCTGCACCACACTGATCGCGTCGCGCGATCAGTCGTTCTTGCAGCGCCTGCTCCAGCTTCTGGTCGACAGGATCGATAGCGGCGATCATCGGCTGGCCGCGGATTTCGACATCGCACGCGGTGTCCTGTTGTCGCCGACCCCAGACGCTGCGCACACCGACGATGTCATCTTTGCGGACCCGCCTTCGGCGGCGCCTCCTGCGCCTGCTCCCGAAAAATCCCAGATCGTACAGCCACCTGTCGCACTGGATGAGAGCGCTGACGAGGCACTTTTTGGCGACCCGGCGCCCGAGGTTCCGGCTTCAGCACCCGCAGTTACGCCGGCCGTCAAAACTGACGTTCCTCCGCCCATGGCAACGCCCGTAAAAGCCGAGAAGCGGCAGACTTTCGACCGGCTGCTTGATGGCGGTCCCAGGCCCGCCTCGAGGGATGACGACTGGCTGGTGCGCGAGGGGCCCGCACCCGCATCGCCTGAAGAATTCGGTGGCGGATTTGCCCGTGTGCTGCTGGCCCTGCTGATCGTGACCGTCCTTGGCGGTGGCGTCTTCGCGGCGTGGTACTTCACAGGCGAGACAGGGCCGTCGACATCGATTCCCGCGATCGACATTTCCGTCCAGGCGAATGCCGAGCCCCCCGTCGAGACGCCGGCCACGGAGACCGCAGACAGCTTGCAGTTACCGCTTGCCGAACCGAGCGATCCGGAGCCGCCGCTGGCCGCCGAGCCTGCTGCGACGCCAGCGCCGGAGCCGGTCGCCACGGTCGAGGACTTCTTCCCCCCCGCGCCAATGGTCGCCCGCGCCTCGGGCCAGCGTTATCGCGCAAGTCCTTTCATGGACGACGACGTTGCAGTCCTCGCTGAAACGCGGGCCGGCGGGGAGGTCCTGAACATTACAGGCCGGCTGATGCAATCGGACGGCGAATGGTATCGCGTGCTCCTTGCGGATGGCCGAAACGCCTGGTTCAAGTCATCACTTGCCATAGCGCGCACGCGCTTTGCCGGATGGGTCCGCCCCGCTGCGACAGTACCTGACGCATCCTTCGCCGGCTGGATTCCGCAGATTCTCGATCCGTCCGAAGGCATCGCCCTTGGCGGCGGCCCGCAGTCCGTGACGCTCGACTGGTCTCGTCGCGACGACGCGTCGGTCTTCATCATCGAGATCCAAGCCTTTGACGCGGAAGCTCAGCGGTGGATCGAGGATCCGCTGCACAAGCGCACCGCTGTGGAAGGCGACACTGCGCTTGCCGAGATGTTTGCCTCTACCGGTGCATGGCGCTGGCGCGTGCGCGGCGTGACGCTGGATGGGCAGCAGAGCCAGTTCAGCCGTTGGTCGGCCTTCTCGATCCGCGACTGAAAAAGCGATCGCCCCGCCTTCAGCTACGCGGCTTGAACAGCCTGCTCTCGCATCGGCCAGTGCAACGAGGCCGAACCCCTTTCGGGATCCGGCCACATGGCTTGGCGTCAGTGGGAATCCGGGGAGGGATCAGCCGTCGGAACGCTCGCCGTATGCTTGGGCCAGCGTCGCGGACCCGAACTTGCCGATCGACTCGCGCATAGTCGCGTTGGTGCAGGCGTCAACGAGCGAACGCTCATCGAGTGTCATTTTCCGTACGCCACCGCTGCAATACGCCCGGACCTCGCGCTGGAGACGCTGGAGCAACTTGTCGGCGGAGTCCTCCGAGGCGAGTTCGGCGGGCTGGTACTTGAATGCGAACTTGAACTGGTCGGTCTTGATGGACGCCTGCTGGGCGAAGGCCGGACCGGTGACGAATCCGGCGGCGAGGGCGCCCGCGATGGTGAGTGAGGCGATCAGGTAAGTGGCCGAAGATGATGTTTTCATTGTCTTTCTCCGAATGGACTTGGCTATTGCTCTGTCGTCCCTTTCGAACTGACCCCTGACAGCCATCTCGAAAGTCGATGATTATTTATCGAGAAACAATATGTCTTGTCAATGGAGTGAACGTGGCCTCTTTCGGGCAAACAGAAACGCCCGGAGCAGCGCCCCGGGCGTTCCGCTAGATCTGAAATGGATGCCTAGTTGGCCGCGAGGACCAGCGGCGCGGCTTTCGAAGCGTACAGCCCCGTCGGATCATCCTTCGCGACCTTTGCACGGGTGGCCTTGATGCATTCGAGATAGATGTAGTGGTTCAGCCCGATCATCGGCGCAGCCGCCTTATAGCAGACGTCCTTCACGGCCCTGTCGAGTTTGGAGACATAGAGTTGGGCGTCCTGCTCCGACACGGGCCCCTTTGGCGCCATGACGACGACGGGATCGGCATGCGCGGCTGATGCGCCGACAGCGATCGCAGCGAGAATTGCGAAGTATTTCATATGCGTAGTTCTCCGGGTTGTCGTTTGATCTGACTTTCAGAACGACCCTGGAGCGTTTCCCTCTGCACGAATCATGTTCTTGTGCAGTTGCGAACACGTTATGCTGCATCGCACCATCGTCAATCGCCCAAAGGTAAACTTTACGTTGGGGTACAGTGGCGCGGACTGAGCGAGTTGTGCACGATACCGCCATGGCCAACACGACGATGCAGGCGCTGGTTTGCGACGGTCTGGCGCAGGATTTCACGCGCGTGAAGCTGCGGGATCTTCCCATCCCGGAACCTGGACCGGGCGAAGTGCGCGTGAAGGTCGAGGCGGCGAGCCTCAACTTTCCTGACCTCCTGATGTTGAAGGGCGAATACCAGTTCAAGCCTGAACCGCCCTTCACCGTAGGGATGGACCTCGCGGGTGTCGTCGATTCGGTTGGACAAGGCGTCAGGCTTGGGTTGGGCGCACGCGTTGCGGGTGGCGCCAAGACCGGCGCGTTTGCGGGCTTCGCAATCTGCCCGGAGGCCAATCTGCATGGCGTACCGGACAACATGCCGACCCCGCTCGCGGCTGCTTATCCTGCGGCCTACGTGACAGCCCATGTATCCTTGATTGCCCGGGGCCATTTGCAGGCGGGGGAAACGTTGCTGGTCCACGGCGCATCTGGCGGTGTCGGGATGGCGGCGATGGATGTGGGACGATTGCTTGGCGCGCGCGTGATCGCGACGACGGGCTCGCCTGAAAAGCGCGAGGCCCTGTCGCGCGCTGGCGCGGATGAAGTGATCGTGCTCGGTCACACGCCGGGCAACGCCTTCCGCGAAGAGGTAAAGGCGCTGACGGGCGGACGCGGCGCCGACGTGATCTTCGACGCCGTCGGCGGAAATGTGTTCGATGAATCGATCCGCTGCATCGCCTTCGATGGGCGCCTCCTTGTTATCGGCTTTGCCGGCGGACGCATCGCGTCGGTTAACACCAACATGCCGCTGATCAAGGGGTTCTCTGTCGTCGGCGTCAGGGCTGGCGAATACTGCCGACAGTTTCCCGACCGCGGTCGCGCGATCCGCGAAGAGATCTGGCGCTGGGCAGCTGAAGGGCGCACACAGCCAACGGTCTTCGCAGAGTTGCCGCTGGCGCACTGGCGGGAGGCTTTTGGGCTCATGCGCTACAGGCAGCTCGTAGGGAAGGTGGTGCTGCGGCCTTAAGGCGCGAGCCTACCTGCGCCAGCCAGCAAGAACAGAATCCGCCGCTGCGTCCAGCTCGACATCGGTCCACTTGCGGCCCTTCATCTCGGCTTTCAGCAGGTAGCTGATCGGCGCCATGAAGAGGCCGCCGAGAAGATCAGGCGGCAGATTCTTGAAGTCGCCAGACGCGATGCCCGCCTTGCGCAGGTCGCCCACCATGCGCGCCACGGCTCTGCCCGCCTCGCCGCCTTCGCGCTCGGCGAGGGCAGACTCCGCGAACCGCTGTCCGAAGGCGAAGGCGTCCTTGTTTGAGCGATAGGCGAGGTAGATTGCCTTCCATGTCAGCTTGAGTCGCTCCGGCGGCGCCATCGAGGTGTCGAGGCCTTCGCCGGCGCCGAGGAAGACCTCCTGCTTCATCTGCCGGTATGAGAAGATGAGAAGGTCGTCCTTGCTCTCGAAATGGCGATAGAGCGTGCCTTCGGCGACGCCGGCCTCGGCCGCGATTGCCGCGGTCGTCGCCGCTTCCATGCCATCGCGCGCGACGATGCGGGCGGCGGCTTGCAGCAGACGTTCGCGCGTCGCCTGGCCGGTGGTCTGTGTCGCAGCGTTCATGCGGCCAAGGCGCCCGCAATGCAGGGCCATGTCAAGATTAACGCGCCGCATTGTCGCCGCACCTGCTGGACTAAACGCATCCAGTCGTCAGGCTGACGCGATGAGCGAAGCGCGATTCCTTGGCATCGATTTCTCCGGCGCGGCGGCCCCGTGGCGCGCGACGTGCTCGCGTCCCACGGTCTGGGTCGCGGTCCTGGAGGGCTTCCGGCTGGTCGACCTGCGGCCCGTGCAGAAGCTGGATCCGGGGAGCGCGCCATTCGACAGCCTGGTGAAGCTGCTTCGGGCGGGGCAATTCCGGGCAGCCGGGATCGATGCGCCATTCTCCCTTCCCGACCCGCACTGTCCGGGCGGCGGGCATGCCCGGCTTCTCGAGGAAGTTGGCGCTCTGCCGCCAGCCAGCGATCGACCGTTTCCACTGGGACGGCAACTGATCGAGTTGGCCGAGCGCTACGCCCCCAAGCAGAGCGCCAAGCCTTACCGCGCAACCGAACGCGCGTGGAGCAGCGCGACCCCGCGATCGACGCTATGGTGGAAACCGCGCGGCGGTGCGCCGTTTGCTGCGGCCTGCATGACGCTGCTCTACCGCGCCGAACGCCCCATCTGGCCGTGGAAGAATGCGCCGGGCATGCTGGCGGAAGCATTTCCTGCAGCGCAACTGCAGGCGTGGAACCTGCCGCATGTGAAATACACCGGCGCCGACGCCGGGCCCGTCCGTACAAAGATCATCGCGGAGATCCAGCGCCGGCATGGCATCGAGGTCGCTCCAGCCGATCGCAGGGAGATGCAGCGCACGCCGGATGCTCTCGACGCTTTCATCGCAACCTTCGCCGGACGCGCCGCCGCGAACCGGACGCTGAAGCTGGAGAAACCTGCAAGCTGGAAGACGGAAGGTGCGATCGCGATCCATGTTTGACACGCTCGCTGCGGGACTTGGACGTTGCGGGTGAAGGAACGACTCACCGCCTTTGGAATATCGATCAGGGATTTTCACATGAGCTTCGCCGTCCGCCCGCTCGGCTCGCACGACCGCGAACAATGGCTGGCGCTGTGGCAGGGATATCTTGCATTCTATGAGACCGACCTGGCGGCCAGCGTGACAGACCTGACATGGAACAGGCTGCTTGATCCGGAGGCTCCGATCCACGGCCTCTGCGCGGCCACGCCAGACGGCCGCATTCTCGGCATCGTGCACTATCTTTTCCATCCAGTGACATGGGCGGCGGAACCGCGCTGCTACCTGGAGGACCTTTTCACCTCCCAACACGCACGCGGGCGCGGCGTCGGGCGGACGCTGATCGAGGCCGTGTATGCGGCCGCAGACGCGCGCGGCGCGGACCAGGTCTACTGGCTCACTCAGGAATTCAATGCCACTGCCCGCCGACTCTACGACCGGGTTGCTAAGGCGACACCGTTCATCAAGTACCGGCGGTAAGTCGGGCGCGCCTGATTTTTCGTAACCTACAGTAGCAATCGTGGGCTGCCCAAACCGTTCTTGCCTAACACGCATGCCGCGGGCCGGGGAAGCGCGAATGATCCACGCCGTCACGCTTGCGAACCAGCATCGTTATGGACGTCAGCTCGACCAGATGCTCTGCACACGTCAGCCCTCCTGCATCGAAGGGCATGGCTGGTCGGGCTGACATCGAAGAACTTTCGCGAGACGGACGAATGCGATGACGAAGGCGTGGTCTGGCTGATGAGCATTGATCAGTTTGGAGATCGGGCGGCATCGGTTCGCCTTCAAGCCGACACTCGGACCCACCTTGCTCAGGAACTTCGCTGAATGGGCGGAAGATGCGTTGCCGCAGCTCGATAACGTCTGGGACATCTCACGCCGGATCGCAGCGGCCGAGCGCAGGCGGGCCTCCAACCCTCCAGGGCCGTCTAACCATCAACACGAACTGATGATCGGCATTCTTGAGTTCTGCCTGTCACGCAGGCTGACCCACCTCACCATGCTCGCTGAGCACCGGCCTGCCGAACGCAGCGCAGCCTATGGATGACCCGTGCGGCTTCCAGGAGCGCCGCGCACACATAAGGGCGGAAAAAGGTGTCGCGGTGCCGGCCGAGATCGAGGTCGGGCTCCACATCCTCGCGCACACCCGTGTGGAGACCTGCGTGGAAGGTCTGATGCTTGTGGAGGTCGATCCGGCGAGAATCGCGCCATCCTGACCGGCATCGCCGGCAATCGTCGCTTGGGATGATCTTCGCGACCTCGCCGAGACGCATGGCGGACGCTGGGGCGGCTGCTCTGATCCGAACCTTGTCCCTGGCGATTGCTGACGTCGATGACCGCCCCCCGGGCAATCGAACTGACAGGCCCCATCGCCCGCCTCTTCGAAGCCGCCGGCCGCCAAGTCGACATAGACCAACTGGACATAGTGAAACAGCCCGGTCTTCCGACCGGGCTGCCACAACAGTTCGTTTCGACTGACCGCGCTTAGCGGCCGATCGTGATCTGCACTTCCGCGCGACGGTTGAGCGGCTCGCGGGTTCCGTCCGGACGAGCTTCGGCCGGTTCGGATTCACCCTTGGCAGCTGTCGAGATTGCCGCGTCGGCGACGCCCGAGGCGAGAAGAGCCTGCTTCACGACGTCTGCGCGACGTTGCGACAGGCGATCGTTGTAGGCCGAGCCACCCGACGAATCGGTGTGACCTTCGACGGCCGTCAGCGTGATCGAGCAACCACCGGCCTTCGCGCGGGTAACTGCAGCGCTGATGGTGTCGCGGTTCGCGGTTGTGAGATCTGAGCGATCCCACTCGAAGTAAACGACGAACGGCGGCTGCTGCTGCGTGCACGCCTGAGCCTGCGTCTGCCCGCCCGTTGTGGGCGGAGGAGGAGGAGGCGGCGGCGGAGGCGGAGGCGGAGGCGGAGGCGGAGGCGGAGGCGGAGGCGGAGGCGGCGGAGGCGGCGGAGCCGGCGGCGGCGGAGCGGCAAACTGCCAGCGGAGGCCAGCCGTCACTGCGTGATCCTGATAGTCGCTCTCGTAGTTCCGACCGATTCCGATGAAGGCCAGGTCAGGCGCCGAGGTGTAGGTGTAACCAAGGTCGACGGTCAGCTGTTCGCCCATCTTGATGCCGAAGCCGGCCATCGCGTTGTAGGCCAAAACCGTATCGCTGTCGTCAAAGCCGTTGGCCTGAGCACCAGTCCCGGTGAGGTAGGTCGAAGCGGCGCGGCTATCGACGCGAGCTCCGCCCGCACCGATTCCGAGATACGGCGAGATGGCCGAGCCTTCGATCGGGAAGTCTTTCAGGACGTTGATCATCGCGGTGCTGACGCGCGACGAGCCAGCGCCGTCAGGGCCCACCCGACCCAGCGGGAGCGTGCCAAGGAAAGAATCGGGCACGATAAGGTTGACATTGCGGTAGCCGAGCGCGCCTTCGACGCGGATCCCGCCGCCGAAACCGTAGCCGAGACCGACGCCGAACACAGGATCGACTTCCGTATCGGCCGTCACATCGAGCGCGCCGTTGACCGGACCGCCGCCCGCAAAATCGATGTCCTGGAGGCCATCGACGATCGCGCCTACTTTTGCAGTCCCGTACCAGCCGTCCTGCGCGTACGCAGTTGCGCCTGCAGACACCATCGTGGCGGCCGCGGTGGCGCACATAAGTGCTTTTCTCATTACGTTCCCCTTATCCAAAGGCACATCCCCGGCGTTCGGAAAACGTCGCCGGGGTGATAACGCGGGCGCCCCGCATACGATCCCGGTTACACGCTTTTTTTTTCGTTGGCGATACAGGGGCGCTCGGGAAGTGCCTGTTGCGATGTTTTTTCAACCGGGACGGGTCGCAATGGTCACACGTTTTCCTGTGTGCAATGAAGCCCGTAGCCTGAAATGATCGTGCCGGTGGGGATTCAGCCAGCACCAAGGGTCCGAATCATGACCGTCGGGGTGATGCACAATTGAGACACCCTGACCGACCGATTGGCGCAAAGCCCAGCACGACCTAGTTTGGGTCATCCGCGTCTGACCGATACCGCACCCAGCTTATGCGATTTGGGCGGCCACAGGTATCCAGACCTCGCATCCGCCATTACCTGTGCGCGAATCGAACTCCGGTCCGTAGCGCTCGATCATCTGCATCGCGCAGTCCGCCGGCTGGCGACCGGAAACGGCAAGCCATTCCCCGGCAGCGGCGCACGTCGCGCCCAGGGCGGATACGTGGCCGGCATGAAGGAAGACGGCCCATGCGCGCGGCGCGATGCGGATGCCGGACAGCCCTTCAGGAAGATCAGACAGGGTGCTGACCTCGACGGCAGGCGCATAATCGAAGCCCAATTCGTCGCCGGGATCGGCGGGAGCCAGACAGAGTCCAAACGCAGCCCCGGGGATCGTATACGTGATCGATCCCAGGTGCGGCCCGAAAGCATGCCACAACGAGGCAATGCCCGCGCGCTCCTCAAAGCGGAAATAGCGGCGCATGCCCACAAAGAGCATCGTCTTGCCGGAGACAAAGCGATCGGGCGCGATGCTTGTGACGGGTTGATCCAACATGCGGAGCGGCTCCGTGATCGGGAGACTGGCGAGGGAGCGCCGGGCGCGAACATCTTCGGGCGTGAGACCGAACTGATCGCGGAAGGCGCGTGTGAAGGCCTCGTGCGAACCATAGCCGACGGCGAGCGCGACCTGGAAAATGTCAGGGGCGCCTTCGGCCAGGAGTCGCGCGGCTTCGCTGAGCCGTCGTGCCCGCGCAAAGGCAAGCACCGGCTGCCCGACGATCGATGTGAAAGTGCGCGCCAGGTGAAAGCGGGAGAGTCCCGACACCAGGGCCACGTCAGCCAGCGCAAAGGGCTCGCCGATGTGGCTTTCAATGTACCAGAGCGCCTTACCGATCGCCTGCATGCCCTAACCATTCGAGGCCGAGGGCATCATGGCAAGAGGCGCGCAACGGCGCTTGATCGCGATTGCGGATTTTCGTCCGCGAACATGCAACCTCACGCCTGCGCCCGCTTCGCCCGGTTTATAGCAGCGTCGAGCGCGGACAAGAAAGCGGAGCGATCCTTCGTAGCGAACGGCGGGGGTCCGGAGGTGATCTCGCCGAACGAACGCAAGTGCTCCATCAGGCCGCGCGTCGCGAGAGCCGAGCCAATCATGGCTGTCGTGAAGACCTTGGCGGTCGGCGAGATCACTTCGGCGCCCTTCTCCAGCGCGCGAGCTGCGAGTGGTATGTCATTGGTCACCACCACATCACCCGCCACGGCCCGTTCAGCGATCCAGTCATCGGCGGCGTCGGCGCCGGCATCAACCAGTACGAACTGAATGCGTGGCTCCATCGGCGTTCGGATGAAGGAGTTCGCGACCACACGCACGTCCCACCCGACGCGGCGAGCAACCTTGTAGACTTCTTCCTTTACGGGACATGCGTCCGCATCGACATAGATCATCGGCATAGGGCGGATTAGGGGACGGCAGATGAAGTTGTCCAGTGGCGAGGAGTTCCCCGCCGCCGTGGCTCTTGCCTGCCCGTACACCAGTCAAGTTGCCTGACGGGCGAATGCCAACAGACGATGATGGAGCGGGCTCAGTCTAGTTGGGCTTCGGCAGGAGCTCACCCTGCTTCACGTCCGACGACCCGGCAGGAAGGTCGATGCGCAGTCCGTCCCAGCCAATGACCCATGAATTGGTTGGGCGGATTGCGGCGACGCCTGCGAAGTAAGGCGGCAGATTGACCTGAGCCGACGGGATGTGGTGGGTGTAGACCAGCAGCTTCACACCGGCTTCGTTGGCAGTCTTCGCCGCATCGACCGGGCTGATGTGGTAGTCGGGAATGTCCGCCATGATTTTTGCCGCGCGCGCATTGCCGGCTGCAGACATCTGCTGCTGCGCCATGCCGATAAGGTTGGGCGCGAGCGATTCCGTCACAAGCACGTCAGCGCCTTTGGCATTGGCGGTGAAGTTGGCGGAAAGGGCCGTATCGCCTGAAATGACAACGGACCTGCCCTTCCAGTCGAAACGATAGCCGACAGCAGGACGGATGGGATCGTGATCGACTTCGAAGGCGGTGACCGTGAGATCGCCATCGCGAAGTATGACCTCTTCCGCGTCGAGCTTGCCCAGAAAGACCTTGCCGAACTCCTTCGCGACAAGCGGAGCGCTGGCCAGGTCGATCACGGCATCGCCGTGATGGGCAAGACGCAGGCGCGCGTCTTCCTCATAGGCGAGATTGAATCCGGCGACGAGATCGGCGACGCCGCGTGGCCCATGAACCGGCAACATCTGGCGGCGACCCGCGACCATGGTCTGCATGCGGAATTCGCCAAGATCCCCGATATGGTCGGAGTGGAAGTGCGTGATGAAGACGCCGGCGATACGCGCACCAGGAAACTGCATGCGCTGGAGCTGTTCCCAGCTTTCCGGGCCAGTATCGATGACGTAGGCCTTGTCGCCCGCGACGACGATCGTGCAGGCCTTGGCGCGGCCGGGATCAGGCAGCGGCGAGGACGTGCCGCACAGGATAACGCGCAGCGCCTTGCCGTCGAACACCTCCGTCATCGCGACGTTGAGAGGCATGGGAGGGAGCGGCTGCACCTGAGCCGTCGTCGCGGCCGGCGCTGTCGTGGTACAGGCGGAAAACGCCGCTGCCGCGAAAACCATTGCCACAAGCCGCATGTCGCCCTCCCCGGACAGATACCGGACAGTAGCTAGCAGGCGGGACCCGCGTCCGATAGGCCGACCTTACGCGAATTCGACGAGCACTTCGTCCGCCGCGACGCTGGCGCCTGCTGCAGCGTTGACTGCCTTCACGACCCCGTCGGCTTCCGCGCGAATGATGTTCTGCATCTTCATAGCCTCGACGATGCAGACAGCTTCCCCTGACTTAACTTCCTGGCCCACCGCGACTGCCACAGAGACGACGAGACCGGGCATCGGGCTCATGATAAGCTTCGACGTATCGGGCTTCTGCTTTTCAGGCAGCCGCGCGTGCAGCTCGGCCTGAGCCGGCGTGCAGACCTTGATGTGCGCTTCGACGCCAAGGCGGCGCACGATGTAGCCTTCGTTGACGATTGCGATGGAGAGCGCGTAGGCCTGATTGTCGAACACCAGCTCCATCAGCGACATGCCGGGCTTCCACTGTGTCGCAAGCGTGTGGGCCTTCTTGTCGTCGGCGAATTCTATCTCTGCTTCACCAGTCTGCCAGGTGATGTTCACCGGCACGGGCCTGCGACCAACAAGCGCCACCCAGTCCTTGCGCTGCGGACGGGCGGGCTCGATGCGGCCGGAGATGCCCGACATGCGTGTGCGCAGAAGAACGTTGGCGTAGGTCGCGGCGGCAACAAGGACCTTTTCTACCTCAGGCGACGTTGTCGCGCCGTGGAAGCCGTCGGGGAATTCTTCCTTGATATAGCCGGTTGTGATCTTGCCGGACTGGAAGCGTTTCTGGTCTAGCACCGCCGCCAGGAACGGAGAATTGTCCTGGATGCCCTGCACTTCCAAACGCTCAAGCGCCTTCACGTGGGTTGCGATTGCGGCGTCGCGATCCTTGCCGTGAGTGATCAGCTTGGCGATCATCGGATCGTAGAACATCGAGATTTCGTCGCCCTCGCGGACGCCTGTATCGATACGGACAGTTCCTCCGGCAAGCTTGCCCTCAGCCGGAAAGCGCATCCGCTTGAGACGACCGATAGACGGCAGAAAGCCACGATACGGGTCCTCGGCATAGATGCGGGACTCAAGCGCCCAGCCATCGATCCTCACATCCTTCTGCTTGATCGCAAGCTTCTCGCCGGCAGCGACGCGCAGCATCTGCTCGACGAGGTCGTAGCCGGTGATCATCTCGGTCACAGGATGCTCAACCTGCAGGCGTGTGTTCATCTCGAGGAAATAGAAATCGCGCTTTCCATCGACAATGAATTCGACCGTGCCGGCGCTGTCGTATTGCACGGCGCGTGCGAGCGCGACGGCCTGTTCGCCCATTGCCTTGCGGGTCTCGGGCGTGAGGAAGGGCGATGGCGCCTCTTCGAATACCTTCTGGTTGCGGCGCTGGATCGAGCACTCGCGCTCGTTCAGGTAGATGATGTTGCCGTGCTTGTCGCCGAGCACCTGGATCTCGATATGGCGCGGCTGGTCGACGAATTTCTCTATGAAAATGCGATCGTCACCGAAGGAGGAGATCGCCTCGGCACGGGCTCCCTCGAAACCTTCCTTGGCTTCGCCAGCATTGAAGGCGATGCGCAGGCCCTTGCCGCCGCCGCCCGCGGACGCCTTGATCATCACGGGATAGCCGATCGAGTCGGCGATCTTCACCGCCTCCTTCCAGTCGGCGATCAGACCCATATGGCCCGGCACAGTGTTGACGCCCGCCTCAGCGGCAAACTTCTTCGACGTGATCTTGTCGCCCATGGCCTCGATCGCGTGCGGATTGGGTCCGACGAAGACGATTTTTTCGTCCTGCAGGCGCTTCGCGAAAGACGCGTTTTCCGAAAGGAAGCCGAAGCCGGGATGCACCGCCTCCGCGCCCGACTGCTTCACGGCGGCGACGATCTTGTCCTGCACCAGATAGCTTTGCGCCGCGGGCGAGCCGCCGATATGGATGGCTTCATCCGCCATCTCGACGGCCATGGAGCCCGCGTCGGCGTCGGAATAGACCACGACGGTCTTCACGCCCATTCGCCGGGCCGTCTTGATCACTCGGCAGGCGATTTCCCCGCGATTTGCGATCAGGATTTTCGAGAACATCCACTACCCCGGCAGGCCGCTGACTGTGACGGCAAAGTGACTAAAAGGCCCGTTCGGTCAAGGCAATCCGCCAAACTGTCCCTGTCCAGGTTCTTCCGGGGAGCCGCGGGAGGGCCTCGATTTTCAGCCCCCATTAACCCTGACGGACCGAAAGTCCGCAGGATTCGGAGATCCTGGGGACGCGCATGTTGTTGTTCTTCTTCGGCAGACACGGGTGGACCGGGGAATCCGGCCGCACCTACACATTCAAGTGTGCGCTGACCAAAAGCGGAATTCCGGACGATTCCGGCGGCATCTACGTCTTCGTGCGCCGCCGCTTCGGCTTCTTCCTGCAGGCGCTCTACGTCGGCAAGGCCGCGAACCTGCGTGGACGCCTGCTCGGTCACGAGAAATGGGGCAAAGCCTGGTGGTTGCTGGGGGCGACGGAGCGCCACGTCATGCGGGTTGCAACCGAAGACGAGCGCAGGCTGATCGAGGAAGACCTTATCCGCGGGCTGAAGCCCAGGCTGAACGACGTGCAGATGCCGCGCGGCGAGGACGATGCGCCGAATACGCCGGAGCTGCGCTACTGGTGGCAGGTCCGACGCTCCATCGCGAACTGGCTCGGCTCACTGGTCGGCCGCAAGACGAAGCCGCTGTCTGCTGGCCCCGCTCACGACTAGGCATTCGGAAGAGCCGAACGCCTGTCTACGCCCGCACCACATTGTGCGGTGTGCTCCCTGAGAGCACCGCTTCGATCCCATCGACGGCAAGTTCCAGCATTGCCGTGCGGGTCTCCACCGTCGCGCTGCCGATATGCGGTAGCAGGAATGTGTTCTCGGCGTCGTTGAGGCGCGTGTCGTAGCCTGGCTCTCTTTGGAAGACATCAAGGCCGGCCGCACCGACGTGACCTGATGTCAGCGCTTCAAGCAGCGCATCTTCATCCACCAAGGAGCCGCGGGCAGAGTTCACAAAGATCGCCCCTTTCGGCAACAATGCAAAACGCTCTCGCGTCATCAGAACACCCTGCCCGCCCGGCAGGTTCAGGCTGAGCACCTGGCAATGCGGGAGCATCTCCTCGAGCGCTTCGAAGTAGCGCGCATCGCCTTCCAGCTCTGCAGAGAGGCGCGTGCGATTGTGATAGAGGATCGGCATGCGAAATCCGCGTGCGCGGTCAGCCACGGCGCGACCGATACGGCCCATGCCGACGATGCCCATCGTCTTGCCTGTGACTTCGACGCCGAGGCCCTGGAAGAAGCCATTCCGGATCTTCCACGCACCATCCATGTTGCGGACATGCGCCTTGGCTCGTCGCGCGGCGCCGAGAAGCAGAAGCATGTGCGTGTCAGCTGTCGCGTCGGTGAGCACATCCGGCGTGTTGCAGACCACGATGCCACGCGCGTTGGCTGCGGCGACATCGATGTGGTCATAGCCGACGCTGGTTGTGGCGATCACCTTCACGCTGCCCGGAAGGCGGGCGATATGCTCAGCGCGGATCGACATGCCGAGCGACACAAGCAGGCCGTCAGGCTGATGCAGGTCCGCGAGCGCGATCACTTCATCCGTTCGCAGATGCCGGTCCGGCGCAACACAGTCGAACAGCGCGTCGATTCGACCTCGCAAGTCAGGCGGGATCGGAAGCGATGCGACGATGCTGGCGCGCGCCGTCATCACTTGCCCACGCGGTCGCCTTCGGGTTCATCGTGCCGGATGTTGCGGCGGTAGGTTTCGGGCAGAAGGAAGAAGCCGACAACCAGCGTCATCGCGGCAATGATCACCGGATACCAGATGCCGGCGTAGATATCCCCGGTCGCGGCCACAATCATGAAGGCGGTCGTGGGCAAGAGACCGCCGAACCATCCATTGCCGATGTGATAAGGCAACGACATCGAGGTGTAGCGGATGCGCGCGGGGAAGAGTTCCACAAGCGTCGCGGCCATGGGACCATAGATCATCGCGGTGAAGACCTGCGTCATCACGATCACGAATATCACCGTCCAGCGATCGACCTGAGCCGTCTCTGCACTGGTTGGATAACCGGCAGCAGCCAAGGCTGCGCCAATCTCCTTCTGATAGGCGGCGATGGCGGCGACGCGCGCCTCACCCGTCACCTGCGCCGGATCAGGCGCAGTGATCGTGGTGGGCCCAACCGTGACGGTTGCGATCGAACCGGCGGGAAGGGGCTCCGTCGTGTAGCTGACGCCTGCCCTGGCGAGCTGGGACTTCACGATGTCGCACGACTTCTCATCGAACTTCGTCCGGCCGATCGGGTCAAACTGCAATGAGCACTGGGCTGTATCCGCACGCACCACGATGGGCGAGGATTGCTGAGCTGCGTCCAGCGCCGGGTTTGCGGCGCGCGTCATCATGTGGAAGAGCGGGAAGAACGTCAGCACCGCAAGAGCAAGCCCGCCGAGCGCCAGATAGCGCCGGCCGATCTTGTCCGACAACCAACCGAACAACACGTAGAGCGGCGTGCCGATGCCGAGCGCTATGGCGACGATGATGTTCGCTTCCAGCCCGTCGACCTTGAGGATGTTCTGCAGAAAAAACAGGCTGTAGAACGTGCCCGTGTACCAGATAACCGCCTGGCCTGCGACGAGGCCGAACAGGGCGATCAGCACGAACTTGGCGTTCTTCCATTGCCCGAAGGACTCCGCCCACGGCGCCTTCGACGTTTTCTGCTCGTCCTTCATCTTCTGGAAGACCGGGCTCTCGCCGAGCTGCACGCGGATCCAGACAGAGACGGCAAGCAGCAGGATGGAAACAAGGAAGGGGATGCGCCAGCCCCACTCCGAGAACTCTTCCGGCGTCATCAACTGGCGAACTACCATGATCAGGATCAGCGAGATGAACAGGCCGATGGTCGCCGTGATCTGGATAAAGCTGGTATAGAAGCCGCGGCGGTGCGCAGGCGCATGTTCAGCGACATAGATCGCAGCACCACCATACTCCCCGCCAATCGCCAACCCCTGCAAGATACGCAGGAAAACGAGCAGGATTGGTGCAAGAATGCCGATCTGCTCCGAGCCCGGCAGCAGTCCGACCGCGAAGGTCGACGCGCCCATGATGATCATGGTGACGAGAAAAGTGTTCTTGCGGCCGACAATGTCGCCAACCCGTCCGAAGACCAGCGCGCCGAAGGGGCGCACAAGGAAGCCGGCAGCGAAGGTCGCCAGCGCCAGGATGAATCCCGTCGTCTCGTTCACGCCGGTGAAGAAGTGCTGGTTGATGTAGGTGACCAGCGCTCCGTACAGGAAGAAATCATACCATTCGAACATGGTGCCGACGCTGGACGCGCCGATCACTAGCACTTCGTTCTGCTTCTTGGGCGCTTTCGCGCCCTCAGCGACCGTTTCCATCTGCTCTTTCTCCCCGCGCCGACTGCCTTAGCGTCAGCGACATTCTTTGGTCGCAAGCTGCAACGGCGTAACCCGAAGGGCAAGGCGAAAGGCAAAACGGGGATCCGGGCGTGGCAATACGCCCTTGCGAGGGCG
>JALHLR010000033.1 GCA_022844475.1 Hyphomonadaceae bacterium | reverse complement strand
GAACGTTCGCGGCGTACAAGCGCCGCCGCAATGATGCAAGGCGCTGTCACGGTTCTTGGTATCGAAACCAGCTGCGATGAGACCGCGGCGGCGGTCGTGCGTCTCGAAAACGGCAGGGCAGAGGTGCTGTCCGAGCATGTCGCCAGCCAGACCGAGGACCACGCCCTCTATGGCGGGGTTGTGCCCGAAATCGCCGCCCGGGCGCATGTCGAACGGCTGGATTCGCTTATCCGCTTCGCGACGGAAGAGGCAGGCGTCGGCTGGGTCGGGCTGACCGGGATAGCCGCCACCGCCGGTCCAGGCCTGATCGGCGGTGTCATGACGGGGCTGTCGACCGCCAAGGCGATCGCGCTCGCGCGTGGCCTGCCGCTGGTCGCTGTCAACCATCTGGAAGGCCATGCCCTCAGCCCGCGGCTCGCCGAGGAGGTGAGTTTCCCCTACCTGCTCCTGCTGGTTTCAGGCGGTCATTGCCAGTTCGTGTTCGTGGAGGGCGTCGGGCGCTATCGCCGCCTCGGCTCGACGATCGACGATGCGGCGGGCGAAGCCTTCGACAAGACCGCCAAGCTTCTTGGCCTCGCCGGGCAGGGTGGGCCCGCCGTCGAACGCGCAGCGCTGACCGGCGCTGCAGGCACCGTTGCTCTTCCCCGGCCGCTTCTCGACCGGCCAGGTCTCGACATGAGCTTCTCCGGCCTGAAGACCGCCGTACGCCGCGCAGCAGAAGAACTCCCGTTGACCGCGCAGCGCCGCGCCGATATCTGCGCGTCCTTCCAGGAAGCTGTGGCCGACATTCTCGCAGTGAAGTCTGCCCGCGCGATGGAGCTGGTGGCCGGGCTCACCGATCGCGGCACGTTCGTCGTGGCCGGCGGCGTCGCCGCCAACAAGGGGCTCCGCGCACGCCTCGAGGCCGAAGCGCGGCACCACGATTTCCGCTTTGTCGCCCCGCCACTGCGCTGGTGCACCGACAACGCCGCGATGATCGCGCTTGCCGGCGCCGAACGCTTGCGCCTTGGCTATTCCGATCCGCTCGATACGCCCGCGCGTGCGCGCTGGCCACTGGACGAAGCGTCGGCCACCGCCATGCCGGTCTACGGTGCAGGCAAAAAGGGCGCAAAGGCCTAGCATCTGAGGGCGCTTCAAGGACCGGCTGACGTGCGCGCAAGTGCCGGCGGGGTCTCGCCCCGATGATCTTTCGGATTTTCCGTAAGCGTTGAGGGCTCGTTCTCCAGGTTCCGGCCCGGCGTTCTGGTGGCGTCCAACTTCGCGGCGAAGCCGTGATTCACGTCGCGATGCTTCATCTCGTCCGCTCTCACGGCGATCACAAGGTCGCGCAGCCGCGCATCAGGCGCCATCTTCCAGTAGGTTATCGCGATCTCGGGAGCGGGCACATTGTCGATGCGCCCCGCATCTATCTCGGCGAGGAACTGCGTGTAGGAGATCACCGCTTCCTCCTCGAAGTAACCGATCGTGCGGTGGGCGGTTCGCGGCGCGAAAAGGTAGAGGACGAAGTAGAAGCTCCAGAACACTCCCTGTGCGAGAAGGACAAGAAAGCGCTCGGATGCATTTGGCTTGAACAGGGCAACGAACGCCATCAGGTGCATGCGTTCATTTTCGGCCTCGTCGATCAGTTCCCTGATCCAGCCATCATCGTCACGCATCCGGCGCAGCGATTTCAGATGTTGCATCATGCCGCCAACCATGCCGGGCACGCCTGCGACGGTTTCCAGAACGATTGCGCGGTGGCCATAGCGATGCGCGAAGAAGGTATCGGCGAAAAAGCGCAGCAGCTTCGTGATCCCGAGCGCAATGCGATCGGACACCCCTTTCGCTGCGTGGTGACGCGTAAGGTCGCTCATTGAGCGGATATGGATATCGCCCGGACGGGAACCAGTGCCCCTGACGCTACGGGAGTGAATGCCGCACCTCCGGAGCTATATCAGGGCAGGTTGTCCGAGGCGGGCGTCGACGAATCGGCCGGCGACGCGACGAGCGGGGCATCGTTGTTTGCGCGGGCGTCGGCCGGGGCCATGACCGGTGCAGGGATGTCCGACCAGGGCGGTGGTGACTTGCCGCCGACGCTCAGTACCTGCCGCGCCGAATACGCCCCGCCGAGCTGGTTGCCCGAATAGCCCGTCGCTTCGTCGAGTGGATACTCCTGTCCCAGCAGCAGCTTCACGCGATGTCCGATATTCTCCCCATGACAGGCGAGGCATTCCTCCGTCATCAGGATCGGCCGCATCCAGCGGAAGACCTCTTCCTCGCCCTCGTACCGTATCTCCGCGACATCCAGCGTCTCGGCGTCCAGGCCCGAGTCCAGCATGAAGCTCATCTGCTCCATCTGCTGACGCTCCCAGTCGTCAGGTGCATTGGCAGGATTCCGCACGCCAAGCGCCGTGCGGCTGAATTCGACCTCGACCTCGTTGCTGATCTCGCGTCCCCAGTCCGGAACGTGGTCGGCATAGGCCAGCCAGACCGCGACCGGATCCTCATCCCGCTGGAGCCGCGCGATGATCTCGCGCGCCATGCGCTGGTCGAAGTGCAGCGCCGCTTGTCTCGCCGCGCGAATGCTGCCGGCGTCGGGCTGTTCCACATGCGGCGCGCAGGCAGTCGCGACAAGCGCGGCGCAAGCGAAGCCCAGCACACGCAACAGCGTCTCAGCTGGCCTTGAGCATGAACTTGAAGGTCGACGCATCAGGTTCGGCCGTGCTTTCCCACGGCCTGCGCTGGGCCAGCGTGATTTCGCCTTCGCCCGCGGCGACGGCCTCGAACACCACCACTTCCCAGTGATTGCCGCCAGCAAAGCCCGGCAGGAATTGCGAGGTCGTTGTCGACCCGCCCGGACCATCGGTGGCCTTCACCCATGCCGGCGGCGCAGATGCACCCCAGACATAGCCGGCTGTCGGCACGCCCGACAGCGCCACCGCGATCTTCTCTCCAACCTTCACATCGAAGGACTTGCCGGCATCCTCGGTCGTCAGCGTCCGCGCGACGCCGTCCATCTTCGGCGGCGGCAGCGAGCGCGGCTCGAACGTGCAGGCGCGTGTTGCGCCGTCCGACGTCCAGGTGGCGCCGGGGCCTTCCAGCATCAGTGAGACTTTTTCGTTCTTCCACGTCATCCCGGTCGTTGCGGCCTCATCGACCTTCAGGCTGATCGCAGCCCCCCCGTCGACCCGCGCCAGCGTCTCGCCATCACCATGGTGGAACACGACATCCAGCTTCGACCCGCCCTCGCAGGTGAAGTTCGCGGCATAGTCGAAACGCTCGTCCGCCACAGGTTTCGCGTCGCCTCCTTCCGTCACCGTCTGCCCGGCGCAGGCCGCGAGGCCAAGACCAGCAGCAACCGCAATCGACCTAAGTCTCATGAACAAAGTCCCCTCGTCGCAATGCGTCGACCTTCCGCCCCGCTTCGGGCCGTTGCAACCAGATTCGCCAGCCCGGACAGGATTTTTGCCGCGCTGCCGGACCCCGCCGAATCCCTCTAGACCGCGGCCATGCCCCGAACGTACGGGCCCCGGAGACGCGCCATGGCGGATTTCACCTCGATCATGCTTGCCGTAGCGGCGCTTGGCGCGGGCGGCGCAGCTGCAAGCGGATGGACGGCGGCCGTCATCGTCCCCAACACGCACTTCGATGGGTTGGACGCTGGCAGGGCCGACCGGATGATCCGCAAGGTGATCTCCGCGACGGCAGGCTTGCAGGCGCTGCTGCTTGGCCTCGCCACGGGCGCAGCCCTGCTGGGCGGCGCGAGGGCCGCCGCCATCGTATCAGCAATCTGTGCGCTCGGTTTCCTGTCGAATGTCTGGACGCTTGCCCCGCGCAAGGAAAAGACGGTGCCCGGAATCAGGAAGCGCACCTCGACGCAACGCGCGGTGGCTGTGGCGTTAACGCTCCTGATGACCGTCGCCGCCATGACGGCGGCCTTTCTGGCGGCTTTCGGTGTCTGACCGCTTCCACGGAACAGGCCCGAATCGGGGGGCAATCTGCGAACCCTGGCGGCTCGCGCTGGCCCGCAAACCGTGTATGCCGATGCTCCGGGGAACAGGCCGTGGACGGAGCTAGGGCATGGATATCGCGATCCAGACATTCGTGAAGGGGTTTCCGGATTTCCTGATTCATGGCGGCGTGACGCTCGCCCTTCTGATGGCTGGCTGCATCGTCCATATGCTGCTGACACCCATGAAGGAGATGCAGCTGATCCGGGCGGGGAATGTTTCTGCAGGCATCAGTGTCGGCGCGGTCATTGTCGGACTTGCGGTTCCGATGTCGGCATGCCTCGCCACGGCCACGACGGTCTACGACATCCTTATCTGGGGCGTTGTCGCCATCCTCTTGCAATTGCTGGCCTTTCGGGCTTCCGACCTCCTGCTGCGCGACCTTCCCAAGCGAATAGAGCGTGACGAGGTCGGCGCGGCGCTGGTGCTGGCGTGCGTGAAGATTGCTGCTGCAATGATCATGGCGGCGGCCTTGTGAGTTCGGGCCCGCGGACGAATATTAGTGGCTCGCGGAGACGGGCATGAGGATTCCCGACTGGGTCGTCTATGCGGTCGTACTGGCCGTGATCGTCGGGACGCTGTTTTCCAGCGGCGCGGGCGATGATGATCCATTTCGCGATCCTGACCCCGATGCTCGCGAGGAAGCGCGATCGGACGTTCCCGCGCCGGGCTTCAACTCCCGGCCGGATATCGTCGCGCCGAATTCCGAAGCCGGGCCCGTTCTTCCCGGATCTCACCCCTTTGACGAACGCGTGCTTGTCCAGGTCGGCGACGCCGAGGATGGCATCGGCACAGCCTTCGCGATCAACGAGGCCGGCGCATGGCTCACCGCCCGCCATGTCGTCGACGGCTGTACGCGGGTTGGCCTCGCGGTGGGCAATGGCCGCATGGTGAGGGTAAACGAGGTCCATACCTCTGAGGACAGCGATCTCGCCCTGCTGGTCACTGATCGCGCCCCGGTCGCCCTGCAGCTCGATCTGGATCGAGATCTTCGTGTCGGTGAGCCGGGCTACCATGTCGGCTTTCCGCAAGGCATGTCAGGCGAGGCGGTGTCAGTTCTGGAATCCCGCTCCAACCTGGTCACGCGTGGCCGCTACGCGATGGAGGAGCCCGTTCTCACCTGGGCGGAGCAGGAGCGTACCGATGGCATCGAAGGCACCCTTTCGGGCATGAGCGGTGGCCCAGTGTTCGACCAGGACGGCGCTGTGATCGGCGTCACTGTCGCCGAAAGCCCTCGCCGCGGCCGCATCTACTCGGCCTCACCTGACTCGATCCGCAGCTTTCTCGATGGCCAGGGGCTGGTCACTGTCGGCGGCGATGCGCGGCCGATTTCGGCCACCTCCTATGCAGCGGAGGCGGATCGGCTTAGGGACTCGCGCGCCGTCGTCAAAGTCCTGTGCCGCGTGAATCACCCCTGATGGATATCTTCGCTGATCGCCTGATGGCTGGGGTTCGACGCCTCGGCCCACTTTGCGTGGGCATCGACCCGCATCCCGCTTTGCTGCCCCCGCTGTTCGGATCGCCCGGGCCTGACGCCGCCGCGCGCTGGGGTGTCGCACTGGTCGAACGCAGCGCAGGCAAGGTCGCCGTGGTGAAGCCGCAGGCTGGCCTGTTCGAGCGCTGGGGCGCAAAGGGGCTCGCGGCCCTCGAAACGGTCTGCGAGACCGCGACCCGCGCGGGCCTGATTGTGATCCTCGACGCCAAGCGCGGCGATATCGGCACGACAGCGGAAGGCTATGCGGAGGGCTATCTCGGTGAGGCAGCGTCTTGTCCGTGCGACGCAATCACAGTGAACCCTTACATGGGCGTCGACACGATCGCGCCCTTCGTCGATGTCGCCCAGCGAGCCGGCAAGGGTGTCGCCGTTCTGGCGCGTACATCCAATCCCGGCTCAGCTGACTTCCAGGCCAGGCTGGTCGTTGGCGAACCGCTCTACCTCCACGTCGCCCGCGCATTGCATCCGCTGGTCCAGCGTCTCCGCGGCAGGTGTGGCTGGTCGGGCCTGATGATGGTCGCCGGCGCCACGGGGCCGGACGATGCGCGCCGGCTGCGCGCCGCCGCAGGCGACGCGCTATTCCTGGTTCCGGGCTATGGGGCTCAGGGCGCAGGCGCCCGCGATGCCGTCGCGGGCTTCGTCAGGCGCGGTGATCGACTGGAGGGCGGGGTTGTCAACGCTTCACGCTCTGTCGCTTCCCCAGCGGGCTCGCTCGAGGTTGTGACAGCGGCGAGATGGGAAACACTGATCGACGCGGCGCTGGCAGCGGCTCAGGCCGACCTGCTTACCGCCACCCGCAGCTGAGAAGCCCGTTCTCCAAAGGTTAAACGTCCCAGCGCGAAACCTTTACCTATCTGTGGCATGGTTCTCCGGTCCTGCCAGAGGAAGACCATGTTCGCCGGAGAGGCGCCGAGATCGGCTATCGCCAAGCAGATCCGCAAGGCCGTGCTCATGGCGGCGATCATCCTCGCTGTGGTGCTACCGTTCGACTATCTGCTTGCGGGCGTCCTGTTCCGTGAACCGGGTCACACCTACTCGGCAACGCTGACGATCGTGATCACGCTCCTCGTCGCGCCGCCTTTCTCCTTCTTCCTGATCAGGCAGGGCGCGCGACTCGAAGCAGCGCAGGCTCAGCTCGCGGAGGAACGCGCCCGGCGCCTCTTCGAAGTCGAATCCGCCCGCGACGCCGCCGAGGCCGCCACGCGTGTGAAGAGCGAATTCCTCGCCAACATGAGTCATGAGATACGCACGCCGCTCAACGGCGTGCTTGGCATGGCGCAGGCGCTGGAATCCCGACCGATTGATTCCGAAGCGCGCGAGATGGTCGCCACCATCCGCGAGTCCGGCTCCAATCTGATGTCCATCCTGAACGACGTGCTTGACCTGTCGAAGATCGAGGCCGGCCGGCTCGATATCGCCCCTGTCGACACCAGCGTGCTCCACGCGCTGCGTCAGGTCCACGCGCTTTTCCTGCCGACGGCCCAGGAAAAGAATGTCAGCTTTCTGCTCTCCAGCGATGTGCCGGAAACAGAAGTCCTGCGCTTAGATCCGGTCCGCGTGCGCCAGTGCGTGTTGAACCTCGTCTCCAACGCCGTGAAGTTCACGCGCGAAGGTCAGGTCGAAATCAAGCTGTCAGTCTCGCCCGCAGACGCCGACAGGACGCTCGTCACCATAGAGGTAACCGATACCGGCATCGGCATGGACGACAGGACCTGCGCGCGCCTGTTCGAAGCCTTCAGCCAGGCAGACGCATCGACCACGCGCAAGTTCGGTGGAACGGGTCTCGGCCTTGCGATCTCGCGCCGTCTCGCCCGCATGATGGGCGGCGACATCGTCGTCTATTCGCGCCCCGGCGAGGGCTCTGTCTTCGTCCTCACATTCCTCGCCGATGCCCCGATCCCGATCCCGATCCCCGTCTCGACGACATCCCCCCGGCCGGATGCAAGCAAGGCGATGCGTCTGCGCGGCGCGCGCGTTCTGCTCACTGATGACAACGCGATCAACCGGCAGGTCGTGCGGCTCTTCCTGCAGCCGCAGGGCGCGGTGATCACGGAGGCCTCCAACGGCCGTGAAGCGCTCGGCGCGTTGTCGCGTGACGATTTCGACCTCGTTCTCCTCGATGTCCACATGCCCGTCATGGATGGCCTCGAAACCATCCGGCGCATTCGCCAATCCGACGCGGCGTGGCGCGGACTTCCTGTGATCGCGCTGACGGCCGACGCCATGGCCGGCGACCGGGAACGCCTGCTCGCCATCGGCATGTCCGGGTACGTGTCGAAGCCGATCGACCGGGCGCAACTGCTGGCGGCTATCGCCGCGTTTCTTGGCGGCGACGCTGCCCAGGCCTCGGATGTGCCGGCGCGGGATGCAGCCGGCTTCGACCTCGGCGGCATTCTCGCAGATCTCGATCGTCTGGCCGGCTGACGTCGCGTTTCAGCCAAACCCGAACTGGCTGGCGCTACACGAAGCGTCAGCTCGCTGCTTATCGGCGCCGTCCGTCTCGGGCGGGCTTTGCAAACGCCTGTCCCCATGCTGAAACGCTGATATGTCCGGGTGACAGGACGCAAGGGAGGTCTTCATGAAGCGCTTTGGAGCATTGCTCGGCGGAGCAGCGTTGCTTGTGCTGGCGGCGTGCGGCGAACAGGCGGCAGCGCCCTTGCCGCCGATCACCGCCGCTGAGGTCAATGGCGCGGCCATCATCGCAGCTGACCAGCGGCCCGATATCTGGATCAGCCACGGCCGCACCTATTCCGAACAGCGTTTCTCGCCGCTCTCGCAGATCAACACGAACACGGTGAAGGAAGTCGGCCTTGCCTGGTCGGCGAATCTCGACTCGAACCGCGGCATGGAATCGACGCCCATCGTTGTCGACGGCGTGATGTATGTCACCTCGGCCTGGTCGATCGTCTACGCCTACGATGCCAAGACGGGCGAGCGCCTGTGGAAGTTTGATCCGGAAGTCGACAAGGCGCGCGGTGTCTCCGCCTGCTGCGATGTCGTGAACCGCGGCGTCGCCATCTGGGAAGGCAAGGTCTTCGTCGGCACGATCGATGGCCGCCTCATTGCCCTCGACGCCTCGCGCGCTGACGGCGTGACGGACGGCCTAAAGAAGCCGCTTTGGGAAGTCGTCACGGTCGACCAGTCAAAGCCCTACACAATCACAGGCGCCCCGCGCGTGATCGACGGCAAGGTCATCATCGGCAATGGCGGCGCTGAGTTTGGCGTGCGCGGCTACATCACCGCCTACGACGCTGCCGACGGCAAACTTGCCTGGCGCTTCTACACCACGCCGAACCCGACCAAGCAGCCCGACGGCGCAGCCTCTGACAAGGTGTTCGCCGAAAAGGCCAACGTCACCTGGGGCGACAAGGGCGACTGGACCACCAGCGGCGGCGGCGGCACGGCTTGGGACGCGATGGCCTACGATCCTGATCTGGGCATCCTGTATGTCGGCATCGGCAACGGCTCGCCCTGGAACCATCGCCTGCGCGACCCCGATGGCAAGGACAACCTGTTCCTCTCGTCGATCCTCGCAATCAAGGCCGACACTGGCGAATACGTGTGGCACTACCAGACGACGCCCGGCGAGACGTGGGACTACACGGCGACACAGCACATCATCCTCGCTGACCTCAAGATCGGGGACAGGGTCCGCAAGGTTGCGATGCAGGCGCCGAAGAACGGCTTCTTCTATGTGCTTGACCGTGCGACCGGCGAACTGCTCTCAGCCGACAAATACCAGGACAACGTAAACTGGGCGTCCAGCGTCGACCTCAAGACCGGCCGCCCGGTCGAAGCGCCCGAAGCGCGCTATCTGGAATCACCCTTCGCGGCCATTCCGGGCCCTCTGGGCAGCCACAACTGGCACCCGATGGCGTTCAGCCCGGACACCGGCCTCGTCTACATTCCTGCGCAGACCATCCCGCAGGTCTTCGCAGACCAGGCTGATTTCGCATATCGCCCCGGCTTCTGGAACACCGGCGTCGAGTTCGCCGCTGCGCCCGGCCCGGCGCCCACGCTGAACGAACGCCTCGCCGGACGCGCAGCCCTCAAGGGCCAGCTCGTGGCCTGGGATCCCGTCGCCAAGAAGGCGCGCTGGGCGATCGACTATGCAACGCCGTGGAATGGCGGCGTTCTCGCCACTGGCGGCGGCCTCGTCTTCCAGGGCGGCCTCGACGGCAAGTTCCGCGCCTACGACGCTGCAAACGGCGGAGCGGCGCTATGGGAAGTGGACGGCCAGTACCCGGTCATGTCCGGCCCGATCAGCTACGAGATCGATGGCGAACAGTACATTGCCGTCACCGCTGGCTGGGGCACGGGCCTGCCTCTCACGGGCGGCGGTAACGCCATCCCGAATATCGGTTCGCCGGAGATGGGCCGCGTGCTGGTCTACAAGATCGGCGGCAAGGCCGAGCTCGAAGCCTACGCGCCCTACGAAATGGAGAAGGTCGCTGCGACCGAGGACTTCGGCAGCGCCGCAGTGGTCGAGCACGGCCGCGTGCTCTACGATCGCAACTGCATGGTCTGCCATGGCGGCCTGGTTGTCTCGAGCGGTGTCGTCTCGGACCTGCGCTGGTCCAAGGCCCCTGCGACGAAGGACGGGTTCGCCGACATCGTGCTGGATGGTCTCTACGCTTCCGCCGGCATGGCGAGCTTCGCCAACACGCTGAATGCGGACGACGCCGAGGCAATCCGCGCCTACATCGTCAACCGCGCTAACGAGGATGCAGCCGCCTACGCCGCGCAGGCGCCGCAATAGGGCAACTCCCAGTCTAAAAGCAGAAAGGCCCGGAGCATCGCTCCGGGCCTTTTCATTTGAGGTTGCCAGCAGCTTGCTTCGGCCAGCAGCCTATTTCGGATTGCAGTAGTTCAGGAAATCGCTCGCCGCCGCTCCGAACCCGGTGAGCGAGCCCACATACTTGGCCTGCACCTGCGCCGCCGTGTTTTTCACCAGCGCCCATTCCACTTCGCCTCGGTCGCTCACGAACGAGATCATGTCGGGCTGGCCCATCGCCAGCAGGTCTGCCGACGTGACAGGGAAGGTGAACGACGTCTCATTCGTCGAAGCCTTGGTCGAAAACCTGCCTTCGATGTCGCGCGTGCCCGCGCCCGCGCGAACCTTGAACGTCGCGTTGCCGGTGCGGCCCGCCTGCTTGCCGAGATGCATGGTGATGGCGCCGTTCGCGGCGTTGCACTGTGCAAAGAAACCCGCATTCTTGTCCGTATCCCGCACCCCGGTCATCACGAGGGCAAGCGCGGGGTCTTCCGGGATCAGTTTCTCCTCCGCCCACCACGACGTGCTCGCAGCCATGTTGGAAATCGTCGCTGTGCCAGCAACGGCAGCCGGGGCCGAGGTCACCGACGGCGCGGCGTCCGGCGTTAGGGTCCCGCCGCCGGCAGGTGCGGGATTGCTCGCACAGGCGACAGCCAGCAGTCCTGTGGCCGAGATGAGGGCGATACGGCTGAACATCGGATTCTCCCAATTGCGTGGAGGAGGACGTACACGCCCCTCCTGCATCACTCCAGTCAGATCGTGATGACGACTTTGCCCTTTGCGCGGCGTTCCGACAGCTCCTTTATGGCGTCCGCCGCTCGTTCTAGCGGATAGCGATTTGAAACGTGGGGGCGGATCTTTCCCTCACGATAAAGCCTGAAAAGATCAGCAAGATTGTCCGCATGCGCCTTGGGATCACGCGCGACGAACGCGCCCCAGAACACGCCGACGATCTGACAGGATTTCAGAAGCGTAAGGTTGAGCGGCAGCTTCGGAATGCCCGCCGGGAAGCCGATCACCAGGAACCGCCCATCCCAGTTCAGCGCCCGCACGGCCGGCTCGGCATAATCGCCACCGACGCCGTCATAGATCACGTCGACGCCGCCGCCGCTGATGTCCTTGATCTGGTCGGAGAAGGCTTTCTGCTGGTCCCGGCTCAGCGGGTTTTCCGGATAGACGAAGCCCTTGTGCGCGCCCTTGGAAATGCAGAAGTCGACCTTGTCCTGGCTCGATGCCGCAGCGATCACTTCCGCGCCCATCGCGACGCCCAACTCGACAGCCGCAAGGCCAACGCCGCCCGCTGCGCCCAGCACGAGCAGCTTCTCGCCCGGCTTGATGTGGGCGCGATCCTTCAGCGCATAATGCGAGGTGCCATAGGTCATCAGCAGCGCTGCCGCCTCGTCGAACGGCATGTAGTCCGGCAGCGCGTTCATGCGATTGGCCGGCACGAGAATCTCTTCCGCCATCCCGCCCGCGCCGGTCGATCCGAACACCTTGTCACCGACCTTGAACGAAGTGACGCCCTCGCCCACGGCTTTCACCACGCCCGAAATCTCGCCGCCGGGTGAAAACGGCCGCTGCGGCTTGTACTGGTACATGTCCTGGATGATCAGGAAGTCGGGAAAGTTCACCCCGACTGCTTTCACCGACACAACGATCTCGCCCTTGCCCGGCGTTGGCGAAGGCACATCCTCCAGCACCAGCGTGTCAGGCAGGCCCGGGGCCTTGGAAAGGATGGCGCGCATGCTCGTGTCTCCGTCAGTCGTGTCTGCCGGCTGGATTAGCGGACCCGTTCGGCCCTGTCATCCCGTCCGGGGGCGGCCAAGCGTGCACTCCATGAAGCGCCAGTTGTGGTGAACTTCGGCAGGCACCTCCGCCCCCTCATAAGCCGGCCGGTCCCTGAAGCCCTCCGCCTCATATAGCCTGTGGGCTGAGGTCATGAATGGACCCGAGTCCAGACGCATGGTCCAATAGCCGAACGCCTCCGCGTCCGCGATCAGCCGCTTGACAATTTTGGCGCCCAGCCCGCCACCGCGATGGTCCGGCCGCACGAACACGCGCTTCATCTCGGATGCGCCATCAGGGGTCCGACGGACACCGCCCATGCCCGCCAGCTGTCCGCTGTGACGTACGAGATAGAAAACGCCCTCAGGCGGTTGCGCTGCGCAGAGTTTTTCGAGCGAACCAGCCACGTAGTCCGCAATCGACTGCCCGAGCAATGCTGGCAGGGTAGTCCCGAAATCTCGACGGATATTCAGGTCCAGCCATTCAAGATACTGGGTGTTAAGTTCAGTCAGCGCCGCAGGATGCAGCCTCGAATTTGCGGCTTCGAACGTAATTGTCATGGCGCGATCCTAGTTCGAATCCTCTGATCTAGCCAGCAACGCGCTTGCGCGATGCTGCCACCTCTGAAACCCTAGCTCGCGACGCGTCCCGACAGAGGCCGTGCAGGGGAGAGCCATTCATGCAGTTCGCCATCACCCGCCGCATCGCCACCGGCATACTCGCTGCCGCGAGCATTGCTCTCGCCTCCTGCGCCACCGCCCCGGTGACAACCCCCAGCCCGTTGCCAGGCGTCTCGTTCCGCATGGTCGAGACAAACGGCATCAAGCTGCGCGTCGCGGAGATGGGCGAGGGGCCGCTGGTCGTGCTCGTGCATGGCTGGCCTGAGAGCTGGTATTCCTGGCGGCATCAGATCCCCGCCATCGCCGCCGCCGGCTACAAGGTCATCGCGCCCGACATGCGCGGCTATGGCAAGTCGGACAAACCCTCCGCCGTCGCCGACTACGACATCCACCACACTACCGCCGACATCGTCGGTCTGATCGACGCCTATGGCGCCGAGAAGGCCATCGTCATCGGCCATGACTGGGGCGCGATCGTCACCTGGAACACCGCGCTGCTGCATTCCAACCGGGTCTCGGCGATGATCGCGATGAGCGTGCCCAATGGCGGCCGCGGTCCCGCCGCCCCCACCGTCGGCATGAAGGCCGCCAATGCAGGCGGCGAGAATTTCTACTACATACTCTACCATCAGGAACCCGGCGCCGCTGAAGCCGAATACGACAGCGATCCGCGCGGACTTCTCTCGCGGCTCTATGCCTCCAATGACACACCGCGCGATCCGCCGACGGTCATCGATCCCAAACGCTCCGCCGGGGGATGGATCCCGCGCCTTGGCAAGCCGCGCGCGCTGCCCGGCTGGCTGAAGCAGCAGGACCTCGACTATCTCGTCGGCGAATTCGCCGAGGCCGGTTTCCGCGGTGGCGTGAACTACTATCGCAACATGGACCGCAACTGGGAAACCACGCCCCAGCTTGACGGCGCAAAGATCAAGGTCCCCGTCGCCTTCCTCGCCGGCGTGGACGATATCGTCATCCGCGGCGCCAAGGAGCCCGCGCTCCGCGCGCAGATGACCCGCGTCGCTGACGATCTCCGCGCCGTGACGCTCGTGCCGGGGGCGGGCCACTGGATCCAGCAGGAGAAGCCGGAGGAGACGAATGCATTCGTGTTGGAGTTTTTGAAGGGGCTCTAGCAGTAGCAGGCGACGACCGTGATCCCTTACGACTTCAATCACCTGGAACAAGGCGCCCGGAAACTGTTCGATGAGGGCAGGCCTGACGAAGCCAAATACTGGTACGGTCGGGCGATCGAAGAGAATCCGGTGGCGAACGCGCATTGTGTCGACGAGATCCTGAAGCTCGGCGAGATCACTATCGACCACCTGCTCTGAGCGCAGTAAACGCCGCCCATGAAACAGATGCGCGGATATTTCGGGGTCGGCGTCGAATCCCTCTCCAAGCCGATGAACCTCGGCGCGCTGCAGCGCACGGCGCATGCTTTTGGCGCCGCCTTCACCTTCACCGTTGCAGCTGCGCCAAAGATCCGCGTGATGCACAATGCCGACACGTCCAAATCGGACCTGCACGTGCCATGGTATCTGTGGAATTCGCTCGAGGAGATGCAGCTGCCGAAAGGCTGCGTGCTGGTCGGCATTGAACTGACGGACGCCGCCGTCGACCTGCCGGCCTTCCGCCACCCGATCCGCGCCGCCTATGTGCTCGGCGGAGAGGCGAGGGACCTATCGCCGGAAATGCAGGCGCGCTGCGCACACATCGTGAAAATCCCCACGCGCTTCTGCATCAATGTCGGCCTTGCCGGCGCGCTGGTTATGTATGACCGCGTGCTCTCCATGGGCGGCTGGCCCCGCCGCCCGGTTCATTCCGGCGCCTCAGACGACACCGGGTAGCTGCGCGGATAGTGCTGCTGCGTATTCCGCAAGCCGACGCCAACATGCGCCAGCAACAGCCCCGCGATCATCCCGACTCCCAGCGCCGCTGCGGCCGGCGCATCCTCCCGCTCGAAGCCTGACGCAAGCAGGAAGGCCAGCATCGCACCAAGACCAAACGCCACCAGAAGCCCGACAGTGCGTGCCACCGAGCCGGTGACATGCGCGATCGGGGCTGCCGCGCGCCAGTGGCCGTAGACCAGCCGCCCCGCCAGCATCGCGGCGACACCTGACGCCGGCCAGATCCATCCATCACGCACCTGCGCCAGCGCAGTGAACGCGTCGTTCCCGGCCTGCACGTCACTGGCTGCAGCAAACGTTACCATCGCCGCCGCGCTGGCGATGACGCCTGCGCTGCCAAACATGATCGATGCGCCTGCCGCGCGCCGCCATGCCACGTGGCGCCCCTCCGTCCGTCAGCTTATCTGCATCTGACAAGCAGGGCCCGCGCCGCTTCGCAGGATAGCTAACACGCGTCAGTCAACACTTGCCGTGGCGCGATTTCCGCCCCGATTTGACGCAAAAATCGCTGGAAACGGCGGGTTAGATGAAATTGCGCCGACCCGTTTAAACCGATTTTCAACCGCGCGTGCCAGATTGGGCCGTAACAGGAAGGCCGTTCAGAGCCTTCCGTCTACGGATGATGGTGTGGTTATGGCGAAGACGGTTCTGGTCGTCGATGACGATCCTACCCAGCGTCGTTTGATGCAGGCTGCGGCCGAGAAGCAGGGCTTCCGCGCCCGCGTCGTCGAGAATGGCGAACGCGCGCTCGAGGAAGCCTCGGACCCCCGTCAGGGCGTCGATGTCGTGCTCCTCGACCTTGTCATGCCCGGCCTATCCGGCATGGACACGCTCGAGCGTCTGATCGAGCGTCGTCCCGACCTTCCCGTCATCGTGATCACCGCCACTGGCGGCATCGACACCGTGGTTCAGGCGATGCGCGCCGGCGCGGTGGACTTCTTCGTCAAGCCCGCCAGCCCCGAGCGTATTGCCATCTCGATCCGCAACGCGCTCAAGCTGTCGGACCTGCGTGGTGAAGTCAAACGCCTCACCAAGAAGACCGAAGGCCGCATGGGCTTTGACGACATGATCGCCGGCGCGCCTCTGATGCGCCAGGTTGTTCGTCTTGGCCAGCGCGCCGCCGCCTCGTCCATCCCGATCCTCATTCTCGGTGAGTCCGGCGTCGGCAAGGAAGTCATTGCCCGCTGCATCCAGGGCGCTTCCGAGCGCGCCGGCAAGCCGTTCATCTCGGTCAACTGCGGCGCGATCCCGGAAAATCTGGTCGAGTCGATCCTCTTCGGCCATGAGAAGGGCTCGTTCACCGGCGCCACCGACAAGAAACTCGGCAAGTTCGTCGAAGCCGATGGCGGCACGCTGTTCCTCGACGAAGTTGGTGAGCTGCCGCTCGACATGCAAGTGAAGCTGTTGCGTGTCCTGCAGGAAAGCGAAGTCGATGCAGTCGGCTCGCGCCGTCCCACAAAGGTCGACGTCCGGATCATCTCCGCCACGAACCGCGACCTCGCGACCCAGGTCAAAGAAGGCCGCTTCCGCGAAGATCTCTATTATCGCCTCAACGTCTTCCCCATCGAGATTCCTTCGCTCAAGGAACGCCGCGAGGACCTGCCAGCCCTAGTCGATCACTTCGTCGGCCGCTTCAATGTGGACGAAGGCAAGTCCATCCCCGGCGTCTCGCCCGATGCGCTGGCGATGCTCGCCGCCTATGACTGGCCTGGCAACGTCCGCCAGCTTGAGAACGCGATCTTCCGCGCAGTCGTCCTTTCCGACGGCGGCGTGCTGAAGCCGGAAGACTTCCCGCAGATCTCGGGCATGGTAGCGCCCGGCCCGATCGTGGTCGCGCCGCTGCACAAGGCCGCTAACGATCAGGGCGACCAGCCGGTCCACATCACAGACGGCACGGGCGAGCTGCGCACGCTTGAAGCCATCGAGCGCGATCTCATCCAGTTCGCGATCGATCACTATTCAGGTCACATGTCGGAAGTCGCCCGCCGTCTCGGCATTGGCCGCTCGACGCTCTATCGCAAGGTCCGCGAGTACGACCTCAAGGTCCGCGACGGCGAAGAGCTCGATGAGACGGGATCGTGAGATACATCATGGACAACGCAGCCCGCATTTCGCCCACGCTCTTCCTCGGCGCCGACGCAAGCCCGCGCGCGCCCACCGTCAGTGGTCTTGAAGCCTGGTCCAGCCTTGTGACGATAGCAGGCGTTTTCGTCGTCGCGCTGGCTGGTTCGGGCTGGGCGGTTTGGTTCGCAGCCACGTCGACCTGAGATCCCGATCCGGCGCGCAGCGGCGGATCGCTCCTGCGCTTGCGTCCCGGGGGCTTCTTGACCACCGCCAGGCTGTGCGCGAGGCTTGGGCGTGCACGACGGAGCGAGCTCTTCATCGTGCCGTCCGCGCGTGCGAACCGCGCCGCCAGTTCCTGATAGGTCAGCCCTCCGGGACAAGCCAGCATCAGGATCTTGCGTTCATCTTCGGGCAACAGCGTAACCGCTTCCAACGCCACGCGAAGCTCCTCGTGTGAGCCGGGATCGTCGCGGGAGGCAAGGATATTCCCGATGATGTCGGGCCCCTTGCCTCGGTTCGTCCGTTGCGGCGCGCTTCCGAATAGAAGTGATTGTGCAGGATGATCAGCAGCCACGCCTTCAGATTCGTCCCGGGCGTCTAGGAGCTGCGCGCCGCCCGTGCGCGCAGGATCGCGCCCTGGGCAATGTGATCGACGTTGGATTTGGCGGGCCGTCGTGCATGGGCCCTGACCGTGGGCAGGATCGCGACGAACGCGGCGTCGAACGATTGCCTCGTCTCTCTGCCCGGCACTCTCGACGCGGCGGCGGGAGGCCGCTCGCATCGCAGCGTCATCATCATGACCGGCCCCTTCGGAAGGAACGATGGAACTGGAATGACGGCGCCAATGCGATGCCCGTCATGATTGGCGTGAATCAAGCCCTTGCCGTTGGGTGACCGAAGTCGCGACCGTCATCGCGATGTCTCGCGTCACAGGTGCGTGTGCATCGGTCCAAACGCAATCGGGCCGGAAGCGCACATCGCGTTCCCGGCCCGATCCAAGACTCGGAATTCGAGGTTGCCGGCTCGAAGACCTCCGGCAAGCAGATACTAGGTTTTCGGCAGAAGGCCTTCACGCTGGGCGCGCTTGCGAGCCAGTTTGCGTGCACGGCGCACGGCTTCAGCCTTCTCACGAGCCTTGCGCTCCGACGGCTTCTCGAAATGGTTGCGGCGCTTCATTTCGCGGAAGAGCCCTTCGCGCTGCATCTTCTTCTTGAGCGCCTTCAACGCCTGATCGACGTTGTTATCGCGGACCACGATCTGAACTATTTGAAACTCTCCATCTGTTTCCCGGCCGGCCCCGGGGAATTGGTCTAGAACGCAATAAAGGACGAAAGGGCAGCAAACGCTCCCTGCAGGGAAACGCCGGCCCGCTCGACGGGTGATTTCTTGCCGACCCGTGTGTGTCCCAGAACTGGGCCATGACGGACAGGCGGCGGTCCGATACCATATGAATCTGGCCGTGCCTACTGCCCCAAAACCCCGGAATTCGCCCTATGGACGACAATTCAGCCTCCCAAACTGAAGCCGCTCCCAGCGATCTTTTTCTCGATCGCCTGCTCGACGCCATGCTGGAAATCGCCCCGCAAATGGGCTGGACCCGTGCCGCCCTGGACCGGGCGGTGGAAAAGGCGGGCCTTTCCGAGGGTCAGGCGTTTCTGTCGGCCCCCAACGGCGTGCCTGACGTGCTGGAGGCCTTCGGCAAGCGCGCCGCCCGTGCTGCCGGGCAGGGGGTTCTTGCCGCCGACAACCAGAAGGTCCGTCAGAAGGTCAGGGCGGGGGTCAAGGGCTGGCTGGCCGCGCTCGACGCCCACAGGCCCGCAGTGAAATGCGCCGCCGCCTCGCCTGCCAACCTGCTCACCGGCCCCAAGGGCCTTTGGACCGCAGCCGATGCGATATGGACGGCGCTGGGCGACAAGTCGACCGACTACAACTGGTACACCAAGCGGGTGACGCTCGTGGCCTTGCTCGGTTCCACAATCACCGCCTGGCTTGGCACGGATGATGAGGCGGAGGTCGACGCGTTCCTCGACCGCCGCATCGAGAACGTGATGCAGTTCGAGAAGCTGAAGATGCAGGCGAGGGACGCCTTTGCGACCTTCCCCAACCCTCTCGATGTGTTTGGCCAGCGTAGGGGCTAGGCCGCCTCGGGTCCGCGTTGATGCCGGAGTGATCCGCCTGGGATGCTGTCTTTGAAGCCCCAAGGAGGGCCCGGGTCCCATTGGTTCGAGAGGCTCTTCACGCTTGCCTGCATCCACCCCGCGCCGCTGAACGGTGATCGGCCGCCGCCCATGCGGAATGGATGCGTGAAGCATCTCACAGGTCTGGATGCGAGGGGCGCACATGTCAGGGTTCGACCGAATTGACCCCCGCAGCGGGTTGAGATTGTTCGGATCGAGACCGAAAACGTGTGTCCAGAGGCGGCTGGTTCTGGCCCGGAGTTATCCTCCGCCATGCGACCGCCGGACGACGCAAACACCTAGCGCCCGAGTTCGCGCGTGGCCTCTTCCACGCCCTTCACCGTCATCGGGAACATCCGATGCCCGCCGATGATCTGGCGGATCAGGTCGGTCGAGCCGGAATACTCCCAGCCCGAGGGATGGGTGGGGTTGAGCCAGACAAGATGCGGATAGATGTCGACGAAACGCTGCAGCCAGATCGCGCCCGGCTCCTCATTCCAGTGCTCCACCGAGCCGCCCGGATAGGTGATCTCGTAGGGGCTCATCGCAGCGTCGCCCACGATGATGACCTTGTAGTCGGCGGGAAACTTGTGAAGCACATCCCATGTCGGAATCTTGGAGACGCCACGGCGCCGGTTGTCCTTCCACACGCCTTCGTAGATGCAGTTGTGGAAATAGAAGAATTCAAGATTCTTGAATTCCGTGCGCGCCGCGGAGAACAGCTCCTCGCAGGCCTTCACGTGCGGATCCATCGAGCCGCCGATGTCGAGAAACATCACGACCTTCACCGCATTACGCCGCTCGGGCCGCATCACGATGTCGATATAGCCTTCCTTCGCCGTCTTCCGGATCGTGCCGTCGAGATCGAGTTCTTCCTCGGCACCGTCGCGCGCCCATTTGCGCAGGCGGCGCAGCGCGACTTTCAGATTGCGGGTGCCGATCTCAACCGAGTCGTCCAGGTTCTTGAACTCGCGCTTGTCCCACACCTTCACCGCGCGCTGGTGGCGCGACTTGTCCTGGCCGATCCGGACGCCCTCGGGATTGTAGCCGTGAGCCCCATAGGGCGAGGTGCCGGCGGTGCCGATCATCTTGTTGCCGCCCTCGTGGCGCTTCTTCTGTTCTTCCATCCGCTGCTTCAGCGTCTCCATGAGCTTGTCCCAGCCGCCCATGGCCTCGATCTGCTTCTTCTCTTCTTCGGAAAGGTATTTCTCGGAGAGCTTCTTCAGCCACTCGTCCGGAAACTGGTGGACGTCGACGCCTTCAGAGAATGAGTCGAGTCCCTTGAAGACGTGTCCGAACACCTTGTCGAAGCGATCGAGATGCTTCTCGTCCTTCACCAGGGCTGCGCGGGAGAGGTAGTAGAAGTCCATCACCTCGTTGCCGCCGTCGCCGCCGACAACGCCCTTGTCCATGGCTTCGAGCAGGGTGAGGAATTCCTTGAGCGTGACCGGCACCTTGGCGGCGCGCAGCTCATGGAAGAAATGCTGGAACATCGGCGAACTCCGGCAGGCTTGAGCGAAGCCTAGCCGGAAGCCGCCTTCAGGGCAAAGGGTGGCAAGGCGGCGATCAGCCGGCGTTCTCCTCGCCCGCATTGTTCTGGCCAGCCTCATACTGCATCGACTGGGTCATCGGACGCGGCGTGTGTGCAGGGGCGGCTTCGAATGTCGCGATCTCGAGGTCGTAGACTGGTGCGCCGTTCTGCGTGACCGTGATCCGCTTTGGCCATTTCACGCCGTTGCTCTCGACCTCGCCAGAGAAGGCGACGGTCTGGGCGATATCCGCGCCGCCGGCCGGATCGCGCACCGTCATCATGGCGCCGACCAGCTTGCCTGCTGCATCGACCTTCAGGTCAGCCGCCTGGCCGGTCGCGAGCTGGGCCCTGACAATGCGCGTGCCGTCGGCGGCTGCGGGCTGTTCATCAGCCTTGGCGCCGGCGGCCTTCAGCGGGGTCAGCAGCATGAAGCTGTAGAGGCCATATTGCTGGTTTTCATTGGTTGCCTGCGCTTCAGGCAGGGGGTTCCAGGCCTGGCGGTTCACATCCCAAGCCTTGCCGCGCTCAACCTGCAGCGTGCGCGAGGTCTTGGATTCGGCGCCCGAGGCCCAGCTCGATGTGCGCGCCCATTGTCCATCCGGGCGCACGACCGTGATGACGTCCTGCTTGCTCGTCTTACCAGCCGCAGTCACCGTGGCCGTTCCGGTCCAGTAGAGTTCCTTGACCTTGGCCAGGGCCGCCTCGCCGCCAGCGGCGTCCATAGCGGAGATGAGCGCGCCCTTCGCCGGGGGAGTCGTCATGTTCGCGCCCGCCCCAGAGGGTTCCGCCATCGTCGTGCAGGCGCCAAGGGCTATAAGCGTGGCGGCTGCAAGCAGCGTGGACTTCAAGACTGTCATTGGAACACTCCCCGTAAAGGCTTATCGCCAGCGTTTCCCGCCGATCCGTGCCAAGGGCTTTAGCCCAATCCGCCTGCCGCTGCGAAGCCATGGCATGCCACATGCGGCACAAAGCCCCGTGATCGGCCGGTGAATGTTTTCGGTCCCGTCTGATCTTGATCAAGGCTTGGGGACTCAACGTGCGAGCGTTGCATTCAGTCCGGGGCCCGCCGCAGATTTTCAGCTGATCTTGTCGCGCAATGAAGCGAGGGTTGCCTTAGCGTCATATTGGCGCGGACCGCCTGCCAGCGTTTCGCCCTTGCCCATGACGATGATCAGCGTCTGGGTCGTGCGGCCATCCATCTTGCCATCGACCTTATTGGCGATCTCAAACCACTCCTGCCCCTTGTCGAGCGTGACCTGCGCAGCGCGCGCCATCACGCGATCGCTGACCTGCCGGGTCGTTGCGCCCTCGGGCGCGACATAGGCAACACGATAGCGCGACCCTGACATCGCTTCCTCTGAGAAAGCGGAGGGCTCCATGCCCGGCATTGCGGGGAGGCTCGAACAGGCCGCAGCGGAGATAAGCGCTAGAGTTGCAAAGACATGTTTCACGGTCGTCCCTCCGTCACGGCTTTCAAGAAGCATTGCACTCCCGGAGTACTCCCGGATTGCACCCAGGTTCTATCACGGCGATCGGGGAAGGAATTCGGGAGTCTTGCGTGCATTGGTGCGCTGCTCATAGGCGTAGGCGAGGCCAATGAGCGTGGATTCCGACCAGGCGGGACCGAAGAAGGAGAGTCCCACGGGCAGATCGCGGACATCGCCCATCGGCACGGTGATGTGCGGATAGCCGGCCACGGCGGCAAGCGCCGACGACGAGCCGAGGAAGCGATCGCCGGTTATGAGGTCGGTCGTCCAGGCCGGGCCGCCCGTCGGGGCGACGATCGCGATGAGGCTCTGGTCGGCGAGCAGCTGGTCAATGCCTTCCTTGCCGGCGAGGCGGGCCGCGGTCGCCTTGGCCTCGAGATAGGATTGCTCGGTGACGGCGGGGGCCCTGGCGGCTTCCTCAAGCAGGGACTGGTCGAAGAACTCAAGCTCGGCCGGCGTTGCGGTATTGAAGGCGATCAGGTCGTCCAGCGTTCGCGTCTTCACTTTGTCGGCTGGCGTCGAGGCGAGATAGGCGTTGAGCCCGTCCTTGAACTCGGCCAGCAGGATGGCGAATTCGGCAGTCGACAGCTGGCCCTGCGCCGGAAACGCTCCGATGTCGACGAGTTCCGCGCCGGCTGCCTTGAGTTCAGCCAGCGCCTGCTCGAAGGCGGCGTCGGTCGGGCCGTGATAGCCGGCAAGAAAGCGCGCGACGCCGATCCGCTTGCCCTGCAGAGCGTTGGGATCGAGGGCCTTCGTATAGTCCTGCTTGCGCGTGTCAGCTTCTGCGGTGGCGGGATCGCTGGGATCCGATCCGGCGATCACGGTGAGCATCAGGGCGGCGTCGGCGACTGACAGCGTAATTGGTCCTGCCGTGTCCTGTGTCGCACTGATCGGCACGATGAAGGTGCGAGGCACGAGGCCCACTGTCGGCTTCAGGCCGACAACCCCGTTGGCGGAGGCGGGGCAGACGATCGATCCGTCTGTCTCCGTGCCGATCGTCCCGGCAGCGAGGCCGGCAGCCATGGCGGAGCCCGATCCCGAAGACGAGCCGCATGGATTGCGGTCGAGCACGTGCGGGTTATGGGTCTGGCCGCCAACGGCGCTCCATCCTGAGGTCGAGTTGCTGGAGCGGAAATTGGCCCACTCGCTGAGATTGGTCTTGCCGAGGATGACCGCGCCGGCGGCCTTGAGCCGGGCGACCAGTGGCGAATCGCGGCCGGTGACGTTGTCCTGCAGCGCCAGCGATCCCGCCGTCGTCGCCAACTTTCCTGCGGCCTCGATATTGTCCTTCAGCAGGATCGGCACGCCATGCAGCGGCCCGGGCGCCTGGCCATTCGCCAACGCTGCATCAAGCGCCTTCGCCTCGGCGAGCGCGTCGGGATTGATTGCCAGCACGGCATTCAGCATCGGCCCCGCATCGTCCACTGCCGCGATGCGGTCGAGGAAGCCCTGCGTCACGACGGCCGACGTCGTCTTCTTGTCGCGGATGTCTGCGGCTATCTCCTGCATCGTGCGCGGTGCCACGACCAGGGACGCAAACCCTTCAGGGACGGGCGGGGCGGGCGCCGGCTGACACGCTGTTGTGAAAAGTGCGCCCGCCGCAGCCAGAAGAATTCTTTGCATCGACCCCTCCGTAAGGAAGCGGGACCACATCATCAGCGACCGAAGCTGTCGAGGCGCCTGCGCCAAATCCCTTCCCGGGCGCGGGGCTGGTAACACTTTCGGCGCTCTCCGCCTCCATCCATGACCGGCACCTGAGAGTTCCGCAACACCTCCAACCCCTGTCAGCAAAGGCTTCCCGGGCTTTCTGGCCAGCCGCGGCCGGTCTCCGAGCGATGGTTAATGTGTGGCCGATGCGCCGCGCGTTGGTCGGCAAAAATCGTTGGGGCTCAACAGGAATCGGCAAAATTTGCCGGAAACGGGATGGAAACCATTCGATGTGAAAAGTGGCTGCACGGAGGGCGATGAATCGCTTTCCTCGAAATTGCGCGTCGACCGAATGTCGACTTCGAACTACGACCAGGATGGTCTGTCCATGTCGATTTCAGCCCTGTCAGTGGCGCAGATCCGCGCTCTGTCCACCACGGCCATCCAGAGCCTCTCCACAACTTCCATCCAGTCGCTGACGACGACGCAGGTTTCTGCGTTCACAACGACCGGAATCGGGGCGTTCTCCTCGACGCAGTTCGGAGATTTCTCCACCACCCAGGTCCGGGCGCTGCAGACGACGCAGATCCCGTCGATAAATTCCAGCGTCAGCTTCACCTCGGGCCAGCTCCTCGTTCTCAGCGCCCAGCAGCTCGGCGTTATGGCGACTGCACAGGTCGCAACTTTCGACGCCACCGCGATTGCAGGCTTCAGCACGTCGCAAATTCTCGGATTCTCATCCACCAACATCTCAGCGCTCGACGCCACACAGGCCGGCGCGCTGACGACGACACAGATCGCGTCCTTCTCGACAACGCAGGTCAGCGGACTCAACGCGACGGACATCGCGGAACTGGACGCAACGCAGGTTGGCGCGTTCACGCGCACGCAGGTTGTCCGCCTCGGCACCGAATCGGTTGCCGGCTTCGACACCACGCAGATTGCCGCAATCGCTCCGACTGTCCTCCAGGCGCTCTCCACGACTCAGCTTGCCGCGCTCGAAGCGGCGGATGTCGCTGAATTCTCGACCACGCAGATCGCCTCTCTTTCGACCACGCAGGTTCGCGGCCTCAGCTCCACATTCGTGTCCGGGCTCAGCGATTCGCAGGTCGCCGCGCTGACCACGACGCAGCTCGGATCTCTGACCACCACGAGCCTGTCGGCGCTCGAGGCCACGCAGACGGCCGCGATGACGACAACGCAGGTGAGGGCGCTCTCCACCACCCAGCTCGTCGCGCTGGACGCGACCGACGTGGGCGAATTCACGACCACACAGGTTGCCGCTCTCACGAATACGCAGGCTCAGTCGCTGTCCTCGACGCAGCTTGGCGGCTTTGCCGATACGCAGATCCAGGCGCTGACGACGACGCAGCTGGCGTCCATGTCGACTACTCAGATCCGCAATCTCTCGACCGATATCCTCGCGGCGATGGACACGACCCAGGTTGCGGGCCTCACCGCAACGCAGGTGGCGTCGATCACGACCACCAACCTCAATGCGTTCGATTCGTCGAAGCTGAATGCACTTTCCACGACGCAGGTCCGCGGCCTCACGACCACGCAACTGTCCTCGCTCGATGGCACGGCGCTGTCGGCGCTGGACTCGACGCGCTATGGCGCGCTGACGGCAACGCAGGTCAAAGCCTTCTCGACCACGCAGGTCGCCGGCATGGAAGCTTCCGACGTCGCCAAGTTTGGCACGACGCAGCTCGCCGCCATGAGCATTGCGCAGGTTGGCGCGCTCACCACGACAGGAATTGCCGATCTTGCTGCCACGCAGATCCAGGCATTCGCGACGACGCAACTCAACAGCCTCACCTCGACGAACCTCAACGCGCTCAATGACACCCAGATGGCTGCGCTGACCACGACGCAGATCGCCGGTCTTTCGACCACGCAGGCTGCGGCGATCTCGGCCACCAACGTTTCCGCTCTCACGACCACACAGGCCGCCGCCCTCACGGCGACGCAACTGGCGCGCCTGTCGAGTGAAGCTCTGGTCGCGTTCGACACAACGCAGTTTGCCGCCCTCAGCGCGACGCAGGTCCGCGCCCTCACGACGACGCAGCTCGGCAACCTGGAAGCCGCCGATATCTCAGAATTCACCACGACGCAGATCGCTGGCCTCGCCACTACTCAGGTTCGCGGCCTGACCGATACAGCCATCGGCGCGCTGGTCGCCACGCAGGTTGCTGCCCTCACTACGGCGCAGGTCCAGTCGCTCAATACCACTTCACTGGTGGCTTTCGCCGACACGCAGATCGCGGCGCTGACGACCACGCAGGTCGCCTCGCTGACCACGACGCAGGTCGCTTCTCTCGATGCGACCAATGTCGCAGCCCTCGCGGGTACGCAGGTCGCCGCGCTGACGGCCGCCCAGGTCGTCTCGCTCGGCTCCACCAACTTCGCGCTGCTGGATGCAACGCAGGTCGGCGCGCTGACGACAACGCAGATGAGGTCGCTGACGACCACGCAGGTCGCCAACATCGACGCAGCCCAGGTCGCGTCGTTCTCGACAACGCAGCTGACCTCGCTCAACGCGACGCAGATCAAGTCGCTCTCGACCACCAACCTGTCTTCGCTCGATACGACGCAGATGGCTGCGCTGAGCGCGACACAGATCGCGGCCCTGACGACGACGCAGGTGGCGGGTCTCGCTGCTGGCGATATCGGCGAGATGACGACGACGCAGATCCAGTCACTGGTCACCACGCAGATGACCGCGCTGGCCACAGAAGCGGTCGCCGCCCTCAATGCGACGCAGGTTGCCGCCCTCCGTACGACGCAGGTGCAGGGGCTTTCCACCACGCAGCTCGGGTCGCTCGACGCATCCGACATCGCCGAGTTCTCGACCACACAGATCGCCTCGCTGACCACTGCGCAGGTCGCCGGCCTCAACGCGACGGGCGTTGGAGCGCTGGCTGCCACTCAGGTTGCGGCGCTGTCCACCAGCCAGATTGCGGCGCTTACCTCGACCAGCGTATCGTCGCTTGACGCGACGCAGGTCGCGGCGCTGACCACGACGCAGGTCAAGGCGCTTACGACCACGCAGATCGGCGGCCTCGATGCGGCTGATGTCGCCGAGTTCACCACGACCCAGATCGGCGCGCTGCAGAACACGCAGCTCGTGGCATTGACATCGACCAACATGGCGAACCTTGCCGAAACGCAGATCGCCGCGATCTCGGCCGTAGGCGTCAAGGCGCTGTCGGCGACCAACTTCTCGGCGCTTGCCGAAACACAGTTGGCGGCGCTGACGACCACACATGTCGCATCGCTGACGACGTCGCAGCTCTCGGCGCTCGACTCGACCAAGTTCATGGCCTTCACCGAGACGCAGCTCGGCGCGATGACAGTCACCCAGATTGGAGCGGTATCGGAGACGAATCTGTCGGCGCTTGAAGCGACGCAGGTGAACGCACTGAGCGCGACCCAGCTGCAGAAACTGACGACTGCGCAGCTCAATGGCCTGTCCACGACCGACATGGCGGAGTTCACGACGACGCAGGTCGCGGCCTTCACGACGTCCCAGGTTCGCGGACTGTCGACGACCAATATCGGCGCCTTCGCGGATACGCAGGTCAGCGCCCTCACCACGACACAGCTTGCCTCGCTCACGGCGACCAATCTCTCGGCGCTCGACGCCACGCAGATGGGCGCGCTGTCCACGACGCAGGTCCGCTCGCTCTCGGCTAGCCAGATCACCGGCCTCTCGGCGACCGACGTCGCCGAGCTCACCACCGATCAGATCGGCGCGCTGACGCAGACGCAGGCGCAGGGCCTCACCGCTACGAACCTTGCCGACCTTGGCGACACGCAGATCCAGGCCTTCGCTACGACCGCGCTGCGCGCGATGTCGGCCGCGACCTTCGCCTCGCTCGACGAGACGCAGTTGTCGGCTCTTGTGACCACTCAGGTCGCTTCGCTGACCAACAGCCAGCTGAATGCACTGAACACCACCAAGGTCGGCGCGCTGCTCGATACGCAGATCGCCGCCTTCTCGACGACGCAGGTCGCCGGCCTGTCGACGACCAACCTGACATCGCTCGATGCGACGCAGCTCGGCGCCCTGACGACGACGCAGGTGGGCGCCCTGACCACATCGCAAGTGGCGGGCCTCACGACAACGAACGTCGGTGCGCTGACCGAAACTCAGGTTGGGGCCCTGACGACGACGCAGGTCAAGGCGCTGTCGACCACCAACCTCTCGGCGCTCGACGCCACTCAGGCGGGCGCCTTGACGACGACCCAGATTGGCCAGCTCACCTCGACGCAGGCTGCGGCGTTGACGTCGACGGACATCACCGAACTCTCGGCCGAACAAGTCGGCGCGTTCAGCGGCACGCTGCTGGCCAGGCTGACGACGGATGCAGTTGGCGCGCTCGATCTGACGCAGGTCAGCGAACTCAATACGACGCAGCTCCAGTCGTTCACGACGACCCAGCTGGCGGCGCTGACCGGCGCGGACATGGCCGAGTTCAACGAGACGCAATTGGCGAGCCTGACCGGCACGCAGGTCCGTGCGCTGTCCACCACAGCTGTCGCGGCCCTGGTCGAGACGCAGGTTGCTGCGCTCACGACGACGCAGATCCAGTCGCTGTCGACCACCTCGCTCTCGAACCTCGAGGCAACGCAGGTTGCAGCGATGACGACGACGCAGGTCCGCGCCATCTCGGCCGCTCAGATCACAGCGCTGTCGACCACGGACGTCACCGAGTTTTCGACCGACCAGATCGCGGCCATGACGGTGACGCAGCTCGGGGCCTTCTCGTCGACCAAGTTCGCGGCGATGACGGACGCGCAGATTGCAGCCATGACGCTGCAGCAGGTGCAGTCTATCTCGGCCAGCAATCTGTCGGCGCTGGATCTGACGCAGATGTCGGCGCTGACGACGACGCATGTCGGCGGGCTCACCACGACCCAGCTCTCGGCTCTTTCGACCACCAACCTGTCGGCGCTCGATGCGACGCAGTTCGGCGAGCTGTCGACGACGCAGGTCAAGGCTTTGACGACCACGCAGATCGCCGGGCTTGGCGCCGCCGATATCGCCGAGATGGAGGCGACCCAGCTTGGAGCCCTGACGACGACTCAAGTGGCCGCGCTGACATCTACGAACATCGCTTCGCTGTCGGATACGCAGGTCGCTTCGTTCAACACGAGCCAGCTGGCGCGCCTGACCAACGCGGTCGTCAAGGCGCTCGATACAACGCAGCTCAGCGGGCTCGCGGCGACGCAGGTGCAGGCCTTCACGACCTCGCAGATTGCCGCGATGGACGCGACGGATCTCGACGAGTTCAACGCCACGCAGGTTGCTGCGCTGAACACGACGCAGGTCCGCGCAATCACGACCACGGTGATCGGAGCGATTTCGTCCACGGCGATCGCCGCGTTCGATACCACGCAGCTTTCGCAGCTGCAGATAACGCAGATCGACCAGCTGTCGACGACCAACCTGTCGGCGCTGACCTCGACGCAGCTTACCGCCTTCTCGAGCACCCAGGTCGCCTCGTTCAGCGACCCGCAGCTCGAAGCCTACCTGCTCGGCCTCGGCTAAGTCGCGGACCGCCAAGGGAAAAACAAGCCGCGGGGGGCGTCGTGTGAACACGCCGCCCCCCGCGGATTTACCTTTTGTTGAGCAACGAACGCCAATCCTGCCCCGGTTTGGCGCACCGCGCCGGCATCAGCCGGTTACGGGTCATGGCGCCTGCTGATCAGGCTGCACCATGTCGCAATCGACCTTCCTTGCTGCGATCCAGAAGATCACGGCCGGTGGCTTGCCGATCGAGGAACTGCTGGCGACGGCTGGGCGGCTGGCGCCGGACGAGGCGCGTCAGCTCTACCAAGTCTGGATTTCCTTCAACAAGGAACACCCGCTCCTTTTCATCGCACACTTCAACTGCTCGACGCTGCTGCAGCAGCTGGGTGACGAGCAGGGTGGGGAGTCTGAGCTGAAGGCCGCGCTGACGATGAAGCCGGATTTTGCGCCCGCGTGCATCAATCTTGGTTCGTCTTACGAGCGGCGCGGCATGGCGAAGGAAGCCGTCGAGCAATGGCGCGACGGGCTGGATCGCATGGCGGCTGTTTCCGCCGATGCGGTCGGCTACAAGGTCACGCTGATGAAGCAGATCAGCCGCGTCCTGTCTGACAACCAGTCGCTGGCGGCGGCGGAAACGATGCTGACCCAGTGTCTCGAACTCGCGCCAGAAGCCCGCGACGTGACCGAGCAATATGTTGCCGCGCGCCTGTCGCAGTGCAAATGGCCTATGGCGCCGGAGGACGGCAAGTTCTCGCGCCGCACCCTGGTCTCGAAACTCCACCCGCTGTCGGTCTGCGCCTATACCGATGACCCGCTGTTCCAGCTAGCGGCGAGCGACAAGTATGTGCGCACGATGGCGTCGATCGATGAGCGCACGACGCGCTTTGATCGTCGCACGGCAGAGATCGATCCCAAGCGCCGCCTGCGCATCGGTTATGTCTCGTCCGACCTGCGCCATCATGCGGTCGGCTATCTCATGGTCAACTTCTTCGAGGAGCACGACCGGAAAGAGTTCGAGGTATTTGCGTACTACACGGGAATCAAGGCCGACGATCCGATCCAGGCGCGCATCAAGGCGTCCGTCGATCACTGGCGCGACCTACGCGGCGTGTCGGATGACGATGCGGCTGCGCAGATCGCGCAAGACGGAATCGATATCCTCGTGGACGTGAACGGGCATACGCGGGATGCCCGCATCGGTGTCTTCGCGCGCAGGCCTGCGCCGATCCAGGTCAACTGGCTTGGCTATCCCGGCACGATGGGCTCATCCTTCCATCACTACATCGTCGCCGACGACTGGACGATTCCGGACTATGCCGAGGACTGGTACTCGGAGCGGGTGGTGCGCCTGCCGTGCTACCAGCCCAATGATCGCAAGCGCATCGTGGACGAGACGGTCCCGACGCGCGCAGACTTCGGGCTGCCGGACGATGCATTCGTGTTCTGCTGCTTCAATGCCAGCCACAAATTCACGCGCTTCAGCTTCGATCGCTGGATGGAGATCATGAAGGCGACGGAGAACAGCGTTCTCTGGCTGCTCGACTATTCGCCGGAAACCAACCAGCGCCTTCGTGAGCAAGCTGAGGCGCGGGGCGTTGCGGGCACGCGTCTGGTGTTTGCACCGAAGCTTCCGAATGCGCGTCACCTTGCGCGATATCCGCTAGCCGACCTGTTCCTCGACTCGGTGCCGTACGGGGCGCACACGACGGCTTCGGATGCGTTGTGGATGGCCGTGCCTGTGCTGACCTGGTCTGGCCGCTGTTTCGCCAGCCGCGTCTGCGGCAGCCTTCTGCGGTCGGCTGGCCTGCCTGACCTCGTCTGCGAGACGCCCGACGACTTCGTTGCGCGCGCCATCCACCTTGCAGGCGCGGGCAGGGGCGAGCTGGAACTCATCCGCCAGCGCCTCATCGCCAATCGCGATACCTGCACGCTGTTCGACGTGGCCAAGCTTTCGCGGGCGCTGGAAGAACTCTACCTGCAGATGCGCGCCGACTATATCGCCGGGAACCTGCCGCGGCCGCGGCTTTCCAATCTCGATGCCTATTTCGACATTGGCGTCGCGCAGGACCACGAGGTCCGCGAGATCGGTGCGCTCACCGACTATGAAGGCTTCTACCGCGCACAGCTGGCGCGCCGGCACTATCATCATCCGATGGATGCCGACGGGCGGCTGTGGGCCGGCGAAGAAAAGCCCGATGCGCAGCGCGTACGCGCCAAGCCGAAAGCGGCCTGATCAGCGAGGTTGCAGGCGACGCAACAGCCACGTGGGGAAGAGCAGGCGGACGGCGTCCTTCCTGTCCCAGAAACCGCGCTCGCGCAGCAGGCGTGTCCATACGGCTGATCGCTCAGCGACCGGCAAGAGACCAGCAATCCCGCGCAGGAGCCGCGCTGGCGCTTCGCCGTCGAACCCGAACACGTTGTAGAGGCTCCGGTCGGGCTCGCCGTGTGAGAAGGTGTCTGCCTGATCGCGTGGAAAAACGGATGACGGCTCAACAGGCGTGATCGTTTCCGCGTGGTGGTAAGCCCTCTCGAGGAAACCGGCCCAGCCTGGCGCTGTGTGATGCGCGAGGACGGACTGACGCGCCTCCTCTCCCTTCGCCATGCGGAAGTCGGGATCCGAGATCAGGCGATCGAGGTGCGCAAGATACGCTACCTCCGTGTACGCATGGAGCGTCGGCTCGTCGATGCCTGGGTGGTTGATGGCGAATATGCGCGCGTCGTCTGGCCCGTAGAAGCGCGAGACCAGGGGAGCGCCCAGGCCGGCGGCTTCCATCATTGATGTCGAGGATACGAAGGGGAAGCTGTCGACATAGATGTCGCAGGCTTCGAAATAGGTGCGCGTGTCGGGTGTTGGGGGCAGGGAGCGGATGCGTCCGTTGACGGCCGCCTTGTCTGCCGCCCAGTCGGGCCGCTCGCCGGCGCCGAGGACCAGTAGCTCCGCTTTGGGGTGTTTTCTCAGGAGCTCGACATGGGTCGCGGAAAAAGTAACCCCGTCGACCGTGTTGTACTTCAATTCACGCGCTGCGGAGAGGAGGAAAATCGCATCCTCGGCGATTCCCAATTCACGCCTGGCCTCCGCGCGCGTGCGCGTGCGGACCGGCGTGGAGACAACTGTTGGCAGGACGATGTTGCGCTCCGGCGCGACGCCGCGACGCGTGATTGTGAGATCCTGCGCGGCTTGCCGCATGTTGAGCACGACGTCCGCCACCGAAGCGCCGAGCCAGAACAGGTGATCGGCATGGTTGAGCAGCAGGACGGGCGGGCGCTTCTCCGCTTCGGCGAACGCCATGACCGGGATTGGATCCTGACCATATGTGTGCAGCACGACGGCGTCGTGGGCCTGTGCAATGTCGCGAAGCTTGCGCGCCCAGGCGACCTGATGACCGATCGTCTGATTGATGCGGTGGATCTGACCACCGGACCTGATGATCTCGCTGCTGACCTTTTCCGGCAGGGCGATGTGCTGGCCGGTCAGCGCCAGTGAATGCGTGCGGCTTGTGTCGGCGCGCAGCCAATGGACGAGGTTGTTGACCAGTCCGCCGACAGGAAGCATTTCGGTTGCGACGTGCAGGACGCTCCTGATCTTGGAGGTTGTGGGGCGGCGCCAGTTGGTTGGGGTGGCGGTGCGGCGGCCGATATCGATGAGCATGCGCTCGAGCCGCGGGCTTGCAAAAAGGCCTGCATGCGGCCGCAGCGCCGAGAGGGCAGCGACATGCGCGAAAGCAGCGGCGGCGTCGTAGCGCTCGCGGCGATGATAGTCTTCGGCCGCACTGACGGTCGATTCATAAGCGGCAAACCGTTCGCGGGCACGGCTCTCCGTGTCCATGTCGGAGACGTGCAGGCTTTCGTCGAACATGCCGGCCTCTCTGCTTTCAGGCGCTAACGCGTTGCGGCAATCGCAAGCATGGGGGGCGGCGCGTCAGCGTCGTTCGCCGGCATGACCGGCGTGTGTCGCCAAGCGCCCGGCTCATTGAACACGCCATAGGACAGCGATCCAAGATCGGGGTCGCTGACGTGGAAATGAGCGATGATCTGGGCGGCGAGCAGCTTGCCGACGCCCTTTTCGCGGACTGCGACGTTGGCGACATAGAAGTCCGACGTCAGCTTTAGCGGCGGCGTCTGGATAACGAGTTCGCCCTCGCCCTCGATCCAGGGGATGTCCGTGCCGTCCTGCTTGCTGGAGAAGGTCAGGCAGTGCGTATCGTCCTGGCGGTCGATGCTCACGCGTACGTCCGGCGCCATGATGCGGCGGGTTGTGCTGTAGCGGAGACGGATGGTCAGACGGTCGCCATGGGCGATGACGCCGCTGTCCACGCCGGCCGAGCTTTCGATCGTGCCGCTGGTGAACCTGATGGGGCGCTCGTCATCGTCGCTCCAGAACCAGTGCGCGTCCTTCATGCGGCTGTCGTCTTCGTAGAGCTTGAGGCCTTCGGCTGTCGGTCCGTCGAATACGACCTTGCCCTTCTTGAGGTAGATGACGCGCTGGCACATGGTCTTGATCGAGTACATGTTGTGCGAGACAAAGAGTATTGTTGACCCCTTCTTCTCCAGCGAGCGCGCGAATGTCATGCACTTCCGCTGGAAGGCGGCGTCGCCGACGGCGAGCACTTCGTCGAGCAGCAGGATGTCCGGGTCGAGATGCGCCGCCACCGCGAAGGCGAGGCGGACATACATGCCCGACGAATAGCGCTTCACGGGCGTATCGATGAACTCGCGGATCTCGGCGAAGTCGACGATGGCGTCGAACTTTGCCTCAACCTCGGTGCGGCTCATGCCGAGGATTGCGCCATAGAGAAAGGTGTTCTCGCGGCCGGTCAGTTCCTGGTGGAAGCCCGTGCCGACTTCCAGCAGAGCGCCAAGGCGACCATTGATGTGCGCTTCGCCTGCCGTCGGTGTGACGATGCGGGACAGCACTTTCAGCAGAGTCGACTTGCCGGCGCCGTTGAGGCCGATGATGCCGACATTCTCGCCCTTGCGGATTTCGAAGGACGCATCGGTCAGCGCCCAGAAGTATTCCTTCTGCTTGCGCTTCAGGCCGAGCGTCGCCAGTGTGGCGAGCTTGTCGCCCAGCATGTCGCGCAGCGAGTTGTGCTTGCGACCTGCATTGCGGACGTAGCGCTTGCCGAGGCCGCGAACGGAGATTGCGATATCCTTGTCCATCTCAGATCACATCCGCGAATGAGCGTTCCTGGTTCTTGAACCAGACGAGGCCACCAAGAAGGAGCGCCAGAACAACAAGGAGCCCGATGCCGAGGGCGACGAAGTCGGGGCTACCGCGCTCGAAAACCGCCCAGCGGAAACCTTCGATCACGCCGACCATCGGGTTGAGGCTGTAGAGCGCCTTCCACTCCGCCGGCACCTGGCTGAGCGGGTAGACTATGGGGGAGGCGTACATGCCGATCTGCAGCATGAAAGGCACGGTGTGTTTCACATCCCGGAAGCGGACGTTAATGGGGCCGAGCCAGAGACCGATGGCGAGCGCCAGGGTTCCGGCGACCATGATCAGCGGGATGATCGCAAGCAGCTTCACGCTCGGCATGATGCCGTAGAAGGCCATCATGATCAGCAGGACGCAGAAGGCGATCGCGAAGTCGAGCAGCGGTGCGGATACCTTGGCCAGCGGGATGATCAGGCGGGGGAAGTAGACTTTACGGACGAGATCCGCGTCATCGACAAGGCCGGTGGAGGCGCGGCGGGTGGCTTCGGCGAAATACGTCCACGGCAGCACGGCTGCGAAGGCGAAGATCGGATAGGGGATGCCGTCGGACGGCATCTTGGCGAAATTCCCGAAAACGACAGTGAACACGACTACGGCGAACACTGGCTGGATGATCGCCCATGCGGCCCCGAGAGCAGCCTGTTTGTAGAGTACCTGGATGTCGCGCATCATCAGCGTGTGCAGCAGTTCGCGGTAGCGCCACACATTGCCCATCTCGAGGTCGAACAGGCCTTTGGTCGGCCGGATCACCACGTGTCGCTCGGCGCCCGTCGCGAGCGCCTTCTGTACAGCGGCATTCATGCCAACTCTCCAACCAGTTGCGGGGCTGTGGCGTGCTTCAGCGCTTCGGTGACCCGAGCAATGTCGGCGCTGGTCATCTGCGGATAGAGCGGCAGCACGATCGTGCGGTCCTGACACCATTCGGAGTTCGAGAGGCCGGAGTGGCGCGTGGTGCGATAGCCGTCTTCGCGGTGGGCGCACATGATGCCGCGGCGAGTGGAAATGCCGGCGTCCAGCATTTTCTGCATCACGGCTTTCTGGTTGGCGTAGTCCGGCAGGCGCACGGCGTAGGATTGCCAGTTGGTCCGGGCCCAGTTGGGCTCGTGGGGAAGGCCGATCCACTTCGCGGCCGACAACTCGCAGCGATACGCCTTGGCAATCTCGCGGCGGCGCTCGACCATCTCGGGAACACGCTTGAGTTGTTCCCGCCCAACCGCAGCCTGAATGTCGGTCATGCGGTAGTTGTAACCGAGAACCGGGTGGCTTTCGAAGATGACCTGATTGGAGCCGTGGCGTACTGTGTCGGGCACGCTCATGCCGTGTTGGCGCAGTAGCTTGAACTTCGCATTCCAGTCGGTGTGCGGGGTGGTGATCATGCCGCCGTCGCCGGTCGACATCACCTTGCGCGGATGGAAGGAGAAAACGGCGGCGTCGCCACGGCAGCGGCCAACCTTTTCCCATTCGCCCTCCCAGAGATACTCCGAGCCGATGGCGCAGGCGGCGTCCTCGATGATTTTCAGACGATGCTTGCGGCCAACTGCGACGATCCCGGAGAGGTCAGCTGGCATGCCCATCTGGTGGACGAGCAGGATTGCCTTCGTCTTCGAGGTGATTGCCGCCTCGATCAGGGCGGGGTCCATGTTGTGGGTGTCCCGGTCGACATCGACAAACACGGGTTCGGCGCCGCAGTAGCGGATGGAGTTGGCCGTCGCGATATACGAGTGGCTGACAGTGATGACCTCGTCGCCAGGTTCAACCCCGGCGACAAGAAGCGCCAGATGCAGGCCGGTAGTGCAGTTGGAAACGGCGGTCGCGTGTTCGGCGCCTACGAATTCAGCGAACTCCCTCTCGAAGGCGGCGACTTCGGGGCCTTGCGTGATCCAGCCGGACAGGATGGCGCGCGCGGCGGCATCGACCTCGCGCTGGTCCATCAGAGGGCGCATCAGCGGTATCATGCGGGTAACGTCCAGTTCCGGTGATCGGCTTCGAGAAGTATGGCCGGATTGGCGTAGCGCTGCTTGAACCACGCAACGTAGTTGGCGATGCCGGTCGCGAAACTGACTTTGGGACGGAAGCCGAGGATCTCGGCCGCCTTTTCCGTGCGGGCGATCAGCGAATGGATGTCGCCTGGGCGTTCTGCGACGTGTTCCAGCATGAGATCGTTGCGACCGCACTGGCGCAGGATTTCCTCGCCCACCTGTTTCACCGAGACGGCGCGGCCCCAGCCAAGGTTGACGGTCTGTCCCACGACGCGGTCGTTGAAGGCGGTGCGCCACAGGCCATCAGCTGTGTCGGTGACATAGGTGAAGTCGCGGCCGTTCGAGCCGTCGCCAAACACGATGGGGGCTTTGCCCGACAGCGTACGGATGACAAAGCGCGGGATGACTTCGGCGAGCACTCCCTGGTCATGCTCGCGCGGGCCGAAGGCGTTGAACGGGCGGACGACGGCGGTCTCCATGCCGTAGGTGCGCAGGTAGGCCTGCGCGTAGAGTTCGCCGACGAGCTTGGAGGCGCCATAGACTGTCGTCGGAGCACAGACGGTCGTATCTTCGCTGAGCGCTCCGGTCGAGGAGTTGCCGTAGACCTCGGAGGACGAGCAGTAGATAAAGCGGCCGACCTTGTGACGGCGCGCGGCCTCCAGGGTCATCAGCGTGCCGGTGGCGTTGGCGTGGTGGTTGCCGACAGGGTCGCCAATGGATTTCCGTACACATTCCACGGCGAGGTGGAAAACGACATCGGCCTTGTGCATCGCGTCGTTGAGATCATCATTGTCAAGGATGGTGCCCTCGATCAGGCGCATCTTGCCCGTCGCCGCGGCCGCTTCGAGGTTCGACTTCTTGCCGGAGGCAAAGTTGTCGAGCACGACAACGTCGTGACCCTCGGTGATGATGCGGTCCACGAGATGGCTTCCGATGAAGCCGCCGCCGCCAGTCACAAGGAAACGCATGGGGATCAATCCTCGATCTGGTCGCTAGGCGAGTTGCAGGGCTTCGGCCTGCAGCGCGGCCACGGCGGACACGACTTCTTCCTGCTGGACGGCGTTGAGCTCAGGATACATCGGCAGCGACAGCACTTCGGCCGCAGCTTTTTCCGAATTCGGGAACTGGCCCTGCTTGTAGCCGAGGAAGTCGAACGCTTTCAGCGTGTGCAGCGGGAAGGGGTAATGGACGCCGGTCTGGATGCCCTTGGCGTTCAGCGCCTCGATCCAGCGCGCGCGTTCCTTCGTGCGGATCGCGTAGATGTGGTAGACGTGGCGGCGGTTCGAAAGTTCGACCGGCGTGACAACGCCCGTCCCCTTGAACATCGCATTGTAGCGTGCGGCTGCGTCGCGGCGCATCTCGGTCCACTTCTCGATGTATTTGAGCTTCACGCGCAGAACCGCGCCCTGGATGCCCTCCAGGCGCATATTGTAGCCGATGATCTCGTGGTGGTATTTCTTCTCCGCGCCCCAGTCGCGCAGCATGCGGACCTTGCGGTTTATCTCGGCGTGCTGCGTGACGGTCATGCCGCCTTCGCCAGCCGCGCCCATGTTCTTGCCTGGATAGAATGAGAAGCCGGCCGCGTCGCCGATGGAGCCAGCGCGACTGCCTTTGTATTCTGCGCCATGCGCCTGGGCGGCGTCTTCAAGCACAAACAGGCCGTGCTTCTTCGCGATCGCCATGATCGGGTCCATGTCGGCCATCTGACCGTAGAGGTGGACCGGGACTATCGCCCTGGTGCGCGGCGTGATGGCGGCTTCGACGGCCGCGGGGTCCATCGTGAAGGTGACCGGGTCGATATCGACGAACACCGGTCTGGCGCCCGTGTAGTGGATTGCGGAGGCCGACGCTATGAAGGTGAAGGGAACGGTGATCACTTCGTCCCCGGGGCCGATGCCGGCAGCAAGCAGGGCGAGGTGAAGCGCGGACGTGCCGTTGTTCACACCGGCCGCGAACTGAGCGCCGGCGTAGACGGCAAAATCCTTCTCCAGCTGGGCCACTTCCGGGCCAAGCGTGAAGGCGCACGATTCCATCGTGCCGATCAGCGCCGCGTCGATCTCTTCCTTGATCGAGTGGTACTGCGCTTTAAGGTCAACAAACGGGACGCCCATGTTGGTATCGCTCTACTTGTTCTTGGGGAGGTGGATGGTTTCGCCGCGGCCGCGCATGGAGCCGGTCGCAGCTTCGATCAGTTCAACCATGCGGAAGCCGAACTCGCCGTCGGAGGTCGGGGTGGCGCCGGTGCGGATGCACTCGATGAAGTGCCTGGCTTCGACCAGCAGGGCTTCCGATCCGTCAACCTTCGGGGCCCACATGTCGCCCGTGCGATAGCCGACGCGCATTTCATGGATCTTGGCCGGGTCGTTGGTGAGCGAGACGCCCTTGTCGTAGATCTTCAGCTTCTCCGACGGTTGCAGCTCGTCGAAGGTGATCATCTTGTCCGTGCCGCCGATCACGATCGAGCGCAGCTTCACAGGCGCCAGCCACGACACGTTCACGTGGGCGATGAAGCCGCTCTCGTAGAACATCGTGATGTAGGCGAGGTTTTCCGGCGTTCCCGGATAGTGATTGATGCCCGCAGCCGAAACGGCTGTTGGATGCTCGCCGAATACATAGTCGAGGATCGAGAAGTCGTGCACGGCGAGGTCAGCGATCACGTTCACATCGCGCTGGAAGAGGCCGAGGTTGACGCGCTGCGAGTCGAAGTACAGCGCCTTGCCGAGATCGCCTTTTCGAACAAGCTCGCGCATCTTCCTCACCGGGCCGGTGTAGACGAAGGTGTGATCGACATGCAGCGTCAGGCCGCGCCTGTTTGCTTCCTCGATCAGCGCACGCGCCTGCATCGAGGTTTCGGTCATCGGCTTTTCGAGCCAGACATGCTTGCCGGCCTTGAGCGCGGCCATTGCCAGCGAGAAGTGCGTCGCGACGGGCGTGGCGATCGCCACCGCGTCGATCTCCGGATCGCGGATCAGCGCCATCGCATCCGTGGTGACTTTGGTCGCCGGGAAACGGCGCGAGACTGTTTCAAGCGCCTTGGGATTGAGGTCGGCTACGGTGTGGACGCGGGCTTCGGTCAGTTCCGCGAAGTTGCGAACAAGGTTCGGGCCCCAATAGCCGTATCCGATGACGCCGATGTTGAGCACGTCGCGCTTCGCGGCGACGCGCGGACCGGCCAGCACCTCGACCGCAGGGCCCGCTTCAGCGACAATCCTCTTGCGAGATTTCACTGGTGAATTCTTGCTTGTGGTCATCAGCCCACCGCCTCTTCTGCATAGCCATTGACGGTTGCGGCCGCCTTCGCCGCCGACATCTTGCGCACGTCGCCGACCACCCGCGCCGGGCAGCCCGCGACGACCGCGAAATCCGGAACGTTACGTGCGACTACAGCGCCCGCTGCAATCAGCGCGCCTTCACCGATCGTGATGCCGCAGACGATGGTGGCGCCTGAGCCGATCGAGGCGCGGCGTCTCACGCGCGTCAGCTCGAGGCTCCAGTCAGCGTCGCTCTGCGGGGAGCCATCGGGATTGGTGGCGCGCGGGAAGCGATCGTTGGTAAACATGACGCCATGGCCGATGAAGCACTCGTCCTCGATGGTCACGCCCTCGCAGACGAAGGTGTGCGAGGATATCTTGCAGCGGCGGCCGATGACCGCGCCCTTCTGGATCTCAACGAAGGCGCCGATGCGCGAGCCGTCGCCGACCTCGCAGCCGTACAGGTTGACGAGCGTCGGGTGGAAGATGGTTACCTTCCCCTCCAGCTTTACGCTGTCCGATATTGGCATGCGTCGCGCTCCCGCTCGTCAGTTTGACGTAAGGGTGAGCAAGGACGGGGCCGGATTGCTCGGCGGAAGGGTGCGTTGCGGTGCCGCAATTCGCGTGCTGCGCGACGGGTTTGTTGGTTAAGGCGTGCAAACCACGTCCGGCGTGGGACGCTTTGCGTGCGCCATGTGCGAGACCGGCACGCTTGCGATCAGCTCACTGCACCCGTTCGGCGACGCGGCCATGCGTGGCGAGTTCCGTCTGTACGCTGCCATCGCCGATCAGGTGAGCGGCGCCGACTGCAATGAAGAACGCGCCCGGCTCGTTCTCGATCAATTCCGCGATGCTGCTTGCCCAGCCCGCATTGCGACGTATGAGCAATGCTTCTTCCAGCGCCGGCAGGCGCGCCATGTCCTCGGCGATGAGCGCGCGGGCGAGGGTATCCACATCGCCGCTCCGCCAGGCCTCGACCATGCGAGCCAGGAGCGGCTTGACGCTGTCGGCCTCATCGAGCGTAAGGCCGAGATAGGCAAGTTGCACGTCGGCAGGCAAGGTGGCCAGCGCCGACAGTTGCTGTTCCACGGTTTCGAGAAAGCGCAGCTGTTTGCCGGCGCCGGTCGCGTCCTGACGGAGTTGCGTGTCGACACCGGCGTCCGATCCATAGCCCGCCGCCCGGATGGCGGCGTCCGAGATGACGACGGCGGCATACCAGGGCTGCATTGTCTCCAGAGCGGCTCGCGACAGGCCGAGCCGGGCGGCGACCGCGCCGAGCGCCAGCGACTGGTCAGACGACAGTTGCGCCGACAGCGTCTGCGATTTGGGCAGGCGCCCAAGCCGCTCGACAAGCGACATCATCCCGGCGGGATCGCCCAGCACGTCGGCCTCGAAATAGACCACGGGTGCCTCCGCGAGCGCCCGGTCGACTGCTACAGATCGCCAGCTGGCGCCGGGCGGCAGCATGTGGATCGAGCCGAACAGGTAGACGGTGGTATCGGCGTCCGCGACGCGCCAGAGGGCCGGCGTTGCGGCGGGGCCCGCTTCCGGTCCAGCCGCGTCCTGTCCGCATGCAGCGAGCGCCATCGTGGCAGCGGCAAGGGCCACAGCCTGCAAACGGTTCCGGGCATATCGGGCGAAATGAAGCATCAGATTTGGCGCACTCGACAGGAGTCGAACCTGTGACCTCTGCCTTCGGAG
>JALHLR010000032.1 GCA_022844475.1 Hyphomonadaceae bacterium | reverse complement strand
GTTGGCGCAACATGCGGCGGAATGATCGGCAGCGCACTGTCAGGCTCTGGCGCGTGCGCCGGAGGTGCGTCGAAAGAATTCACATAGTCTGGTCCGCTTTGCGTTACGACCGCCGTGTTCGGCGCACCTTGAGCGGCCGACGAGCAGCCAGCCAGAACGAGGGCGGCAGCAAGCAGATGGATGCGATTGGTCATGGTTGCCTCCTTTGGAGGGGTGGCCCGGCGGTTTGACCCGCCGGGCCGGATTGGCCTCGATTGCTGGCCTTAGTTGTAGCCGCTCTGCACGACCACCGAGATGTTGCCTTCACCGCGCTGGCGGACTTCCACATCCTGGCCACGGCCGGTCTGGATGATGGCTGAGGCGTTGTTGGCGCCCGCCTGGTCCGTCACGGCGTGGTGACCCGAGCCCATCTGGGCGATACCGGAGACGTTGTTGTAACCGCGCTGGCGTGTTTCGGCGTTCAGGCGCAGGCCATCCTGAGCGGTTACGGCGAGGTTGGCTTCACCGCGCTGCTCCGTCATCGACTTGTTGCGCGTGCCGTACTGGTCCATGCGCAGGAAGTTGTTGTAGCCGGTCTGCACGCCAGAGGCGTAGTGACCCCGGCCGCCCTGCACGGTGACGGAACCGTTGCGGTCGCCGTTCTGGGCGATGGCGGTACCGTGTCCGCGGCCGCCCTGCTCGATCTGGACGCGGTTGCGCCCCTGGGCTTCGGCAACGCCTGCGCCGGCCATGAGTGCGACGGCGAGAGCGGCTGAAAGAATACGTTTCATGGTGCGAACTCCGGTTTTTTCCTTCGCGCCTTTTTCCTTCACTGCGCGACAGGTGGACGATGCACCGCCGCGCATGACCCGGAGTTGAACGGCAAGTTCAGTCTGCAGTTTTTCTGCAGAATCTGCAGTGAATGGACATTCAGCTTCGTGAGCCTCAGAAGCGCGCCGCGATCTCGCAGAGATGCGTGATATCGTCCTCGTCGTGATAGAGCCCCACGCCGATCCGCAGCACATCGCCGCGCAGATCGGTCACGACGCCTGCCGCTGCGAACGCATCCTGCCACGCCCTCGCCCGCGGACTCTGCAGCGCCAGAAATCGTGAGCGTGGCTGGATGATCGCAGGATTGAGCAGACGCGCCGACCCAAGCCTCGTCTCATCCAGCTCCGCCGCCAGCGACATCAGCAGCGGATCGACATGCGCATTCACGCCCGCCGTCGTCAGCCCCTCCCGCTTCAGCATCGCCTGCACAGCGTTGAAGCGATAAAGCCCGGAAGGATCGAACGTCGCGCCCGCAAACCTCCGCGCATCCTGTGCATAGCCCACCTGTCCCGGCATCAAGGCGAGATCATCGAACGCGGCGAACCACCCTGTGTTTACAGGCCGCGCGCCAAACGCTGGAGGCGCATGCAGAAAGCACACGCCCTCGCCCGCCATCGCATACTTGTAGCCGCCTGCGAGATAGAAGATGCGATCGCTCAACTTCGACAGATCAACCTCGAGCGCCATGAAGGCGTGATAGCCATCGATCACCACCCATGGCCCTTCGGGCCGCGCCAGCGCCGCAAGCTCGTCGATGCGATCGAACATGCGGCCAGAACCAAACATCACATGGCTCACGACGATCAGGTCAAAATCGCCACTCCGCGCGCGCGCCATGAACGCGTCGGCAAACAGCGCTTGATCCGCAGCCACCGTCTCCAGCTCAATCGCGCCAGCCTCGGCCCACCGCGCCGACTGCCTGCGAAAACTGTGAAACTCGCCATCGCTCGCCAACACGCGCGGCTTGTCCTTCCCCATCGCTGATAGAATGCGCACCAGCAGTTCATGCGTGTTCGGCGCAAACACGATGCTGTCGGACGACGGAAGGTTAAGCTCCGCCGCGATGTGTCCCTGCGCCTCGGGCCAGACCACGACCATCACGCGGTCCCATTTGTGATCGGCCAGCCGCGCCGCATCGTCCCACGCCGCCTGCTGCCCCTCGAAACTTGCGTCCGGCCACAGATGATGGCTGTGCGCCGCAAAGTGCAGACGCCCTGGCGCAGCCCCAAGCGATCGCAAAAAGAGGCGCTTGAAGCTCACAGCCTGTTCCTCAACGTCCACAGCTCCGGAAAGCAACGCCGCCCAACCGTGCTCTCCAGATAGCTCACGCCCGCCGATCCGCCCGTGCCGCGCTTGCCGCCGATGATGCGCGCCACCGTCACCGCATGCCGGTGCCGCCATGTCGCGAACGCATCGTCAACATCGAGCAGCTTCTCGGCGAGCTGATACAGGTCCCACCAGGTGTGCGTGTCGCGATAGACCGCCGCCCACGCCGCCTCCACCCCCGGGCTCGGCGCATAAGGCTGCGTCCAGTCGCGGCTGAGCACATGCTCGGGCAACACAAAGCCGCGCGCCGCCAGCGCCGCATTCGCATCGTCCCACAGACTCGGGGCCTCAAGCGCCGCCTTCAGCGTCGCCTGTGCCCCGGGCCGGTCCTTCTGGATGGCGACATGCTTCCCGTCCTTCAGCCCCAGCATGAACTCCACCGTACGAAACTGGTCCGACTGAAAGCCCGAGCTCGGCCCCAGCACCGAACGAAAGCTGGTATAGTCCGATGGCGTCATCGTCGCGAGCACGTCCCACGACAGCGTCATCACCGCCTGGATGCGCGACACCCGCGCCAGCGACTTGTACGCCTCGATCAGCGCAACGCTGCGCACCAGATCCTTCGCCAGCCGCAGCTCCGCGATCATCTGCTTGAGCCACAGCTCCTTGGTCTGGTGGATGATGATGAACAGCGTCTCATCATGCGTGTGCGACAGCGGCGTCTGCGCCGACAGCACCTGGTCGAGGTTCAGGTAGCGCGCATAGGTCATATCCGACATCGCGATTCTCCTCCCCCGCAGGAAGCAGGCCTGACGCCCGGATGCAACACCGCACGCTTGCGCCATGCGCGATCCCGACCCACTCTCCCAGCATGCCATCCGCCATCGAGCAGGTCGAAGCCCTCGTCTCCCCGCTGCTGCGCACGCTCGAAGCGCTAGGCGTCATCGCGCGCCACATCCACCCGATCGGCTACATCCACCTGCTCGCCCGCGTGGCGCCGCCGCGCGGGGAACTCCGCGCCGCTCGCGCCATGCCGCCATGGCCCGACCCGTACTCCGCCCTCCGTCCCCTTCTGGACGAAGCAGCCGATCACGCGCTTGCCGCCGTCGACGCGCTGCAAGAGGCCGCCGTACCACCCGAGGACATCGCCCGCGCCTGGCGCGGCATACGCGCCACCCCGAAAGCGCTCGAAGCGCTCTATCCCCTCGCTGGCGTGCTACCCGCCGTGAACCGCTTCTTCCTTGACCCGGCACACCGCGGCGATCAAGAACTCCAGATACGCCTGAAGCGGCAACCGCCGCCGCCCGACACTGGCGTCATGCTCTTGGGCGACGACCCCGATGCGCGCGACGCGGTGTGGATCTACGTGCCCGAAACCTGCGACCCTGCCACGCCCCACCCTGTCGTCTTCGCGCTTCACGGCGGCTCAGACCGCGGCCGCGCATATCTGTGGAGCTGGGTCGCCGCCTGCCGCTCACGCGGCGCGATTCTCGTGGCGCCGACGTCGCTCGGCCAGACCTGGGCGATCCAGGGTGACGACCGTGACTCGCCGCATCTCGCGAGCATCCTCGCCTTCGTCCGCCGCAGATGGACGATCGATCAGCAGCGAATCCTGCTCACTGGCATGAGCGACGGCGGCACGTTCAGCTACACGTCGGGCCTCCTCGCCGGATCGCCCTTCACGCACCTCGCCCCTGTCGCCGCCGCCTTCCACCCCATGCTCGCCGCCATGGCCGAGGGCGAGCGGATTAACGGCCTGCCCATCCACATCATCCACGGCCAGCGCGACTGGATGTTCCCCGTCGCCATGGCGCAGGAAGCCCAGCAACACCTGTTGCGCGCCGGCGCAGCTGTCACCTATCGCGAGATCGCCGATCTCAGCCACAGCTACGGCGCAGACCTCAGCACAATGATTCTCGACTGGCTGTTGGCCTGACCGGAATTACGGACGATATGTGAGGCTAGGTTCGAACACGAGGCCTCCCATGGCGCTTCATCCCAAGATCGCTGACGTCACCGCGCGTATCGAAGAGCGCAGCCGCGAGACACGGCGCAACTATCTCGACCGCATCGACGCATCACGCAAAGCCGGGCCCGGGCGTCAGCACCTGTCTTGCGGCAACCTCGCCCACGCCTTCGCCGCCGTGCCGCTGGGCGACAAGCTGTCGATCCGCGGCCGCGCCCCGAATATCGGCATCGTCACCAGCTACAACGACATGCTGAGCGCCCACCAGCCGTTCAAGGACTATCCAGACATCATCAAGGACGCCGCCCGCAAATCCGGCGGCACGGCGCAGGTCGCCGGCGGCACGCCCGCCATGTGCGATGGCGTCACGCAGGGCCGTCCCGGCATGGAGCTGTCACTCTTCTCGCGCGATGTCATCGCGCTCTCCACGGCCGTCGCCCTGACGCACGACGCGTTCGATGCGGGGCTGATGCTTGGCACATGCGACAAGATCGTGCCCGGCCTCGTCATCGGCGCGCTCAGCTTTGGCCACCTGCCCATCATCTTCTCGCCCGCCGGCCCTATGCCCTCCGGCATCAGCAACAAGGAGAAGGCCAAGGTCCGCGAACAGTTCGCCCTCGGCCAGGTCACCCGCGAGACCCTGCTCGAAGCCGAGGCCGCGTCTTACCATTCAGCCGGGACGTGCACCTTCTACGGCACGGCCAACTCCAACCAGATGATGATGGAGCTGATGGGCCTCCATCTGCCCGGCACGGCCTTCATCAACCCGGACACGCCGCTGCGCGAGGCGCTGGTGCGCGCCGCCGCCGCGCGCTGCATTAATCTCGCGAAGTCGGGCGAGAGCTTCATGGCGCAGGTCGTCGATGCGAAATCGATCGTCAACGCCATCGTCGGCCTGATGGCGACGGGCGGCTCCACCAACCACGCGCTCCACCTGCCCGCGATGGCGCAGGCCGCCGGCATCATTGTGGACTGGAACGACTTCTCCGACATCTCGTCCGTCACGCCATTGCTCGCGCGCGTCTATCCGAACGGCACGGCGGACATAAACCAGTTCCACGCGGCAGGCGGAATGGCTTTCATCACGCGCGAACTTCTCCTCGCCGGCCTGCTGCACGGCGACACCGTCACGGTGGCCGGCGCCGGGCTCGGCGCCTACACGCAGGAGCCGTGGATCGACGGCGACAGGATCGCCTGGCGCGATGGCGCGATGAAGTCGCTCGACGAAACCATCCTGCGCCCGGTCTCGGCGCCGTTCGAGATGGAAGGCGGCATCCGCCTGTTGCAAGGCAATCTGGGCCGCGGCGTCATCAAGATCTCGTCCGTCCCACCCGACCGCCGCACCATCGACGCCCCCGCCGCCGTGTTCGAAAGCCAGGCCGACTTCTCCGCCGCCTTCAAGGCCGGCAAGCTCGACCGCGATGTTGTCGCCGTCGTCCGCTTCCAGGGCCCGCGCGCAAACGGCATGCCCGAACTGCACGCGCTCACGCCGCCGCTCACCGTGCTGCAGAACAAGGGTTTCCGCGTCGCCCTCGTCACCGACGGCCGCATGTCCGGCGCCTCGGGCGCCATCCCGGCAGCGATCCACGTCACTCCCGGCGCTGACCAGGACTCCGCCATCGCCCGCATTCAGGACGGCGACCGCATCGTGCTGGACGCCGAGCATGGCCGGCTCGAGCTGATGGTGGACCCGTCCGTCCTTGCCGCCCGCCCGCCCGCCGCAGCCCCGCCCGAACAGCATGGCTGGGGGCGCGAACTCTTCGCCCCCTTCCGCGCACTCGCGGGCGATGCGGAGGCGGGCGGCGGCATCTTCAATCTCCTGTCGACTTCGGCTAGGTGACACGCATGACAGTCGACGATCTCATGGCCATGCAACCGGTGATCCCCGTGATCACCATCGATCGCGTGGAGGACGCCATCCCTCTGGCCACTGCGCTCGCAGGCGCGGGCCTGCGCGTACTCGAAGTCACGTTGCGCACGCCAGTTGCGCTCGACTGCATCCGCGAAATGGCGACGGTCCCCGGCGCCATCGTCGGCGCGGGTACAATCGTCTCCGCCGGAGACGTCGCGCGGGCGCGCATCTCCGGCGCGACCTTCATCGTCACGCCGGGCCTCTCTGCCGCGACCGTGGCCGCCAGCCGCGACGCCGGCATCCCGATCCTTCCGGGCATCGCCACCGCAACCGAATTGATGGCCGGGCTTGAACTCGGCGTCACACGCTTCAAGTTCTTCCCCGCCGAACAGGCTGGCGGCCGGGCGATGCTGGACGCATTCCGCGGCCCCTTCGGCGCCGTGAAATTCTGCCCCACCGGCGGCATCTCGCTCGATCTTGCGCGCGACTATCTCAAGCGCCCGAATGTCGGCTGCGTCGGCGGCGGCTGGGTCTGCCCCACCAAACTGATCGATGCGAAGAAGTGGAACGAGATCGCCGCGCTGGCGCGCGAGGCTGCCGCGCTTCCGAGAGGCTAGTTCGTGCGCAGTTCGTCACGCCGCGGATGTCCGGCGAGCGCGAGCATCGTGATCTGCACGATCAGCGCGAGCATGAGATAGCCGACCGCGGCCATGATCTGTCCAGTCGGGCCCGCGCCAAACGCGAGCAGCTGGGTGTTCGCGTCCAGCATGTGATCCCGCATGAGCCCGACGCCGACGAACGCGCAGACGAATGTCGCCGCGCCCGTCCACCCGCCCGAGCGCATCATGCGCCAGCCGATCAACCCCGCCGTCCCGCCGAACACAAACGCCCCGAAGATCGACAGCGCCAATGTCGCGACCAGATCGGAACTCGATGGAAACGACCACCAGTGCATCTGCACCGCCAGCGCGTCCCAGAAGAGACTGAACGCCGCCGCTGCGAAACAACCTGCGATCGCAGCATGCGTTCGCTTGGCCCCCGCTCGCGTCAGCCGGATGATCGCCGCAAAGATCAGGGGCGACACGATGGAAACCGCAAAGAGAAGGATCGCCGCCACGCAACACCTTGCTGGAAGTGCGCAAGTGTACGCTCACTGTTTACATGAAGAAAGCGTCATGTGGGTAGAAGTCGCAGAAATTCATCGTCCCGCCACTTCAACCCAGATTGGGTCATGGCCTTCAGTATCTCGTTCGCCTGTCGAACGATGACGGTTCCGCGCTTCCGCAAAAGGTAGAGCCTCTGATCGCCCGCCCCCGCCGCCATGACGACGTCCTCTCCCAGCGCCGCCTCGCCGATCGCGTCGCCATCGATTCCCGAACGAGGCGAAGGACTGATCAGGCCCGGCCGCAGCAGCCACCACGAAAGGCCATAACCAGGATTGGCTGTCGTCGACTCGAACAGCGCGCGATACACGGCGGGATCCGCCCCCGCCGCCCCATCCATGACCCACTGGCCGAAACGCGCCCAGTCGCGCGCGTGAAGATGCGCACCTTGCGGCATGTACGGGTTGCCGTCCTTACCCCGCTTCCAGTCGGTAGGCTTGACGCCGAGCTTGTTGAACAGCCTGACCTGCAGCCACGCGATTGGATCTTCCGGCTGTCCCGCAGCCCTCAGCTTGCGCTTCATGATCTCGCCGAAGCACTGGAACGGCGTCGGCCCATAGTCGAATTTCTGGCCGGGCTCGAACATCGGCCTGGCCTTGATCGCGTCGAGATAGTTTGGCGGTCTCGCAGCATCGCCTTCGCCCTTCAGTCCGGCCGTGAGGGTCAGCAAGTGGCGGATGGTTATCCTGTTCCGCTTGTCGTTCTTCCACTCGACAAGAGTCTTGGCAGCAGGCTCGTCGATATTGAGCAGGCCGTCAGCCGAGGCGAGCGCCGCCATCACGCCGGTGAAGCTCTTTGTACCCGAAGCGAGCTCCCACCCCTTCGCCGCGCCGCCCGGCCTGGGATAGGTCTCGAGCACCACCTTCCCGCCCTGCATCACCACCAGCGACACACCACGTCGCGCCGCGGAATATTCAGCCGCCGGGCCGTATGGGCCATCAACTGAAGGCGGCTTGTTCCCGTAACGCAGACCCTGCGCGTTGGCGCAACCCACAAAGACCGCCGCACCCACGCCTGCCAAGACTGCACGTCGAGTCGAAATCATACCAGCCTCCCGCGTCTCATTTCGATACTCAATCATATCGACCCTGAACGCGGTTTGAACGGCAGACCCTATTCGGCGGTCTTCGCGAAGTATTTCGACAAGCGCAGGCCCTGCCCTGCATAGGTCGAGTAAGAGCCAGCCGCGCCATAAGGCACGTCTGGTTTCGACGTCAGCTTCTCGAACACAAGTCGACCAACGGGCTGTCCGTCCTCCAGGATGAACGGCACATCGCGTGAGCGCACTTCAAGCACAGCCTTGCCCTTCGAGTGCGTGACGCCAAAGCCGGGATCGAAGAAGCCAGCATAGTGGGCGCGGAACTCGCCCAGCTCCGGCGCGATGGGCGCCATCTCCGCCGCCTCATCGAGCGGGATGACGATCTTCTCCTTGGACGCAAGGATGTAGAACTCGCCCGGATCAAGCACGATGCGACCGCCGCGCGCGCGCACCGGCTCCCAGAAATCCTCGACCACATGCGCGCCGATGGCGGCAAGGTCGATCACGCGCGAATGGCGCTTGGCGCGATAGCCGACAATGTCGGACTTTGTGGGAAACAGGTCGAGGCTGAATGTCATGTCGCGCACCGGCGTCTGCAGCCCGCGCCGGACGCGCAGTTGCAGAAGCCTGTCACCCGTCCGCGCAAGCACGGAGAAGGTGCGCGGACTGATCTCTGCATAGAGGTCACCCTGATAGCCCGCCGGCACACCGTCAAAGGCCCGCGCGCGATCGGAAACGGCGCGCACGAACACATCAATGCGTCCCGTCGAACTCTTCGGGTTCGCCGCCGCCGACAAATCCTTCGGCAGTTTCAGTTTCTCCTGCAGCGGCACGAGATAGACGCATCCGGTTTCCAGCACTGCCCCACGGCTCAGGTCCAGCGTGTGCATCACCAGGCTGTCATCCAGCCTGTCAGCCACCACCTGCTTGCCCGGGAGGAAGCTCGCGCGCAGGCGATAGGCCACCTTGCCCAACCGCAAGTCGAGCGACGCCGGCTGGAGCTGGTCTGAAAGCACCCCACCCTCGGCCGAGATTGCGCCGGATTGCACCACCTCCCTCAGCTCGCGATCCGGCAAGACGCCCAACGTCGCCACATCACTGACCGCCCTGCGCTTCGGGACACCGCCCGCGGCGCGTTTCGTCACGCTCGCCCTGCTCATTCTGACACGCCTGTCGTCGGAGGCGACATGCGGAAAGGCTGCTGGATTTCCTGGAACGGCTCCAGCGCCTCGCACCGCGAAGCATGCGCCGCCAGCAGCGGCCATCCGTCTGCCAGGTCGAACAGGCCCGGATGCGCATCGCCCAGAAAGCGCAGCACGCATCCCACCGCCACGTCGGCATGCCCAACGCCCTTGCCGAACCACCATTCCGTCGGATGACGCATGCGGCTCATTTCCAGCTCGCGGAGCGCCCCTGCAATCTGGCTGCGGCAGCGATCGACCCACGCCTGCGTCCCGCGCTGGTGAATCACCGTCTCATAGACCAGCGACACCGCCTTGTCGGCCAGGCCGATTGCCAGCGAGCATACCCGCATCGCCTCGCGCCGCTCCGCGCCCCCCAGTGGCATCATGACCAGCGCTGGCGGCGCCAACTGGTCGAGCGCGTCCAGGATCGCGTGGCTCTCCAGCAGCGCCTCGCCCGTATTCAGCACGAGCGTCGGCACGCGCATCAGCGGATTGTACGCGGCAATCTTGTCCGCGTCACCGAACACGGACCACGGCCGATGCTCGAACGGCATGCCATAGAGCCGCATCGCAATCGCGACGCGCCGCACGAACGGGCTGTCATACTGGCCGATCAGAATCACGGACTGCCTCCTGTCCCGCCATAACAGCATGTCGGTCCTCCGGCGCGCAACGCAAACACACGCGTAACCCATGGAAAATCAGACGAAGATGCCGCATATGACGAAACAATTGCCACCTTCCGGACAGTATGCGCCAACTCCATCTGTTATCGACGTGCTCAGGTTGGACGAGGTCAGACCAACTCGATGCCTGATGGCGGCGAGGCGAAAGACCCGGCGACCGATCCTTCAGGTTGGGAGGCTCGACGATGGAATTCGACGCCCTGCTTCTCTCGCGCCTGCAGTTCGCGTTCACGATCGGCTTCCATATCATCTTCCCGGCCTTCACCATCGGCCTCGCCTCCTTCCTCGCCGTCCTCGAAGGTCTCTGGCTGAAGACGAAGAAGCCGGTGTACCGGAACCTCTATCTCTTCTGGGTCAAGATCTTCGCACTGTCCTTCGGCATGGGCGTCGTGTCGGGCGTGGTGATGAGCTACCAGCTCGGCACCAACTGGAGCGTGTTCTCCGCCCAGGTCGGCAGCGTCATCGGTCCTCTCTTCGCCTATGAAGTCCTCACAGCTTTCTTCCTCGAAGCGTCCTTCCTCGGCATCATGCTGTTCGGATGGAAGCGCGTCGGCCCCAAGCTGCACTTCTTCGCAACCTGCATGGTCGCCATCGGCACGCTGATGAGCGCCTTCTGGATCCTCGCCGCCAACTCGTGGATGCAGACGCCCCACGGCTTCGCTTTCGCAAACGATGGCACGATGGTGGCAACCGACTTCGTGCAGGTAATCTTCAACCCGTCCATGCCGATCCGCTTCGTGCACATGGTGCTTGCCGCCTACCTCACTACCGCCATGGTCGTCGCCGGCGCCTCGGCCTTCACGCTGCTGACGAAGAAGGCTGTCGCCGAAAGCGGCACGGCGCTGCGTATGGGCGTGCTGATGATGGCGATCGTCGCGCCGCTCCAGATCGCTGCTGGCCACGAGAGCGGCAAGGTCGCCCACGAATACCAGCCAGCCAAGGTCGCCGCGATGGAGGGCTGGTGGGAAACCCGCACGCAGCAGCCGACACTGCTGTTCGGCTGGCCCGACGAGCAGGCAGAAACCACCCATGCCGCGATCGGTATTCCAGGAATGGGCTCTTGGTTTGTCGCAGGCGATGTCAACGCGGAGCTCGAAGGCCTGAAGGCCTTTCCGAAGGAAGACCGCCCACCGGTGTGGCTCACCTTCTGGGCCTTCCGCATCATGGTAGCGATGGGCCTCGCCATGGTGGCGCTCGGTGTCTGGGGCGCAGTTGTCTGGGCCTTGAAGCGCATCGACCGCGCCACCCTCTATCACCGCGCCCTGGTCCTCGCCGCGCCATCCGGCTTTGTCGCGGTCCTCGCGGGCTGGATATCCGCCGAGGTCGGCCGCCAGCCCTATGTCGTCTATGGCGTCCTGCGAACGGTCGACGCCGTGTCGCCCGTCGCGGCTGGCGCGGTCGCCACGTCACTCCTGTTCTTCATCATCGTCTACGCGATCGTGTTCTCCGCCGGCGCTCTCTACATCCTGCGCCTGATGGCAAAGGGCCCGGAGACAGAGGAACGCGCGCCGGAAGACGCGAGCGAACCACCCGGCTCGCCGCTGGCCACCGGCGTCGCCAGCGCCTCAGCAAAGGAGGGATGATCCATGTTTGGCGTCGAACTCTCCATGATCTGGGCGGTTCTCATCGCCCTTGCCGTCTTCCTCTATGTCGCGCTCGACGGCTTCGATCTCGGCGTCGGCATCCTCTTTCCCTTCGCAAAGGATTCGCGCGAGCGCGATCACATGCAGGCCGCCATCGCGCCCGTGTGGGACGGCAACGAGACATGGCTGGTTCTCGGCGGCGGTGGGCTCTTCGCGGCCTTCCCGAAAGCCTACGCCGCGCTGATGCCCGCGCTCTACATGCCGATCACGCTGATGCTGCTGGCGCTGATCTTCCGTGGCGTGGCGTTCGAGTTCCGCCATCATGGCCGCAAGACAGGCAAGAAATGGTGGACAGTCGCCTTCTCGGGCGGCTCGATTGCAGCAGCCGCCTCGCAAGGTCTCGTGCTCGGCGGTTTCATCCAGGGCGTCAACGTCGTCGACGGCGGATTCGTGGGCGGACCGCTCGACTGGCTGACGCCCTTCTCGCTTCTGGTCGCTGCCTCGCTCGTCGCCGGCTACGCCCTTCTCGGCGCCGCCTGGCTGGTCTTCAAGACCGAGGGCGAACTGTTCGAGCGCGCCCGCAGCTGGGTGAAGCGCCTCGCCATCCTTTCCGCTCTCGGCATGGCTGGCGTCAGCCTCGCAACACTCAGCGTCGATCCGCGCGTCACCGAGCGCTGGGGGATCACCATGACCAGCATCGACTGGCCGACCTTCGCCGCACTCGCGCCACTCCCCATCGTCGCTGGAGCCTTGGTCTTCCTTCTCTGGCGCGACGCAGACCTGCGCCGCCACTCTCAGCCCTATCTTTACAGCGTTGCACTGTTCCTCGTCGGCTATGTCGGCCTCGCTGTCAGCCTGTGGCCCTACATCGTGCCCTTCCAGATGACGCCCGCCGAAGCCGCCGCCGCCGACAATGCCCTGGCGCTCATGCTCTGGGGCGCGATCCCGATGCTTCCGGTCATCCTCGGCTACACCGCCTACGTCTACTGGCTCTTCCGCGCCAAGGTGACCGATGAAGCCGCCTACCATTGAGGGCCCGCCCGAACCCGGCGACCCGAAACGGCCCCTCGGCGAGAGCCTGCTCTGGTTTGCCGCACTGTGGGTCGGCGGCCTCGTCGCTGTCGCGGCCGTCGCCTACGCGCTGCGGGCGCTGATCGTCTAGGATCAATCGCTGAAAACGCTGTGCGCGCCACGCTCTACGGACGCTTCGCCCGCCACAAGGCGCGCGTAGTAATCGAACAGCGTATCGCTGCCGGTCGACGGGGTAGCATCGGCGTCGTAGCGGCCGGCCCTTGCATCCCACACCAGCATCGACTCCGTCGCATAGTATCGGCCGATGCGCGCCAGATCAGCCTTGTCGCGCAGCGCCGGAACGACCCTGCCCGCAGCCGACAGCGCCACGATGATCGCATCCAGCATCACTACCGGCGCCTGCGAGAAGCGCGGCTCACGTCCAAGCAAGGCAAACAGTTTCTCACCCTGCTCACGCGGCGTGATCGCTGGCCCCGGCCCCCCGATGGGAAGCACGCGATTGCTCCGCGACGGATCGCTCACGCACTCCGCAAGGTAGCGCCCGAGATCGTCATCGCTGATCGGCTTGCAGGATGTCAGGCGTCCATCGCCAAACATCAGAAACGGCTTACCCCGCTTCACACGCGCGACCTGCCCCGCAAGGGACTTGAAGAAAGCCGTCGCCCGCACGATCGAATAATCGAGGCCCGACGTGATCAGTTCCTGCTCGAACGCCAGCTTGGCCTTCTGGAATTCCAGCCGCGGCTTCTGCACGCAGATTGCCGAGAGCAGCACGAATTTCGTGACGCCCGCAGCCTTCGCCGCCTTCAGCGCATGCGAATGCGCCAGATGATCGACCGCCCACGCATCCTTCGGCGCACCCGTCCGCGACGCCATGCATGAGACAACCGCATCGAACCGCTCGCCGCGAAACCCTTCCCGGACCGGAACGTCCGCATCGACCAAATCGCCAAACCGCGTCGCCGCCCCGGCGAACATGTCTGCGCTCCGCTCCCGTCCCGGGCGCACGAGACACACGACATCATGCCCCGCCGCCACCAGCGCCCGTACCGTCGCCGTGCCGATCGCGCCCGTTGCGCCCAGCATGAGGACGCGGCGCCGTGCTGTGGTCTGTTCCATGTTTCCTGCAGGGGCTTGGTCAGTCATGTCTGCTTATGGTCGGGCTTGTCGTTGGGCTCAATGGCGCGGCATCCACCTTGTAGCCTGCCTATCTGGCGCCGGCGCGTCCTTTGTCCTAAACGGCGGTCCCACGCATCGAAAGGCAGCCGCCATGACCGAGGATCGCAAGAAGGGCAATTCCACCAAATGGCGCCCGCAGACCATGATGGTGCGCGGCGGCCTCATTCGGTCCCAGCATGGCGAGACCTCTGAGGCGCTCTTCCTCAATTCAGGCTTCGTCTATGACAGCCCCGAGGAACAGTCCGCTCGCATGGCCGGCGACAAGCCCGGCTTTATATACAGCCGTTACGCCAACCCGACCGTTCGCATGTTCGAGGAACGCCTCGCGCAGATCGAGGGCGCCGAGGATTGCCGCGCCACCGCCAGCGGCATGGCCGCCATCCACACCATGCTCGTCGCTCCTATCAAGCCCGGCGACCGCGTCATTGCCCCACGCCAGCTGTTCTCGTCATGCGTGTGGATTCTCAAGAACCTCATGCCAAAAATGGGCGTCGAGGTGACGTGGCTCGACGGTTCCGATCTTGGCCAGTGGGAAGACGCCACGCGCAAGCCATGCCGCTTCGCCATCATCGAGACGCCGTCCAATCCGCTCCTTGACGCGGTGGATATCCGGGCCGTGGCGGACCTCGTCCACACCGCCGGCGGTGAACTTATCGTCGACAACGTCTTCGCCTCGCCCATCCTGCAGCGCCCGATAGAACTCGGTGCCGACTGGGTGGTCTACTCCACCACCAAGCACATGGACGGTCAGGGCCGCACGCTGGGCGGAGCCATCCTCGGCAAGACCAAGAAGATCGTGGATGAACTCCAGCAATACTATCGTCACACCGGCCCCTCCATGTCCCCGTTCAATGCGTGGGTTGTTCTCAAGGGGCTCGAGACGATGGATCTGCGCGTTCGTCGGATGAGCGACAACGCCCGCATCATCGCGGATCGTCTCGCGACCAACCCGAAGATCAGGGCAGTGCGCTATCCCGGCCGCAGCGATCACCCACACCACACCACCCATGCCGCCCAGATGCCGGAGGGTGGCGGCTCCATGCTCGCCTTCTCGCTCAAGGGCGGCGGCGAGGCAGCGTTTGCGATGCTGAACCGGCTCGGCCTCATCGACATCTCCAACAATCTCGGAGATGCGAAGTCGCTGATCACCCACCCCGCCACCACGACGCACCGAACGCTCACCGAAGGCGAGCGCGCGGCGATCGGGCTCGACGAGACGTGGGTGCGCTTGTCGGTGGGCCTCGAAGACCCGGAAGACATTGCCGAAGACCTCGAACAGGCGCTGGCTGGTCGATAAGCGGGGCTGATCCGGCCGTTTAGGCGGATTCATCGACCTTTTTGTTGCAGACGCAACAATAGCGCCCATATGTCCATCGGAACGCAAACGCCGCGAACCTCGCGGCGGGGGACGCGTGTGACATTTGAAGGACTTTTTGCAGTATGAAGAAGCTCACTTCCGCCGCCACAGTCGGCCTCGCCGCGCTCGCCGTCGCCTGCAGCCCCGCCGCTGAAACCGTCCCTGCGCCGGCGATTGCCGAACCCGCCGCGCCGACCGCGATCACCATAGCCGCGCCCGCGGGCGAATACGTCTCCGACCCCAACCATTCCAGCGTGAATTTCGCCCTGCAGCATCTCGGCCTGTCGGGTTACAACCTGAAATTCAAGACCTTCGACGCCACCGTTGCATTCGACCCCGCCAACATCGCCGCCTCGAAGGTCACGGCGAGCATCAAGGCCGCGGACATCCTCGCCGGCTATCCGGGCGACTACGCCGCCAGCCATCCGGGCACGAAGTTCAAGTCCTGGGAAGATGACCTCGCCAACTCGGCCAACTTCCTCGATGCCGGCGCCCATCCGACGATCACCTTCGTCTCCACCTCGGTCGAACCGTCGGGCGAGCGCGCGGCGAAGGTCACGGGCGACCTCACCCTCAAGGGCGTCACCAAGCCGGTCACGCTGGATGTCACCTTCGCTGGCGAAACCGACGCGCACATGTTCGCCAAGGTTCCGGCCATCGGCTTCTCCGCCGTAGGCACGTTCAAGCGCTCGGAATTCGGTCTCGACTACCTCCTGCCCTCCATCGTCGGCGACGACGTGAAGGTACAGATCGAAGGCGATTTCATCCAGAAGCCCGCCGCTTAATCCACGGTAGACTTGCAAATCGAATAGGGCGCAGACTGTTGAGGTCTGCGTCCTGTTTTCGTTAGCCTGCAGCTTTCCAGCCCTGAGGGGGGTGCGAAATGACCGCCTATCCCTATGAAGCCGAAACAAACGGGGTCTGCATCCGGGTGCGGCCTGTCTTCGTCGACGAGCAAAGCTCGCCCAAGGAAGATCGCTTCCTGTGGGCCTATCACATCGAGATCGAGAACCGAGGCCGCCACACCCTCCAGCTGATGACCCGCCACTGGCGCATCACCGACGGCGATGGTCGGATCCAGCATGTCGACGGCGCCGGCGTCATCGGCAAGCAGCCCGTCCTGCGCCCTGGCGCCCGGTTCGAGTACTCGTCCGGCTGCCCGCTCACCACGCCCTGCGGAATGATGCAGGGCGCCTACCGGTTCGAGGACGAAACGGGCGCGAGCGTCGAGGCGACCATCCCCCTTTTCGCCCTCGACAGCCCCTACGACGAACGCCGCCCCAACTGACAGGGCGCCGGCTGCCTGTTACCTCGCACCGTTTGCCTTGCTACGCACTGTAACGTCAGCTGTAACGGTAATTAACTCCCTGACGTCATTCGTTTTTCCTATCAACCTTCCCGACAAAGCCGCGGCCGGGACCGGGGTGACGCTACGGGAAGGAATCGACAGTGTTCAAGGTCACCTGCAATCGCGCGATGCTGGTCTGCGGGGCGAGCCTGCTTGCGCTCTGCATCGGCGCGCCGGCCGCCCTCGCACAGGGGCCGACTGACGACGGCGACCGGGTGGTGATCGTCGGCGTCACAATCGAGGAGACCCTGCCTCAGGAGCTCGAGAAATACGGATCGGACCTGGAAGTCGTCACCTCCGAGGAAATCCGGAACCAAGTCTATGTCGACGCCCAGCAGGCGCTCCAGATGAAGGTCCCGGGGCTCTTCGTCGCCACCCGCGGCGGCCCCTTCAGCTATATGGACATCTCGCTGCAAGGCTCTCGTACGCAGGACATGCTCCTGCTGGTAGACGGCGTGCGCATCAATAACCGCCTCTATTCAACAACTATGAGCGACACCCTGCCCGCCTCGATGATCGAGCGGATCGAGGTGCTGAAAGGCGGCCAGGGGCTGTACTATGGGACGCAGTCCGCCGCTGGCGTGATCAATTTCGTCACCCGCGGCTACACCGACGACTTCAACGGCCTCGTGAATCTCAGCGCCGACACGAATGACGGCCGCCACATCGATGGCTATGTCCGCGGTCAAGCTGGACCGGGCAACTACGTGCTGTTCGCCTCGCACGACAAGGGCGACGGATTCGAGACCTACGACGCCTTCGCGCCCAGCACGACCGACCGCAACCGAAGCTACGACGTGCTGAATTATGGCGGCAAATACCGCTTCGAACTCGGCGACCGTATCGCCATCGACGCCCGCTACCAGCACACTGACGCCGCCGTCGACAACACCAATCCGCGCCTCATCGCCTATTCGGTGAACGAGCGCGACGAAGACATCGCCAGCATCGGCGTCGACATCAAGGCGGCCGATTGGGCGCAGGTGCTGGTGAAGGGCTATTGGCACGATTGGGATTCGACCTACACGACGATCCGCAACCAGCTGGCCAGTGGCGGCGCGGGCCCTGGCATCGCCGGACAGGTGACAACCGACCTCAACACCTTCTGGGGCTTCGAGGACAAGGGCATCAACGCCCTCGCCAAGCTCACCCCCAGCGGCCCGTTCGAATACCTCCTCGGCTACGATTTCCAGCAATACTCCGGCAAGGACGACGTCCTGCTGATTGCGGAGCGGGAAGAAGACGTCCACGCCGTCTACGGCCAGATCCGCTCGACAGACGACTTCATCAAGAACGGCTCGTTCGCGATCGGCGCGCGTCACAGTGAGGGCACCGGCTCCAGCCTCACCGTCTGGAACGCCTCCGCCCGCTACGACTTCACCCCGTGGCTCTTTGCGCAGGGCAATGTCGGCACGAGCTTCCTGCTCCCCACCGCAGAACAGCTCTACGCCATCGATCCCTTCTCCACCCTCGGCAATCCGAACCTCGAAGCAGAGAAAGCGGAAAACCTCAACATCGGCTTCGGCGGAGACATCGACGCTGGACCCGCGCTGTCCTGGCAGGCGACGTACTTCACGCGCGACATCGACAACCGCATCCAGTTCGAGGATTGCGGCGATGGCACAGACCCCGCCACCGATTGCACCACGCTCTATCCAAGGCTCGACCCCTCCTTCTTCAACGAAGGCTTCTACCGCAACCTGCCCGGCACGGTTGAGGTGCGCGGCTTCGAACTCTCAGGCGCGGCGGACTTCAGGAACGGCTTCACAGCGGTGGCCAGTTACACAGACTCCGAGTCCAGCATCGAAGGAGGCGCACAGCTGCCCCGCCTGCCGCGCACCCTCGCAAAGGTCGGCGGCTCGTATGATGCGGGACAATGGGGCGCTGACCTGTCGGCGCTCTGGGTGGGCGAGCTGCAGAGCACCCGCCTTGCCGGCGGCGTCGGCGTTGTCGACTATGGCGATTACATGGTCGTCGACCTTGCGGCGCACGTCTTCATCGATGCCGATCAGAAGCACAAGCTGACAGCCCGTCTCGAAAACGCGCTTGACGAGGAATACCGCACCAGCGTCGGTCGTTCTGCGCCGTCCGCAGGCTTCGACACCAGCCCCGCCTTCGTGTTCGGCTTCCGCGGCGTGCCGCAGACGCTGCGTGTGTCCTACAGCTACGCATTCTAGACCACGACCTGCCGCCTCCTGCTCCCCCGGAGGCGGCGCAAGGGAACGCCCGCGATGATCATCAAGTCGCTCATCATCACGCATCGCTATGTCGGTGTCGTGCTGGGCGTGCTGATGACGGTCTGGTGCCTGTCCGGCTTCGTGATGATGTACCAGCCCTACCCCGCAACCTCGGCGGGAGAACGCCAGGCCGGCCTCGAACCGCTCGACCTGTCCGCCTGCTGCGCATCCCTGCCGATCACCGACGACACGCCGCTCGGAATTGCGCGCATTGAGATGCTGGGCGGCCAGCCTGTCCTGCGCATGACCGGCGCGGATGGCCCCGAGACCTTCCAGCTGGCGACCGGCGATCAGCTTGCGCCGCTGCCCGGGTCCGGCATCCGCAGCATCGCAGCCATGTGGGCCGCCGGCCAGGGCATCGCCGGCCAAGTCGCCGGACTCGAAACCATCCTCATCGACCAGTGGTCCGTGCAGGGCGCCCGCCGCTGGCAGCCGCTCTGGCGCGTCGCCTTCGACGACCCGGCCGGCAGCTGGATCTACATCGACGGCAAGACAGGCGAAGTCGTGCAGGACGCCAACGCGCATGAGCGTTTCTGGAACTGGCTCGGCGCCATTCCACACTGGCTCTATCCGACCATTCTCCGCGAGAACGCACCGCTGTGGAACGAGGTGGTGATCTGGTCCTCCGCCATCGGTTGCTTCCTCGTCGTCACCGGCATGGTGATCGGCTTCATCCGCCTGCGCGGTAAGTCAGGATCATGGTGGTCCTACCGGAACCGCCCGCTCTGGATGTGGCACCACGTGCTCGGCACATTCGCCGGCGTCCTCGTGCTGACGTGGACATTCTCCGGCCTGCTCACCATGTCGCCCTGGGGTCTGCTCGAAAGCAAGCCCGCGATCGAGCGCAGCGAGATCGCGAGCGACATGACATGGGGCGACGCACACGCAATCATCGACCGCTCCAGAGCCGACCCGGCGCTCGCAAACACAGTTGTCCTCCGCCCCGCGCCTTTCATGGGGGAGCCCTACCTGATCGCCATCGCACGCGACGGCAAGCAGACACGCTTCGGCGCCAACGGCCCCGCCCCACTCACACAAGACGAAATCGCTTCAGGCCTGTCGGCCAAAGGCGGATTGCTCGCCTCGGGAACGCTCGACCTGCTGACGTCGGAAGACGACTACTACTACGGACACAAGCAACCGGTCGACCTGCCGGTCTGGCGCGTCACGCTCGCCGATCCCGACCAGACCCATGTCTACATCAACGCTACCACAGGCGATGCGCGCATCATCGACGCCACCGCCAAGCGCTATCGCTGGTGGGAGAGCGGCCTGCACAGCCTCGATTTCGCCTTCATGCGGGCGCGGCCTGTCTGGGACATCATCACGCTGATCCTGCTTGCTATGGTGACGCTCGCCTGCGCCACCGGCGCCTGGCTCTCGTTCACACGCGTCGGCGCAGACGTCTCGCGCCTCAGGGAGTTTCTCAAAAGAAAATGACCTGAACCCGATACATGGCTCCAGCCCGTCGCTTTCCTCCTCCTGTAGGGACCAGCCATGCAAACTGCCGCCGCGGACAACTCCGTGGCGGCATTTTCTTTTCGGTGCAGACAGTGTCAGTCGAGGACGAGCTCGTCAGGATTGGTGCAGCTCAGGTCGAGAATGATCGCCTCCACCCACACCGTCTCTATTGCGCCATCGCGCACGGTCAGCAGATAGCGCTTCGAGCACTCGCCCATGAACAGGTCTTCTTCTTGGGTGGTCAGCCCCAGCGCGCGTGAGAAACAGAGATTGCCATCGGACAGAAAGCGAACCTTCCGCGCAGGATCTGCGGCCTTGGCCCGGGCGTCCACGGCGAACGGACTGCTCGTCACGATGCATGCGATCTCGGTTACGCCGCCCGCTCGCAAACGGTCCGCACTTTTTTTGGCAGGCTCGGCAAATGCCTGCCGGCACAGATCGGTGTGTAGGCACGGGGCATGCCGATCAGAAGCACAAGTCCCCGGCCGAAGATCGGAGCCGCTTCCAGGACACGGAGCTGACCTTCGACCATCTCGCAGAGCTGCGCCCGCGGCAGTCTTTGTCCGGAAAGCTTGCTGTGCAACGCGCCTGTCTCCGGTCGTCGGGCGACCGTGGCTCAAGCCGATGTGAAACCCGTCAAGAAGGGAGCCGCTTTTTTCAATGAAGCGGCTCCCTTCTCGCAACGGTTTGACAGACAGAAGTGTCAGATCTTGTCGACAGGAAAGCGATACAGTCGTCCGCAGAACTGACAGTCCGCCGTGATCGCGCCATCCGCCTCGGCAAGCGACATGATTTCATCGCGCGGCATCTGGCGCAGCGTGTCGAGCAGCTTCTCGTCCGAACAGGTGCATTTGTCCGTCAGCGCCTTCGGCGGCTCGATCCGCACGCCCGTCTCATGAAACAGGCGGAACAGCAGCGTCGCCGACGGCACATCCGGATCGACAAGCTCGATGTCCTCGATCGTATCGAACAGGTGACGTGCATTGTCCCACGGCTCGTCTGTCGCGCCACGCGCATCATCGCCAGCAACCTGCTGGATCAGCGCGCCGCCCGACCGCCACCGCTTGGTGCCGCCGGGCTCGGAAATTTCCGCGACTGCCAGCTTCACACGCGTCGGGACCTGCTCGGACTGCGAGAACCACATCTGCGCGCAATCTGAGAGCGTCGCGCCCTCGATCGGCACCATACTCTGCCAGGGCTGCTGGTTCGGATCGCTGGGTTGCAGCAGCAACGCCATCACGCCCCTGCCCAGCGCCTGCGGAATGTGCGGTCGCTGGCCCTTGTTCACGCGATCGACGAAATCCCACTTTTCCTTATTGAGGCGAAGATAGCCGCGCACGCCGCCATCGGATCGCGCCTCGGCGACCATCAATGACACCGGGCCTTCACCCTGCGCCTGCACCATCACCTTGCCGTCGAACTTCAGCGAGGCCGAAACAAGCACGGCCAGCGTCACCGCTTCGCCAAGCAGATAGGCCGCCCAGCGCGGATACGCATGGCGTTTGAGAATGGGGTCAAGCACACCATCGCCCAGCCGCGCGATGCGGCCGCGAACGGACGTGTCCTCAATCTGGAACGTGGCGACGAAATCGTCGCCCGCGCCGAGAAGATCATGAGGCACAGGTGTCTTGGGCATGTCGGGGGAGCTATCATGGGTCAGCATTCGCGCCAAATGGGGGCGACGCCGCACTTCTTCAACCAGCCAGCGATACCTAGGCCCGCTGTTCGCGCCTGCACCGTTCCGAGCAGAACTTCACCTCGTCCCAGCACCGCTCCCATTTCTTGCGCCAGGTGAACGGGCGTCTGCATCCGGCGCAGGGCTTGGAAGGCAGGTCGGCCTTCGCGGTCCCGGATCGGGATGTTTTGTCGCGGTCAGCTTTGCCCATTCTCTCACCTGTTGATCGAAGATCTGCGCGCGGCGACCAAACCCCTCAGCCTTAGCCAACGTATGAGGGTCATGCCGCTTCAATCTGCTCCCGTTCTACGACCAAGCCGCGCTCACGGATCGCGGCCCCGCAAAGCAGTGTCATGAGCCTCGCTTCGCTCCATGATGGCTATGCGGCCGCCGTATTCGGCGCCTCGGGCGGGCTGGGCCGTGCGTTCGTGGAGCAGTTGGTCGCCGATCCGCGTTGCGCACGCGTCCATGCCGGCACGCGCAACAGCCACGCGCAGGATCACCCGAAAGTCGTCCCTTTCAGCTTCGACCTAACCAAACCCGCCTCGCTCGAAGCCGCAGCAGAAGCGATCGGCGCGACCGACCTGGTGATCATCGCCACCGGCGTCCTCCACGACGAAACCCTCGCGCCTGAAAAATCGATGCGGGCCCTCAATCCCGCCCAGATGAATCTCGCCTTCGCTATCAACGCCGCAGGCCCCGCCCAGATCGCCCGTCTCCTCCTGCCTGCCATGCCGCGCGATCGTCGCACGCTTTTCGCGGCCCTCTCTGCCCGCGTCGGATCAATCTCGGACAACCGCCTCGGCGGCTGGCACAGCTACCGTGCCTCGAAAGCCGCCCTCAACATGCTGATACGCTGTCTGGCCATCGAACAGGCGCGCAGTCATCCGCAAGCCGTCTGCGTAGCCCTGCATCCGGGCACGGTTGACACCGGCCTCTCAAAGCCCTTCCAGGCAGGCGTCAATCCGGACCAGCTTTTCGCCCCTGCCAAGGCTGCGGGCCATCTTCTTGACGTTCTCGACACGCTTGCACCGACCCAATCCGGATGCCTGTTCGCGTGGGACGGCAAGGAACTCACCCCGTGACCCGCAAAAAGGGGCCATCGACGGCGCCCCTTACAAGAGACTATGAAGGACGCCAGATGAGCGACGCCTCGAAGCCCCCCACAGTTCCTCCGGCCGACACAGTCTCGGCCCGCATCCGCGCGCGCATCCTCAAGGCGAAGCGCCGCTTCCATGCCAATGACAACATCTCCGCCTTCATCGAGCCCGGTGAACTGGAAGCCCTGCAGGCCGAAGTCGAGGGCAAGCTCCGGGGCGTGCTGGAGAGCCTCGTGATCGACACGACCAGCGACCACAACACACGCGACACCGCCAAGCGCGTCGCCAAGATGTACCTCAACGAAGTGTTCCAGGGCCGTTATCACCCCGCCCCGCCGGTCACCGAGTTTCCCAACGCGGCCATGCTGAACGAGCTGATGATCGTCGGTCCGATCACCGTACGCTCCGCCTGCAGCCACCACCTCTGCCCGATCATGGGCCGACTCTGGATCGGCCTGATGCCGAACGAGCACTCCAACCTCATCGGCCTGTCGAAATACTCGCGCCTCGCCGAATGGATCATGTCGCGTCCGCAGATCCAGGAAGAGGCCATCACCCAGATGGCGGAACTCCTGATCGACAAGGTGCGCCCAGACGGCCTTGCCGTGGTGATGGAGGCGGATCACTTCTGCATGCACTGGCGCGGCGTGAAGGACAACGAGACCAAGATGATCAACTCGGTGATGCGCGGCTCCTTCCTCAAGGACCCCGCCCTGCGTCGCGAATTCCTCTCCCTGCTAAATCTGAAGGCCTGACCGTCATGCTCGTCCGCTGCCTCTATGCCAGCCGCGCCGCCGCCGGGACTGGAAGCACCATCCTCGACGAAATACTCGTCCAGTCGCGCCGCAACAACCCGGCAAACGGCATCACCGGCATGCTGTGCGTCTCGAACAACCTATTCATCCAGGTGCTCGAAGGCGGACGCGATGAAGTCTGCGATCTCTACCACGCCATCGTGCGCGACACGCGCCACGAGCACGTCCGCCTTCTTGCCTATGAAGAGATCACAGAGCGGCGCTTTGGCGGCTGGACGATGGGCCAGGTGAACCTCGCCAAGGTGAACCCCAGCCAGCTCCTCAAATACTTCAAGCGCGCCGAACTGGACCCGTTCAACGCCTCAGGCGCCGCCACGCTGTCCCTGCTGTCCGAACTCGTGGCTTCGGCATCCCTGATCGGGCGGGGGGAATAACCTTACCCTTTGAGGCACCACTCCAGGATCGCCTTCTGCGCGTGCAGCCTGTTCTCGGCCTCGTCGAAGATCAGCGACTGCGGCCCGTCGATCACCTCGGCGTCCACTTCCTCGCCGCGATGGGCCGGCAGGCAGTGCAGGAACATCGCCCCGCCATTGGCGCGGCGCATCAGCTCGCCGCTAACCTTGAACGGTGCAAGATCCTGAAGCCGCTTGTCCGCATCCTTGTCGCCCATTGACACGAACGTGTCCGCCACGACGACGTCAGCGCCTGCGACAGCTTTCGCCGCATCCCTGAACAGCTCGATCCGCCCCTGCGCCGCCCGCGCGCGCTCCACGTCCGCAGCGTTCGGTTCATACCCGGCGGGCGTCCCCACCGCGAGCGAGAAGCCGAATTTCGGCGCTGCGTGGATAAAGCTGGCGGCCACGTTGTTGCCATCGCCCACCCAGGCGATGCGCGCGCCCTTCAGGTTCAGCCCTGCCTCTTCCAGCGTCTGCAGATCGGCCATGATCTGGCAGGGGTGCGACTTCTCGGTCAGACCATTGATCACCGGCACGCTGGCCGCCGCCGCAAACGCCTCGACATCCGCATGGCGGTTCGCACGCATCATTACCGCATCGACATAGCGCGACAGCACCCGCGCCGTATCCTCGATCGACTCGCCGCGGCTGATCTGCGAATCCGACGCCGAGATGATCAGAGATGTCCCGCCCAACTGCCTGATTGCCATGTCGAACGAGACGCGCGTCCGCGTCGAGTTCTTCTCGAAGATCATCGCGAGTGTATGCCCGCTGAGCGGCGCGTCCTTGTCAGCCGCTCCCTTCGGCAGGCCGGCGCGCGCCGCCTTGCGCGACTTCGCATTGTCCAGGATCGACCTCAGCTCGCCGGCCGGGATTGGCCAGAGATCCAGGAAGTGGTTCATGACCCGGCAGCCGTCATCATGCTGGCGAACTGCTGGTCGATGATGTCGATTGCCTCGCGCACATCGTCCTCGGTCACCACCAGCGGCGGCGCGAGGCGCAGCGTGTTGTTGCCTGCCGTTCCCACCAGAAGCCCGCGGTCCGACAGCTTGCCCCGCAGCGGAATCGGATCGTCCTTCATCCGCAGTCCGCGCAGCAGCCCGGCCCCGGTCACGTCGAGCACCAGTTCCGGATAACGCCCCTTCAGGCTTTCCATCCCCTGCTGCATCGTGCCCGCCACGCGGCGCACCTGCTCGAAGAATCCCTCGCCCGTCATCACGTCGAGCACCGCATTTCCTACCGCCATCGCCAGCGGCCCGCCGCCGAATGTCGTGCCGTGAACGCCCTTGGCCATGCCGGATGCAGCCTCGGCTGTCGCGAGGATCATTCCCATCGGGAAGCCGCCGCCAATGCCCTTGGCCGCCGCGAGAAGATCCGGCTCCGCGCCTGCTACCCACTGGTGATGGAACAGCTTGCCCGTCCGCCCGCCGCCGCACTGGATCTCGTCATAGATCAGCAGGACGCCATGCTCAGTACAAAGATCACGCAGTCCCTTCAGGCACTGATCAGGCACGGCGCGCACACCGCCTTCGCCCTGTACCGGCTCGATAAGGACGGCGGCAAGATCCGGCGCCTTGATCGCCTCCTTCAGCGCCTCATGATCACCAAACGGGATCGACCTGAATCCGGGAAGCCGCGGACCAAAGCCCTCACGATACTTTTCCTGCGCGCCAGCATTGATGCCGCCGAGCGTACGCCCGTGGAACGACCCCTCGAACGACAGGATCCCGATGCGTTCCGGCGCACCCTTCGACCAGTGATAGCGCCGCGCGATCTTGATGCAGCCTTCGATCGATTCAGCGCCCGAATTGGTGAAGAACGCATAGTCGGCAAAGGTCAGATCGACATAGCGCTGCGCCAGCCGCTCCTGCCCAGGCACGCGGAACATGTTCGAGGTATGCCAAAGCGTGTTGGCCTGGTCGGTCAGCGCCTTCACCAGCACCGGGTTGCAATGCCCCAGCGAAGTGACCGCGATGCCGGCGATGAAATCGAGATAGGCCTTCCCCTTGTCGTCATACATGCGCACGCCCTCGCCTCGCGCGAAAACGACCGGGCTCGGGCCGTAGACGGGAAGCACTGCGTTCGACATGGGGCATCTCCTGTGACGCCGACGGTTGGAAAGACGACTCCTGACCTTGTTCAAGGGCCATTTCGGAAAGCGCGCTCATGCGGCCCGCCGCCCATTATGTCAATGAAAATGCTTTGTTTTGGACGCCGCATCGCCACCGCCGACCATCAGGTGCGTGCAATGCGCCAGTCACCGGAATTGGCGCCCGCCCGCCGCCCCCACGCCGCCCCCACCCTGCATAACGCGGGGCGCCGAGTTTGGAGGACACGCCACGACGAACTCCAACCTTCTCAATCACTTCCGCCAAGGATTTGGCAGAAAGACTGGCACAGAACCGGCGGGAGTATTTGCGCTTGCATATTCGCGCCCGCGACCATCGCCAAAAACCTCGACGCACATGACAAGGGCGAGACCAATGAACGGGCCTATCCGTGCATTTGTGACGTGTCTCGCGACGCTCCTCGGCTATGTGACACGCTTCAGGCGCATCCGCCGCGATCAGCTCATCGCGCAGGACCTGGCCCAACTCCTCGCAGGCGATCCCCTTCAGCTCGACGACGCAAGGCTCGGGCTCACCCCGCGCGATCCGCCTGCGCACGTGGCCCGACATTGCCCGAAGACATACCTCAGCGCCCCTGCACGCTTGAGAACGCCCGCTCTTGACCTCCACGAGCGCCGCGCCATGCTCGCCGCATGACAAACATGACCCAGCGCATCGACGACGCCCTGAATTCGGCCCTCAACGAGAAACGCATCGTCGGCGCGGTGATCGCCGTGATGAAGGATGGCGAACTCGCCCACTTCAGGCCCTACGGCCTCGCCAACCGCGAGCAGGGCAAGCCGATGACCGAAGACGCGATCTTCCGGCTCGCCTCGATATCCAAGCCCATCGTCACCGCCGCCGCGATGCGGATGATCGAGCTGGGCAAGTTCGGCCTCGACACGCCCGTTACCGACTTCTTGCCCGACTTCAAGCCCAAGGCGCCGAATGGCTCCACGCCCACCATCACCATCCGCCACCTGCTCACCCACACGGCCGGCCTCAGCTACGATTTCCTCCAGCCGCCCGAAGGCCCCTACAACACCATCCCCGTCTCCGCCGGCATCGATGGCGACTTCACGATGGAGGACAATCTCGCTCGCATGGTGGAGGCCGGCCTCACCTTCCCACCCGGCGCGGCCTGGCTCTACTCCGTCGCCATCGACGTGCTCGGCGCAGTGATGGCGAAAGCCGAAGGCACGGATGTCGAAGGCGCGGTCCAGAAATACGTCACTGGCCCCATGCAGATGACGGACACCTCGTTCTACGTCACGGACGAAAAGCGCCTGGTGCAGCCCTATTCCAACGCTGCGCCCGAGCCCATTCCGATCGGCGACAATTTCAAGCAGCCCTTCGTCCCCGGCTGTGCACCGATCAATCTCGGCACCTCGCGCGCCTTCAACCGCAACGCCTTCCAGGGTGGCGGCGGCTGCATGAATGGCAAGGCGCTCGACATCGTTCGCATGCTTGACGCCATCCGCGCTGGCGGCGCGCCGATCCTGTCGAAAGAAACTACGCAGCAGATGATGTCGAACCAGGTTGGCCCCCTCCGTATCCTGTTCGATCCCACCGGCAACACCGCCTTCGGCTTCGGCGGATCCATCCTGCTCAATCCTGCCGCTTCCGGATCGGCGCTCTCGCCCGGGTCATGGCAATGGGGCGGCGTCTGGGGGCACAGCTGGTTTGTCGATCCGACGCGCAAGCTGACGATCGTGAACCTCACGAACACAACGCTCGAAGGCATGGCGGGTCAGCTTCCCGGAGATGTGCAGCGGGCGGCTGTCGCAGCCTAGCGCCTCCGGGTCTCGATGACCTCGATCGCCTTCGCCATGCATTCATCTGGCGTCATCCGCGTCGTATCGATCCACACCGCATCTTCCGCCGGCTTCATCGGCGCATCCGTCCGCGCCGCATCGCGCGCATCGCGTTCCTTGAGCTGTTCGAGAACGCCTGCCTCCGTCACCTTCTCGCCCATGCTGGACAGTTCCAGAAACCGCCGCCGCGCCCGCTCCTCCACAGCCGCATCAACCCACAGCTTCACATCCGCATCCGGCGCGATCACCGTACCGATGTCCCGCCCATCGAGCAGCGCCCCGCCTTTATGCTGCGCAAAATTCCGCTGCAGCTCGAAGAGCGCCCGACGCACTGCTGGCAAACTCGCCACCACCGAAGCCGCAGCCCCGACGCCTGAACTCCTCAGCTCAAGCTCGTGGAACGCACCGAGCTCCACACCGGCCGCCAATCGCGCGCATCCATCCTCGTCCTTGAGATCAACGCCCGCGGTCAGCGCCGCCTTCGCAACCGCGCGATAGAGCAAGCCCGTATCGAGATGCGGTAGCCCATAGTGTTTCGCCAGCCGCTTCGCCAGCGTACCCTTGCCGGAGGATGTCGTGCCATCGATCGTGATGATCATTGGCCATCACGCTCCACGCTCGCTCCCAGCGCCGCCATGTGATCGAAGAACTCCGGATAGCTCGTGGCGATCATTGCAATGTCGTCGACAGCTACCGCATTCTTCGCTGCCGAGCCCATCACCAGCGCGCTCATGGCGATCCGGTGGTCGTGACGCGCTTGCACCAGCCCTCCGCCGGGCACGCCGCGCGCGCCCAGGCCGGTCACGATGAAGCCGTCCGGCAGCTCCTCCACGGCAACGCCGTTGGCCGACAACATCGCACAGATCGCCTTGATGCGATCGCTCTCCTTCACGCGCAACTCGGCCGCGCCCGTCACTTTCGTCTTGCCCTCGGCAAAGGCCGCCAGGACAGCAAAGATCGGCAGTTCGTCGATCATCGACGGCACCAGCGCAGGATCGAGTGAAATGCCCCTGAGGCCTGAGGCGGATGCAATAACCCGCATAGTTTCCTCGCCAGTCGCCTGTCCATCGCCTTCGACTTTCAGGTCGGCCCCCATCTGCCGCGCCGCATCGAAGAAGCCGGTCCGCGTGCGGTTATCGAGCATGCCTGTCACCGTCGCGCCGCATTCGCCCGCGATCAGGCCAAGCGCAACAGCGAACGCCGCCGACGAGGGATCGCCAGCAACAGACGCCCCCTTGATCGCGCGCAGCGATTGCCCACCTCGGATGGAGACAATGGGTCCGCCCTCGGCCCTTGTCTGGACGCCAACCTCCACGCCGAACGCCCGCAGCATTCGCTCCGTGTGATCGCGCGTCGCCTCCTTCTCCTCGACCACGGTCACGCCTTCGGCGCGCAGGCCGGCAAGCATGATCGCGGACTTCACCTGCGCCGAAGCCTCTGGCGGCGCATAGCGGATCGCCTTCAGCCGCCCTCCCCGGATCACTGCCGGCAATCGCCCGCCCGCCGCCGTCTCGGCCGCGACGCCCATTTCGCGCAGCGGCTTCAGCACGCGCTCCATAGGACGCGATGACAGCGACGCATCGCCCACAAAACGCGCGGACACGTCATGCCCACCGACAAGCCCCATCATCAGCCGGGCGCCGGTTCCTGAATTGCCGAAATCGAGATCGTCCGTTGGCGTACGAAAGCCGGCCGCGCCCACGCCGGCGATCGTCCACTTTCCCAGGCCTGTCCGTTCCACGCCAGCGCCCAGCGCCTTCACGGCGCGCGCCGTGTTCAGCACATCCTCGCCTTCCAGAAGCCCCGTCACGGTCGATTCGCCGGCCGCAACAGCAGCCATCATGATCGCCCTGTGCGAGCAGGATTTGTCCCCGGGAGCACGGATGCTTCCGGCGATACGGGCGACAGGTCCTGAACGCGCACGCATGGGCTTTCGACGCCTTGTGGATAGCTCCGTCCGACCCCATCTGGCCGGCGGAACATGAGCGCTTTACAGCCTCGCGCAGACATGGCAAGCGCCGACCCAAGCATGGGGAAAAGACCTTGGCTAACACCGACCTCGGCGAGAAACACATCTGCCCGGAATGCGGGTCGCGGTTCTATGACCTCGGCAAGCTCCCGCCCACCTGCCCGAAGTGCAAGACGGTCGTCGTGGGCACGCCTGAAGCGGCGAAGCCCAAGCGCGCCGCCGCAAAGCCCAAACCTGCTCCCGCCAAGAAGGCCGCGGCCGCCGCGCCCGACGAGGACGATGACGAGGAAATCGAAGACGACGACGAGTCCGACGACGAGGACGAAGAAGACGAGGACGAGGACGAAGAAGATGAAGCCGTCGACCTCGACGAAGATGAAGTCGTCGTGGCCGATGACGATGATGACGATGACGACGATGATTTCGACGACGATGACGATGATGACGACGACGACGACGATCTGGACGACGATGATGAAGACGACGACGATCTGACCGTCATCGACGAGGAAGACGATCTCGCGGACGACGATCTCGAGGTCGAAGAGGGCGACGAAGACCGCTAGGGTCCTCCCCCCACACGAAAACACCAAACGGCCCGCGATCGTCTCGCGGGCCGTTTTGATTTGGAGGTTCCCGACGGATCAGGGGGAAATTGGTGGAGCCAGACGGAATCGAACCGACGACCTCTTGCATGCCATGCAAGCGCTCTCCCAACTGAGCTATGGCCCCACAACCGTGGACCGGTAACGACCTGAAGTGGCCGCCCCGATTTGGGAGCGCGTTGCTTATAGCGAGACCTGTCCCGGATCAAGCGGGGAAACGCAAGGATCGGGAATGGCCCGCACGCTGACCTTTTTGCCCGGCACAATGTGCGACCAAAGGCTGTGGGCCCGCGTCCGCGCCCGCCTTGAGCCCCGGCTTGCAACGGCCTATCTACCGATCGAATCGCAGGCGACCCGGGAGGGCATGCTGGCCCTGCTGGCCTCGGCGGCAGAGCCGGCCCCGCTTCATCTCGTCGCGTTCTCCATGGGCGGCTATCTGGCGCTGGATTTCGCCCTCGAACACCCGGACAGGGTCGCCTCGCTTGTCACGGTCGGCTCCTCGGCCTTCGGCCTCACCGACGCCGAGAAAGCCGAGCGCGGGCGGGCGCTGGAACTGCTGGCGAAGCACGACTATCGCGGTATGGCGACCAGCCGGCTGCAGCAATTTGTCCATCCCTCTTGCTGGACCAACCCGGACGTGGTCGACGTGATCCGCGCGATGGACCGCGACCTGGGCAAGGAGACGCTGGTCGCGCAGCTGAAGGAGACCAGCGCGCGCGACTCGCTCGGTCCCCAGCTGTGGCAATTGCAGATCGGCGTCCTGCTGATCGGCGCCGACACCGATCCCTTCGTGCCCTGGTCAGAGATCGAGGAGATGACGCGCCTGATCCCGCACGCGCAATCTGTGCTGGCGATGGATGCAGGCCACATGCTTCCACTCGAACAGCCGGATTGGTTGGCCGCGCAGATCACCCGCTTTCATGGAGGAGCCACGGACTAGGCAGCGTCGGTCGAAATCGTGTCGGGTGAAAGGATGGCCAGCACCGCCTCATTCGTCTGCGCATCCCGCAAGGCTGCACGAATGCGCTCCTGACGAAAAACGCGGGCGGCCCGGGCCAGCGCGCGAAGATGTTCGGCGCCGGCGTCCGTCGGGGCCAGCAACATGAAGATCAGGTCGGCTGGGCGCTCATCAATGGCTTCGAAGTCAGCTGGTTCCAGCAGCCGCGCAAAGCCGCCCACCGGCCGCGTCAGCGACTCGATCCGGGCATGCGGAATCGCAACGCCCTCGCCCACGCCTGTCGAACCCAGCCGCTCGCGCTCCTGTACGGCCTCGTGCACCTCGCGCGCATCAAGGCCCAGCGAACGGGCCATCAGGCCCGAAAGCTCTGCCAGCGCCTGCTTGCGGCCCTGCCAGCGGGCGCGCGCCACGATGGCGTTGGGCAGGAGTATGTCGCGAAGGCTGGACATCAGGAACGCCTGCCGGAGAAAACACGCATCGAACTCATGACTCTAGCTGGCCTCGTCTCCGCGCCGCCCCTAACCATAACTGGTGTGCAAGGTCCAGCTTTCCGCCGGGCCCACTGCGTCGCGCCGTGAACACGTCTGCAATTCTTCAGCCGTCCTTGCCGGGATCAACCCAGCCGACGTTACCGTCGGGGCGCCGATAGACCATATTCAAACGCCCATGGGCGGCGCTGCGGAACATCATTGCTGGTAAATCCGCCAGTTCCAGCTGCATCACCGCCATTGAAACGGTCATCGTCTGAATCTTGGTGTCGGATTCTGCAACAATCGCTGGCGCCTCGCCGTGCCCGTTTGCGACCGCGTCGTCCGCCTCGTCCGCCTCGCCCGATTCGTCGCGCGGCAGGATGATCCGCTCGGCTGCCATCTCCACGGCCACAGCGCCGTCCTTCGCGCGATGGTTGCGCAGCCGGTTCTTGTAACGGCGGACGCGCGTCTCGATTTTGTCCAGCGCCATCTCAAAGGCCTGGTAGCCATCTTCGCCTTCGCCGTGCGCCTGCAACGTGACGCCAGACGGCAGGTGGATCGAACAGTCGACGTAGAAGGCCCAGCCCGGCTTCGCTACTGTAACGAACGCTTCGCCGGTTCGGTTGAAGTATTTCGAGATCCGCGATTCAAGCCCGAAAGCGATCCTCTCCTGCAACGCTGCGCCGACTTCGAGCTTCTTGCCCGCGATCTGAACTTGCAATGGAGGCTCCTTCTGCTGGGTGCATGCAGGAAACGCATGCGGGGAGATGCGACCCGCCCTCACTGATCTAGATCAACTGTGGGATTGCCAAACGGCAAGGTCAACCGGTTGTCGTCAGCCGCCCACTGCGAAAATGCGACGGCGCTCCACGGACGACGGGATACGCAACGACTCGCGGTATTTTGCGACGGTGCGCCGCGCGATATCGATGCCGAACGCGCGAAGCCGTTCGACGATCTGGTCGTCGGAAAGGACGGCCTCGCGGTTTTCCTGTTCGATCATATCCTTGATGCGGTGGCGCACGGCTTCGGCCGAATGCGACTCCCCGCCCTGCGTTGCAGGGATCGACGCCGAGAAGAAGTATTTTAGCTCGAAAACGCCCCGCGGCGTCGAGACATACTTGTTGGAGGTGACGCGCGAGACAGTCGACTCGTGCATCTCCACCGCGTCAGCCACAGTCTTCAGATTGAGCGGACGCAGCGCTCGCACGCCAGACACGAAGAACCCGTCCTGCTGGCGCACGATCTCGCTCGACACTTTCAGGATCGTGCGAGCGCGCTGGTCCAGCGACTTGATCAGCCAGTTGGCCGACGCCTGGCATTCGGAGAGGAATGTCTTCTCCTCTTCCGTGCGCGACAGGCCAGCAACCTCGGCATAGTAGCTGCGATCAAGCAGAACCCGCGGCAGCGTGTCCGCATTCAATTCAACCGAGAACGTGCCGTTGGGCAGTTCGCGCACGAACACGTCCGGCGTGATCGCTGGCGCGGACTCGCCCGCAAACGCCGCCCCGGGACGCGGCGTCAGCGCGCGCAGCTCGGACAGCATATCGACGATGTCTTCCTGATCGACACCACACAGCTCCGACAGGCGACGGAAATCGCGGCGCGCCGCGACTTCAAGATTTTCGATCAGTTTCTGCATCGCCGGATCGAAGCGGTCGCGATCCTTCAGCTGCAGCGTGAGGCATTCCTGGAGATTGCGCGCCATCACGCCCGTTGGCTCGAAGCCCTGGCATGTCTGCAGCACAGCTTCGACATCCTCGAACTCGACCCCGAGCGCGGTGGCGATTTCGTGCACGTCGCCGCGCATGAAGCCGGCCTCATCTGTTTCCTCGATGAGGCGCAGGCCGATCAGGCGATCGGCTTCGATCAGCCCGGCGATCTGCAGCTGGTCTTCCAGATGGTCGCGCAGCGACTTCTCTTCGGCGGTGATCGCCTCAAGGTCAAAGTCCTCGGACACCTGCTTGCCCGAGCCAGCCTTCGACCAGTCGAGCTGCGCAGAAGGTCCGCTCGGCCCGCTGGCGTCTGCACGCTCGGACGGGCTGTCGGATTCGTAGACGTCGTCCGATCCCGCATCGAGTTCGCGGCTGGCCTTGTCGGCTCCGTCGGACTCGTCGAGGCGCATCTCCTCGCGGCGTTCGGACGTCTTTTCGGGAGCGTCGTTGTCGAGCGCCGGACCCTCCCCCTCGGCGCGGGCGAGAAGCGGGTTACGCTCGATTTCGGTCTCGACATATTCCTGGAGTTCGACGTTCGAGAGCTGGAGCAGCTTGATCGCCTGCTGCAGCTGCGGCGTCATGACAAGGGATTGCCCCTGTCTCAGCTGCAAGCGATGCGCAAGCGCCACGCGACTACTCCCAAGCCGATCGTCGAACCCGCCGAACCGTTCCGGCAGCGTCTGACCTCATTCAGCCTAACCTATAACCACGGTATTAAAATTGCATAATCGACATGCAGCCGACTTTGCTGCACCCGCGGATTTTCCGGAAGAAACCCGTTACTGGGCGGTAAATCGCGCACCCAGGTAGACACGCCGGACGTCCTCATTGGTGAGGACTTCAGACGGCGCTCCCTCGAACAGGACCTTGCCGTCATATATGATCGAGGCGCGGTCGACGATGTCGAGCGTCTCACGGACCTGGTGGTCGGTGATCAGAACGCCCAGACCCCTGCCCTTCAGGTAACGGACAAGATCCGAGATGTCGGAGACAGCCAGCGGGTCGATGCCGGTAAACGGCTCGTCCAGCAGCATGAAGTGTGGACGCGACGCGAGGGCGCGGGCGATCTCGACCCGGCGGCGTTCGCCGCCCGACAGGGAGTTGGCGTTCTGCTTGGCCAGGCGCGCAATCTGCAGCTCCTCCAGCAGCGACTCCGTCAGCTCCGTCCGCTTGGCGCGCGAGCTTTCCGTCAGCTCGGCGACGGCCATGATATTGTCCCAGACGGACATGCCGCGGAAGATCGAGTTCTCCTGCGGCAGATAGCCTGCGCCGAGGCGCGCACGCTGGTACATCGGCAGCGCGGTCACGTCCGCGCCGTCCATCGTCACCTTTCCGCTGTCGGCCTGGATTAGGCCCATGATCATGTAGAAGCACGTCGTCTTGCCCGCCCCGTTGGGACCAAGCAGGCCGACGATCTCGCCACGCCTCAGGTGCAGACTGACGTCCTTGACGACCTGTCGTCCCTTGAACGACTTGGCCAGATTGCTTGCGCGCAAGCCGTCACGGTCATCGGTCTCGTAGGCGATCGTCGCCGTCTCGTTGCGCGCGTCCATAGCTGGATCAATTCGGTGCTGGTGCGGGCGCCGCACCCGGGGCCGGCGCGGTCCCGGCTGGCGTCGCCGGCTTCTTGGCGGTGTTGAAAACGCTGGTCACGCGGTTCTTGCCGGCGGTGATAATCGTCCTGCCCTCGCCAATCGAATAGACCACGTTGGTGCCGCGCACCACACCGTCCTCGCCGCGCGAGAGGATCACGTCGCCGGTGATGGTGATCGTATCGGTTGGGAAGTCGTACTGCGCGCGATCGCCGCGAATTCGCACGTCGGGCGCGAGGTAAAACACCTTGCCCTCTGCGATCAGAATCTCGATCTCATCACATTGTGCCTCGCCGCCGCCCGTAGGCGTCGTCTTGGAGCAGACAAAGGTCAGCTTGTCGGTCGTGATTTTGCTCTCGCCCTGTGTTGCGACGACATTGCCTGTGTAGACGCCGCGACCTTCGTTCTGCAGGTATTCGCTCTTGTCCGAGACGATTTCGAGAGGCGCATCGCTCTGCCCGACCTGCGCATGCGCGGCCCCCGGCATGAACGTCATGGAGGCAGCGCCCGCCGCCAACGTCATTGCAAGCCGTGACCAGACCATCGTCTTCATCCTGTTCTTCACGCCCGACATACCTACTGGCTGCGCTTCTTCTTGGGCGTGAATTTTGTCCAAACATTGCCCTTTAGGATGATGCGGTTGCCATCATCCAGAACCTCATACGAATCTGCCCGGACCTCGCCAACGGGCCCGAAGCCGTTGAGAGGCTCCCGCCCCTCGACGCGGTTTTCCCTCACATACATCCGGGTCTTCTGCGAGGTGAATGTGTAGCCGCCGGCATCCGTCATCACGACATCACCCTCGAGATCCAGCACTTCAAGTTCCGTGTTCCACACCCCGGTGCGCGCCTGGACAGTCGACGACGCCACATCCTTGAGGCGCGGATTGACCAGGTCGACCAGCGCCGGATTGTCCCGCCGACGCTGCGCTGTGGCCGCGGTCAGGACATAGGGACGGTCATTGTCGTCATAGCCGTCGAAACGGGGACCATGGACCGTCACGCTGAGGCCCGCTGCACCCGGCTCCGAGCGCTGTTCCCGGAAGCTGCTCTCGATGATCGTTCCCAGCAGCCACCCCGCCGACAGAACCGCGCCGATGGTGAACAGGAGCCGCAGGATATGCACCAGCGCCGTCCGCTGCCTGGCCTCCTTCAGGGAGGTGGCGCGGCGTGGACCCCACAAATCGATCGAATGGTTGGCGGCTGAAACCATGGCCCGAACCTAAAGGGTGCTGCAGCGGCAGGGAACTGCCGCGCCACAGCTAAATGGGGTCCAACTCCCCCATCGGGCGGTCCCGGCGCAGGATTTCCTCAGCTATGTGCAAAAATGTCCTGCTCGCCCCAGCCGGACAGGTCGAGGGCTGCGCGAACCGGCAGGAAATCGAAACAGGCCTGGGCCAGCTCGGTGCGCCCCTCACGCTCCAGCATCATGTCAAGCCGCGACTTGATCTCGTGGAGGTGCAGCACGTCGGACGCCGCATAGGCAAGCTGGGCTTCCGAGAGCTGGTCGGACCCCCAGTCGGAGCTCTGCTGGGCCTTGGACATATCGATGTTGACGAGTTCCTTGGCCAGGTCTTTCAGCGAATGCCGGTCGGTGTAGGTGCGCGCCAGACGCGAGGCGATCTTGGTGCAATACACCGGAAAGCACGGCGCCCCGAGCCATTGCTGGATCATGGCAAGGTCGAACCGCGCGAAGTGAAAGATCTTCAGAATGCGCGGATTGGCGACCAGCGCCTTCAGGTTCGGACAGCTGTAATCGTGCCGCTGAAGGCGGACGACGTGTGCGTCCCCCTTCCCGTCGGACAGCTGGACGACGCACAGCGCATCACGGAACGGGTTCAGTCCCATGGTTTCCGTGTCGATGGCGACCGAGCCCTCGAACTTCACATGAGCCGGCAGGTCGCCTTCGTGATGATGGATCGCCAACGTCGTTTCTCCTCGAACCTGCCGGAGCAATGGCGGGAAAACGCGCCCACCGCAACTGCCGGTCCTGGCCAGGCGCCGGAACGCCAGGCTCGGGAGCCACGCTTACCGATTCTCGTCCAGCGTCCTGCGCAGATGTTCCAGCAGGGGAAGAGCGGCGCGTACATCGTCAGCCGGAACCAGCCTGACGATGTCGGCCATCACGTCTCCCGTCGCCCTGACGCATCTTTCCCTCATCCTGCGTCCGGCTTCCGTGATCTCGACCAGCTTGCCGCGTCCATCGTCAGGGTCGGTCCCGACGCGAATCAGGCCCTGGGCCTCCAGCCGCTGCAGTGTGTTGGTCATGGCCCCCTTGGTCACCTGGAAGGCGCGGGCAAGACGGCTCGGCGCCCATGATCCGCCAAGGCGGACGAGATGGTTGAGCAGGCTGAACTGCGCGATCGACATGCCTTCCGGAAGCACACGCTCCAGCCTGTTGGATGACAGCTGAGAGATGATGCCGATCTCGTTGAACATCTGGAAATAGAGCCGGCTCAGGTCTTCGGTCTTGCTCAACCCTGTCCCTCGCCGAGAATGTGCGCCGCAAGCCCGCGTCGCGGCGCCGGAATCACCGGATCAGCATAGCCCGCGCGCACCAGCATCTGCACGCGCTTCCCCTCCCCGATCAATGCATGAACTTCTTCGTACAGGGAGCGCATCTCCGGGAACTCCTGCAGCGTCTGGCTCCACGGATGGATGGCGAGCCCAATCTCCGCCGCCTTCAGGGTAAGGCGTGCATAGGCCCGACCCGCATTCAACTCGCTCGTCCGCCCACCGCCATCATTGACCAGCCAAGCATAAGCTCGCGCAGAAGCGGCCTTGGGCCGGTACATGTCGAGGCCCATCTTGAAGGCATCAGACTTCGTATCAAGCAGGGCTTCGTGCGACACGATACCGGTCAGCCGCGCCAGCTCCATCATCGGCCCCTCCAGCACAAGACCGTCCCGCCACTGTTCAACCTCCACCTTGCCGATCCGCATCAGGTCGACGCTTTCCTTCATCGTTCGATAAGTCAGCGATTCCGTTTCGTGCCCGCGCCAGGTGATGTCGCGCAGCTTCGCCACGAGCCCGGTCTCAGCCGTCGTTTGCGCCATTGTGCCGTGCACCGAGCCCGCCGCCTCAAGCTGAGCCAGCAGGGCCGCTTCAACGTCGCGCTCGCTATAGGTGTTTCGGTTGGTCCGCCGGATGCCGATCGCAGCGAACGCCGGATCAGCTTGGGCCGCGCCTGCCACGAACCGAACGCGCGCAATCGCGCGAGTGTCGAGCCGGGGCGCGGGATCGCCGTCCGGAAACGGCGTGATATCGGCCGCGTATCCCTCGTGCGCTGCAGCAACCGACAGAAGCTCAAGAAATGCCCCACACCCCAGGACGATCTGTCTGTCGAACAGATCAGTCTCCGGCAGGCGCCGGTCAAGATCACAGAACAGCGTCAGTCCATCCTCGCCATCAAGGCGGACAAGCCATGGCTGGCGGTTGTGCGGATTGGGCGCTAGCAAGGCGTAGGACAGGAAGCGGCGGCGATACTCTTCCGGCGCGCCAGCCTCACGCCATGCCGCGCGCGCCTCGTCCGAGGGGCCGTTGGCGAGATAGAAGGCCGTCCCGCCAAGCGCTGCAAGGACAACGCCCCCACCAACCAGTTTCAGAATTCCACGACGCGTTGTCATGACGCCTCTCTGGCTGATCAGGCAGCGACAGGTTCAGGTCTGCCGCGCGGCGAGGTCACGGCTCTGGCGAGCGTGACAACCGCAACAGCAGCGAGCCAGAGCAGCATGCTCGACGTCCCGATCACGACATCGACCGGCGAGGCGATCCCGACCAGCGCCAGTGACGGCATGCTCGACACAGTCGCTACCGGAAAGGCCAGCCATCCAAGCCACGCCGGCAGTCCGCGATCCCTGAGAATGAGCGCGCCCGCGCAAACCAGCCACAGCGCAGCGAAGATGCCGACGCCGAGATCCTCGCCGATTGTCCCGCCATATGCATTGAGCGCGGTCTGCGCCGTCTCGATCGCAACGCGCTCCATCGAACCGACAGGCGCTGCGGCATAGGCATCGGCAAGCGCCGACGAGCCCGAGAGCCACCGCACAATCCCGATGGCGCGAGCCAGCGCCGATGCAACGCCAAACCCGATCGCGAGCATCGCAAGCGCGCCAAGTGTTTTGGTCCCGCTCGCCAGCCTGACAATCAGCGCAGCACTTCCCGCAAAAGCCAGCGACCAGGCGAGATAAAGCCCATAGCCAAGCTGCACCGCTGCCCGCTCCGCATGGACCAGCGGCAAGGTCTGCCCTGCCGGAAAGTCGAGACTGGCAGGCCAATCAATTGCACCGCCCAGTATCGCCATCGGCACAAAGATGAAGAAGGCCTGGAAGACAAGAACTGCGGACGTCGACACGTACTGGAAGCGCATGGTGGGCCTGCCCTGGTTCGCTCGGGTTTCCGGGTTTAGTTCAATATTGAACTATCTAGTTCAACGCTGAACTATAGGCAAGCGATTTGTTCTTCAGGCTTGGCGCCGAACTGGGGAGGCGCGACCAGGGGAAAAACCGGCTTTCCAGAACAGGCTCAGAGGCCCTTGAATCCTGCCCGCGCGCCCTGTATCACCCGCGCCTTGCTATCTGCCCAGATGGCGGAATTGGTAGACGCACTAGTTTCAGGTACTAGCGGGTAACACCGTGGAGGTTCGAGTCCTCTTCTGGGCACCAAGCCTCAATTCGGGCTGTCGGAACCTGCCATGATGGCGCCAGCCCGGTTTGCGCCGGCAACAGCCGCAAGGTCGATCCGGCCTTTCCGGATTTCAGCGATCCATCCGTCCTTGCCCGGCTGTCTGGCGATCTGCCAGGTGTCGCCAACCACCTTGTCGGCTGAAAGGGGTATGCAGACCTCCGCCTCGCCGCGTGCGGTCCAGCAGAAGCCACGCTCCTCCATCGACCAGAAACCGGTCGCCTGTATGCCGCGCGCGTTGACCTGGTTCATACGGCCATTGTCGCTCACCAGCACAGTCGTCGCACCGCCATCTGGCGCAGTGACCACCAGCGTGTTGGCCTTGAGGACTTCGATCGTGTCAGCAGCCGCGGGCATGGCGAGCCCACACGCAAGAGCCAGGGCGATGGCAGCGCGGCGCATCAGTTGAACCGCCACACCGCGCGAACACCGATCTCGTCCAGCCCCTGATTGCGTCCGCTGCCGAGAATCTGGCCGTGGCTCAGATGCTCGTAGATGCCCTGCAGAGCGAAATTGGCCGATACGTCCCACGACAGCGCAACCGATGTCCGGAACAGGTCTTCGGAACCCAGCAACACGTTCTCTTCTGCAAACGCCGCAGATTCCGGCGTGCCATTCGCAAACGGATTGTTGATGTCGCCGTCGTGAACGACATACCCGAAGCCCGGCTCGAAGTGCCAGCCCTCCGCGAACTCAAAATCCCATTCAAGGCCAGCCCCGCCATAGGACGTGTTCCCCTCGGTGTTGACGGAGGCCATGACATAAGGATGAGGCGCGCCCGCCCACGCCAGAAAGTCCGGCGAGTTGAAACGCACTTCACCGACGATGTTCACGCCGCCTTCCTTGTCCGCATTCTTGCAGTCGATGACGCAGATATTGTGCTCCATCACACCGACGCGGATGCTGTCGATCTGCGCGGTCGCGGCGGGCGCTATCGCGGCTGCCGCGCTTGCAGCAAGGAACACAGCTTTCATGGACGCCCTCCAGTTTATGAGAGAGCTAGAGCATGTTCCCCTGCAACAGCAAATGGTTGCGTTCAGCGGGCTTGGCCTGCATCCAGCCTAGGGATAGCTCGCATAGATCGCGGTCGAGCCGTCCTTCTTCAGCAGCAGGACCTGATAGGGTTCTGCCTGGGATTCCGGCCCCATGCCAGGCGATCCGAACGGCATGCCCGGGACGGCCAGCCCCAGCGCATCCGGCTTCTCACGCAGTAGCCGGGCGATCTCCTTCGCCGGCACATGGCCCTCGATGACGTAACCGCCGATCTTTCCGGTGTGGCAGGAGGTGTGTTCAGGCTTCAGCCCCGCATCATGCTTGTGCTGGTTCAGCGCAGCCGGATCGACATAGCTGATCGTCGGCTGGAAGCCGTTGGCCGACAAATGCTTCACCCACTCGCGGCAACACCCGCATCCCTCGCCTGACACGATCGTCATCGCCGTCTGCGCGACCGCCGGGGCGCACGCCGCCAGCGCCATGAAGCCTGCGAAGGTCAGTTTCCGGATGGACGTCATTTGCAAGTCTCCAGGCACGCCCCGGTCTTTTCTTGATGACGAAGACCGCTCCGTCAAGCCAACAAGCCTGTGCGCGCAATCGTCCCTGACGTGTGGTTGATGCGCTGTGGCCGGGCTCGGCCGCGCCTGAACCGTTCAATCTCCCATCTCGTTATCATCGCACGGGTTTCTGGCTTGTCCCCTCAGCAATCAGTCAGGAAAAACTCATCCGAATTGCCATCATCGGGACCGGCAATGTCGGCGGCGCGATTGCGCAGGGCCTCAAGGACAAAGGGCACGCAGTGACGCTCGGCGCATACGATCCCTCCGCCCCCGACCTGATCGCGCCCGCGAGCCGGGCCGGATCGTTGTCGATTGCATGAACCCGCTGGGTCGCACGCCGGACGGCATCGCCCTGACCCTGGGCCACACCAATTCGGGCGGCGAGATCGTGCAGGGTTGGCCTACTGGCGCGCTTGTCGTGAAGACGCTGAACCAGGTGGGTGCCGAGATGATGGCTGGCAATGACGACGCAGCGAAAGGCGCTGTGGCTCAGCTTCTCACCAATCCTG
>JALHLR010000031.1 GCA_022844475.1 Hyphomonadaceae bacterium | reverse complement strand
GCCGGAAGCCCGAACTTCGGTCGAGGAGGGCCTGGCTCTTCGCCACGCAGTTTCGGGAGGCGCGCCTTCTATACCGACCCGCTCAGTGTATTCGAGCAGCATGCCGGGCTCTCACTGAACGACACGCAGAGTGTTGAGCCAGCTTTTGAGTTCCAACGGTCACTGGACTGGGGCAAGCTGAACCTGAACGGCTCCTTCAACACGACCGACAGCAATGGCAGCAACTTCACCGAGGTCCATTCTCCAAGCTTTGTCGGCCCAGTATCCCGACTCGAAACAACGGAAAGCTTTTCTCAGTCTGACACCTACGCGCTGAACGGCGACCTTCAGTTCCAGTTGGGTGGGGGCACCGCGAAACTCATTGCCCTGCATCAACGATCTGAGAGCACAAGCGACAGCCTGTTCGGTTTCTACGCTGGCTCGGGATCCTTCAGCAGATCGGTTCAGGTTCAATCGAAAGACGCGAGTGGGGAATCCATTCTTCGCGGGACGATGAGTTGGCCGTTCGGCGACGAGCATACGGTCGAGGTCGCAATCGAAGGCGCCTACAACTTTCTCGACAGTACCCGGAAAGTAACTTTGAATACCGGCGCGGACGTCACTCCGCCGGGATCTGATACCATAGTGGAAGAGTATCGAGGCGAGGTCCAAGTATCGGATGTCTGGAAGGTCTCGCCCGAGCTGACCCTCGAACCCAGCGTGAAGTTCGAGTACTCGCAGATCAAGCAGGAAGGCCGCCTCTCCAGCACGACCAGCGTCTTTGCGGAACGCGAATTCACGTATCCTAAGCCTGGCATCACGGCGACCTGGCGACCGAACGGCACGCAGCAGTTGCGAGTGTCGCTTGAGCGAAAGGTCGCGCAACTCAATTTCAGGGACTTCGTCTCGGCCGTGGAGGTCGTCAACGACCTGGTGACAGGCGGCAACGCTGATCTCGAACCCCAGAAAGTCTGGGCTCTGGGGAGTCAGTTCGAACAAAGGTTCTGGGGTGACGGCGTGCTGACGCTTCTCGGCTCGTTCGAGAAGGTTTCTGACGTTCAGGATCAGGTTCCGGTCGTTCCACTCGGCGGCTCCTTGCTTCAGGCGTTCGATGGCCCGGGCAATCTTGGAGAAGGGGAGACATGGTCGCTGGGCGTCAAGGCAAGCGTACCTCTGAAGAACTTGGGTGTGCCGGACGCCCGCCTGGACGTCGAACTTAACAGCGGCAACTCTGAAGTGCTCGATCCTGTAACTGGTGTTGTTCGAGAGTTTTCCGACGCCTTCGGCCTGGCCCGAAATCTGCGCGTTTCATTCAGACAGGACTTTCCTCAGTACGGCTTCAGCTACGGGCTGACGTTCAGTGAAAGCGGCGGAGCGACGTCATACAGACTGAGGGAGACGTCCAAACGCCAACGTACAGGTGATGACCTCAGCGTTTTCATTGAAACCACAGAGCTTTTCGGCTTGAACATTCGTGCCGGGCTCAATGACATCCTTGAAACAGCCTTCATCAACACGCGTGCGGTATACGACGCTCCAAGGTCGAGCGGAAACCTGACTCTGTTGCAGATAAATGAATCTCGCACGGGTCCGTGGGGGTTCGTCAGGATAAGCGGCAAGTTCTAGGCCTGCGCGACCCGAAGATCGGCGAAGGTCTCCGCGCCTCATGGTCTTGTATTCTTGATGTTCAGGCGATCCAGACTCGGCAAGGGGTCTAGCTTGCCTCCAGCGGGTGTCGGAGCGTGCGTCAGTCATCCGGCACTCAGCGCCGGATATTGGTGCCTGCAGCGGCGACATTCTCACGTTCGAGCTGACGCGCTCCTCCGAGAATGCCTGCCATGGCGTGGTTGCCCTCGTGGCAGGCATACTCGTGGACCTGCTCCTTTGTGGCGTAGAAGCTAAGCTCCGCCCGCCAGAGGGTTGAGTATATCGCTGGATCGTCGACCGAGAATTCGTAGAATATCTCGCCATCGGCAATACGGGTGAACCGTTCGGTGACCTTGCCCGATGGAGACACCGGTACAGCGCTCGCCATAACCTGCGCCGGGTGGATGTTGATTGTTTCTACCACCAATGTGCCGCCCTCATACCAGCCGACGCTATCGCCTAGCCAAGGCTTCATCGCATCTGGTCGGTGAGCTCGGCGTGCTTCTGGTGCAGAATCGAATGTCGGCACGATGCGGGCATCATGCACCATCTCCACCAGGATCATCACATGGCGCGGCGCCTGCACGATCTGATAGGTATTGTTGTACAATGTGCTCAGCATACCAGGGCCGCCGGTGTTCCCGAATCCGATCAAGCATCGTTCCGAGAGCGGCGGCGCTTCCGGTCCCTCGTTGCCGCCAACGCCAGTTACGTAGCGAGTGGAGGTTGGCCGCTGGCTGGCGTATTCTGCGCGCATCGGAACGCGACCGTTCGGTGGATCAACTACATAGGACGACCTGAACTCGCCTTTCACCAGAGCGAGCTGTTCTCCTGGCGCTACCCAGAACTGGTCATAAGCCTTCACGCCGAAGTCAGCACCGCCCCTTGCGGGCGCTCCGGCATCCGGATTGCTGAAATCCTCGGTCGGCGCGCCCTCGGGGGCAAACCCGGCGATATTGATTCTGGCGACAAGAGCATCGGCTTCAGTCTTGCTAAGGATCAACTTGTCGATGCCCGCCGGACGGTTGAGAGTGGTCAGCGACGCGTTGGTCCAGGTACCGGTCAGATCCGGTCGTTGCTGGCCGACGGCAGTCGGGCATGCCATGAGAACAATCGACAGCCCGAATAACCTCAAGATCGACATTCCTATCTCCCGCTTGTTCTTTCTGTCCTGAAGTTGTCGGCAAGGCATAGAACAAGTCCATAGCGCGGGGGGGGGGCGTGGGTGCAGGCCTCGCATTCTCCTGCCCAAGGTTGTTTCGGGTGAGCGCCACAACGGCCAAAAGGGCGGCATGGGCAGGCGCGGCCATTCCATTCCCGCCGATTGACCGGGAAGGGGGTAAATCGCGGGGTGTCGCAAGAAAACTCGCAAGAAACCAATATCCTCCATTGATGGCCTTGCGGACCTCGGCTCCACCAATTTTCCGACATTCCGGCATTTCCCAAGCGTTTACCCGGGGTATCCTATCTTTCACGAAATGAGCTAGGTCAGGGCAGGCGCCCGGTGCGCAGCTGGACGGGAGTTTGACATGAGAGAACTGCTGGGCGCCCTTTTCGTCTATTTCATTTCGCCGGTTCTCTGGCTGCTGCAGATCGTCATCATCGTCTATGTGGTGATGGGCTGGCTGATCATCGGCGGCGTGGTGCAGCAGTACAATCCGACAACCCGGCAGATCATGCAGTTCTGCGGCAGCATTGTTGACCCGCTGTGCCGGCCGTTGCGCCGCATCCTGCCGCGCATCGGGGCGCTGGACCTGTCGTTGTTCGCGCTGATCCTGATCATCGGCTTCCTGCAAGGCTATGCGCTTCCCCGGCTGATCTCACTGGTTCCGTTCTGAGCAGCTGGCGACTGGTTGCAGGCAGGGCGGAGCTTCGCGTTCGCGTCCAGCCTGGCGCCTCGAAGGACGCGATCGAGGGTCGGGGCGAGGACGCTGCAGGCCAGGCTTTCCTGAAGCTTCGCGTTCGCGCCGTTCCCGAAAAGGGCAAGGCCAACGCCGCGGTCGAGCAGTTACTGGCCAAGGCGCTCGGCGTTTCGAAATCCGCCGTATCGGTGGAGAAGGGCGAGACCCAGCGAATCAAGACGGTGCGAATCTCCGCGGGGCCGTCTATAGCGGCAGCGCTTGAGACGCTGACGGGAGAGGCGAATGCCGGCTGAGTTGATCGACGGGAAGATCGTCTCGGAAATGGTGCGAGATGCAGTCGCCGCCGCCGTCGCGAAACTGCCGGGCAAGCCGTGCCTTGCCGTGGTCCTTGTGGGCGATGATCCGGCGAGCGCGCTGTACGTGAAATCCAAGGGCGAGAAGACCGAAGCCGCGGGCATGCGCTCGATCACGAAGCGCTTTCCGGCGTCCGCGACGCAGGCCGAGATCGAGGCTGAACTGACCGGCCTCAGCGCCGATTCGGAAGTGGATGGCATCCTGCTGCAGCTGCCCCTGCCCAGGGGCCTCGACGAAGCGAAGGCGCTGGAGAAGATCGATCCCGCCAAGGATGTCGATGGTCTCACCGAGCTTTCAGCCGGCCGTCTCTTCTTGGGCAAGCCTGGCCTGCGGCCCTGCACGCCGACTGGCTGCGTGATCATGGCGAAGCACGCGCTGGGCGACGATCTCGCCGGCAAGCATGTCGTCGTCATCGGTCGGTCCATCCTGGTGGGCAAGCCGGCGGCCATGCTCTTCCTCGCCGAGAGCTGCACCGTCACGATCGCTCATTCGAAGACAGCGAACCTGGCTGAGTTCTGCCGCACCGCCGACATTCTTGTTCCAGCGGTGGGCCGCCCGAACATGGTACGCGGCGACTGGGTGAAGCCCGGCGCCGTCGTCATCGATGTCGGCATCAACCGGATTCCGGCGCCCGAGAAGGGCGAGGGCAGGACGCGCGTCGTGGGCGATGCTCACTTTGACGAATGCCGTGAGATCGCCAGCTGGATCACGCCCGTGCCCGGCGGCGTCGGCCTGATGACCGTTGCCTGCCTGCTGCGCAACACCGTTCTCGCCGCATGCGCACGACGCGGATGGAGCTTGCCAAAGGAACTCGGCGTCTGAGCCTGTTCGACGATCTCTGGACGAAACAGGACGGCCGCTGCGCCATCTGCGGCGAGGCGATCCCACGCGGGCGGTTCGATGTTCCGCACGCGACGATCTGGAAGAAGGCGCGCCCGACCTTCGACCATATCCGTCCGCGCGCGAAGGGCGGCGGCGACGCGCCGGCGAATATCCAGCTTGCGCATGCGCGCTGCAACAAGCGCAAGGGTGATAGCTGGAAGCCGAACGGCTAGGTTGCGACTTGGGCCGGCTTGAACTTGCCGATCACCCATCGTCCGACGCGCCAGAGCAGGAGCACGCCGAGGATCACGGCGTGAATGGTCGGATTGCCCTCCACGATCTTCACCATCAGGAGGTTGTGCGCCACCGCCAGGATCGCCACCGGATAGGTCAACCAGTGCAGCCTGTCCCATGTTTTGCGACCGAGCTTCTTGATCGAGGAATTGTTCGACGTGAGCGCCAGTGGGATCATCAGCGTAAGCGCCGCCATGCCGAGCATGATATAGGTGCGAAGCGTCACGTCTTCGATCAGGCCGGGCAGCGACCAGTTCCTGTCGAGCCAGAAATAGGCGAGTAGATGCAGCGCCGTGTAGAAGAAGGCCGCGAGCCCGACGCGGCGACGGATAATCGCGATCGGGCCCCAGCCGGTGATGTCGCGGATCGGGCTGATGGCCAGCGTGACGAGAAGAACGCGGATCGCTGTGTCGCCGAGATAGCGGTGCGTCCACTGGCCGACATTCCAACCCATGTCGTTGGGCAGGCCGGCGAGCATCAGCGCCCACTGGTAAGCCAGCCACGCCAGCGGCGCGATCAGAGCGACGAGCGTCAGCGGCTTCAGCCAGTGCTTGCCGAATGCGCGCAGGAGAGGGCTGTGGGCCATCGTGTCTGCCTCGGCCCGGTCAGTAGTTCTTTTTCAGGTCCATGCCGGCGTAGAGAGATGCGACCTGCTGATAGCCATTGAACATCTCGGTGTCGCGGCGCTCGTTGAAGCCGCCCTTGCCGCCAATCACGCGCTCCGATGCCTGGCTCCAGCGCGGGTGCGAGACGTTCGGGTTCACGTTGGAGTAGAAGCCGTACTCGTTGGCGTTGGCCTTATTCCACGCTGTGCCCGGCTGGGTCGCGAGGAAGCGGATCTTGACGATCGATTTGGTGGCCTTGAAGCCGTACTTCCAGGGGATCACCGTGCGCAGCGGCGCGCCGTTCTGTTTCTGCAACGCCTTGCCGTAGGCGCCAACGGCGAACAGCGTGAGGTCGTGGTTTGCCTCGTCCATGCGCAGGCCCTCGACATAGGGCCACTGCAACGAGGGACGGTTCGTCCCAGGCATTTCCTTCTTGTTGAGATAGGTTTCGAACTGCACGAACTTGGCCGTCGACTTCGGCTTCAGCTTCGACAACACGCTGTGCATCGGCACGCCCACCCAAGGCACCACCATCGACCATGCCTCGACGCAGCGGTGGCGATAGACGCGCTCTTCGAGTTTGGAATAATCAATCAGGTCCTTTAGCGCATACGCGCCTGGCGCGTCTGTTTCGCCTTCGACGGTTACCTGCCAGGGCGACACCTTCATGAGGTTCGCGTAACGCGGCGGGTCTTCCTTATTGGTCCCGAACTCGTAGAAATTGCAGTAGCCCGTGAAGGCCTCCTCGACTGTGGCTCCGCCGGCGACAGCGAAGGCTGTCTTCTTAGCCGTCAGCGCCGCGCCGGGCGCTGGGTGGCCGCCGGCCGTTGCGGGGGCGGTCGGCGTCTGCTCGGGTTCGGAACAGGCCGGCAATGCGCCGAGGATGGAGCCCGCGCCAAGAAAGCCGGCTGCCGACAGGATGTGACGGCGATCCATGAACATGCGCTCAGACGTGATCTCATCGCGCAGCGTCTCGTAATCCGGATTGCGGCGGAACTTCAGGTCCATCTCGCGTCGTCCCTTTCCTTGGCGTCCGGGCGGTTATCCGCTCGTGGACAATAGAATTCTAGCGCGTGCAGCCATCCGGTGCGACTGCTACCGTTCACATCTGTACGATCGAAACGGCAGATCGGTTACTTCCAGCTGCGGAAAATCGCGTCGAAACGCTCCGATCCGGCGTTAAATCGGCTCGTGATAGGATTGGGCTCCGATTCGGAGACATATGTGCTGAAAATCATCGTCCTGCCGGTCCTTTGCACCGTGGCGCTTTCCGCCTGCCTTGCCCCCGCTCCGCCAGAGGGCGGCGGCTCTGGCCCAAAAACCACCGGCCAGGCGCTCGCCCAGATGGCCTGTCCGCACCGGATTGCCGAAGCTTCGGCGTGGGTGAACCACATGCCCGGAACCAGCCGTGCGCCGCGCGAACTTCAGGTCGACGTCCGGCTTGCCGAAGCGACGGATACGGCGATCGTGCTCCGCTCGGATGCCTCGACCGGCGACACGCTGATCCTCGAAATCCGCACCGCGCCGAACGCCCCCGTTCCCGGGCGGCTGGCCTATCGCGAGCCGGTGCCGAATCCGATGTACAGGAAGATCAGCTTCTTCTGCCGCGGAGGGAAAATCCACGACGTCGACAGCATCGAGCGGGTGTACTGAGCGCCTGTCAGTTCGCTGCGACGCAAGGTGCGTTTGCCCTGATCGGGCCGGTCCTGTAGACCGGTCCGACAAGGAGTGAGCATGCGATTGGCCTTCTTTGGTGACGTGGTGGGCCGGACTGGCCGGGCCGCCGTCGCCGAGCATCTTCCGCGGATCAAGACCGAGCTGCAACTCGATTTTGCGATCGTCAACGGCGAGAACGCGGCCGGCGGTTTTGGCATCACCGCGTCGACTGCGAACGAACTGTTCGATGCGGGCGCCGACTGCATCACGCTTGGCAATCATTCGTGGGACCAGTCGGAAGCCCTCGTCTATATCGAGCGCGAGACGCGGTTGCTGCGGCCCTACAACTATCCCAGGACGTTGCACATTCCCGGACGCGGCTCTCAGCTGTTCACGACGCCGAAGGGGCAGCGTGTCTTTGTCGTTCAGATCCACGGCTCCGCCTTCATGGAGTCGCTGGACGATCCAATCCAGGGCGTCCAGTCCGCGCTCGAGGAATGTCCGCTTGGGCAGGTGGCCGATGCGGTGGTGGTCGAGATCCATGCGGAGGCGACAGCCGAGAAATACATCATGGGTCACTACTGTGACGGACGTGCGACCGCCGTGATCGGCGCCCACACGCACGTGCCGACGGCAGACGCGCAAATCCTCCCCGGTGGGACAGCCTACCAGACCGATGCCGGGATGTGCGGAGACTATGACAGCGTGATCGGGATGAAGAAGGGGCCGCTCGTCCAGCGCGCCGCGACGCGTCTGCCGGTCGAACGCAAGTCGCCGGCTGAGGGGCCTGCAACCATGTGCGGCGTCTATATCGAGTCTGACGACAGGACGGGACTTGCCGTTCGCGTCGAGCCGATCCGCGTGGGTGGGCGTTTGAGTCAAATGGTTCCTCTCCGCAACCGATAGACGATCGCGCGACCTCGAATTGTCGCTGGCCTGTCGTTCGGCTATTTCTTCCTCCAACGCCGCCGACGGTGCGGCGATTGGGAGGACATCCACATGCGAAACACACTGATGCGTTCGCTGGCGCTGGCGGCCCTGCTAGGCGCTGCTGCTTGCCAGACGGCGGCCATGCCGGCGCCGACGGCGAGTTCGGCGCACATTGTCGCCGCGATCGCGGATCCGGCGCGTCCGGCGGCGGACACGGCGCGGGATGCGGATCGCAAGCCGGCCGAGATGATGGCGTTCGGCGAGTTGACGCCCGGCGACAAGATCGGCGAGCTCATCCCCGGCGGCGGCTACATGACCCGCATTCTCTCCAAGGCCGTCGGGCCCGCCGGCAAGGTCTATGTCTTCGCCAGCGCGCCGGTTCAGCGCGAAGGCCAACCGCCGCCTGCGGCGCCTGTTGCAGCGATCACGGCGGACGCTGCGAACTACGGAAATGTGCAGGTGGTCATTACCGACTTCACGAAGATTCCCGCGCCGGAGCCGCTCGACCTCGTGTGGACCTCCCAGAACTATCACGACATGCACAATCCCGGACGCAACCTCGACATCAACGCCGCGAACAAGGCCGTGTACGGCGCGCTGAAGCCGGGCGGCCTTTATGTCGTACTCGATCACCAGTCGGCCAGGGGCGTCGATTTCGATGCGCAGAAGCATCGCATCGACATGGCGAAGGTGAAAGCCGAGGTGCTTGCGGCGGGGTTCACGTTCATTGATGAATCCCAGGTGCTCGACAACCCGGCGGATGATGGATCGAAGGGTGTGTTCGACGCCTCGATCCGTGGCAAGACGGATCAGTTCATCCTGAAGTTCAGGAAGCCGGGCTGATCTCCACTTCCCTGGAAGCAAGACGCGCGTCCGCGTTCCGGCAGGAGGCCTGCAGGGCGCGGACGTTGTGTTTCGGGGGCGTGACTACCCCGGTTCGCATTTCTGATTCCAGCTGGCGAGCGCGTCCTCGATCAACGGCATGACGATTTCCAGGCCGGCGCGGATGAAGCGCCGGCCGCGGTTGAGCAGGCGGTGGCAATCCCAGCAGCGCACGGTGAACAGGCGCGGGTCGTTGGCCCTGGTGCTGCGTGCGGCGATGCGGGCGAGTTTCACCGCGAAGCGGTGGGCGCGCGTGTCGGGATCAGCCAGGATTCGGCGCACTGCTTCGAGGCGGCGCGAACGGCAAGGCTGGCAGCACGCGGGGCTGTTCGCGTTTGGCGCGGCGGAGGCAGCGTGTCTCGAGCGGTTTGCGCGGAAAAATGCGGAGGCGCGCGACCCAACTGGAGGGCTTGGGCGATCATGTGTGGACGTTTGCGCAAAGATGACTAATGGCGTGCAGAGCCACTCCCCAATGCCGCCGGATCAGTATCGATGCAGTTGGAAACGCCACCCTCAGATCTCTTGTTCAGCCCAGACGAGCACGAACGCGCGTGGGAGCTGTTTGCCGATTTCGCCAATCGCTATCTGGCCAGCGTCGCAGGTCGCCTAGTCTATCCCGAGCTCGACCGTCCAGCCCTCCGGAAAATCATGCAGACGCCGATGCCGCGCTCAGGCGTCAGCCTCGTCGATTTGTTGGAGGAGTTCGAAGCCGTCATCGTGCCAAACGCCACGCACTCGGCGCATCCTCGCTTCCTTCCTTATGTGCAGCCTACCCCCAATGCCATTGCGCCGTATGCTGATGCCGTCGCGAGCCTGATCAGCCAAAACTGCAATCTGTGGCATCTGTCGCCCTCGGCGAATGCAGTAGAACAAACTGTCGTGCGCTGGTTCGCTGACCTCTACGGCTTTCCCAGCTCGGCCGGCGGGCTCATCACCAGCGGCGGCTCAGCTGCCAATCTTGTTGGGCTCACTGCTGCCCGCGACCAAGCCCTTGGACCAGATGCACGCACCCGCGGTCTGCAGGGGAGCGGCCTGCCACTGGTTCTTTACACATCCGATGAAGTGCATTCGAGCATCGACAAGGCGGTCTCAATCCTCGGTATTGGCACCGACAATTTGCGTCACATCCCAACCGACGCCGCCTTCCGGATGCGGATCGACCTTCTTGAGGCGGCCGTTCGGCGTGATCGCGCGGAAGGACGGAAGCCCTTTTGCGTTGTCGGTAGCGCAGGAACCGTAACAACTGGGTCGGTCGACCCCATTCGTGAACTCTCGGCCTTCTGCAAACAGGAGGGTCTGTGGCTGCACATCGACGGGGCGTATGGCGCGCTCACCGTGCTCAGTGAGCGGTATCGCGCCGAGATGTCGGCTATCGGGCTGGCCGACTCTGTGTCGCTAGATCCGCACAAGTTTCTGTTCTGTCCCGCCGAAGCTGGGTGTGTCCTCGTGCGGGATCGTGCACACCTTCGTCACGCCTTCAGCGCCACGCCCAGCTATCTGACGATGTCCGAGGATCCCGACTTCATCGACTTCGCGAACTACGGTCCGCAACTCACGCGCAGTTTCAAGGCCTTGAAGGTCTGGTGGTCGTTGAAGCGATTTGGCGCTGATGCCTATGTGCGAGTCATCGATCGGATGAGCGATCTCGCCGCCTATATGGCGAGCGCTATTGAAGAGAGGGCTGATCTTGAGCTGCTCGCCCCGGTCACGTTCAACTGCGTGTGTTTCCGAGCCAGGAACCTGGATGATGCTGGCAATCGCTCTGTGCTCAAGAGGCTGGTCGACAGCGGCGACGCATTCCTCGGGCCTGCGTCGGTAAAGGGACACATTGGGCTGCGCGCCTGCTTCATGAACTTGCGTACCAGCCAATCTGATATCGATTTCATTCTGGATCGAACCTGCGAAATCGCAGCGAGAACGCCGTGACCAAGCGTTTGGTCGAATGTCTTTTTCGGCCAATATCTGCCGCGCCGACCGCCACTCGCGACTGACGCTTTCTCGCCAGACGGCGATGTTTCCGGGTGCCTTTTTGGTTCGCTGGACGCTGGCGCGCATCAAGGGATAATCTCACTTGCGGCGTAAGTCGCCAATTGCCGAGGTACCCACCACTCCCATGGCGCAAACCCCTGCCGCGCTTCCGTTTGGCAAGGAGATCGCAGACGGCGTCGCCGACCTGCTCGATCGCGATGGCCGCATATTGTGGGGCTACTGCTCGCACTGGATGCTGAAAAAGGGCGATCGCCTCGTCTACGAACTTCTCAAGGAGTCTCCACGGGAGGTTTTCGCCACCCCGGACAAGAACGCGTTCGCTGGCTGGTTGGCTCAACAGAGCCCGCAGTCACTTGACGACATTGTGCGGCCCGGCTGCCATGACGCGATCGAGGTTATAACGCACGAGCTTCTCGCCGAGGCGGTCGCCCACAATGCTGGTGTGAACGACCCGACACCTTATGGTGCAGCGCTTGCCGGCCAGGTCGTCGACGCGCTCGACCGGGGTGTCACGGTGGCGTATTCGCATCGCGACTATTGCGGGATGGGATTGGGCCGTGGCGACGAGGGTTATATCTATGGTCCCGTCCATGATGGCCAGCTGTTCGCGGAGGCAGTGTTCAAGACGCGCGAGGCGCTCAGGGTGTGGCTAGCCCAGCAGAGCGATGCGACGCTCTGTGGCCGAGAGTCACCGTGGCCCTTCGATTGGGACAACCAGAGGCTGACACGCGTTCGCTTGCTTGAAGCGATCGCGACAGCGGCGCCTGACTGAGCCGGTTGAGCAAGTCCCGTCTCCTGGGGCGATGCCTGAAAGACGGATTCTGACCATCGCTGTCCGCGCGTCATGTTTTGCTGACGGCGGAGTTGTTCATGAGCCGCCGCGTTGCTGAGCCGCTGAGGCCGGCTGGCGGCGGATCGGTGCCGATCTTGTGATCCGTCGCGCGACCGTCCTCCCTTGTTGCGCCGGAACGCCGCCCCACATCGACGGTCCAACCAGCCAAGGGGCGCGAGCGCATGAAACCCATCCTTATGGCCCCGCTGCTGCTCACCGCCGCATGCAGCCACACCGGCATGTACGCCCTTTCGGATCTCACCCCCTCTGATCAGGCCATGACGTTCAAGGGCACCGTGCTGTCGGTCGAGGCGGACGGCGACTTTCTGCTGGAAACCAGCGGCCGGCTGCTGTTGGTCGACGTCGGCGAGACTGGCGCAAAGGTTGAGCTGGGCGATCGCGTGGTCGTAGCGGGACGCACCGACATTGACGAGGGCGAAGCCGAAGCACCGGAGCTGGATGCGGAGTCCGTAACGGACTGGCTCCCCCCCGCCGCCGCGAAGAAATAGTGGCGGTCACGACGCGCGGGGAATCCGCCACGGCGGTTCGGACATCAGCGATCGTTCAACGATGCAAGGGCCCAGCGTAGAGACCCCGGTCGCCAGCCCCGCAATCACCGCGACTGCGTTCCAGGGAAGGGCCCACTTCGCCTCGAAGACGTTGATCAGCATTGCAAACGCCGCGGCGACGCGAAGCCCGACCCCGATCAGAGTCGCCGCTGCGCCCGTGAAGGCGAACTCGCCGGCACGATGACTTGCCCATTTCGTGATGGAAAACGTGGGGTTCTCCAGTTGAGATCGAAAGGCCCCATCGACACGTGCAACGGGCGGAAAGCGATGCTCCCGGCTCATGGATATCTTCGACATTTAGGCGCGCAGCCGCGCCGGCATCTGGCAATGCCGGCGCCAAGCTCGCAAACCTCACAGATCTGTCTCGTCCTGCGACACCACCGCGAACATCAATCCGGGTAGCGGGGAGTTATTGCCGCGCTTAGGTCGACCTGCGCGCAATCGCGACCATCGAGCACTGGGATTTCTGGAAATCCGTTCGACATCCTCGCAGAGTTCGCGGGCCAGCCTTTCTGGCTCGATCTGGGTGTCGTCAACAACCATCACGGCGTGATTTCTCCCACGCGAAGCGCGGTGATGTGGGGTGCGTTCGTAGCCGACGGTGAAGAAGGTGCTTTGTCCCATGCCGCGAAGATGCGGCGAGCGGCGCCGCGCGCCAACCCCTAGAGTGCGGCGCCTTCGGGCCAGAACGACCAATGCGTGTTCGGCGGAACAGTCGGGCGATAGCGCGATAGGCTGCCGGTTTCCAGCACGGCGGCGAGCTGGCGAAAAGCCTGGGAATTGCTGGCGACCTTGCCGCTAGCGAGATCTGGATGGTTCCATTCCTCAAGCCAGAAGATCTGCTGGAGGGCTGGCGGAATGTTCTGTCGCCGCTCTGCATTGCTAGCCAGCACGAGGTCGCGATCGTCGGCGGCGAGCCAACGGCACAGTTCGAAGGCCATGACACGCTGAGGGTCGGACGGCGTGATGCCGGCTTCCGCAATCTCCGCGAGCGTCGGCACGGGAAGCATCGTGCCGCGCAAGACGAGGGACGAGCTTTCGAGCACCTCCTCCGCGTTGCCGATGTCGAGCGCATCGACAGGGTGGATGAAGGTCATCTCGTTGTGCGGGTTCGCATGAAGGTAGGCCTCGAACGCATCAGGCGTAACAAAGTCGCTCGCCATCTTCGTCCGTTCGATAGTGCTGCCGAATGTATAGAGACACGTGTACGGCATGCCTGCATGTGGGCTGAAGCCGAACACCTCGATCGTCATCGCCCAGTCTTCCGCGGAGCGATAGAGCGACAGCCGCGTCGCGGCGGCGAAGACGTGGTCATTGTCGAGCATGGGAAAGGAGTTGCGCCGGCATGCATCGTCGAGCACGACGAGTATCTGCTGCGCCGTCATCATTGGGCGGACAGCTTTATCTCCTGCTTGCCTAACCGTGCCGCCAGCAGGATGTGGACCAGCGCGTGGTTGGCTTCGTGGCAGGCGTACTCGTAGGCGGGGCGGCGGATGCGTTTGAACATGTATTCGGCGCGCCAGGGTTTTGTGTACACCGACAGGTCCTCGACGGTGAACTGATAGAGCAGCGTGTCGGTGCTGGTGAGGGTGAAGCGCTCGATCACCTTGCTGTCTGAGGTGATGAACGCGCCGCCGCTCCAGGTGATGCCCTGTTTGGCGGCTATGTTGAAGCGGTCTGTCTCGACGACCAGCGTATCGCCTTCCCACCGGCCGCGGGACTGGCCGCTTCGTGTTCGTAGGGCGTCGGGGCGGGGCGGCGTGGTCAGGGTGACGATGCGGGCGGGCTCCATGTCCTCCATCATCATCACGACCGCATCGCGCGTCTGCACCAGCTGGAGCGGGACCATCAGGAAGGACGAAGCAAGCGGCGCGTTGACGAGGCCTTCGATACAGCGTTCGGGCGGCGGGCGATTTTCCGGGTTGTCGAAGCCTGACTCCTCGCCGTCCAGCGCGGCTTTCGCGAGCGCGGTGAGCGGCAGCTGGCCGTCTGGGGGGGCGACAATCCGCGACGAACGCAGCTCGCCATTCATATCGAGCAGGGCAGGCGCGATGGAGTTGCTGTCGAACTCGGGATCGTAGACCTCGCCTTCGTCCAGATCCTCCATAAGTCTTGCAACGAGGCTGGCGGCGTCCCCGGGTGCAACGGCGAGGCTGGTGATCCCGTCGGGCCGCTCCATCGGCGTGATGAATCCGGTGAACCAGTAGCCGTGGAAATCCGGGCGTCCGTCGCCGGTGCGCGGGATCGGCGAGGGTTGTGCGAGGGCGGGCAGGGTTGCGAGGGCGAAAACCGCGAGGAAAACGACCACACGAAGACCTCGTCTCGGCTCTTCGCGATGCTCTACGGAGACTTTCTCGGGCTTGACCCGAGAACCTGTCTTCGTGAAGGACCGTTCCGCATGACCGAAGAGAAGAAACACTCTCGGGTCAAGCTCGAGAATGACTCCCGCGACGTGTGTGCTCATCGTCGATCACCCCATCCCGAGCGTCGATCAGGGTGCACGGTTCGGCGCCGCCGATCAAGCGCATCGCCTACTGCACGCACTCCGGATTGATGCCCTGCACGTAGTTGGGGATCACGCCGATCTGTTGCGCGGTCTCGGAGCCAAGGAAGCCGGTGAGGCGCTCATATCCGACGTCGATCGGATACTGCCTGAGATACCATGACGCCACCGGCGCGTAGGACCAGTGCCATTTTTCTTCTTCGTAGCCGGTGGGACGCGCGCCTTCGCCTTTCTTGGAGGTGTAGACTTGGCAGAAGCCATAATTGGCGGCGTGGTTGACCAGCCAGTCATAGATGCGGCGGCCGTCCTTGTTGTTGGTGAAGTAGCTGTTCTCGAGGCTGTTGAAGTCGAAGTCGGTGCCCCAGTGGTGGCGCGAGGTGCCCGGCATGGAGGAGAATTCGAGGATCTTCTTCGCGCGGGCTGCCGGATCCGGAATGAACGTGTTGAGCTTCTTGCCGCCGACCAGCGTCTTCCCGGTCCACTTGTCCTCCCAGATCCGCTTCTGGTCGGAGAATGAACGGAAGGCGGAGACGATCTTGAGCTTGTAGCCGTTCTGTTCGGCGTCCTCCGCCATGCGCACGAAGGCATCGACCGCGTCCTTGTGGCCCCAGACGCGCGAGCCGCCGATGTATTTTTCCGGGATGCGCGCGAATTTCGGATCGCTGGCGGGATCGACGTCGCCGATCAGGTATTTGAGCGCGACGTGGGATGGGGCCGGTTCGACCGGCGCTTCGGGGGCGGGCGCTTCGGCGGCGGGGGCCGGCTTGGCAGGGATGTCGAGCGCCGGCGGCTGTGTTTCACCCGGGCCGGACGTGAGGCCGGCGGTCGAAGGCGTCACCATCGCGGAACTGGCGTTGGGATCGGAGGGCGCGGCGCTGCAGGCAGCCAGCAGCGCAAATAGCGAGAGGGACGCTGTCACGCGCATCATCACGGTCTCCGTACGCCCCCGACGAGTCAAACCACGCGCGGAGCTTCGCGCCAAGCTCGGTTGCGCCGTTTAAGGAATGATTGCGCAGTGGGAATGAGTTCTGCAGGGCTGGGGTGGCCCGGTTCAGTTCTTGAACTTTGCCTCGCGAGGCCGCATCAGGCCTTCCTGCGTGACCGAGGCAACCAGCTTGCCTGCCTCCGTGAAGACCTCGCCGCGGTTGAAGCCGCGTGCGCCGGAGGCGGAAGGTGAGTCCATGGCATAGAGAAGCCAGTTCGAGATGTCGAACGGCTCGTGGAACCACATCGAGTGGTCGAGGCTCGCCATCTGCACGCCGCCGGTGAACCAGTTGACGCCATGCGGCTTGGTGGCGGTATCGAGGATGCCCATGTCGGAGGCGTAGGCGAGCAGGCATTGCTGCAGGGCAAAATTGTTCGGGTCGACGGGGCCGCGGACTTTCATCCACATCTGCTTCTTCGGCTCTGTCTTCGCCGGCGAGATCATCTGGCGCGGATCGACGGGCTTGAGCTCGATGGGGCGTGGGCGCGCGAACTGCTTCTGGAGTTCCTTGGGGATGTGGTCTTTCGCCATGGCGCGGAGTTCGTCTTCTGACTTCAGCTCGGCGGGCATCCTCACGGCGGGCATGGGTGACTGGTGAGTGAAGCCTTCCTCGGGGACCTGGAAAGATGCGGCGAGGTTGAAGATCTGCTCGCCGTGCTGGACGGCGGTGACGCGTCGGGTGGTGAAGCTCTTGCCGTCGCGCGCGCGGTCGACCTCGTAAAGGATCGGCACGGTGGGGTCGCCCGGGCGGATGAAGTAGGCGTGCAGGCTGTGGCAGACGCGGTTCTCGACGGTGCGGTAGGCGGCGACCAGCGCCTGCGCGATCACCTGGCCGCCAAACACGCGCTTCACGCCATCGTCGGGCGACTGGCCGCGAAACAGGTTCACCTCGATCCGTTCGAGGTCGAGCAGGGCGACCAGGTCTGCGACGGGATCGGTTGCGAAGGGGGTTGCGTCAGTCATGATGCCAATCTCGTGGGAGGAGGGACCTGCCTTGCACCGGCCTGGTCGAGAGCAGTTGTGGCGGCAGGTATAAACCCCCAGCCGCCTTTTTGCGAACTCCCCAAAAAGGCGCCTTGCGGCCGCCACGAAGCTCTCAGCTTTGGATCCCTTCCATACTGATCGTCCCTGGTGCGGGGTGGCGGATCGCCCTGATCGTGCGCAGGCCACTATGGCAGGGACGCCCAAACGCTTGCGTCGGTCCGGGGCGGTGGGGTATCCGGACGGCCACTCCATCCTCATTCGAGAGATACCCCATGGCCGGCCACAGCAAATGGGCCAACATCCAGCACCGCAAGGGCAAGGCCGACAAGGCCAAGGCAAAGCTGTTCTCCAAGCTGGCGAAAGAGATCACGGTGGCTGCCAAGAGCGGCATGGCGGACGTGAACTTCAATCCGCGCCTGCGCCTTGCGGTGAACAACGCCAAGGCGGCGTCGATGCCGAAGGACAACATCCAGCGGGCGATCGACAAGGGTGCTGGCGGCGACGCCACGAACTACGAGGCGATCCGCTATGAGGGCTTTGCGCCTGGTGGCGTCGGTCTGATCGTCGAGTGCTCGACCGACAACAAGAACCGCGCGGCGACGGACGTGCGCACGGCGTTCACGCATCATGGTGGGAATCTCGGTCAGACGGGCGCCGTCTCGTCGGGCTTCGAACATGTCGGCGAGATCGTTTATCCGCTGAGCGCGGGTACTGAAGACGCGATCATGGAGGCCGCGCTGGATGCCGGCGCATCCGACGTGTCGAGCGACGAAGAGGGTCACTACATATATACGGCGCGCGCCGATCTTGCAGAGGTGGCGTCGGCGCTGGAGGGCAAGATCAAGACGGCCGCGACGTCGACCGCCCTGATCTGGAAGCCCGTCAACACGGTGCAGGTCGAAGGCGAGAATGCCGACAAGCTCATGAAGATGCTCGAAGAGCTCGAGGACTGCGACGACGTGCAGAACGTCTACGGCAATTACGAGATTTCGGATGCAGAGATGGCGCGGCTGGCCGGGTAGCCCTGATCAGGGCGCTATGGCTGCGGCGGCGGATAGTCGGGCGACTTGTAGAGTCCCATGCTCGGCAGGTCTGGCTTGAACGCCACGTGACATGCATTGCACGAGGCAACCAGGCGATCGCCGGCGGCGGTCAGCTGATCGATATTCCGCGCCTTGACCGCCGACAGCGCGTCCATGCCTGAATTGCTCATTTCGTCCGCCATCCTGATCCATTCCGGATCACGGACCCACTCGGAATCGTTCGGGCCTGTACCGGCAAGCTGGATGGTCTTGCCGGATAGCGCTGACTGATAAGCGTGATGCTCGGCCTCTCGCCAGCCTGCGTCTGTTGTCGGCGGCCGGTAGGCGTCCAGCCAGATCGGCTCCGATGCATGATCGACGAGCGCAACCATCACCGCATTGATGCTGACGGGCAGGGTGATCTCGCGCACTGACGCCTGCGGCGGTGGCGTTGGCGCCGCCGCGGGCGCTTTATCCGTCGCTGGCGCACAGGCGGCGAGTGACATCGCCGTTGTCAGGGCTGATAGCAACAAGTGAGCTACATGCATCGTCGGCCTCCCAGAATGTGTCCGGTAGGCAGACCATCCGCCAAATGACGCGTCGGGACTTGATCGCGATCAACAAGCGAGACGCGCTTGGGGAAGTCAGGCCTGCCTGACGGCAAGCCGCGGTCCGCCGTGCAGCCGTCCGCCCAGCTTCGTGCCGCTGAGGGTCCTTGCGAAACCTGCGTCGTAGAAGTCAGCGATTGCGAGGAAGCGCACCGCTTTTGCCTCCAGGTCCTTCGCGCGTCTTGCCTCCCCATCGTCGCGCGTCCGCACATCACGGATCGCGGCGAGAAGCTGCGCCATCGCACCCGCCGCAGAAACGGCCTGCACCTCGGCAAGCCGGTCACGCGCTTCGTCGGCGGCGATGATCAGTTCGCCCGAGATGGCTTCCAGCTGCGCCGCCAGATAAGGCGAGTGGCCAAGCCGCGCCTCGTCCATCAGGCGGGCGACATGGTCGACAAAACCTTCGATGCGGACGATGGCGGCCGCGCAGGCGGCAGCGGGGCAGAACTCGATCGGGTCGGCAGTCGTCGTGTCCATGGGCGCGTCCTCCTCCGCCGGTTTGCCGCTGGCAGCTGCTGTTAGCAGCTCAAGGCGGCTGAGAGGAACGATTGGACGCGAATAGTTAACGGGGTCTTAAAACGTGCCGGGAGGGCCCGCTTTGCAAGGCTTGCCTTGTGGGTGGACGATGCGTTCCGGCTTCAGCCGGGAAGCTTGCCCGACTTCCAGAGGTCCTGGAGGTGCTGCAGGATGATGTTGCGCGCGACCTCGGCCCGGTTCGAGCCGTAGAGGCCAGAATCAACCAGTATTTCAAGGCGATCGGCTGCCTTCTCGGGCAGCACGACGGTGAAGGGCTTGGTTCCCTGGGTGGCGGGCGGCTTAGCCATGCATTGCTATTGCAATGCCTTGGCAATGCCTGCAAGGTGATTCTCGCTACAGGCGTCGGGGGGCTCCCGACAGCTGCCAATGGAATCGTACATGTCCAAAACAGCAAATCGCCAGCCGCTGACAGTCAGGCTTGATCCTGAGTCGAAAAAACTGTTCGCCGAAGAGGCGGAAAAGTGCGGCCTCGAGGCCGGCGTCGCGGCGCGGCAGATCCTCGAACTCTACGTCCAGCGTCTCCGAGAGAGTGGCGACTACATCCAGACCCTGTCGGATTTCTCGCAGGCGCTGAAGACGCGGACCGCGTGAGCGTCACCGAGCTTCCTTCTGTGGCCATGACCACATAGGAAGGCGCTCGCTTGCGGAGCGCCTCATGAAACTTCTCGACTCGATTTCCTTTCCCGGCTCGAAGCTGGGCGGGGGGATGAAGACCGGTACGGGCGATGACCGGTATGCGTTCGACGAGGCGGCGGGTTGGGCCTGTGTGGTCGACGGTGCGACGGATGTGGGGCCGGTGCGTATCTTCGCGGCGGCTGAATCGGATGCGGCGCGCTATGCCGAGATATTCGCTGAGACGATTGTGCGGCACCCCGCAGATGCGCGCGAGATTCCACAGGCCTGGTTTGCCCGTCTGCTCCCGCGCCTGCGGGCGGCAATCGAGCGTGAGGTGAAGATACCACTCAAGGATGCGCCGCTCGCGAGTTATCCGACCGCTGCTGCTACTTGGGTTCGCCATCGCAAGGGCAGGCTTGAAGGCGCGACCCTTGGCGATTCAATCGCGATCGTGAAATCGCCCGACGGGGCCGTCACCGTGTTCGGCGAGGCCGGCAAGGCTGCGGACGAGCAGGGACGCGCGAAGACCGTGATGGCGATGACGCGGGAGGATCAGCTGAAATGGCTGCATGACGTACGCGCGATTCACAATACGCGCGGCGGCTACTGGGTGTTCGGCGTGCAGCCTGAAGCCGCAGATCACATCGTGCACCAGACCTGCGATGCGCCGGCGGGCACGAAGGCGCTGGTGATGTCAGACGGGTTCTACCGACTGGTGTCGCCCTATGGGCGGTACACTGATGAGGGTCTGATCGATGCGGTTGTTGCGCGCGGGTTGGGCGCGCTGATGCGGGAACTGCGCGAGATGGAAGCTTCGCCCGAGGACGACGCCACGATCGGCCGCTTCAAGACGAGCGACGATGCGACCGCATTGCTGGTGGAGTTCTAGGAAACCAGATTGTCCGGGTACAGCACCGCCGACGCGTCAGCCGGCGTTCCTGGACTGGTCCAGAACCAGAACAGACGTCCGTTCTTCGCCATGACGGAAATATGGCCGCCATCGATGCAGGCGCCCTGGGTGATTTCTTCGCGGAACACGGTTTCGTTCGTCGCAGCGGTGACGCGATGAAGCACTGACTTGCAGCCAAGCGATGGGTAGGCGATCTCGGCGGCGCCGGCCGCTGTGATGGAAAGCTGGATTGTCCAGCTCGACTGAACGCCCTCGGGGCCGACCTGCAGGCCAGTGCCGTGCCAGTCACCCGCGACGGCATGCGAGGGTTGAGCCTGTGCGGGCGCGGGAATGGCGAGCGCCAGACCGGACATCAGCAATAGAGCGCGCATTGGCCGCCTCCCCTTGAAGCGGCAACGCTGGTCGCGCTTCGTGTCGGAATTTGGTCGAAGCAGGAGCGAGCTGCTGGCGGAGCTGCGTTACTCGTCCCCGCCCACCACGGCCTCGCCGCCCTTCATGACGAAGACTGGCTTTTCCAGCAGCGTTACGTCGCGCGTCGGGTCGCCCATGACGCCGACGAGATCGCCGAACGCACCCGTCGCCACCACGCCGACCTTGCCCTTCTTGCCGAGCGCGTCGGCGGCGTTGATCGTGGCTGTCTGGATCGCCTGCAGGGGTGTTGCGCCATAGCGCACCATCACTGCGAACTGCTTTGCGTTGTCGCCGTGCGGATAGACGCCGCTATCGGTGCCGTAGACCATCTTCACGCCGGCTGCGAGCGCGCGCTTGAAGCCCTGGCGCTGGACTTCCGCCACTTCGCGGTCCTTGCGGAGGTTATCTTCCATCACGCCGTTCTTCGGGCCTTCGCTCTGGGTGTAGTCCGTATTGTAGATGTCCATCGACAGGAACGTGCCCATCTTCTTGGCGGCTGCGATGCCTTCATCGTCGATCAGGCTGGCGTGCTCGATCGTGTCGATGCCGGCGAGCGCCGCATCGCGGATGCCGCTGGCGCCGTGCGCGTGAGCGGCGACCTTCAGGCCCCACATGTGGGCCTCTTCCGCGATCGCCTTCATCTCGGCGAGCGTCAGCTGTTGCTGGCCCGGCTCGGTGTTGTGCGAGAAGACGCCGCCCGTCGCGCAGATCTTGATCACCTCGGCGCCGTATTTGCGGATCTCGCGCACGCGCTTGCGGCCCTCGTCCGGGCTGTCGGCATTGTAGGGGCTCGCCATGTTGAAAGAGGGCGACAGGCCTGTGATGTCGCAATGGCCGCCGGTTGCGCCGAAGGAGTGTCCGGCGGGCACGATGCGCGGGCCGGGCACCTTGCCCATCTCGATGGCGGCCTTGAGCGCGATATCGTCCCAATTGCCCGAGCCGACATTGCGCACCGTCGTGAAGCCCGCGTCGAGCGTTACCTTCGCGGCGGGGACCGAGATCACCGCGGCGTAGGCATCGGGCAGGCCGATGCCGGTGAAGCCGCCCATGGTCGGATCGCTGTCGAGGTGGGTGTGCATGTCGATCAGGCCCGGCAGCAGGGTGACGCCCGTAAGCTCGTGGACAATCGCGGCGGATGGCACCTGCAGGCGGTCGCGCGAGCCGACCGCCGTGATGATCCCGTCCTGGATGATGATGGCGGGGTTCTGGATCATGCGGCCGGTCGAGACATCGAGCAGACGGTCGGCCGTGACATAGACGTTCTGCGCCATCGCAACCGGGGCGGCGGCGGCCATCAGGCCGGCCAGGACAAGCGTTCGCATCGATTCCCTCCACATGAGCCCGATTGATGCGACGCCCGCACGCGCGCGTAAAGCGCGGCTCTGTACATTCACGAGAAAATCGCCGTGGCTGGCGTGCTGTTCGCCGCTAGGGTGCGCGAACAGAAGCTGGAGCAGGTCCGATGCCGACATCGCAGTCAGAGAAAGCCGCCGCGTTCGAGGCGCTGCACAATGCGCCGGGCGTGTTCGTGATTCCCAATCCGTGGGATCCGGGTTCTGCGCGGCTCCTGGCCGGCCTCGGCTTTAAGGCGCTGACCACGACCAGCGCCGGTTATGCACGCTCGATCGGGTTTTCCGATTACAATGCAGGCCGCGAGAACGTCATGGCCCACATCCGTGCGATGGCGCCGGTGATCGAAATCCCGCTTGCTGCTGATCTCGAGGATGGTTTCGGACCGAAGCCGGAGGACTGCGCCGAGACGATCCGGCAGGGCGCCGCGGCAGGGCTGGTCGGCGGCTCGATCGAGGATTTCACCGGCGACCGCGCCAGCCCCATCTATAGCATCTCAGAAGCGGCCGATCGCATCCGCGCCGCGGCGGAGGCCGCGCGCAGGTTGCCTTTCAAGTTCATGCTGTGCGCCCGCGCCGAAAACTATCTCAACGGACGGCCAGACCTCGCGGACACGATTGCGCGCCTGCAGGCCTATCAGGAAGCAGGGGCGGACGTCCTGTTCGCGCCGGGCCTCAACACGTCGGAGGAAGTGCGTGACGTGTGCCGATCAATCGATCGCCCGTTCAACATCGTGCGCGGTCCGCGCAAGGAGCGTTTGACGGTGGAGCAGGTTGGCGCGCTCGGCGTGAAGCGCATCTCCACGGGCGGCATGATGCACGCAGTTGCCATGAGCGCGATGATCGGCGCGGCGAAGGAGATGCTCGGCCCTGGTACATTCGAGTTCACCAGGGCCATGCCGCATGCGAGCGAGATCGATGCGCTGCTTGGCAAGGGTGCCGCTGGTTGAGGGCAAACACTGCCGGCGATTACCCTGAACGTAATTGGCCCTGAGGTTGGTCAATGTATCCTGTTGGCTATCGCTTGATGAGGAAGCAGGACATGTCGGCATTCTGGCGCAACTGGTTGAACGCCTGGGCGTGGGTGGTGATCGTATTCGGCCTTGTTCTGGCTGGAGGCGGTCTCGACGCCACGGACACGGTCGCAGAAGCCGCCTTCGCCATCGCTGGCGGGGGCGCGCCGCTGGAGTGGACGCCCCACCTCCGCTTCAGTGTCGCGCTGATGGGCGCCGTGACCATGGGATGGGGCGTCACATATCTCGCGCTCTTCATGGCGGCGCACCGGCTGGGCGCGGAGGCTGCCCCGGTCTGGCGCCTCGCCACGATTGGCATGGTCGCCTGGTTTGTGATCGACAGCGCCCTGTCAGTTGCGACGGGCTTCTGGATGAATGCCGTGTCGAATACCGGGCTGGCGATAGGCTATCTGGTTCCGGTATTGGCGAGCGGTGCGATGAATGGTTCCGCTCCTGCGGCCGGTTCGCGGCCCTCCGCGCGAGCGAGCTAGGTGCACTGACCCAGATTCGGGGTGGCCCACACGCGCCCGGCACGAAGCCTGCGGCTGAATGGCATGGCTTGTGCTGACGGGGAGGGGTTCCCTTTGGAGCCCGCAACGGGTCAAGTGCGGCCCATGCTGTTGTGGACCTTCGAATTCACCACCGACCGGTTCCGGCCGTTCTTGCCTGAGCCGTGTCAGGTCAGCGAGGACCTCTATGGCTTCGAGCTGGCGGCCTGGCTGGCGCAGGTGCTGGCCGAGGAAGGGCTGGTGACCAGCTATCCCCACGGCGAGGAGTTCGGCTGGTTCCTCGAATATCCGACGGAGTCGGGCCAGGAGATCACCATCGGCTGCGCGAGCCACGGGCCGACGCTGGGCTATCCGACACAATGGCGCGTCTTCGCGCGGCAGCGCCGGAAGGCATTGAAGGGCGCGGCACCCGGCGGGCCGGACGCTGGCGTCGTGCTTCACGATGCGATCTTGTCAGTCCTCGCCGCCGAGGGCATCGAAGCGCGCAAGCTATCGTGAGCAATATCTTGTCCACCCCGACTGCGGCTACCCCCTCTGCGTCCACCCAGGTTGGCGCAAAACCCATCCTCGACGTGCGCGACCTCTCCGTGTCCTTCCAGACGCAGGACGGGCTGATCGAGGCGGTGAAGAAGCTGTCCTTCAGCGTGGCGCCGGGCGAATGCCTTGGTCTTGTCGGTGAGAGCGGCTCGGGCAAGAGCCAGACCGTGCTGGCTGCGATGGGGCTGACGGCGGCCAACGGGAAGGTCGATGGATCGATCCTGTTCGACGGCGTCAAGATGAACGGGCTCGATCGTAAACAGCTGAACGAGATTCGCGGCGCGCGTATCTCGATGATCTTCCAGGACCCACTTACCTCGCTGACCCCGCACATGACGGTCGGCGCGCAGATGGCGGAAGTGCTGGCCCGCCACAAGAATCTCAAGGGCCGCGCTGCTGACCAGCGCATCGTCGAGTGGCTGGAGCGCGTGCGCATCCCCGAAGCGCGCCGCCGCCTTCACCAGTTCCCGCATGAACTTTCCGGCGGCATGCGCCAGCGCGTGATGATCGCCGCCGCCATGCTGTGCGAGCCGCAGGTGTTGCTCGCCGACGAGCCGACGACCGCGCTCGACGTTACGGTGCAGGCGCAAGTGCTCGACCTGATGGACGAGCTCAAGAAGGAAACCGGCGCCGGGCTCGTGCTGATCACGCACGACATGGGCGTCATCGCGCGCATGGCTGATCGCGTCGTCGTGATGCGCCATGGCGAGGCTGTCGAGCGGGGAGAAGTCGATCAGGTGTTCGCCGGTCCGCAGCACGCCTATACGCGCATGCTGCTCGAAGCGATGCCGCGCATGGACCGCACGGATCGCGGTGGCCGGCCAGCTATCGGAGCGCCGCCGTCGCTTGAAACAAAGCCCATACTTGAAGTCGACGACCTGCACGTGACCTTCCCTGTCCACGTGCCGGGCGGATTTTTCGGCAAGCGCGTGCCGCTGCGCGCCGTCGACGGTGTGAGCTTCACACTGCGCCCCGGCGAGACCATGGGCGTGGTGGGGGAGAGCGGTTGCGGCAAGTCCACGCTCGCGCGCGGCGTGTTGCGCCTGCTTGATCCGAGCGCGGGGTCGGTGGCATGGCTTGGCCGCGACATCGCGAAGGCCTCGCGCAAGGAGGTGCAGCCGCTGCGCCAGGAATTGCAGATCGTGTTCCAGGATCCGCTGGCGAGCCTCGATCCGCGCACCACGATTGGCCAGTCCATCTCCGAGCCTCTGACTGTGTTCCTTCCGGATGTGGATGCGAAGGGCAAGGAAGCTGCCGCACGCGAGATGATGGAACGCATGGGCCTCGATCCGGCGATGGTGAACCGCTATCCGCACGAGCTCTCCGGTGGACAGAACCAGCGCGTTGGCATCGCGCGCGCGATGATCCTGAGACCGAAGCTCGTCGTCTGCGACGAGGCGGTGTCTGCGCTCGACGTGTCGGTGCAGGCGCAGATTCTCGACCTGCTGATCGGCCTGCAGAAGGAGTTCGGGCTCGCGATGATGTTCATCAGTCACGACCTCTCGGTCGTGCGCGAGATCTGCCATCGGGTGATGGTGCTCTATCTCGGCCGCGTCGTGGAAATGGCCTCGCGGGATGAGCTGTTCGCAAACCCACGCCATCCCTACACGCGTGCACTGCTCTCGGCCGTGCCGTCACCCGATCCGGTAGCGGAACGATCGCGCGTGCGGGTCAAGCTGGTCGGCGATCTGCCGTCGCCGCTCGACCCCCGAGCCAGCCTGCGCTTCATGAAGTCCCGGCTGACGGATAGCGCCCCGTACTACCGCCCGAAGCTTCTCGAGGTCGCCCCCGGTCACTGGGTTGCCGAACACGATCCGGTTTGAAGCCAAAACGGTACCGCCCGTTAACAATTTTCGGTGAGAACAGCTCGCACCGTCTTGACGCTGTCAGGCCTTCGTAAGATGCAGTACGACGGCCAAAATAAGAGCTGGAGGACCTCCCCGCATGAAGCGCCACGTTACCCTGACCGCAATCGGTCTCGTTCTTGCCCTCGGGGCAGCCAGCTGCGCCCAACCTGGTGACATGGTCGCCGCGAATGATGTCGCGATCGCCGTCCAGGATCAGGCCCCGATGGCCGAAGTCGCTGCGCGGATTGACAATTTCCGCCTGGTCTCGGCTGATGGCTATGCCCGCGAGCTCTATCGCCTGAAGGACGCGCCCGCCGTGGTCGTCGTGATGCACGCCGCCGGTTCGCCCGATACGGCTGCGGTGGCGCCGAAGCTCGAAGCGCTGAAGGCCGAGTGGGGACCCAAGGGCGTCGAGTTCATGATGCTCAACTCGAGCCCGAACGAGAAACGCGAAGCCATCCTCGCCGACGCCGCGAAGAACGGCATCACAGTTCCGGTTCTGCAGGACGACCTGCAGCTGGTCGGCGGCCAGATCGGTGCCTCGCGCGTCGCGCAGGCCTTCGTTGTCGATCCCAAGACCTGGAAGATCGCCTACTCCGGTCCGCTTACCGGTGACCCGATCAAGGCGCTCGTGGAAGGCAAGGCCGTCGCAGTCAAGCACGACGCGCTGAAGACGCAGGCCATTTCCTTCCCGGCCCGCTCGCCGGAAGCCAAGGCCCAGTTCGCGAAGATCTCCTACGCGAACGAGATCGCCCCGATGATCGAAGCGAAGTGCGTCGCCTGCCACCAGGAAGGCGGCATCGCGCCGTTCGGCTTCGAAAGCTACGAGAAGGTGAAGCAGTTCTCCGGCATGATCCGCGAGGCCGTGCGCACCGACCGCATGCCGCCGTGGGATCCGGATCCGCACGTGGGCAAGTTCAAGGACGACAAGTCGCTCTCTGGCCAGCAGATCACAACGCTGATCAACTGGATCGAAGCCGGCGCACCGCGCGGTGAAGGCGAAGATCGTCTCGCCAAGGTCAAGCACGTCGCTCCGGAATGGCCGCTCGGCAAGCCTGACCTGATCGTCGACATCCCAAAATACACGATCCCGGCCACCGGCTATGTAGACTACCAGTACCCAAGCGTCCCGAACCCGCTGAAGGAAGGGAAGTGGCTCAAAGCCGCGACCGCCAAGGTCAGCCAGCGTCAGGGCGTGCACCACATCCTCTCGGGCGTGATCCCGGAAGGCGCGACGTCCAGGGGCATGCAGGCCTGGGGCGGCGCGGTTGGCGGTTACACGGTGGGCATGGAATCCACCGTTGCTCCCAACGGCATCGGCTCGTGGGTCCCCGCTGGCGGCCAGTTCGGCTACCAGATGCACTACACGCCGTTCGGCAAGGAAGCCGTCTCGGCCGAGCAGATCGGTCTCTACTTCTACAAAGATGGCGAGATGCCGGACCTGATCATGCGTGAAACGCCGCTCGTCGATCAGTTCATCGAGATCCCGGCCAATGAAGGCGCGCATAAGGAAATCGCCTACTTCGATTTCCCGAAGGACGCGATCCTCCACACCGCCGTTGTGCACGCACACTATCGCGGTACCTACTCGAAGCTTGAGCTGATGACGCCGGATGGCAAGCGCGAGACGATCCTCAACGTGCCGTTCTACGACTTCAACTGGCAGCGCATGTACGAGTTCGAAAAGCCGATCGACATCCCTGCCGGCTCGAAGGTGATCGCGACCTACGTCTATGACAACTCGAAGCGGAACCCGGCGAACCCGAATCCGAACGAGAAGATCGTCTGGGGCGACCAGTCGTTCGAGGAAATGTTCTACACCTCGCTGCGCTATCTCTGGAAAGACGAAACCGCCAAGGACCAGAAGAACTACGACCAGCTTCTGAACCGCACGCGCCTGCTGGGCATGCTCGACGACAACATCGACGGCAAGGTCCAGATGGCCGAGCTGCGCGGCCAGTTCAAAGAGCGGATCGGCAATCCGTTGGCCTTCGGCGTTGTGGATAAGAACAAGGATGGCGGCATCGACATGACCGAATTCGAAGCTGTGATGGGTCAGATGCGCCGTCCCGGCCAGGCTGCCCCGTCGGCTTCGGCGGCCCCCATGCCGGGCAATGGCGGGCAGTAACGCTCGCCTGGCTTGAACGATTGCAGCGCCCCGGATCGCAAGATCCGGGGCGTTTGCTTTTGGGTTCCGCACATGACGTCGCGTTGTGGCGCGTTGGCTGGCGCTGGAAAGTTTGTCTCGCACCGCTAAGCTCCCTCATGAACAATGTGGGGAAGAAACGATGGTCCGGACGCTTTGCACTGTCTCGCTGCTCGCCCTTGCCGGCTGTGGTGGAGGCGAACCCGCAGCGCCTGCCGCGCCCGCCGTCTGGACGGTCTCCGAGTTTATCGGTCCATCACCCTTCCACGGCCTTCACGGTCTCGCAGTCGAGGAGGACGGGACGATCCTCGCCGGCAGCGTGGTGGGGCAGGCGATCTATGCCGTGAACCCGGCAAGCGGCGAAGTCACGGAGCGTTTGGGCCCTCCCGATGGCATGGCCGACGACATCGCCTTCGGCCCCAATGGCGAGATGGCGTGGACTGGCTATCTGACCGGAAAGGTCTTCATCCAGCCCAAGGGCGGCGCGCCGAAGATGATCTCGTCGGGCTTGCCGGGCTCCAACTCGCTGGCCTTCACGAAGGAGGGCAAGCTCTACTTCACGCAGGTCTTTCTCGGCGATGCGCTCTACGAAGCGGACGTCACCGGCGCGCAGCCTGCACGCCTCATCCGCAAGGACCTTGGCGGCTTCAACGGCTTCGAGGTCGGGCCCGACGGCATGCTATACGGCCCGCTCTGGTTCAAGAACGCCATCGTGAAGATCGACCCCGCCACCGGCAAGGACACGGTCGTCGCTGCAGGCTTCCAGGTTCCCGCCGCCGCCAATTTCGGGCCCGATGGAAACCTGTACGCGATCGACACCAAGACGGGCGAGGTGAAGCGCATCGACATGAAGACAAAGGCCGTCACGGTCATCGCCACGCTGGCGCCTGCGCTCGACAACCTCGCCATCGCGAAGGACGGCACGATCTACGTCTCGAACATGGCGGATGCGACCATCTACGCCGTTAACCCGGCCGACGGGGCCGTGCGCACGATTGTCAGCGGGCCGCTCGCGACGCCCACCGATCTCGTCATCACCAATGGACCTGAAGGGGAAAAGCTGCACGTCGCAGATGTCTTCGCCTACCGCGTCATCGACACCGCAACCAAGCAGATTACTGACCCACTCCGCATGTATCGCGATGAAACCGAGAACCAGCTCGGTATCGGCGCGGGCAAGTCGAAAGTGCTGATCACGTCGTGGGCGGCCGGAATGGTGCAGGCGGTTGATCGCGCGACCGGGCAGGCCGAGATGTATCATGGCTTCATGGCGCCGTCGGACGCCATCGAACTTGCAGATGGCCGCCTGTTCGTGCTGGAGGCGGCAACCGGCAAGATCCGTCCGCTGGACGTCGGAGCAACGACCCCGCAGGTGGAGGGGCTCAACTACCCGGTGTCGATGGTGGAAGCTGCGGACGGCAAGCTCTACGTCACCGAGACGAGCGGCGCGCTCGCCAGCGTCGATCTTGCGACGGGAACAGTCAGCCGCGTTCTCGAAGGACTTGCGGGTCCGGAGGGGCTCGATGTCGGCGCGGACGGCCGGGTCTATCTCGCGGAGGCTGGCGCTGGCCGCGTCATCGCCTTCGATCCGAGGGACGGCTCCAAATCGGTCATCGCTGAAGGCCTCAAGATGGGCCTTCCTGCAGCCGAGGGAACGCTGCCGGCCTACACCACGACGGGCGTTGCAGTGTCGAAGAAGGATGGCGCGGTCTATGTCGCTTCCGACATCACCAACGCCATCTACCGCATCGCGCCGCCCGCAGAATAGCTGCGCGCAAAATGTCGGGTCGGCGCAGGCCGGATCGTCCTATGGGCGAGACAAGGAGAAAGCCATGCGTTTCGTGATGCTGATGTACCCGGGGCCCCAGGCCGAAACCGAACAATCACCAGTGCCTGATGGGCCCGAAGGCGAGAAGCTGCTCAATGACATGATGGCGTTCAACCAGCGCCTGGTCGACGCCGGCATGATGTTGGGCGGGGAGGGGCTGAAGCCGACGCGCCATGGCGCGCGCGTGAGATTCGCCGGCGGAGGCAAGACGGCCGTGGTCGATGGTCCCTTCACCGAGACCAAGGAAGTGCTCGGCGGCTACTGGATCATCGAGGCGAAGGACCTCGCTGACGCAATCGCCTGGGCCCGTCAGGCCCCATGCCCGGCAGGGGAGGTGATCGAGATCAGGCCGGTCTGGACGCCGGAGGATTTTGGGCCTGAAGCCGCCGCAGTCGAGCGGGCGCAGATGGAGCAGATCGAGGCGCAGAAGAAGGACGGCTAGAGAAGGTCGCGCGGGATGCTGGCCCTGTGCGTGCGCGCGAAGACCTCCTCGCCGCGTTCCGTGGCGCGCAGCGTTTCCACCAGGTGGAAGGCGTCCATATCTGCCCGCAGCTCGTACGACGCCTCGACTGCGCAATCCCAGCCGTCGCGGGTCCATGACGATCGCGACGTCTGCCGCCAGAGGCACGATAGCGACTGGTCCACCGACATCTCGCATGTCTGCTCGCTGGAGGACGACAGCACGGTTCCAACGCCTGCGACCGGATAGGGCGCCGACGGTGTCGCATGTGTCAGCATGATGTGCCCGTTCGCATCCGGTGCGGCAGGCATGTATCGCGGCGCCTCGCCCGTGCCAGACGCCTGTGTGATGGCGAAGGGCGCCGGCGCCGTCTCAGGCGTTCGCACAGGCAGGGTCAGCGTTGAAACGCCCGTGGGGAGTGTCAGCGTCGGCGTCTTTGGCGATGGCCACAGCATCGGCCAGAATCCTTCGGAGATCGCCAGACGCAGTCGCGATCCCGCGGTGAACCGGTGCGCAACGGCGCGAAGGTCGAGCGTCAGTTCGTAGCGTTTGCCCGGCTCCAGCGCCTCCGGCGCCGCCATCGAATTGCGGCGGGTGAGATTGAGGGCGCCCCACGTCACCAGCCAGCTTGTGCCGTCGGGCTTCACCTCGCAGAGGCGTACGAACACGTTGGCGACGCGCTGGTCTGCCGCCACATGCAGCGCCAGGCGCGGCGCTCCCGCGATCTCCATATCCGCTTCGAGCGGCGCGGTGTCGAACGCCGCGCACATCGCATCGTCATGGCTCTGTTCGATCGGCACCCGGTCCAGCCATTCCGGCTTGGTCGTGCCGACAATGCCCCGATCGCGATGCACGATGTCTGCGCCGTGCTCGGCGCGGGCGCCCAGCCCCGTTGCGTTCAGATGGAAGCGCTGCGACCGCGTCCGCGCCGGCCACGCGTTTTCCGCAATCCACCGTCCCGGTATCGGTCCGCCTTGCGACGCGGTCGCTTCGGGCATGAACATCCGCAGGCGCGGTTCGTACATGATTCCCGTCTCTTCGCCCATCAGCCAGTGGCGCCACCAGCGTACCTCCTCCTTCTCCCAGTCGAGCCCCTGCGGGGCGATATTGGGATAGGTGTGGCTCCACGGCCCGATCATGCATTTCGCCGGCGCGCGATGGTTCGCGAACATGCGCAGGCTGGGTTCGGAGTAGGTGTCGCTCCAGCCGCTGACGAAGTAGGCCGGCACGTCGATCGCGCCCGGCGTTGCGAACACCGAACCGCGTCGCCAGTAATCGTCTTCGCGCTGATGCTGCAGCCATTTCGCGAGTATGGGCGGCGTAGACTCCAGCCGTACCCGCCACTGGTCGCGCCACCCCGGCCCCGAGACTGCGGGATCGGGAGGCCCCGCCATCACCTTTTTGAACAGCAGGCCCCACTGAAAATTGGTCATGCCGAGTGCGCCGCCGATATAGTGTGCGTCGTCGGTGTAGCGGCGGTCGCACGATCCCATCGGCATGATCGCCTTCAGGGCAGGCGGACGCCGCGCCGCAACTTGCAGTGTGTTGATTCCGCCCCAGGACAGGCCGCGCATGCCAACCGCGCCGCTGCACCAGTCTTGCGCCGCAATCCATGCGAGCGTCTGTTCACAGTCGGCCAGCTCGGCCTCGGAGTACTCGTCTGTCAGCACGCCTTGCGAGTCGCCCGAGCCGCGCACATCCAGCCGTACGAAAGCGATGCCTGCTGCCGCAATCGTCGGGCCCCACATGTCGTCCAGCGGCCGATAGAGGTCGCGCTTGCGATAGGGGACGCACTCCAGCACCGCCGGCGCCTTGGCGGCCACGTCCGGAAGCCACAGCCGCGCCGAAAGGTTGACGCCATCGCGCATCGGGATGGGAATGTGTTCGACCACCCTGAAGGGGCTCGGCGCGGGCGGCCTCCACGCAGCCGTGGCGCATCCCGCCGCCAGCGCCGCGCCGCCCAGCAAAACCGTGCGCCGATCGAAATCGCCAGAAATGGCCGCCTCCGCGTGTCGAAGGACGATCTTGCGGCAACCTCCACCGGAATCCATCAAAATTCATCGATCCCGGTTCATCAAAAAATGCAGCCTTTCTGGGATAAACAGTCGTTTTCGGACGAGCAGGTTGGCCGCAGATGCGGGTCGTAAGCATACATCCGGCAGAGCTGACGGACGGCGACATCGCTGCCTGGCGCAGCATTCTCGCGGGCGATCCTGAGCTTTCCAGCCCTTACCTGACGCCCGATTGGGCCAGGCTCGTCGCCATGCATCGCGAGGACGTACGGGTTGTTGTGTACTCGGATGCACGTGGCGAGCCGCTGGGCTTCCTTCCTGTACAGCGCGGCAGTTCGTACGCGGCAATGCCTGCCGGCGGGCCGATCTGCGATTATCAGGCGCTTGTCGCCAGGCCGGGCATCTCACTCGACTTGTCAGCGGCGCCAAAGGCTCTTGCTGTGGGACGCATTGATCTGACGGCAGGCCTTGTCAGCAATCCCGTCGGTGCGCACCTGCTGACGGCCGATGCTGGTCATGTCGTGCGCTTTCCGGAAGGCTACGAAGCGTGGTGTGCGCTGCGCCTTGCCGCTGGCACCAAGACAATCGCGAAGACACGCAAGAAGCTCGGCAAGATGACGCGTGATCTTGGCGGCGAGGTTTCTTTCGAGGCTTTCTCGACTGACGCCGCAGCATTCGACACGCTTCTGGCGTGGAAGCGAGAGCAGATGCACCGCACCGGCGTGAGAGACATCTTCGATCATGCCTGGATCGATGGCGTCGTCCGTGGCGCCTTCGCGACGTCGGCGAGCAACACTCACTTTGGCGGCGCCATGTTTGTCCTGAGGGTCAGGGGGCAGCCTGCGGCTGTGCTGTTTTGCCTGCGGGCTGGTCAGGCGCTGCATGCCTGGTATGTCGGGCACGACAATCAGTGGGCGGCGTATTCGCCTGGTCTGATCGTGTTCGTGGAAGCTATTCGCGCCGCGGCCGGTGCTGGTTACTCTGAACTCGATCTCGGGCCCGGGGATTATGCGTTCAAGGAGAGTCTCGCCACCGACAGTCGCCCGGTAGGGGCGGGGTTCATCGGCGGAACCGGCTTCTCTCCCGTGATCAAGGCCGCCCAGTTCCAGGTCCGCGCTCTTGTCGAAAGCCTGCCGGTCGGGCGCGCGCGGCAATGGCCCGCAAAGGCGATGCGCCGCCTCGATATCGCCCGCGGCCTCGCCAGTTCCGACGGTCGGGCCGCCTGACCCCAGAGACGGTCCGGGCTTTAATCGTGGCCGAATACGGTATAGGCAGCCCGCAACTTCCCTTGAAAGGCAGCCGCCGTGACCGCCCAGCCTGTATCCGACCAGCACGCCTCAGACGCCGCGCTCCCCGTGACGCTCGCAGACATCGAAGCTGCGGCGAAGGCGATCGAAGGCCAGATCGAGCACACGCCACTGCGCTATTCCCGAACGCTGTCGGAGATCACCGGCGCGCAGGTCTGGATCAAGTTCGAGAACCTGCAGTTCACCGCCTCGTTCAAGGAGCGCGGCGCCCTTAACAAGCTGCTCTCGCTGTCGAACTCGGAAAAGGCGGCCGGCGTCATTGCCATGTCGGCCGGAAATCATGCGCAGGGTGTCGCCTATCACGCCTCGCGGCTTGGCATCCCCTCGACCATCGTGATGCCGAAGGGAACGCCCTTCGTGAAGATTGAGCACACGCGCAATTTCGGCGCGAAGGTGATCATCCATGGCGAGACGCTGGCGGATGCAGACGCGCATGCGCGCCAGCTCGAGAAAGAGCAGGGGCTTACCTTCGTGCATCCGTTCGACGACAAGCATGTCATCGCGGGTCAGGGCACGATCGGCCTCGAGATCATGGATGCGCTGCCGGATTTCGACGTGATGGTTATCCCGGTGGGCGGCGGCGGCCTCTCTTCCGGCATCGCCACCGCGATCAAGGCGCGGCGGCCCGCAACTTCTATCATCGGCGTCGAGCCCGCGCTCTATCCGTCGCTGTCGGCCGAGCTGCGCGGTGAGGAAGCCAAGGTCGGCGGCGCGACCATCGCCGAAGGCATCGCGGTCAAGAAGGTTGGCAAGCTGACGGCGCAGATCCTGCGTTCGCTGATGGATAAGGTCATCCTCGTCAGCGAAGACGAACTCGAGCGTGCGGTCACACTCTTTGCCACGGTGGAAAAGTCAGTCGCCGAGGGGGCAGGCGCGGCGGGTCTTGCGGCGCTGCTGGCCGAGCCGGCGCTTTTCCGCGGGCGCAAAGTCGTGCTCGTGCTGTGTGGCGGCAACATCGACACCCGCTTGCTGGCATCCGTGCTGACACGCTCGCTGGTACGCGAGAAGCGCATCACGTCCGTCCGAATCATCGGCAATGACCAGCCCGGCCTGCTTGCCAGGGTGAGCACCGTCATCGGCGAAAGCGGCGGCAACATCATCGAGGTGTTCCACAACCGCATGGCGCTGGATGTCCCCGCCAAGGGGGCGGAATTCGACATCACCATCGAGACCCGCGACGCCCTGCACACCCAGGACATCATCGACGCCCTGACCGAGGCGGGATTTCCGCCTCGCACGGCCTAAAGGCCTGACAGCAACATCAATCTGCGCCTCTCGCACTGCCCGCGAAGCAGTGCTAACAGGCGGGCGATGACCTTGGAGATCCGAATGAAACGTCTGGTGCTGGCGGTGGCTGCCGCGCTCGCCCTTTCGGCCTGCTCGCCAGCAGCTGTCGACCCCGCCAACCCGTGGGCGGCGCTCGATCCGTGGAATCACACCCGCGCGGACGTCCAGAAACTGCCCTCGGGTGTTGAGTACGTCGTCATTCGCAAGGGCGACGGCAAAGGTCCCAATCCGGGCTCCCGCGACCAGGTCGAAGTGAATTATGAAGGCCGTCTCGCCAAGAACGGGCAGGTGTTCGATTCCTCCTACGAAGATGGCAAGCCAATCGAGTTCCGCCTCAACGGCGTCATCCCGGGCTGGACCGACGGCATCCAGAAGATGCAGCCGGGCGACATGTTCATGTTCTGGATCCCGTCCGCCCAGGCCTATGGTGAGCGCGGTTCTCCCCCGGCGATCGAGCCGAACTCCGACCTGATGTTCAAGGTCGAGCTGCTCAAGGTGACGCCGGACCCGTGGAACAAGGTCGCGCCATGGCCCACCGACTCGTCCGAAGTCGTCCGCCGCCCATCAGGTCTCGAATACCTCGTCGTGACGCAAGGCCCCGGCGACGGCGCCTCGCCGACTGATGCCGACGAAGTCGCCGTCCATTTCGAGGGCCGCCTTGAAGGCGTCAAGGCGGAAGAGGGTGAGACGGCGGAACAGGTGCGTGTGCGTTCGATCGTCGCCTCCACCTACGAAGAAGGCCAGCCGAAATTCTTCCCGGTGAAAGACCTTGTGCCGGGCTGGAGCGAAGCGATCAAGCAGATGCGTCGCGGAGACCGCTGGATGGTGCGCATGCCTGCACAGCTGCTCTATCAGGGTGAAGGCGATGGCCGCATCCCGGCCGACGCCACCGTGATCTACGAACTCGAATTGCTGGATTTCGGACCCGGCGGTCCGGCTGTTCCGCCGACCTGATCCAACCTACGCGCCAACCACGCCCATCCCGCGCCCGACCGCCGGCCTGATCCGCAGCCGTTCTGCCCACGCCTTAGTCATGGGATAATCCGCGATCGCGGCGCCAGTGCGCACCACGAGTGGATACATCGCCATGTCGATCACCGTGTAGGCGTCCATCAGGAAGTCGCGCGTCGCCAACTGCGCTTCGATCGCGGCCAGCCCCTGCGGCGTCTTCGCCAGCCACGGGGCCGCCGCCGTGACATCCGGCAGGAACCTGCCGGTCTTGCGCGCCAGCGCGATCAGGATGTTGTTGTGACCGGGCATCCGCGCCTGGCCCAGCACGGTCACGGGCACCGGCGCACGCCCCGGCGCCAGCTTGTAGTCGAGCATCATCTCTTCCAGGGCGATGCCGACCGCCTGGGTGTCCGGCCCAGTTCCAGCGTGAAATAGGATCATGGGCAGCGGCATAAGCCTTGCGCCGCGATTGTCCATCGCTAGCCTCGCGCCATGACATCCCTTTCCCGCGTCCAAGAGATTCTCCACCGGCTCTGCGCCTTCGACACGACGTCGCGCGATTCAAATCTGCCGCTGATCGAATGGGTCGAGGATTTCCTGCGCCCCCTCGGCGCCGAAATCGTCCGCGTGCCAAGCGAGGACGGCCTGAAGTCAAATATCTGGGCACGCCTTGGTCCCGATGCGCCCGGCGGCATCGTCCTCTCCGGCCACACCGACGTCGTGCCCGTCGACGGCCAGCCATGGGTCACCGATCCGTTCGACATGATCGAGACTGGCGGCAAATGGTATGCGCGGGGCACGACCGACATGAAGGGGTTCATCGCCCTGTCGCTCGCTCACGCTGAGACCATTTCAAAGCTGCCGTTGAAGAAGCCGGTCCACCTCGCTTTCAGCTATGACGAAGAAATCGGCTGCGCTGGCGTCGAGCCGATGATCGCCGAGATCGGCCGCCGCGGCGCGGCCCCAGCTGTCGTCTGGGTCGGCGAGCCGACGCTGTGGGGAGTGCTGTCCGCCCACAAGGGCATTCGCGACTACGAAGTGCGCATCACCGGGAAGGCCGCGCACTCGTCCGATCCGCGCATGGGCGCATCCGCCATCCACGAGGCGATCGACCTGCTCGGAACATTGCGCCGCATTGCACGCGAGCAGGAGGACAACGCGCCAACTGGGTCTGAATTCGATCCATCATGGACGACGATCACCGTAGGCGAAATCGGCGGTGGGACCGCGCCCAACATCCTCGCCCGCGAATGCCGCTTCGTCTTCGACGTGCGCACAGTACCGGGCAACAATCCCGACGCGATGCTGCAACCCTTCTTCGACCATGTCGCACGCGTGAACGAAAAGCTCGCGAAGCTCGGCCCCGAATGCGGCGTTATCGTCGACAAGCGCGCCGACGCTCCCCCTCTGCAGCTGCAACGCGATAGCGCGGCCGAGGCTTTCATGCGCGCGCTCACAGGCGACAATCAGGTGCGCGTGGCGGCGTTCGCGACGGAGGCGGGCCAGTTCCAGAGAGCAGGCTTCCCGGCGGTTATCTGTGGCCCTGGCTCGGTTGAGCAGGCGCACCAGCCCAACGAGTTCGTGGCGGTGTCGGAGATCGAGAAGGGTCTCGCGGTTTTTGCGCGGTTCATCGAGACGTTGCGGACGTAAAACCTACCCGACCGTCGAAGCACGAGCCCCGCCTGACAGCTCGCGGGACACCCCTCAGCCTTCCCCCTCGACATAAGGCTCGACCTTGCCCTTGAGCAGCAGCGTCATCGGCTGGCCCTTGCGGTCGAGCGCTGCGCCCGCGACCACGCGCACCCAGCCCTCGCTAATGCAGTACTCCCAGACATTGGTCTTTTCCTGACCGTTGAAGCGGATGCCGATGCCGCGCTCCAGCAGCTCCTTGTCATGATAGGGGCTCTTGGGATCCTGGCTCAGGCGGTCGGGCATGGTCGTGGTCATGGGGACAAGCTCGTCTGTTGAGACCCGGTCTCTGCCTCAGACGCGCCCGGATTGCTAGACCGGTTCCCGCCCCCACGCGATGAACGGGCCATTCCTGAACCCATCCGTGCCCTTGCCGTATGTGAAGGCCGCACCGTCGGGCCGGATCGTACGCCCGCCTGCAGCGTGAAGCACGGCATGGCCCGCCGCTGTGTCCCACTCCATCGTTGGGCCCCAGCGAGGATAGACATCCGCCTTGCCCGCCGCCACCCAGCAGAATTTCAGCGACGAACCGATGCCGATCTGCTGTGTGATCTTTCGCTCGGCGAGAAACGCCTTCGTGCGATCGTCGAGATGCGACGACGACGTAATCGCCGTGAGGCCAGCGGCCGGGTAGCCGCGCGTCCGGATTGTCTGGCCGCCGCGCACGATTGCGCCCGGCGCGAAGTCGGTGATCAGCGTGGCCCCGGCGCCGCCAGTATACATCTCGCCGCGCGCCGGCGCGAACACGGCGCCCGCCACGGGCGCGCCGCTGCAGATCAGCGCGATGTTGACGGTGAAGTCGCCCTTGCGCTGGATGAACTCCTTCGTGCCGTCGACCGGATCTACCAGCAGGAATACGTCGCCGATCGTCTCGCCGACGCCCTCGCGCGCCGCGCGCTCCTCCGCCAGAACCGGCACGCCCGGCAGCTCCGCAGCAAGTCGCGCGAGGATCACTTCCTCGGCCCGCTCATCGGCATCCGAGACGGGGCTGTAGTCCGCCTTGGTGCGATGCTCGAAGTCGCTGTGGTAGACCTCCATCACCCGCACGCCCGCCTCGGATGCGATGCTCGCGAAAAGTTTCGCAAGCTCATCGCGCTCCTTGTTGGTGGGGTGGGGCAGGGTGAAGGCCATAGCGTCGTTCCGTATCAGCAGCAGCGAGCCATTGCGGTTCGGCTTAAGTCTGTCAATCAAGACAGCCCGTCATCCTTCGTCCCCGGCTGGCCCAGCTCCAGTCCGGTGAAGTCGAACAGCTCGCCATCCACCATGTGAGACGGCCGCACATGGCTCATAGCCCGCGCCATGATCTGGCGCCTGCCCGGATTGCGCTTCTCCCAGTCATCCAGCAGCGATTTGATCTGCATCCGCTGCAGCCCGTCCTGCGATCCGCACAGATTGCACGGTATGATCGGATAGTGCATCAGCTCCGCGAACTTCCGGATGTCGTCCTCCGCGCAACCTATCAGCGGCCGCAGGACGAAGAGATCGCCCGCATCGTTGACCAGCTTCGGAGGCATTGCCGCCATGCGGCCGCCGAACAGGAAGTTCAGCATGAATGTCTCAAGCGCATCGTCGCGATGATGCCCCAGCACGACCGCCTCGCATCCCTCTTCGCGCGCGACCCGGTAGAGAATGCCGCGCCGCATGCGTGAGCACAGCGAGCAAAATGTGTTCGACGCAGGCACTTTCTCGGTCACCACCGAATACGTGTCCTGAGTGATGATGCGGTACGGCACGCCGATCTTCGCGAAATAAGCGGGCAGGATTTCCTTGTCGAAGCCCGGTTGCCCCTGATCGAGATTGCACGCCAGCAGGTCCACCGGCAGCGCGCCCTGCCATTGCAGGTCGAGCAGCACCGAGAGAAGCGTGTAGCTGTCCTTGCCGCCGGACAGGCAGACCAGCCAGCGCGGCCTGCGCCCCTCGGGCGCCATGCCATAGGCGCGGATCGCCTCCTGCGTCTGGCGCACCAGCCGCTTGCGCAGCTTGCGGAAACTCACGCTCTGCGGCGCTGCCGCAAAGACCGGATGGAGGGGCGAAAAGCCCTCGTCCCGTTCTTCGGATGGAAGGTTCAAGTTGTCGGCCATCGGCTCATGCTGCTGGGCCGCCGTTGATACCTGCCGCCCCGAAAACAGCAATGTTCGGGCAACAGGCGCCAAAACCTGGGGTCATCCCCGATGAGGCCGGCAACCCTTAGTTAACAAAAAGGGATCAGATTTTAACCTGGGCTGGCTGAGGTCGTTGGATCGCACCCCGCCGGACCGGTCTGTTGGGAGAGCTGGGATGCCTAGATCATTCGCTCGGGTACGCGCGCTTCTGATAGCTTCCGGAGAGGCGACGCGTGCAGCGTTCAAGGCCGCTGGATCCGCTCACATCGAGGCCGTCCTGCACCCACTCCGCCGCTCTGCATCCATGGCAGAAGTGGCTTCAGGCTTCGACGTGGTTGTGATCGACGTGGATACCGCTAGCGATTTGCAGCTCGTGAGTGAGCTGTGCGAACGGCCGGGCTCTCCTGCAGTCGTGGCCATGGCGAGCCGCGGTCTTGCGGGGAAGTCCCTGGAATACGTGCTTGTGATGGCGGAAATTCGCGGGGCGTCGGCGACTCTGGCCGGTCAAGTCGACACGTCCGAGTTCAGAAACGCCATTCTGGCAGCTGCGCCACGGCTGCAATCTGCGGCGGGACCAGAGCGCAGAATCGGCTGATCAGGCCGTCTGCAACACGCCCTTTTCCTCAAGCAGCTGTTTCAGCTCGCCCGACTGGAACATCTCCTTGGTGATGTCGCAGCCGCCGATGAACTCGCCTTTCACGTAAAGCTGGGGGATCGTCGGCCAGTTCGAAAAATCCTTGATGCCCTGACGCAGGTCCGCATCCTCCAGGATGTTCGCGCTGTCATAGCGCACGCCGAGATGGTCGAGGATCGAGATCACGGTCGCCGAGAAGCCGCATTGCGGGAAGGTCGGCGTCCCTTTCATGAACAGGAAGACCGGGCTGGCGTCGACCAGGCCCTGGATGCGTGCGTTGACGTCGCTCATGGCGAAAACCCCGGCAATTGGCTGTACACGCCTCAGCTAAGGCCGGATCAGCCGGTAATCAAGCCGCCGCCGCCGCAGTTGTTCACCGCCCAGACGTTCGCTTCCAGATGGGCGATGTTGCTTGTTGTGGTGATTACGCGATGCGCGCCGCCCTCGTTCAGGGCCCAACACAGGGATTCGCCATGCGTCATCGGCGTTGCGGCCCGGTCCGGGCTCCACCCCATGACGGCGCGCGCCAGACGCCAGGTCGCCCCTGCGCTCACCGGCAGCGGAAAGCGCGGATTGGCCGTGGTCATCACCTCGATGCCGACCAGTTCCCCCGCCGTCCGCAGGCGGTAGAGCCGCTCCTTGGCCGCGCTTTTCAGTCCGGCATGGACGGGCGCCATGAAATGAGTGAACTCGCCCGTCCGCATCGCGGCCTCGAGTTCAGCCCCGCGGCCGCAGACGCCGACGGACACCACGCGCCCTTCGCGCCGCAGATCGGCCAGGGCGCGCAGCAGGGTGTCGGTCAGTTCGTTCTCGGCCGGCCCGTGCAGGTAGAGGCAATCGATCCGCGCCCGCCGAAGCCGCTTCAGCGAACCTTCCACGGAGCGGCGCACCGCATCCGCGGAGAAATCACGTTCCCGCCGCTTGATGCCCGAGGACTGTAAGCCAACCTTGGTTGCCACGATCGGATCGTAAGGCGGCAACCGCGCCAGAGCCTCGCCCAGCCGTCGCTCCGCTTCCCCAGCGCCATAGGATGGGCCGGTGTCGAACGTGCGGACGCCGAGTGCATAAGCGTGCAGGATCATCTGCACTGTCGCCTCCGGCCGGATCAGCGCAGTTCCATGGGGCCCGCTCACCCCGAAGCCGAGGCGACGCGCTCCGTGCGGAATGCCAGACCCGTGCGCCACGCTGGTTCCAGTTCAGGCGGGTGCGCGCGTTTGCAGGGCGAGGGCGTGCAGCTGCCCGCCCATGCGGCCCTTCAGGGCCGCGTAGACCATCTGGTGCTGGGCGACACGCGACTTGCCACGGAACTGTTCGGAGACGATCTCGGCGCTCCAGTGATCATTGTCGCCGGCAAGGTCCTTGAGCGTGATCTGCGCGTCCGGAAACGCGTCCCGCAGATAGGCTTCGAGCGTCGTTCGCTCCATCGCCATGGTTCAAGTCCTTCCCTCAATCGCCAGCAGCCCGGCTCGCCGGCAGCCGGAACTGGTCCCGCGCCGTTTCTAGAGAGATGGTGCGCCGACACAATAGTGACAAACAGCATCAGCGAGGCGGCTTGCGTACCGTGGGAGCAGGGCAACACCGGCAAGAGATTTTAGAATCATTCCGAACGCGCGTTCTTGCAGCGCCAACCGCGCGCGATCAGCCGCCGCCCTTCATGTAGTTCGGCAGCCAGCCCTCGTGCGCCGCGCGAAGGGTGGAGAGGGGGACGTCAATCCGTCGACCCGATATGCGGCTTTCACTAAAGAGGGAGTCGCCTCCGAACCGGCCGGTCAGGAAGTGCGGCGCTTGCGCCATCACCTTCATCGCAGCTTCACGGTCGGCTGGTTTGATCGCCAGCAAGTATCTAGCCTGAGTTTCGCCGAACAGGTCTGAGACGTCGCGATCGTCGTCGGCATACCTCAACTCGACGCCAATGCCGCTCGCCAGCGCCATATCGGCTGCAGCGCAAGCGACTCCACCATCGCTCACATCGTGCACGGCACTGACCAGTCCCGCACCAATCAATTTTCGAACAATCGCGGCGTTACGCATCTCGACGGCAAGATCGACCCGCGGCGGGGAGCCTGCGGCAGGTCCATCGAGCCCCAGAATCACGCGCGCATAGACCGATGCCCCGAGATGGCGGTCGGTGGCCCCCAGTGTGAACAGCTCATCGCCCTGCTGCGCCCCCTTCAGCGTCGCCACATGGTCGAGGTTTTCGATCAGCCCGATCCCGCCCACCACCGGCGTCGGCGGAATCCCCACACCGTCCGTCTCGTTATACAAGGACACGTTCCCGCTCACGACCGGGAATTCGAGGACGCGGCAGGCTTCCGCCATGCCCTCGATCGCCTTCACGATCACGCCCATCGTGTCGGGCTTTTCCGGATTGCCGAAATTGAGGTTATCGGTGATCGCGATCGGCGTCGCGCCAACCGCGCTGAGGTTGCGATAGGCTTCCGCCACCGCCTGCTTGCCGCCCTCATAGGGGTCGGCCGCCACATAGTGCGGGTTGCAGTCCGAGCAGATCGCGAGACCCTTGTTGGTGCCGTGAATGCGCACGATGGCGGCGTCGCCGCCCGATTGGGAGCTGTCGATCGTATCGCCCATAACGTGGCGATCATACTGCTCCCAGATCCAGCGCTTCGACGCCATGTCCGGCGACGACATCAGCTTCAGCAGCACCTCGCCATAATCTGCAGGCTCCGGATGTTTCGAGATATCGAGAGCCGGTGCAGGCTTGGGCGGATTCCACGGCCGGTCATAGTTGGGCGCATCCTGCGACAGCGGCGGTACCGGAATATCGCACACAACCTGACCCTGCTGCTTAAGCACAAGCCGCCCGGTGTCTGTCGTGTAGCCGATCACCTCGGCATCTAGGTCCCACTTGTCGAAGATCTTCTTCGCGTCTGCCTCTTTGCCGGGCTTAAGCACCATGAGCATCCGCTCTTGCGACTCCGACAGCATGATCTCGTAGGCTGTCATGCCCGTCTCGCGCTGGGGCACCTTGTCCATGTCCATCTCGACACCGACGCCGCCCTTGTCTGCGATCTCTACGGAGGAGGAGGTGAGCCCCGCTGCACCCATGTCCTGAATCGACTGGATCCAGTCGGTTGCCATCAATTCAAGGCAAGCCTCAATCAGGAGCTTCTCGGTGAACGGGTCGCCGACCTGCACAGTCGGCCGCTTTTCCTCATCGCCCTCCGAGAATTCCGCAGACGCCATCGTTGCGCCATGGATGCCGTCGCGCCCTGTCTTCGATCCCACATAGAAGATCGCATTGCCCGGCTCGGCGCCGCGCGAGTAGAAGATCTTGTCCGTGTCTGCGAGGCCCACCGCCATCGCGTTGACGAGGATGTTGCCGTTGTATCCCTTGTGGAACTGGGTTTCGCCCGCCACCGTCGGCACGCCGACGCAGTTTCCGTAGCCGCCGATTCCGCCGACCACGCCCGCGACCAACGAGCGCGTCTTGTGATGGCTTGGATCGCCAAAGCGCAACGCGTTCACCAGCGCGATCGGTCGCGCGCCCATCGTGAACACATCCCGCAGGATACCGCCCACGCCCGTCGCCGCGCCCTGATAGGGCTCGATGTAGGACGGGTGATTGTGCGACTCCATCTTGAAGATGCACGCCTGCCCGTCGCCGATGTCGACGACGCCGGCATTTTCACCAGGCCCCTGGATCACGCGCGTACCTTTGGTCGGAAATTTGCCCAGATGGCGGCGCGTGGATTTGTAGGAGCAGTGCTCCGACCACATCACGGAGAATATCCCGAGCTCCACCTTGTTCGGCGCCCGGCCCAGCCTGTCGAGCAGGATGGCGTACTCGTCCGCCTTGATGCCCTGTGCCGCCGCATCGGCGGCAGTCTGGTCCTTGAGGAGCGGGGAAAGGTCGATCATCTCTATCCTCAGTTCGGCAGCACCAGGCCGTCGCAGGTTTCGCACAGCATTTCCAGAACCGCCATCTGCAGGTCAACGCCATCCTGTGGCGCGCTGGAAGGCTCAAGTGTCACATAGGCCATCATGCCAAAGCTGGCTGGATCACCATCGTCCCCGGCGGCGTCGAGCTCCTCGGCGATTGCTTTCCGTGGGTCTTCGTCGTCGGCGCAGCTTTCCACGATGACGCTGATACGCCACGTCCGATCCGAAAACACGTGGATCGGCGTTTCCTTATAGTCCTCGCGCTTCCATTCTGCCGCACGCGGCAGATGATCCGGCAGCTTCGGCGCGCGGCGACAGGCGACTTTCTGGTCGATGCTCATCAGAAAGCTCCGGCGGGGGCTGCCCCGTCTCTCGCGGGTCATTTACGCGAGACGGGTGATTCTGCAATGTCGGGCAATGAACTGGCGCGGGAATGCTGTTTTCCGGCCTGTATTGCACCGTCCGGGACGGCCATGGCGCAGATCAGAGCAGAGCAAGGCGACATCACCTGTGTGAAGGCCGATATCATCGTCAACGCGGCGAACGCATCGCTGCTCGGCGGCGGCGGCGTCGATGGTGCGATCCACCGTGCGGCAGGGCCCGGCCTACTTGCCGAGTGCCGCGCGCTCGGCGGCTGCCCGACGGGGGAGGCGCGCATCACCGGCGCCCACAACCTGCCGCACCTTCATGTGATCCACACGGTCGGCCCGGTCTGGCGCGGTGGCGGGGCGTGCGAGGCTGAACTGCTGGCGAGCTGCTACCGCAGTTCGCTGCGGCTTGCGTCCGATCACGCGGCGCGCTCCATCGCATTCCCCGCAATCTCGACCGGCGTGTACGGCTATCCGAAAGACGCCGCAGCAGAGGTCGCCGTAGCGACCGTGCGCGATTCACTTGCGATACGCGAAAGCAGAATCGAAGTCCTGTTCTGTTGCTTCGACCGCGAGACCCTGGCGCTTTACCAGAAGCTCCTTTCCTGACCCGACCAGGAGGCTTTGCGCCTTACCCGCCCGCCCTGACCAGCGCATCGCGCTCCTGCGCCGTCAGATGCCGCCACTTGCCCTCGGGCAGATCGCCAAGCAGCAGCGGCCCGATACGCACGCGGATGAGGTCCGTCACCTCGAGATCGACAAGCTCGCACATGCGCCTGATCTGCCGGTTGCGACCCTCGTTCAGCACGAAGCGCAAGACCTGCACGTCCTGAAGCGTCACCTTCGCCGGCTTCAGCTTGCGCCCGTCCAGCTCGAGGCCATGGCGCAGCTTCTGCACCTTCTCGCGCATGACCTTGCCGGCCACCGTCACGACATATTCCTTGTCGACCTCGGACTCCGGCCCGATGATCGCCTTGGCCAGCACGCCGTCTTCCGACAGCAGCAGAAGCCCCCGCGAGTCCTGGTCGAGCCGGCCAAGCGGCGGCAGGCTCGCGCGCGAAGAGGGCACAGAGCCGCTGCCCGCCTGCCGCTCGGATGTCAGCAGGCGCGCCGCGGGCGTCTGTCCAGGATCAGGCTGCGCCGACACGACGCCCACCGGCTTATGGATCATCACCGAGATCTGCGCCTCAAGCCCCAGCTCCGCGCGATCGTTCAGCACCAGCGTCTGGCCTGCTGCAATCTTGCGGCCCGCATCGTTGACGCGTGTCCCATCGATCAGCACCGCGCCGGCAGCGATCAGCTCATCCGCCTCGCGCCTGGAACACACGCCGGATTGCGCCAGCCATTTGTTGACGCGCATCGGCTCCGCGCCGTCATATGTCCGCGACCAGCTCACCTTAGCTCGTCTGCTCCCGGCCGCGGGCCATCGCTGTCTTGCGCGACTCTTCGGCCGCTTCCGGCGTCACCACCGAATTGTTGGCCGAACCGCGCTGGATCTCCATCTTCAGCGCCTCGGGCAGGGGCAGGGAGAGTCCGTCGTCGATCACCGCCTTCATGCGCTTCAGCAGCCCGCCCTCGACGCCTGCCATTTCCGCCGCCAGCTTCTTCGCCGCCGGCAGCAGCGCTTCCGGCGCATAGACCCGATTCACAAGGCCCCAGCGTTCGGCCGTCTCCGCATCAAGATAGTTTCCCGTAAGCGACAGCTCCTTCGCGCGGCTCGCGCCGATGATGCGCGGCAGTTTCTGCGAAAGCCCCCACACTGGCATCAGGCCGACGCGGCTGTGCGTGTCGGCGAACTTCGCCTCGGCGGAGGCCAGCAAGACATCGCACATCAGCGCGAGTTCGAAGCC
>JALHLR010000030.1 GCA_022844475.1 Hyphomonadaceae bacterium | reverse complement strand
ACTGCATGTCGCCTCGCTCAATGCATCCGATGGCGCGGCTGGTCATGCGCTCCCGCCCTGTGTTACCCACCGCCCCCTCAACACAGGAGGCTGGCATGGCACGCAAGCATCACGACGACACCTTCTCCTTTCACGCCCCAGACCATGAGCAAGCGGCGTAAGGGCTTCCCCAGCGAGACGCACGTCAAGCGCGGGCGCCGCTTCATCAAAGGCGGCAAGATCGAGCTCACCGAGAAGCTCGGCCGCAATGATCCCTGCCCCTGCGGTTCGCGGAGGCGGTTTCAAGAAGTGCTGCATGACGTCCGGCCGCCACGACGGCACCGGTCGCAAGGAGTATTTTCAGGTAGCCGGCTTGCCAGCGGCGCGCGAGGCTCACAGCCCGCGCGCCGCGCTCAGCAATCCCCGTCGCGCTGCAGCGAAATCCGCGCGCTCAGGCGCTGGCGGCCGCCCTGTCCGTCGGTGTTCATCAGCACGCCGCCTGAAACGGAGAGCGAAGTCTGTCCGGAGCTGAGGACGGTGAACGTCCCCTCCACCAGCGTACCCGAGCAACTGACATCATAGACACCGCCTCCCCGAGACGAGGTGCTGCAGCTCGGATTGTAGTCGTTCAGGTAGGCCGCCACCACATGCGCCGGGTCGCGGAACTCTTCCATGTTGTTTAGGCAGATCTGCTCTGACCCGCTGCCATGGTCGGCCGACCAGGTGAGCGTGTACTGGCCCCCCACAAGGCCCGAGCCGCCCTGCGCCAGCGCCACGCCCGACAATCCCGCAATGGCCAGCGCCAGAACGCCGCCAAACACTTTCACGCGCATCCGTCCAGACTCCCCGTCTGCGCCGCATCTAGGCGAGCGCCGCGCGCCCACGCAAGCCTCGCCAAACCAGCCGATTCTGGACGCAGGCTTTCACGCTCGATCCGAACCTTTTCAACGCGCTGCGCTGAACAGGTCGGCCGATTCCACACCAGCGCGTCCCTCACCTCCGGAGCTGTGAGATACTGCGTCCATCCATACCGCATGGAGGGCAGTCGTGATGTTCAACGGCGCGGGGTGGATGCAGGCGAGCGTGAAGAGCCCGTGTCCAGACATGCCGACAGGCCGGGATTTCATGAGGCGCCGGGGCGCAATGGCATTGAGCCTCCGGCGAGTTTCCCTCATGTCGCGGGGGACCATGGCTGAACACCATGGCCCGCACGCCAGCGGCTGTTAGAATGAGGACCAGGCCGGGTGAAATACCCCACTTCCCGCCCGAGCCGCTGCACAACACCTGCCGGGGACGCGGGATCCGCGTTTCTTCTTCCTACCGGTAGCGTTGGCAACAGCGTCGCCAAACCACGCGGCGCATCCCGCGTCCCCGGGCCCTCCATCGAATTGGAGCCCCAGAGCGATAGCATCCCGGACAGCGCTCGCTGGGCCGATTGCGGACGCGCAGCCTACGGGCAGCGCACATACGGCTCGGGCGTACCGCCCTCGGTGATCCAGGTCATCGTGTCGGGCGAGGACGACACAAAGCTGAAATCCCGCTCATAGTCCGCCTCGTCGTCGATATTGCTCCTGCACGTCGCGACGATGTGCACGCCCTCGCCCTCCGGCTCGGCGCGCGTCACCTTGCACTCGTCCAGCCCCATGAGAACCATGTCCGGAAAGATCTCGAACAGGCCATTCTTGGGGACATTCGATGGCCCGCAGGCTTCCGCTGTGACGCCCCACCGGCCGAGAAGCGCGGCGGGAATCGCAATCTGCGGCGGCTCCATCGGGGCTGGCGGGAGCGCCTCGATCGCTGCCGGAACAGCCGGGGTCGCCGTCTCGCTCGCCGGCGCGGGCGAGCATGCCCCTATAGCCGTCGCCAGCACGATCGCTCCGCATGCGGCACTGATCTTCATCGTCAAGACTCCACGCCTTACTGCGGCTTGTTCCAGATCGGCGCCGTGTTGTTCACATCCACGGCGATCTTGTCGATCGCAAAGCGGAGCTGCTCGGGTGTGACATCGCGGTTGTCGATCGCCATGCCGATCACCAGCTGGTTCTTCGATGTCAGCCAGAACACCACCGGCTGGGTGCGCGCATTGCTCTGCAGCGCCTGAAGCGCCTGCTCACCCGTCAGGCCGACGTCGCCCAGCGTCGCCCGCGCCCAGACAAAGCGGCCGCTGCCGCTGACCTCAAGCCCGACCGGAACGTTGAAGCTCGCCGTCGTGACATTGATTTCCAGCAACTGCGCCGGCGCCACACCGGTCTCCTTCGGCGTATAGCCCATGCCCGTCAGCATGGTCTTGAGCCCGGCATGATCCAGCGGATCGGCGATGGCGGGCATCGCCGCCGCGACCATCATGCATGCTGCAACCAGTGAACCTGTAAGACGTCCCACGACCTGCTCCCTGTATACCCAACGGGAGGCAGATAACGCGCCGTTGCCGCCGCCATCAAGCGGGCAGATGCACACGCCCTACGGGCAGCGCACATAGGGCTCGCCCTCGCCGCCCTCCTTGACCCAGGTCATCGTTTCAGGCGTCGACGACACGACGCTGAAATTGCGTTCGTAGTCCTCGCCGCCCTCGCCGCTCTTGCACTGCAGGACCATCATCGTCCCGGCGCCCTCCGGCGTCGTGCTGCTGATCGTACACGCATCCAGCCCCATCGCGACGGTCGATAGCGTGATCTCGATCACGCCATCCTTCGACGCATTGGCAGGCGCGCACGCGTCCATCGTGACACCCCACCGGCCAATGAGATTTGTCTGGATCGCGATTTCCGGCGGAGCCATCGGCGCCGGCGCCGGTTCCATACTCGGCGCAGCGGCAGGCGCCGCCGTCTCGCTCGCCGGCGCGGGCGAACACGCCGCCGCCAGCAGGATCACGCCACTCGCCAGAACGATCTTCATTGCCCGATATCCCCTGTCCCGACGCTCAAGTCCCGAACCCCAGCTAAGTGCGCCGCCGCACCGCCGTCAACGCGCTTTCACCAGCCCCGGACAGGCCCTACCCTCCGCGCATGACCTCCCGCTTCTTCCGCCGCGCCATTTCCTGGGCCGACTACCGCGCCGCGATCGATCTCGTTCCCCCACCCGGCGTCGAGCCGCCCGAGCCCGACTACAACATCCCGCCCGGCAGCTTCGCCCCCATCCTCCGTCGCGCGCCCGATGGCGAATACGCCCCGCGCCACGCCATCCAGGTCGCCCCCGCCTATTGGGGCCTCGTCCCCGTCTGGTGGAAACAGCCGCTCTCCGAAAAGAAGTTCTCCACCTTCAACGCCCGCGCCGAAGACCTTGCCACCAGCAACACCTTCTCCGGGGCCTTCCGCCAGGGCCGCTGCCTGATCCCCGCTTCCGGCTTCTATGCGTGGAGCAGCGGCACGCCCTTTGCCTTCGCGCTGACCTCCGGCGCGTGGTTCTTCTTTGCCGGCCTGTGGAGCCGCGCCATGATCGACGGCTCCGAATTCGACACCTTCGCCATCGTCACATGCGAGCCCAACCTCGCCGTCGCCGGCATCAGTGCATCCATGCCGGTGATCCTCGCACCCGAACACAACACGCGCTGGCTCGACCTCGATGACCGCGATCCGCACGCCCTGCTGAAGCCCTGCCCGTCCGACTGGCTGCGCGCCTGGCCCGCCAACCCCGCCGTCGGCAATGTCCGCAACCAGGGCCCCGACCTGCTCGGAGCGTAAGTCGTCCAGCCGGGGGCGACCTGCGCCGAACGCTATCGGTCAGCACCTGGATACTGTAGCCTTGCCTTGAGGCATCCAGACGGGGGACGTCATGATTGCTCGCCACATCCGGCTCGCCGCCGCATCGCTTGCGCTTTTGTTCGCCGCGACAGCGTCAGCGCAAGGGACGGCCAGGCCCGCCGGAGCGCAACCGCCCCCCTCGACCTATCGCACGGAGGATGGCCTCACCCTCGTCTCCGCCTGCCAGGCGGATGGCAAGTTCGCCACGCTGTCGCTGACCCCAGCCTTTGTTCCAGGCGACGATCTCACGCGCTGGTTCGGCAACATCATCAAGTCCCGCCTCACGGGCTGGGGCGCGGGCATGCCGGCCGAACCGGCGATCCGCAACGAGCGCGGCGTGCTGACGGCCGAAACCGCATTCGCCGCCAGCAGTGGACAGTGGCGCGCCTGGTTCTATGCCGTCGCGCGGGGCAACCGCGCGCAGTGGGCCATGGTGCTCACCCCGCCCGGCATGGCAAGGACCGACGCACGCGTCGTCGAACTGCGCAGCGCCGCCATGGAGCTTTATGGCGGCAGCTACCTGCTTCTGCCCGAGAGCTATGCGCCTCCGCCGTCCGCGCCGCCGCGTCCGGCCAATGCGAAGAATGATGTGGTGGCCCGGCTTGCCTCCACAGGCCAGCGCTATGCGATCCGCAACGGCCCCATGGCCGACAAGCGCGAATATCGCCTGATGCGCGATGGCCATGTCTTCGAGTTCGGCGCATCTGACCCGAACAGCTGGCTGTCCTCTGGAACGTGGACAAAGGACGGCGACAACTACAAGATCAGCTGGGGCGTGGGATCGGAAGTCATCTCCGGCCTCTGCGCAATGAAGGCCGCAGCGCCCAGTCCGGTCGCGACGGCGAAACCCGGATGCCGCATGGTCCCGAAAACCATCACCACGTCCACCCTGCAGAGCCGCTGTGACGCGCAAGGCCGCAACTGCACGATGCAATCCGTGCCCCAGCAGAGAACTGTCATGCAGGAACAATGCGGTTGATCGCGTCGCCAACCGGTCAACACAGGCGGCCACATCATGGCGGATGAACACGTCCGCTACGCCGCCGCCGACGACATCGCGGTCATCACCCTGGCGCGCCCGCCGCTGAACGCCTTCTCAATCGCTTTCCTCGACCAGATCATCGCCGCCCTCCGCCGCGCCGCCGCCGATCCCGATGTGCGCGTGGTGGTGCTCGCCAGCGACATTCCGAAGATGTTCTGCGCCGGGCTTGACCTCGACATCATCCTCGGCAGCGACGACCCCACCATCCGCGCCTTCCTCAACCGCCTCTATATCGAGCTGTGGGACGTGCAGCGAAACATGGGCAAACCCACCATCGCCGCCGTCGATGGCGCAGCACGCGGCGGCGGCATGACGCTCGCCATCTCATGCGACATGATCATTGCGGGGGAGGCTGCAAGCTTCGGCTATCCCGAGATCAACCTCGCTCTGCCCCCGGCCATCCACTTCGCACACCTGCACCGCGTCGTCGGCCGTTACCGCGCCTTCGACCTCCTCTTCACGGCCCGTACATTCGACGCCCACGAAGCCCTGGATCTCGGCCTCGCCAGCCGCGTCGCGCCACGCGCCCTGCCCGAGGCCATGGACGCCGCCCGCCTGATCGCCGCGAAATCCCCCGCCGCGATCGCCTTCAGCCGCGCCGCCTTCCACCGCGAAGCCGACCGCGACTACACCGACGCCGTCGCCCGCGCCGTCGACGATTTCTGCACACTTGCGACCTCAGCCGACGCGCAGGAAGGCCTCCGCGCCTTCCTCGAAAAGCGCAAACCGGAATGGCCCGGGGCGTGAAGCCTACTCGCGCGTCGCGTTCCAGTTGAACAGGAAGTCGCGATGCTCCGCCCAGGTCTGGCCCGCAATGCGGCCATCGCCCGTCAGACAGGCCGCCGAATGATAAGGCCCCGCGCCATCCGTCGTACGGAAGCTCACGCAGGTGCGACCACGATCGGTCTTCCACCGTCCGGCAAGGATCTCGCTGTCGTAGAACGACCCCGTCGCAACACCATCTTGCGCAAGCCGCAGCTCCATTGCTTTCGTGTAGGGCTCAGCTGGGTTCGTCGACAGGTCGACAACCCACCTGCCGTCCATGCCAGCTGCCGGCGACGGCCCAGGGACCATCGTGCAGCCGCCCAGCAGCCCCACGATTGCGATCATTCGCAGCATGCATTGATCCCCTTGTCCGATCTTCCCGATACGCAAGGCGCCCACGCCCGGACCAGTCGGTTCAGCGCGCCGGCATCTTTCAGCCCGTCATTTTTGGCGCTAACGGTTTCATGCGGCGTAGGGAAGTCGCCGCATTGGGGGACACGTCATGAAGCCGTCACTTTCGCTCGCCGCCGGCCTGGCCGCGCTCACCCTGCTGGTCGCCTGCGGTGGGCAATCGCCGCCCGTGGAAACAGCCGCGGCCGCTGACGCGCTCTCCGCCAGCCCGGAAGCTGCGCCGTGCCCGGACGATGGCCCGCGCCTGTCCGTCACAGGCATCTGCGCCGGCCGCGCCGTCAACTATGTGAACCCCGAGATTGGCCTCGCAACCGAAACGCCCGACGGCTGCACATGGGGCTTCACCGAGACCCCGCTGCCGAGTGGTGATGAGGCCATCGTCTATCGCGTCCTCACCTGCAAGAACATCACCACGGCATTCGAGTTCGGCGCAGGCGCTCACTCCGCGGCGCTTACCTACACGGCGTCCGCGCTCTATGGCGATCAGGTGGTCGGCGACACCCCGATCGAGCCTGTCCGCATCTTCATGGCTGACCCTGCCGACCCACAGAAGGTGATCCGCGATCTCGTCGAGAATGCGCCGGTGGCCGAGCGCGCCAAATGCTCGGTCCAGGCCGCGAACGCGCCCGGCTGGCCGAAGGATGCTCTTGTACTGCAGTTCTCTGAAGCCGAACGGGCAACGCTTCCGGTGGACGAACCCGTCTCGATGTGCGGCGCTTATGGCCGCGACGAAGGCGCCACAGCCTTCTGGCGGATCTTCGGCGGCTATGCCTGGTTCTTCTCGCTCGGCCAGGACACGCCGGATTTCGACCCCGGCTCTTTCATGCTGTTCCGCAAAGGCGCGGACGGCGCCTGGACCCCCGACGCCTGAAACCCGCCCGGAATCAGCGCTGCAGCAGAAAGCCTGTGCTTGACGTATTAGTTGCTTTTTTGTAGAAATATTGCGCATTATTGCAAATGTATTCCAGGTTCAGGGAGCACCGCTCTTGGTCCACCCCACCATCACCCCCGCCCTCTTCTATCGCGATGCGCGAGCCGCCCTCGATTTCCTGCAGAAGGCCTTCGGCTTCGAAATGGAGCTGCTGATCGAGGACGAGCATGGTGGCCTGCAACACTCGCAGATGCGCTATGGCGACGGCCTCATCATGGTTGGCACGGAGTGGGACGAGAGCCGCCGCAGCCCTGCCTCCCTCAAGGGCCGCAACACGCAGACCACTCATGTCCAGCTGCGCGGCCAGACGGCAGACGACCACTGCGCCATCGCCCGCGCGGCTGGAGCCGACATCGTCATGGAACCCGCCGACCAGTTCTACGGTGACCGCACCTACCAGGCGCGCGACCCCGAAGGTCACATCTGGTCGTTCTCCGAACCCGTTCGCCACGTCACTCCGGCGGACTGGGACAGGGAGACCGGCCTCAGGACCTGGGCGCGCGATGGATATGGCAAGGACTGAGATGACGCCCACCGCACTTCGCCTGACCGCATGAGCGCGCGAAAGCCCTCTCGAAAGCCCGATGTCGATACGCTGCTCGCAGCCCTCGCCGATCCCGCGCGCAGGCGCGCCGTGGAAATGCTGGGCCGCAGCCCCCTGCGCGCAGGAGAACTTGCCGATCGCCTTGGCCTTGCAGCCCCTGCCATGAGCCGCCACCTGAAGGCTCTCAGGTCCGCCGGCGTGGTCACCGAAACGCATCCGGAGTTCGACGCGCGGGTCCGCGTCTACGCCCTCAACACACAGCGTCTCTCCGAGCTGAAGACCTGGCTGGAGCGCGCGGAGCAAGGCTGGAGCGAACAGCTTTCCGCCTTCGCGGCATACGTTGCAGAGCGGCAGGACAGTAAGCCCGCCCGGAAGAAGGCGCCATGACCTCCCGCGTGGTGGTCTCCCTGCGCGTTCCCTGCTCGCCCGACGAGGCCTTCGCGCTCTTCACGGAGGAAATCGGCGTCTGGTGGGCCGACAGCGCCTTCTTCCGCTTCACGCCGCGCAGCCCTGGCACGCTGGCATTCGAGCCTCCCGGCGCCGACGGCGAAGGCGGCCGGCTGATCGAGCGCCTGCCCGGCGGCAAAGTCTTCGAGATCGGCCCCGTGCGCGCCTGGGCGCCGGGGGAGCGTCTGGTGGTCGGATGGCGCCATGCCAGCTTCGGGCCCGGTCACGCCACCGAGGTCGAGGTGACATTCGAACGGGTCGGCGCCGAGACACGTGTAAGCGTGGAACACCGCGGCTGGGAATCAGTGCCGCAGGACCATGTCGCCCGCCACGGCTTCCCCCTGCAGCTCACAAACCAGCGCCAGGGCGAACAATGGCGCGCGGGCCTCGAACGCCTGTCACAACGCGCGGCAGAAACCCTTCCTCCACGCCTCCCTGATTGACTGCACAAGCCCGCCCGGCGTATCCGCGCTTGGTCACACGTCCCGGAGCCGGACATGTCCGCCGCAAACGCCTCTCCTCCCGCAACCGGGGCTTCGCGGCTCGGCAAGAATGCATTCTTTTTCATCATCGTGACGGTGTTCATCGACATGATGGCCTTCGCGGTCGTCATGCCCTCGATGCCCTACCTGATGGCCGAGCTGCTGAACGGCGAGGCGGCGCTGGAATCCGCCCGCACGCTGGCGAGCGAAGGCAACCTGCTCCCGCTCGAAGCGATGCTGTCGGAAGCCGCGCCGTGGGGCGGATACATTACCATGGTCTATGCGGTGATGAACTTTCTCAGCGCGCCCATCCTTGGCGGGCTGTCGGACAGGTTCGGCCGCCGCCCTGTCCTGCTGGTGTCGATCGGCACGCTGGCGATCGACTTCCTCATCATGGGTTTCGCCCACACCATCTGGCTGCTCTTCCTCGGGCGTGTGCTTTCAGGGATTTCCGGCGCCACTCACTCAACCGCCTCTGCCTATATCGCCGACGTCACGGAGCCGAAGCAGCGCGCCCAGGCCTTCGGCATGCTCGGCGCAGCCTTCGGCCTCGGCTTCATCCTTGGCCCCGCCATCGGCGGCTTCCTCGGCCAGTTCGATCCGCGCTACCCGTTCTTCGCCTCGGCGGCGCTTGCAGCAATCAACTTCTGCTACGGCCTGTTCGTGCTGCCGGAATCGCTTGGGCGCGAGCATCGCCGCCGCTTCGAATGGAAGCGCGCCAACGCGTTCGGCACGTTCGCGCACCTCGCCAAGGTGCCCTATCTTGCCTGGTTCATGCTGGCCCTTGGCCTCTTCCAGTTTTCCTACTGGGTCTATCCGGCAACGTTCGGCTACTACTCTGCTGTCAATTTCGGCTGGGGTGAGGGCCTGATCGGCATTGCGCTGATGGTTGTCGGCATCGGTTCCGCCGTCGTGCAGGGCGCGCTGATCGGTCCGATCATCAAGCGCTTCGGGTCAACCAACACCGCCGTCTTCGGCTTCCTCATCTGCGTCGTAACCTTCGCCGCCTATGCCGCCGCAACCGAAGGATGGATGGTCTACCTGATTATCCCGTTCGGCGCGCTCGCCGGCGTGCTTGGCCCTGCGATGAACCAGATCATGTCAGTTCGCACGCCGAAGAATGCGCAAGGCGAACTCCAGGGCGCAATCGCCAGCGTCAACTCGCTATCCAACATGGTCGCACCGCTCGCAATGACGCAGATCTTCTACTCCTTCACCGCCCCAGGCGCGCCCTTCTTCTTCCCCGGCGCAGCCTTCGCGCTCGCTGCGGTATTCTGCGCGGTCTCGCTGCTGCCGCTGATGCGCGGCCTCGCCGTCGCGCCGCAGGTGGAAGAGCAGCCCGCCGATCCGCCAGCCGACGCAGCGCCAGCCACGCATTCCGGCTAGAGATGCCAGCCGCCCGCCCCGCCCTCTTCCTCGACCGCGACGGCGTCATCAACGTCGATCACAGCTACGTCTTCAGCCGCGAGAATTTCGAGTGGGTCGACGGCGCGCAAGCCGTCATCCGCCGCTTCAACGACATAGGCTGGTGGGTCTTCGTCGTCACCAACCAGTCCGGCATCGCGCGCGGCTACTACACCGAAGAGCAGATGCAGGCCCTGCACGACTGGATGTCGGCCGAGCTTGGTGCGACCGGCGCCCACATCGACCGGATCTACCACTGCCCCTTCCACGAGGACGGCACGATCCCGCGCTACACGAGGGACAGCTACGACCGCAAACCAAAGCCTGGCATGCTGATCCGCGCGATGACCGACTTCCCCGTGATCAAGGAGCGCTCCTTCCTGATCGGCGACAAGCAGGCCGATCTCGACGCCGCCAGGGCCGCCGGCGTCCGCGGCTTCCTCTTCAGCGGCGGCGACCTTGCGGCGTTTGCCGACTGGGCGCTCGCCGACATGGGCGAGGGCCGCTGACGCCTGTCGATCGCGCGCGCGTCTAGTTCGGCGCCGGCGCCGGCTGCGGCGGCATCACCTGCGGCTGCACCGTGCCCTGCACAGGCGGCAGCGTCGATTGCGGCGCTACCGTCGCCGCCGGCGGACGATACTCGACCGCACCGCTCGGCGTCTGCACCGGGCCCGTCACCGGATCGCAGTCAACCGGCCCGCGCGGCGCAACCTGATCCTGCAGCGCCATCGCCACAGCATTGCTCTCGTTCGGCTTCAGCTCGAACGCGTCCTGGCTCGCATAGATGTCGTAGATCGCGCCATCGTCCATCAGCTGTCCGCTCGCCGATGTGTGCGAGAAATCCGCAAGGTCCAGCATCTGCCAGCTCGACCCGAGGCAGCCCATGAAGTCGCCCGTCCTGCATTCCTCGGTCGTCTCGCGGCGCGGCGAATACTTGTTGGTGCAGTTGGGATTCACATAGGTGCCGTAGACCTCGGTCACCTTGAACAGCGAGTCGATACCGATGACGTTGGCCCACGGCTTGAACTTCACCACCGGGCCTTCGATGTGCACGCGCTGGCCAGTGATCTGGAAATCCCTCGGCTGGCCACGCAGCCTGCCTTCGGCATCCGCGAGATCGATCGTCGCCGTGTAGTCGAAATCGCCGTTCTTCTTCAGCACCACCTGCCCCGCCAGCCGCTCCTTCGAGAGCGCCGCATAGGTCTGCAGATTGAGACCGATCAGCCCCACGATCATCGCACCCGCCAGCGTCAGTCCGCCGAACAGCACGCGCACAAGACCCCCGCCAAGGTTCGCCTTGAACAGCTTGGCGAAACCGCCCACCAGCATCAGTACGCCCACAAGGCCCACGAATGCCGGGATCAGCCACCAGATCGACATACCGCCACTCCGCGCTCGCTTGCACCGCCCCTGACGCGAACGGGCTCAGCAGCCCATCCGTTCCCCCAAGGCTTGTCTAACAAATGGCAGAGCCCCTGCCCACCCATGGGATGCGCATGTCGCCGCAACGTCATTACGATGGCGTAAGCGTGAGCAGACCTAGAACACCCGCGGCCGTTCCTGCCGGGTCAGGTGCAGCCCGCACTCTTCTTTCTTGAAGCCCACCCAGCGCCCGGACCGGATGTCGTTAGGATCAAGCGGCCGCGCCGTGCAGGGCCAGCAGCCGATCGAGGGATAGCCCTCCGCCACCATCGGATGCGGCGGCAGGTGCTTCTCGGCAACCAGGGCGGCGAGGTCTTCCGGCGTCTGGTCCGCCAGCGGGTTGATCTTGTAACGCCCCTCGAAATATTCGACCACCGGCAACTTCGTGCGCCCGCCGCCATGGAAGCGCTTGCGCCCCGTGATCCACGCATCGAACCCTTCCAGCGCTGGCGCCAGCGGCCGCACCTTGCGCACTTCGCAGCACGCATTCGGGTCCGTCTTGTTCAGCACGCCCCTGGGATCGACCGCCTTCACCTCGTCCTTTACCGGATGGAATGTGCGGATGTCGGTGAGGCCCAGCACCAGCCCCAGCATGTCACGATACTGCAGCGTCTGGTGAAAGTGCATGCCTGTGTCGATGAACACGATCGGCATGCCCTGGTCGACGTCGGCGATCAGCCCCAGCATCGCCGCACTCTCCGCGCCGAAGGACGACACATAGGTCAGCTTCCGTCCGAACTCGCGCAGCGCCACGCGGATGATCTCGTGCGGCCCCTTCCCGCGCAGCTCGGCGTTCAGCCGCTCGACGATCTGGTCGGGTGTTTCGATGCTCATGGGAGGCGCGCTCATTCAGCAGCCGTGGACTGTCTCAGCTTCTGCCGCTTCACGAAGATCGACCCGGACGTGTCGGCGGCAGACTGATAGAACTCTGAAAACTCGGAGGCTGACGCAGCGTATACGCCCTCGGCGTCTGGTTCTGCGATCACCATCGCGTCGATGCCGCAGCGGATCATCAGCCGCAGCTGGTCACGCAGCACCTGTCCTGTCGCACGGATCTCGCCCTTGTAGCCAAGCCGCCGGCGCAGCAGCTGAGCCTGGCTCAGTGCGCGCCCATCCGTGTACTTTGGAAACTGCACTTCGATCAGATGCAGCCGGTCCAGATGGGGCGCAAGAAGCGCTGGATCATCGCTGTTCAGCAGCCGCACGCCGATCGACTGGTTGCGCGCCAGCAACTCGTCATGCTCCGAGATGAACCGCGCCAGCGACACCACGATACATCCGCCCGGCGACAGCTCGTGACCGTCTTCCGCGAACGCCCAGATATCGTCGACGACCTTCCCGTCCTTAAGCAGCGGCATACAGCGCCTCCTTGAACGGCGCCTGGCCCACGCGGCCCATCGTGTCGATGAACTTCTCGGTCTGGTCGCGACGAAGCGAGAGATACGTGTCCACCATGCGGCGGATCGCAGGCGCCACTTCCTCGTGCTTCAGCCCCGGACCCTGGATGGTCGCGATCGTCGCCTTCTCGTCGGCCCGCCCGCCGAGAAGGACCTGATAGAATTCCTCGCCCTTCTTGTCGACGCCAAGAATGCCGATATGGCCAACGTGATGGTGTCCGCATGCATTGATGCAGCCCGAGACATTCACATGCAGCGTGCCAACCTCATCCTCGAATTCCGGATCGGCAAATACCGCCTGGATCTCGTTCGCAACCGAGATCGAGCGCGCATTCGACAGATTGCAGTAATCCAGCCCTGGGCATGCGATGATGTCCGACCCCATGCCGGCATTCGACGCATGCAGCCCCGCCGCCTTCAGCGCCGCATACACCGCCGGCACATCATCCAGCTTCACATGCGGCAGCACCACGTCCTGCTCGTGCGCCACGCGGATATCGTCGAACCCGTAACGCTCGCCAATCTCTGCAATGGCGCGCATCTGGTCCGACGTCGCATCTCCCGGCGCCTCGCCCTGCTGCTTCACGGCTATATGCACGGAGACATGGCCCGGCACGCGATGCGGCCGCAGGTTGTTCCTGGCCCAGCGCGCCTGCTCGCGGCTTGTCAGCCTGAACGCCTCGAAGCCTTCAGACACCGGCGGCAGCTTCGCGAATGCAGGCGGCGCGAAGTACGCCGTGATCCGATCCACTTCCTCCCGCGGAAGCACGACCTTCTCCCACTTATTCTGCGCCGCGAACTCTTCCTCGACCTCGCGCCTGTACTCCTCAAGCCCCAGCTCGTTCACCAGGATCTTGATGCGCGCCTTGTACTTGTTGTCCCGCCTTCCATAGCGGTTGTAGACGCGCATGTTCGCTTCGAGATAGTCGAGCAGGTCTTCCTTTGCGACCCACTCGCGCAACGTCAGCCCGATATACGGCGTCCGTCCGAGACCACCGCCGACGATGAACTCGAAGCCCACGCGGCCCTCCGAATTCGTCTTCATGTGCAGCCCGATATCGTGCACCCGCACCGCCGCGCGATCCGTAGCCCCCGCCGTCACCGCGATCTTGAACTTCCGCGGCAGGCTCGAAAACTCCGGATGGAATGTCGACCACTGCCGGATGATCTCGCACCACGGCCGCGGATCCTCGATCTCATCAAGGTTCGCGCCCGCCAGATGGTCCGAAGTCACATTGCGGATGCAGTTGCCGCTCGTCTGGATCGCATGCATCTCGACATCCGCCAGCGCATCCAGCACATCCGGCATGTCGGCCAGCCTGATCCAGTTGTACTGGATGTTCTGCCGCGTCGTGAAATGCCCATAGCCCTTGTCGTACCTGTCCGCGATCATCGCGAGCTGGCGAAGCTTCGCCGCATTGAGCTGCCCATATGGAATCGCCACGCGCAGCATGTAGGCATGCAGCTGGAGATAAACGCCGTTCTGCAGCCGCAGAGGCTTGAAATGCTCTTCCCGCAGTTCGCCCTTCAGACGACGCTCCACCTGACCACGGAACTGTCTTGCGCGTTCCCGGACCAGCGTTTCGTCAAATTGGTCGTAGCGATACATCAGGCAGCCTTCTTCGCATGGCCGATGCCCAGGTCGGTCTCGACCCGCGCCACCCAGCGCTGCACGTTCGGGAATTCGTCGAGGTCGAAGCCGCCCTCATCCGCCACGCGCGTATACGCCACCAGCGCAACATCCGCGAGCGTCAGGCTGTCGCCCACGAAGTAGTTCGAGAAGGTAAGCTGCATCTCCATGACGCCCAGCGCGCGCCGGCCGCGCGCGAGAAGCTGCGGATCAAGCTCGTCATCGCTCATGTTCATGAACTTCTTCCTGAACCGGCGCACCGCGATATACGGCTCGTGGCTGTACTGCTCCCAGAACAGCCAGCTCATCATCTTCGCTTTCTCGAACGGATCGACCGGGATCAGCGCCTCGCTGGCATAGGTCTCGGCAAGGTAAAGGATGATCGCGTTCGACTGCGGCAGGATACGCCCATCGGCCAGGCGCAGCACCGGCACCTGCCCCGACGGGTTCATCGCCATGAACGCATCCGACCGCGTGCCCCCTTCAACGACGCTCACCTCGATCCAGTCATAGTCGAGGCCAAGATAGTCCGCCGTCCACTTCGTCTTCAGGCAGTTGCCCGAAATCGAGTCGCCATAGAGCGTCATTCTGCTGATCGCGCGATCCGGCATCAGTTGTTCCCCGCCTGCTTCCCGAACATCGGATGATTGGTCGGCCCCTTCGCGCGGATCGTCTCGCGGATCGTCTCGCGCCCCGCGATCTTCCCGTCCGCCGTCACCTGCATGAAATAGGGGTCCGACACACGCGTCTGGTCCTGCGCCGCCCACGCCAGGACATCATTTGCGCCAGCGCCGGTTACCACCTCGGCATCGCCAAGGTCCTCCGACCACGCGCGATCCTTTGTCAGATATACAACCCGCCCCGAAGCCGACAGCCACGCCGTCACCACCTTCGGAACATCAGGCCCAAGCTTGGGACGTTCGGAACTCACGAGAACATCCTCCAGAGGTCGGACAGCGTCGGGCCCGACGCATCATCCCGGGCGGCGCAAAGCGCAGACCCGGGGCCGAGTTCACCGCGTGCGGATTCGTTATCGGATGGTTCCCGGCTCTCGCCATGCCCGGCCTGGATCACAGCCTGCGCGTCCCGCGCGACCCTCACCACCTCACCAATCACCAGCAGCGCCGGCCCCTGTATCCCAGCCCGCACAATGATCTCGCTCAACTCGCACAGCACGCCGAACGCGCGGATCTCCTGCGCCCGCGTCCCGTTCTCGATCACCGCCACCGGCGTCGCAGACTCGCGCCCAGCTGCAATCAGGCGCGCCGCAATCGTGCCCGCCGTGCCAACGCCCATGTAGACGACGACCGTCTGGTTGCCGCGCGCCAGCGCTTCCCAGTCGAGATCCGGCGTCTGCCCGAGCTTCGCGTGGCCGGTCACGAACGTCACCGCCTGCGCGACATCACGATGTGTCAGCGGAATCTGTGCTGACGCCGCCACGCCCAGCGCCGCCGAAATCCCGGGTACCACGTCAACCTCGACACCCGCCACACGCAGCGCTTCCACTTCCTCGCCGCCGCGCCCGAAGATGAACGGATCGCCGCCCTTGAGTCTGACCACGCGCTTGCCCGCGCGCGCCGCCGCGATCATGCGCGCATGAATCTCGCCCTGCGGAACCGAATGCTCGCCCTTGCTCTTGCCGACATACACGATCTCCGCGCGCGCCAGCGCCAGCACGCCATCCCCCACCAGCCTGTCCGCAAAGATCACGTCCGCCGCGCCGATCAGGCGCGCGGCTTTCACCGTGAGAAGGTCCGGATCGCCCGGGCCAGCACCCACCAGCGCGACGGATCCCGTCGCCTGTTGATGCGTCCCCGGCTCTCCCGTCCGAGAGGCTGGCACGTCCGACATTGAATTCGGCCCTTTAGTTTTTCTCACGCATGCGCATATAACGTGGCGCCTGCAGGTTTGTGCCCCGCTGTAGCCCCAACGGCAAATGGCCGGAAGGTGCAGCCAGCGCAATGGACCCCAGCTAAGCCGAACCATTAGACGCCCTTACCCGCCTCCAGATGCAGAAAACCTCAAGCAAAATGGCCCAGGAAGACCGCCTTCCCGCTCTCAACGCCCTGCGCGCCTTCGAGGCGGCCGCCCGTCACCTGTCCTTCACCCGCGCCGCAGAAGAGCTGAACGTCACCCCGGGCGCCATTTCCCAGCAGATCCGACAGCTCGAAGAGTTCGCCGGCGCCCCCCTTTTCCGCCGCACAGGCCGCCAGGTTCTCCTGACAGACGCCGGCCAGGCCGCCCTGCCGCTGCTGACCAACGCCTTCGAGATGATGTCGGAGGCCGTCCACCATATGCGTGCGCCCGCCCGCCGCGACCGGCTGATGATCTCTTCGGCCCCTTCCTTCGCCGCCAAATGGCTGGCCCCGAGGCTCGAGAAATTCCAGGAGCTGAACCCCGAAGCCGAAGTCTGGGTCTCGGCCGACCTCGCCATGACCGACTTCAACTCCTCCGACATCGACCTCGCCCTGCGCTATGGCAAAGGCATCTATGAAGGCCTGCGCGCCGAGAAGATCATGTCGGAATCCTGCCTGCCGGTCTGCTCGCCCGATCTCATGTCCGGCCCGCACCCCCTGCGCTCGCCCGCCGACCTCACCCACCACGTCCTGCTCCACGACGAGTCCCCCGAGAACGATCCCTCGCGCCCCGACTGGAACAGCTGGCTCAAGGCCCGCGGCGTCACCACAGTGGACGGCAGTCGCGGCCCGCGCTTCACGCAGTCCTCACTCGTCGTCGAAGCAGCGGCCGCCGGCCGCGGCGTCGCTCTCGCAAAATTCGCGATCGCCTCTGGCGACCTCGAGCGCGGCCGCCTCATCTCGCCCTTCGCCGACGGCTCCAGCGACATCGATTTCGCGTACTGGATCGTCTACCCCAAATGGCGCACTCCCTCAAAACTCGCCCGCACCTTCATGGCCTGGCTGAAGAGCGAAGCGCAGGCGAGCGAAGTCATCGGGGTCTGAGACAGAGCGCCTGCCCGCAGAGACCCCACCTGCCCCCCTTCAGGGGAGCGGACAGGTGGCGGGTCTCTCTCAACACTTCCCGTCCCCGCCAGAACCAGCGGTTACCCGACACGTGCGTCCCGCACTTCTTGACCGGTGAGATACTGCTCTCGTCCATTCCGCGGGGAAGTCGGCGGATCACCGTTATCAAAGGCGGTTCACACCGGCCTGAATTCGAACAGGGGTCCGGCTCGTCGCGACGATGCAACTTGCATCCCCGCCCAACCCAAGCTCCACTCCGGCCAGGGCCGGAACAGGCCACGGGAGAGACATATGCGCTTCGTCCACACGCTGAGCCTCGTGCTCGCCTTCGGCCTCGCGACCTCATGCGCATCGGCGCCGGGCATCCCGCCGAACCCGCCCAACATCCTCGACGCCTATGTCGCGGCGCCCGATCCCACCTTCGCGTGGAAAGTCGAGAAGACCTTCACCGGCGCAGGCTTCCACGGCGCCGTCCTCGAACTCACTTCCCAGACCTGGATGACCGCCGCCGAATCCGACCGCCCCGTCTGGAAGCACTGGCTCACCGTCACCATCCCCGACAAGCTCTCCAGCCAGAAAGCCTTCCTCTACATTGACGGCGGCTCGTCCTCGTCCACAGCCCCCGCCACGGCGACACCGCGCTTCGCCCAGATGGCGATCGACACTGGCTCCGTCATCGCTGTACTCGGCCAGACGCCCAACCAGCCAATCCGCTTCGCCGACACGCCCGACAAGGCGCGCAGCGAAGACGACATGATCGCCTACCTGCAGGCCCGCTATGACGGGCAGAAAAACCCGCTCGCACTTGCCCGCCTGCCGATGGTGAAAAGCGGCACGACCGCGATGACCGCAATCCAGCAATTCCTCGCCAGCGACGCAGGCGGGAGAAAGACAATCGATGGCTTCGTCGTTTCGGGCGGCTCCAAGCGCGCCTGGACCAGCTGGCTCGTCGGCCTGCTCGACACTCGCGTGATCGGCATGATGCCCATCGTCATCAACGTGCTCGATGTCGACGCCACGACACGTCACCACTGGGAGACGATGGGCTATTTCTCGCCCGCCCTCGGCGATTATGTGAAACACAAGCTCATCCCGGATGAGATCGGACGCAAGATGGTCGAGATCAACACGATCGAGGACCCGCTCAACTATCGCGGCCGCCCCGCGATGAAGATGCCGAAATTCATCATCAACGCGGTGGGCGATGAATTCTTCCCGCCCGACAACACAAGGTTTTCCTACAACCTTCTCCCCGGCTCTAAGCAGCTCCGCATGCTCCCCAACTCGCGCCACTCGACGGCGGGCACTGACATCAACGAAAGCATGACGGCCTGGTACGACAATCTCATCCACAACCGCGCCACGCCCGAATATGCATGGACAGTGCGCGAGGACGGCGCACTCGTCGTCGACCCGGGCGCCGCGAAGCCAAGCTCGGTGCTGCTCTGGCAGGGCACCAACCCCAACGCCCGCGATTTCCGCGTGCAGACGCTCGGCGACAAGGCGTTTACGTCAACGCCCCTGACGGCGCAGCCGGACGGACGCTATGTCGGCAATGTCGAAAAGCCGCCAACCGGCTTCACCGCCTACTTCGTCGAGCTCACCTACCCCACGGGCGGGAAATTCCCGCTGAAGGTAACGACCGAAGTCTACGTCAAACCCGACATCTATCCCTATCGCTGGGAAGACGCCCGCCCCATCACGGCGCCCGATGGAAAATGAGGGGTGCACCCGTCGCGACCGATACCGATGACTGGCTCTCGCGCCTCGCGCCCGAGCCACGCGCCGCGCTCGAAAAGCTGCGCGCACAGATCCGTGCGGCGGCGCCGGACGCGGAGGAGAAGATCAGCTACGGCCAACCGACCTTCATGCTGCACGGCCATCTCGTCGCCTTCGGCGCCTTCAGGAAGCATCTGAGCTTCTTCCCGATGAATGCCAGCATCATCGCAAGCTTTCCGGAAGCCGCCCCCTTCGCCACGTCGAAAGGGACCATGCAGTTCCAGCCGGGAAGGCCGATCCCGCCGGCGCTGGTGAAGAAGATCGTGAAAGCCCGGATCGTGCAGAATCTGGAAACCGCAGACGAGCGCGCAGCGGCGAAAAGGAAGAAGGTGGCGATGAAGAAAAAAGAGATGAAGCGCGCTAGTCGAGATCCATGATCGCGACATGCCGCGTCCCATCGAGCTCACGAAAAACGATCGCATGAGGCGTCGTACCATCGGTCGGCTCGCCCTCGTCCGCGTAGAGGTCTCGGATCGCCTTGGCCGCAGCCTGATTCTCCCACGTGGGCGCTTCGTCGCCATGACCGACATAGACCATCGGCTTTCGACCGCGCACGGGCCATTCGAAAGCGTTGAACGTCGAGAACCCCGGCGTGCGCTGCATCACTTCATCCGCAAGCGCATCGTCCACATCGTCCGCGAAATCCGCATCGTGCATCGCATGCCGACCCTCGCTGAAAGCGCTCAACGCACCATCTGCAATGCAGCGCGCACAGACAGCCGGCGGGTCTCCGGCGACATAGACCAGACCGCAGTAAAGCCAGACGCTTGGCCGCCGACAGACATCGCATGGCTTGTCGGACGCGACGAACGAGCCGCGCTCATATGCGCCCGGATGAAAACGGAAGAATGGCTTGTGGTCCGACATCCTGCACCCACATGAAAATGGCCCCACGCCTCACCGAAGCGCAGGGCCATTCCTCAGCTTGCCACGATGTCTAGACCAGGCCCTTCTCGAAGGTCGCAAGCAACCGCGCCCACGCGCGATCTGCCTGAACCTGGTCGAACACCTGGCTGTCGGGCGGGCACCAGCCATGCTCGGCCGGATAGACTTCGACTTCAGCCGGAATGTTCTGGGCGTCGAACGCAGCCTTCACCTTCTCCTTGACGGTGGTGTCCTGCTTGTCGTCGTTCTGGGCAACGGCGATCAGGACCGCCTTCGCCTTCATCTGCGGAACGAGCAGGTGCGGGCTAGTCGGCGCAGCAGTCGCAAGTCCGCCACCATGGAAACTGCCGCCAGCCTTCACGCGATCGGGCACGAACGCCATCGTCCGCATCACCAGCGGACCGCCCATGCAGTAGCCGGTCGTACCGATGCCTTTGGACGTGTCGACTTCCGCCTGCTGGTCGAGCCAGGCGACAGCAGCTGTCGCATCCTTCCTGGTGTTCTCCGGATTGCCGACGGTCGGCCCCATCAGCGCAACGAGGCGCGTGCGAACCGGCGGGTCGGAGAATTTCTCCGTCGTCGCGTCGAACACCTGGCCCTTGGCCAGACGGTAGAACGGATTGACGGTGAGCACCGCATAGCCCGACTTGGCGAGACGGTTCGCCATCAGACGGAAAGCAGGCCGAAGCCCCATGATATCCGGCCACACCAGCACGGCCGGCCACTTGCCAGCGGCCGGGGCAACATAGTGCGCATCGATCACGCCATCTGGCGTCGTGATCTGAACTTCGCGCTCGGTGACCATTTCGGGGTTGGGCGGCGCAGTGGTGCACGCAGCGAGCGCAGCAATCGACATCGCGCCAAACCCACGGCGCGACAGCCGGCCCGCTGAGAAGCCTTGCTCATTGTCCTGTTCGGTATGCTCGTCACACATCAACGTCTCTCCCTGAGGGTACGGCTTGTTTTCCGACCGATTGGCGCCAACTTACACTTTAGGATCGACGGCGCAAATGGCCCGGGCGCAAGCGCGCGAGACCCTAGCGATCGAGCCAGCCCTCGGCCTTTGCCCACTTGAAGTCGGACGTGGCGGACGCAGCGAGTTTCTCTGTCTCATAGCCTTCGGATCCCGCGCCATAGACGCGGCCCCCGATGACGCGCACCTGAAGGCGCTGGGAGTTCGCGATCGGTATTTCGGCGGGCGCGTCGAACTCGATACGGTGCCTCGCAAGCCCGCACTCGATCGTCACGCGCCGCATGCCCCCAATGCGCCGGGTCGAGACGACGAGACCCGGAATTCCCGGCCCGCCATCAGTGACCATCGCGACGTCTTCCGGTCGCAGGTATAGTTGCGCAGGCCCATCGGGCAGCGTGCCGACATCGAGGTCGATCACGCGCTCGTCCAGTGTCGCCCGGCCATTGCCGACAGCGACCGGAATCACGCTCGACTCGCCAATGAAGGAGAACACGAAGGGCGTGGCCGGCGTGTCGTAGATTTCGTCCGGCGTGGCAGACTGCTCAATCCTGCCCTTGCTCATGACAACCACGCGATCGGCCAGCTCAAGCGCCTCTTCCTGGTCGTGCGTGACAAACAGCGTCGTGTGTCCCGTGCGTTCGTGGATATCACGCAGCCAGCGCCGCAGATCCTTCCGCACCCGTGCATCGAGCGCGCCGAACGGTTCGTCGAGCAAGAGCACGCTCGGCTCGATCGCCAGCGCGCGTGCAAGCGCAACGCGCTGACGTTGTCCGCCAGACAGCTGCGATGGGAACCGGCCTTCGAGTCCTGAAAGTTGAACGAGGTCGAGCAGCTCCATAACACGGCGTCTGATCTCGGCTTCCTTCGGCTTGTTCTTCTTCCGGGCGCGCAGGCCGAACGCGATGTTGTCCATCACCTTCATGTGCTTGAAGAGAGCATAGTGCTGGAACACGAAGCCGACCCCGCGATCCTGTATCCGCATCTCCGAGGTGTCGCGATCGTTGTAAAAGACCGTCCCTGAATCCGGCAATTCGAGCCCGGCGATCGTGCGCAGCAGCGTCGTCTTCCCCGACCCCGACGGGCCGAGCAGCGCAACAAGCTCGCCCGAACCGACCGTCAGCGAGACGTCGTCGAGCGCTGCCATGCCGGCGTAGCGCTTGCTGATGTTTTCGGCCCGGACCTGCATGGACTGACTCAGTGACGCCGCTGTGCGGCAAGTGAACCGGCGAACCGCGCCTCGAGCATCGTCTTCACCGCGAGGGTGATGAGCGCAAGCATCGCAAGCAAGGACGCAACAGCAAAGGCCGCCGCGGCCTTGTTGTCGTTGTAGAGAATCTCGATGTGCAGTGGCAGAGTGTTCGTCTGTCCGCGGATATGACCCGAGACGACGGACACCGCGCCGAACTCGCCCATCGCACGCGCGTTGCAGAGCAGGACACCGTAGAGCAGCCCCCACTTCACGTTGGGGAGCGTGACAAGAAAGAATGTCCGCCAGCCGCCCGCGCCCAGCGACACAGCCGCCTCTTCTTCCGATGAGCCCTGCTGCTGCATCAGGGGGATCAGCTCGCGCGCCACGAACGGGAAGGTGATGAAGATGGTGGCGATGACAATGCCAGGGACGGCAAAGAGTACCTGTATCCCCATGTCGGCGAGCCATGGACCAAGCACGCTGTTTGCGCCGAACAGCAGAACGAAGACGAGACCCGAGACAACCGGCGAGACGGCGAATGGAAGATCGATAAGCGTCAGCAGGAACGACTTGCCCTTGAAGTCGAACTTGGCGATCGCCCATGAGGCGGCAACCCCGAACACAAGGTTTGCAGGCACGGCAATTGCGGCAACCAGCAAGGTCAGCTGAAGCGCCGACATCGTGTCAGGCATGGCCAGCGCATCGATGTAAACGCCAAGGCCGCGGCTGAACGCCTCGAAAAACACGACGACCAGCGGCGCGATCAACATCAGCGCCAGAAACACCAGCGCGATTGCGATCAGTGCAAATCGCGTACGCGGCCCCTCGCCGATCGCCTGGCGCGGTTTGTTGATCCTGATCGTGTTTGCCCTCGCCTCAGTCATGGCCGAACCACTTCCGGCTCCAGGCCTGCAGCAGGTTGATCACGAACAGCATGGCAAAGGAGATCACCAGCATGATCGTCGCGATCGCAGTCGCGCCGGCATAGTTGTGCTCTTCAAGCTTGATGACGATCAGCAACGGCGCGATCTCGGACTGGAAAGGCAGGTTGTTGGCGATGAAGATGACCGAGCCATATTCGCCCACGCCCCGCGCAAACGAAAGCGCAAAGCCGGTGAGAATTGCAGGCAGAAGCCCCGGCATGATCACGCGTGTCACGGTGCGCAGCCGCCCTGCTCCAAGCGTCGCCGAGACTTCTTCGGTCTCGCGGTCGATCTCCTCGAGCACCGGCTGGACCGTCCGCACGACGAAAGGCAGCCCGACGAAGATCAGCGCAACAACGACACCCAGCGAGGTGAAGCCCACTTTCACGCCGAAGACGCCTTCGAGAAACGCGCCGAACGGACCGTTGGGCGCATAGAGCGTCGCGAGCGCAATGCCGGCTACGGCGGTTGGCAATGCAAACGGCAGATCGACGGCGGCGTCGAGCCAGCGCCGTCCGGGAAAACGATAGCGAACCAGCACCCAGGCGACGATGACTCCGAACACCGTATTCACGAGAGCCGCCAGGATCGCCGCGCCGAACGACAGCTGCAATGACGCAACGATCCGCGGATCGGTGGCAATGGCCCAGAACTCGGTCCAGCCCAGCGAGGCCGACCGGATGGCCAGCGCTGCAAGCGGTATCAGGACGATGAGCGACAGGTAGGCAAGCGTATAGCCAAGGGTCAGGTTGAACCCGGGCAGTACGCTTTGCCGCCTCCAGCTTGTCTTTCGCGCCCGATCCGGCGCCGCTGCCGTCATGCGCTATCTCGCAGGCTGGTAGATCTGGTCGAACAGGCCGCCGGCGTCGAAATGCTTCGGCTGCGCCCGATCCCAGCCGCCGAAGATCGGATCGTCGATGCTCAGCATCTCGATCTCCCGGAAGCGCGCGATATCGGCAGGATCGGCTGCGGACGGATCGATCGGCCGGTAGAAATGCTTGGCGGCAATACGCTGGCCCTCAGGCGCGTAGAGATATCTGAGATAGTCCTCGGCCGCCTGCAGCTGACCATCCTTCCTGGCGTTGCCCGGCACCACCGCGACCGGCGGTTCCGCCTTGATCGAGAGTGAGGGATAGATCAGTTCGAATGCGCCCTGCTCCAGCTCGGTGAGCGTGTAGTAGGCCTCGTTCTCCCACGTGATCAGCACGTCGCCGGTGCCCTGGTTGGTGAATGTCGTGGTCGCGCCGCGAGCCCCGGAGTCGAGTTTGGCCACGTTCCTGTAGATCGACGCCACGAACTCACGGATCTTCGCTTCGTCAGCGCCGAACTGCCGCGCAGCATAGCCCCACGCTGCAAGATAGTTCCAGCGCGCGCCGCCCGACGTCTTGGGGTTAGGCGTGACGACGGAAACCCCCGGCCTGGCAAGGTCGGTCCAGTCCAGGATCGCCTTCGGATTTCCCTTGCGCACCATGAACACGATGGTCGAGGTGTAGGGCGAGGAATTGTCGGGAAGCTTCGTGCGCCAGTCGGCCGGGATCTTGCCCGACTCCCTGGCGATGACATCGATGTCGTTCTGCAGCGCCAGCGTAACCACCTGCGCGTCGATGCCGTCGATGACGGTCCTGGCCTGCTTGCCCGAGCCGCCATGCGACATGCTGATCTTCACGGTCTTGCCGTCCGGCGTCCTGTAGTTGGCCGTAAAGGCTGCGTTGAACTCCTCATAGAGTTCACGCGTCGGATCGTACGATACGTTCAGCAGGCTGACTTCATTGGAAGCTGCGCCTCCGCAAGCGCCAAGCGCGAGCGCCGCGGCCAAGACGATAAATGCACCGCGCATGCGACTTCCTCCGTCCAGCTTTACGCTAGTTGCTTGGTCGGGTTTGTCAAACCCACCGAAGCATGGACGTCAGGCAACCAGTTCACGCAGCCGGATCGGCAGATCGGCCGCGATGGCATCGGCAATCGTGGTCCGGTCCAGGACGGCGCGCGTCGCATCCGCGACCTGGGCAAATACCCGCCGCACCTCGCAGCTGGCCTCTTCGGCGCAGTCGTCGCAGCGCCGGTAGGCGATCTTGGAAAGGCACGGCAGCGGAGCGATCGGGCCATCGACGATCCGCAACACTTCGCCGAAGGAAATCGTGTCCGCAGGCCGCAAAAGCCCATATCCGCCAGCTTTTCCGCGCCGGGAAGCGACCAGCCCGTGATGCTTCAGGTCGAGCAGGATCTGCTCGAGGAATTTCTTCGGAATGTTCTCGCTCTCGGCTATGTCGCCGATGAAGACAGGGTGTCCTGAGGGCTTCTTGGCCAAGGCAACCAGGGCCCGGAGGGCATACTTGGCCTTCTGGGAAATCATGCCGGAACGCTGAGCCTTCACCGAGACATCCGCACCCGGGGGCCGGGGCGACTCATCGCGAAACTATATTGGCTCTGTAGAGTAAGTAAACCGACACCTGTCCCTTCGAAAGCCAGAGGCCTGATGTATATGATAGGCGCGTGAATTATGCCCGGCTTCCCCGTCGGCCACCTTCCGGATGGATGATTTGCATCGTTTCCTGGCCTTTCCGCCAATGGCGGCGCTCGCCCTGCTGAGCGCTCCCGCCGTGCTCGCCCAGGGAAGCGCTGGCGAGGCAGGTCCAAGCCTGCATCAGGCGCTGGGCCTGCCCGACAGCATACGGATCGAAGGATCGATGCGGCCGCGCTACGAGGCGCTGGGCAATCCCTTCGTCGCGGGCCGGAGCGAAGACGATGAATTTCTTGGCCTGCAGACCGAGCTTCGCCTCGAGTTCGATGCCGCCCCGACGCTGACGATCGGCGGCGAACTGCTCGATTCCCGGTTCATTGCGGGGAATGAGACCGGAGGCGCGGCGACGGAACTCGACGCACTCGAGCCGGCGCAACTCTACCTGTCATGGCGGCCAGACGACTTCCTGGCGCATGGCGCCAGGCTCAATCTGACCGCCGGCCGTTTCACAATGGACATCGGATCCCGGCGCCTGGTCGCACACGCCAATTTTCGCAGCATCCTGACCTCCTTCGACGGCGTGCGTGCAGTCTGGACGTCGCCGGACAATCTGAACGTCACGCTTGCCTACTCGGCGCCGGTGGCGCGGCATCCGTCTGACGCAGGCTCCGCGCTGGACAATGAGGTCGCTCTGAACCGCACGCTGGCCCACACGCGTTTCTCCGTCGCTCACCTCGGTTCGCCCCTGCCCTTCGGCATCAGAGGCGAGGCGTATCTTCTGGACCTCGACGAAGCAGACGGCGGCGGGGTCGCCACGCGCGACCGGGATCTCATCACAGCCGGGGTGCGCCTGCTTCGGCCGCCGGATGAGAGCCAATTCGATTTCGACTTTGAATACGCGCGCCAGTCAGGATCGGTGCGCGCAACAGCACGCGCGCCTGACGTCACACCACTCGACCACGACGCGGAGATGGCGCACGCAGAAATCGGGTTCAGCTTTGGTGCGCCATGGTCGCCGCGGCTTGCGCTGGAGTATGATTTCGCATCTGGCGACCGTTCGCCGACCGACGGCGACAACCAGCGCTTCGACCCGCTCTTTGGCGACAGGGCCTTCGAGTTCGGACCAACCAGCATCTACGGCTTCATTTCCCGGACGAATCTCTCGTCGCCCGGCATACGTCTCGAAGTCCGCCCGGGCAGCGGGAATGACGGCTACGTCATGCTGCGCGATATCAGGCTCGACTCGGCGACTGACAGCCTGGCCAATTCGAGCGTGCGTGATCCGGCAGGGCTTTCAGGTGACCATGCCGGGCTTCAGATCGAGGGCCGCTATCGGCATTGGCTCGTTCGGGACGTCCTGCGGCTCAGCGTAGGCGCAGCCACCGTTCTGACCGGGAACTTCCTGGAAGAGGCCCCCAACGCCACGCGCCAGGGCCATCCGCTCTATGGCTATACCGAACTGACCTGGACTTTCTAGCCGGCTAGGAGTCCAGACGGACCCCGTCGAACGACCGCCGCATGACCAGCTGATGCTCGACGTGCGCCATCGCCTCGAGCGCCTGCCCCAACTCGTCCTTCACCGCAGAGATCGCCACAGCCGCTTCAACCCGTGAAACCATGCCGCTCCGGCCAAGCCTTTCGGCCGACTCGCAGGCATCGCCGAGGGCCATTGCCCCGATGGACCGGGCAGCGCCCTTGATGCCATGGGCGGCATCAGCCCACTGCTCTGCGTCGGCCAGGGGGTCGAGCAGGCGCGACCAGAGTTCGGCCGACTGGCGGAATATCCCAAGCGCCTCGACCGCCAGCGCCGCGTCGCCGCTGGTCATCATTTCGAGTTGGGAGATGTCGATCGCGTGCGTCATGGCCGTCTGACCTCTCCCTCGAGGCTTCCCCTGGCCGGAAACATCGCCTCAGCCCGGAAACATTCTGTTAAGCACGACTATCCCGGAGCGTTTCCGGCAAGTCGCGAGCGCGTCGATTCTGGGACGCTTGCCGAATTTTCGCCTTGAAGCGGCACCAGCTTGGCCTCACAACCTCCGGGACAGGGGTGGGCCTGATGATCGAAGTCATAGTGAACGTCAGGGACGCGGTTTTCGCTGCTTTGGTCGCGTGGACTGGCGTCGGCGACGCCGAGCCGCCCAAGCCGCAAAAGGATCAGCTGTCCCGCGGACAGCCAGCCTCCATCGAAAAACCCGTTCTGCAACAAGCGCCGAAGGTCTACTAGGCGAAGGTTTGGCGGATTGCGCGGATTCAGCCGCCCGCCTGACTCACACCCCTTTCCAATCTGGCGCCGCACCTGCACACTCTCTCTGCTGTGTGGGCCGGCCGGATTGTGCTTGGCGAAATTATTGCCGGAGCCCGCGCCGCGCCTGCTTGCTGGCGTGAGTTCGCCATAGTGATTAGGCAAAGCTGACCTCCATGATGGACCCTCTCGATCGTCGTGCGACCAACCGGATCAAGGCGCAGCTGGAAACGGCGCGCACCGCCGGCGCCTGGATGCCATGGGCTGGCGCCGCCATCGCGGTCATGCTCTGGGGCGCAATTGCAGTTTGGCTCATCGCCACGCTTGGAATCGACGGGTTAATGAACCAGCCGCCGGCCGTGGTGGCGGGTGGCGCTGGCGTTCTGCTGGCAACCGGGCTGACACTGATCTGCGCAGGCGTGATGGCCCGCGAAGGCGCCCGCTCCTCGCAGGCCAACGCAATTGTCCTCACCTCTGCCCGGCTCCTGCTTGAGCCGGCCGAATCTTCGCGCGAGGAAGTATCCAGCCTGGCCGAGGCCATTGCCCGCGAAACCCAGGCGATCAATCGCGCGCTCGGCGAAACCCGCTCCCGGCTTGACGGGCTTAAGGGCGATATCGAGGTCAGCGTGACTGCCGCCCTCAAGGCCGCTGAAATCGTCCGAGCCGACAGCGAAGTGCTGGTCCACAAGATGGGATCGGAAAGGCAGGGCCTGGCCCAGCTGGCCGAGAACCTCCGCCACCAGTCCGACACGCTGGCCAAGGCCATTCCGCGCCATGCCCAGCTGATGGCGGACGCCACCCGGGCCGCTCAGGAGCAGGTTCGGCAGGCCGACGCCACGCTCGACCAGCGGCTGCGCGACATGAACGAGACCGCCGGCCACCTTGCACAGCGCATTTCGCAGCTCGATACGATGGGCGCCGAAAGCCGCAAGCGCGCCCAGAATCTTGCCTCCGTGCTGATGCGTCTCGACGAACAGCTGGTGCAGTCGACCCGCATGGTCGAAGCTGCCACCAAGGCCGGGGAGCTAGCCGCCGCCGCCACCAAGTCAACCGCAGAGAGCCTGCGCGACACCGTTTCCGACGCGATCGGCTCCGCGCTCAAGGCAACGGAAACCATCAATACCAAATCGGCGCAGGCGTCCGACGACGCCCGCCAGGCCATGGCGCTGCTGAAGGAAGCCGGGCTCCAGGCGGAAGCGACAACACGCGCCGCGACCCACGCCGCCCGCGCTCACGCAGACGAAACGGAAAGGCGCATCAACCAGCTGTCGGACACCCTGTTCAAGACGGCGACAAAGGCCACAAACGCTGCAGAAAGCGGCCTCGAGCGCGCACGCGCGCGGATCGAGAAGGCGTCGCTCCTGATCGGCCGCATGAAGGAAGACAGCGAGACATCGTCAGTCGATGACCTGATCCTCGAACCCATGGCGCCCGCCCCGCCCCCTGCCCCGGAGCCAATCCTGCAGCTCCCGCCAGCGCCTGCGCCGACGCCTCTCTTTGCCAAGCCGACCGCAGCGTCGGACGCGGCCTGGTTCAACCATGAACCGCGTCCTGCTCCGGCGCCGCCGAGACCCGATCCAGCGGCCGACAGGGAACTGGTGCTCGATCGCCCGGTATCAGCGCGACCGGCTCCCCTCTATGACCCGTTCGCGGTGAATGAAGCCAAGCCCCCCACGAGCTGGCGTGGCCTCCTGAGCGGCGTGGAAGACGCCCGCGGTCAAGTCGAGGAGACATCGGCCGGCGCGATCATCGACCGGCTGGATCGGGGTGGCGTGCGGCTGCATGTGGTCAAGGCGTCGGACCTTCGACGCATTGCAAATGCTGCTCACCAGGGCGAACGCCAGCGCCGCCGCGCCATCCGCGACACCGCGCCGAGCGAGATCCAGCGCGTGACGCGCATGCTGGAAGCCGATCATGACCTGCAGCACGCCGCGCGAAGCTTCGTCGCTGCAGAAGAGCCGGACGCGCTGCGTGTCCTGTCCATGGCGGAGCGTGCGCGCGAGGATGCGGCCCCGCGTCTGTCGGCCTATCTCCTGCTCGATGCAGCGCTCGGCACACAGATCTGAATCAGGAAGAGCGACCTATTGCGGCCGGGCCTGCACATTGCTGGCGACGAACGCTGCGACCTCATCGGCTACCTGCTGCGCAGCGAGGGCCAGCGCCGCAGCGCGCGCGCGGGGGGCGCGGTCCAGGGGCGAGCCTTCAGTCTTGAAGGACTCCTGCGCCACCATTCGGCGATTGGATGAATCGACAAGGCTCACCTGAACCTCAACCCGCACTGGCGCTGTCTCGCGGCCGGCCGAAAGATCAACGATCCGCCAGCGCACATCATAGTCGACATCTGCGCCGAGCGCTGCGGGAGCTGCGCGGCCCGGCCCGGCCGCCTTGGTGAGCGCATTGACCAATGCGCCCTGCAGCAGCGATGGCGCATTGTCGGACCAGCGAACATCATCGAGAAAGACCATCTCCTGGTCCTGCCGCACTGCGATGTCGGCGCCGGCGAAGGCGCGGGAGGTTTCCGGCGGATAAACCGCGACGTCGGCAAGCAATGGCGACGAGGGCGCCGTCGCGCGCTCCGCCGGAAGCGCAATGAGGGCGGAGGGAATGAAGGGCTCAGGCAGCACCGACAGGCAACCTGAGAGAGCAGAGGCTGACACCAGAGCGACTGCGAACAGGACGGGCTTGATCATCTAGCGCTCCACCGGCGATGGCTGTTGGTAGACGAAACGGCTGGGATCCTGCTCGATCTGTGCGAGCAACTGCTGGAAGCGACCCATCACGGCCTGGAAGTCTGTCGCTGTATTGCCGACCTGTCTGAAGGCGCGGGTTGCAGCGGGCGTGATCTGCGTGTTGATCGCGCCGACCGTCTCGTTGACGCTGGCCATGGCGGCGCGCGCATCATCAAGCACCGGATCGAGTTTGCGGAGCACCGTCGAGGCTTCGGCAGAAAAGCCCGACACGTCATTGGTCACGGAGACCGCCGCCACGTCGAACGCCTTGGCGGCGGATTCGAGCGCCAGTGCCGCCGAGTTGATGTTCTTCATCGCCCTGGCGGCTTCGTCGATGATGCCCTCGTCCCGCGCGATCTTGGCCAGCGCCGTGTCGATGCTGGCGAGTGTCGAGGTCAGGTGCAGCAGGTTTTCCTCCGACAGCGCCTCGTTGATCTTCTTGATCGTATCGCCCGAGACGCTGAGCAGATCCTGCCCGCCCGAGAACAGCTCGTCCACAAGCGTCCGGCTCGTGGGGATCTGCGGCGTTTCTCCGTTCACGGAGGCAAGCAGCGGCGTCGCCGGATCGCCGGCGAGAATCTGGATGAAGGTGACGCCCGTAATGCCCTGAAAATTCAGCTGCGCAACGCTGTCGGTGCGGACCGGCGTCTGCTCCTCGACGCGGATGTGAGCAATCACCCGGTTGGGATCCAGGCGATCGAGCCGAAGCGTCGTCACTTCGCCCACCTTGATGCCGTTGAAGCGGACCTCGCCGCCCTCCGAAAGCCCGTTCACGGGGCCGCTGAAAATGACGTCGTAGTCCTTGTAGCTGCGGCTGAACGGGTTACCCGCGATCCACAGCGTGAACAGCGCCATTGCGCCGGCTGCAAGCAGCACGAACGCACCGATCAGCACGTAGTTGGCCTTCGTTTCCATGGCCTATCTCACCGCAGCCCGGCCACGCGGGCCTGAAAAGTATTCCTGGATCCACGGGTTTGGATTCTTGCGAACCTCATCAAGTGGACCAATTGCAAGCACCTTGCCGTCACTCAGCACCGCGACGCGGTCGCAAGTGGCGGCCAGCGTGTCGAGATCGTGTGTCACAAGGAATATGGTTAAGCCAAGCGACTGGCTAAGCGAGCGAACCAGTTCATCGAACTTGGCCGCGCCGATCGGGTCCAGGCCGGCTGTGGGTTCGTCGAGGAACAGGAGCTCGGGGTCGAGCGACAGGGCGCGTGCGAGCGCCGCACGCTTGCGCATGCCGCCGGAAAGATCGGCAGGACGCTTGGGCGCCGCCTCCAGCTCAAGCCCCGCCAGGCGAATCTTGAGATCGGCGAGTTCGCGCATGAGAGCTTCCGATATCCTGGTGTGCTCAACCATGGGCGCCATCACATTCTCGCGGACGGTCATTGTCGAGAACAGCGCACCATCCTGGAACATCACGCCCCAGCGGCGCTCGACCTTCACTCGCTCGGCGCGCGAAAGGGCATTCAGCTTCTGGCCGAACACCTCGATCTCGCCGGCGTTGGGCGTGTTCAGGCCAACGATGGAACGCAGCAGCACAGACTTTCCCGTGCCCGATCCGCCAATGACGCCTAGAATCTCGCCCCTGCGCATATCGAGATCGAGGCCTTCATGCACCGTCTTGGAGCCGAAGCGATTGATCAGGCCGCGCACGCGCACGGCGACATCACCCTCGCCTGCCGGTGCGCTCCCAGTGCGCGCGATGACTGCCTGACCGGTCATATGTTCAGCTGGTAATAGAGGATTGCAAACATCGCATCGATCGCGATGACGAGGAAAATTGCCTGCACCACGGCGGACGTCGTGCGGCGGCCAAGCGAGACGACGTCTTCTTCCACCAGCATCCCCTGCCGGCATCCGACCATTGCAATCACGAGCGCGAACACAGGCGCCTTGATCATGCCAACCCAGAAGTTCATCGGCACGATCACTTCCTGGAAGCGCGTGATGAACATCGCGGGGGAGATATCCATCGCGCCCCACGCTGCCATCATGCCGCCACCGATCCCGGCGATGGTTGCAGCGAAAGTCAGCAACGGCGTCATGATCAGCAGCGCGATCAGGCGCGGCGCCACCAGCGCCTCCATCGGATCGAGGCCGATCGTGCGCATGGCGTCGATTTCCTGACGCATCTTCATGGCGCCGATCTGGGCGGTGAATGCGCTGTCGGTGCGGCCAGCGAGCAGGATGGCGGTCAGCACGGCGCCGAACTCGCGCATCATGCCGATGCCGACCAGTTCGACGGTGAAGACCGACGCGTTGAACATCGCGAGCAGGTTCGCCCCGATGAAGGCAATCACGAGTCCGATGAAGAAGGACAGAAAGCAGACGATCGGCAAGGCGTCGAGACCGACCTCTTCCATGATCGCCACGACGGAACGAATGCGGATACGGCGTGGGTTCACGGCCAGCCGGCCCAGCGTCGCCATTGTCTCGCCGATGAAGGAGAGCAGGCCCAGAAACTCCTCCCAGGCGTCGACCGCCCCGCGACCGGCACGGTCCAGCAGCGCGATCAGCCCCGGCTGGCGGATCGGGTCCGGCGGCGCCGCCGGGCTTGCCTTGCGTACCTTGCCCATCAGGCGCTCGATCGTCGGATGGTCGCCGCGCATTTCGATGGGGTCGTCCACGCCGTCGAGCGCGCCGAAGGCCCGGTCGATCAGGTAGGCTCCCGACGTGTCGATACGCTCCAGCCCGGTGACATCCAGGATCGCTTCAGGGGAAATCTTTGTGTTCCGCAGCCCCTCTTCGACCGAGGCGACCGTCCACACGGTCCAGTCGCCCGCGACGAGAAGGACCTGCCTTCCGTCTGGCGCGACTTCCACCTGAAATCGTGTCGAACTGATCGCCATACTGCAGACTTACGGTACAAACATGTAGGAAACACCAAACTGGGCCATGCGCGATGCGGTTCGCGCGGAGGTTGCGGCCATGTACAGGCAGCTCTTGCCTTCGCCCTCGCCTAAAATTCCGGCGTGTGGTGTTGTTTACCTGCTCGAAAGGCTAAAGTTCCAACGGAGACTTGATGCGTGCACTGATCGTTGCAGCCGCGCTACTTGGCCTGCTGCTCGTTGCGGCGGGCGCTGCGGGTGGACACGCGCTGGTACCATCGGAAGCGACGGTCCGGTGGCACAGCGCGTTTCTCTACGGGTTTGCCCACACGCTGGCTGCGGTGATCGCGGCAATCCTGCCGTTCAGGAACCTGCTGCAGTATGCAGCCGGCTGGGCCTTTGTGCTGAGCGTGCCGATGTTCTCCGGGGTGCAGATCGCGAAGATCATGCTTGGCGGGATCGCCATGACGCCAACACCGCTGGACGACGTGAGCTTCCTGGTGCCGATCGGAGGGGTGGCGTTCATCGCCGGCTGGCTCCTGCTGGGCCTTTCGGCTGCCGTCGCACAGAAACAGGACTAGCTGCGATCAGCTTCCGGCGGGATCGCCCGATTGCACACGGGCGGCGGCAAGGTCGTCAGCGGTTTCGCGGGCCTTCATCAGCGCTTCGTCGAGCGGCGCCAGTTCGAGCGAAATCTGGTACTCGGCCTCGACCCGCTTGTTCGCCTGTGCCAGCGCGTCGGAGAACGAGTCCCGCGCCTGTCGCGCGTGGATCAGGGCGCCTTCGAACGCGGAGACATCGTCGCGAACCAGGTCGCCCGACACGATCAGACCGCGCGCCATGCCGTCCAGCCGGGACAGGCCCCGCGCGGCATTGTTCATGTCATCCCGGACACGGGCGACGACGGCGGCTGGCGAGGACTTGTCTGCGCCGATCGTCCGCCAATAGGCGCCCTCGTCCGACCGGCTGCCGCTCAGCATGCCTGCCAGGGATGAGAGGCTGGCCTCTCCGGTCGCCAGCTTCCTGGTACGTGCATCCTTGCTGTAGGCCTCGGACGCCTTGTGCAGCTGCGACTGCTCTTCGGTGAGCGACACCTCAGCAGTGACAGGTTCGTAAACCGAGACCGTCGCGCAACCAGCGACCGTGACAGAAAGCGCCGCGCAGAAGACGATCGTACGAAGTGGCTGCACCGAGCCTGACCCCAAAAGTTCGTGGATTCTCTGACCTGTATAGATGGGTCGCACCAGAAAACAAACGCGACAGCAACAGAAGATGTAGTGGTTGACGCAAGGATGGCTGCCGGTAGATGAAACAACGATGAACGATGATCGCCCACGCCGCAGTCTGTATCCGTCCGTCGAACCCCGGCGCACCGGGCGGCTGGCCGTCAACGGGATGCACGAACTCTACTGGGAGGAGAGCGGGCACCCGGACGGCATTCCCGTTGTCGCCCTCCATGGCGGACCAGGCGGCGGCTCGAGCCCGGAAATGCGCCGGTTCTTCGACCCTCGGCGCTATCGCATCATCCTGTTCGATCAGCGCGGCTGCGGCCGCTCCAGCCCGCATTCGGAACTGCGCGACAACACCACGTGGGATCTTGTCCGCGACATCGAGACGCTGCGGGCGCACCTCGGCGTCAAGAAGTGGCTGGTGTTCGGCGGATCATGGGGATCAACCCTCGCCCTCGCCTACACGGCAATGCACCGCAAGCAGGTTCTGGGTCTCCTGCTGCGCGGGATCTTCCTCCTGACGGAGCACGAGATCAGCTGGTTCTACCAGCAAGGCGCGAGCAACATTTTCCCGGATGCATTCGACCGCTATCTCGCTCCCATACCCGAGAACGAGCGCGACGACCTGCTGAAGGCGTTCCACAAGCGCCTGACCGGCAAGAACGCGCAGCAGCGCGCCGAAGCCGCCGCCGCCTGGGCGCGCTGGGAAGGCGAGACGCTCTCGATCCAGGGGCCGAAGCAGCGTCCTCCCCGTTTCGACGAGGCCGATTTCCTCGACGCCTTCGCGCGCATCGAGTGTCACTACTTCGTCAACAAGGGATTCTTCGAGAAGGATGGCTGGCTGCTGGAGCAGGCTGCGAAGTTCGGCGACCTGCCCGGCGTGATCGTGCATGGCCGCTACGATGTCGTGACGCCGCTCGATTCAGCATGGAAGCTGCACAAGGCCTGGCCGAAGTCTCAACTGAAGATCGTGCCGGATGCAGGACACTCTTCGCTTGAGCCCGGCATCATCAGCGAACTGGTCAAGGCAAGCGACTGGCTCGCGGAGAAAGTGGGCTAGCATCGCATGCAGGGCGGAGCGGCCGTGTGAAGCGCAGGACCATTGTCGGTGTACTGATCGGATTGGCGCTCGCTGTCGTCTTCGCGGCGATGATCCTTCCACATCGACCGGCGGCAAGTCGGATCGAAGACGTCAGGCAGAGGCGGCTGGGCGGCATAACTGCCGAGATGCTGTCCTTTGGAGCCCCGCTGGGCGAACCTGTCTTCATCCGTGTGTTCAAGCAGTCGAGCGAACTCGAACTCTGGGTCAAGCGCGGCGACGCGTTTGCGCTCTACAAGACCTTCCCGATCTGCACCTGGTCAGGCGCGCTTGGTCCCAAGCTGCGCGAAGGAGATGGCCAGAGCCCGGAAGGTTTCTACAGCGTATCGCGAGCGCAGCTGAACCCGCAGAGCAGTTATCACCTGTCCTTCAACCTCGGCTTTCCCAACGCCTATGACCGCGCCCAGGGACGTACAGGCAGTTTCCTGATGGTTCATGGGGCATGCGTCTCGATCGGCTGCTATGCGATGACAGACCAGGGAATTGAGGAAATCTATCTCATCGTCGAAGCCGCCCTTGCCCGCAGCCAGCAAGCGATCGACGTGCATGTCTTTCCGTTTCGCATGACGCCCGAGGCGTGGGCGCTGCACGGGGCTTCACAATGGGCGTCGTTCTGGCGGATGCTGCAGCCCGCCTACGACACATTCGAGGCCACACGAAATCCACCCGCCATCAACATTACCAACGGCGCGTATGTGGTGCAGTAGCCCGGCTCAGCCGTCCGACAACATCGTATCGACGACCATCGCAGCGCCCGCTGCATCAAGCTTCTCGCGGATGCCGAGCACGAGGATAACGCCGATCGCGATTGGAATAACCCAGCGGACCAGCACGCTCCAGACGCGGAAGAACGGCATGCCGAATTCGGCCTGCATCATCTTCTTCTCGATGACCCAGCCAGCGAATATGGCCATGAGAAATCCGCCAACCGGCATCAGCAGCGACGACGCCACGAAGTCGACGAAGCCAATGTATTCGCGGCTGTACACGTAACCCGCGCCAATCACGAATACCGCAAAGCCCACGCCCATCGATGCGCCCCAGCGCGTGACGCCTGTGCGCTCATCCAGCCACGACACCGCAACCTCAAGCAGGGATATCGACGAGGCGAGCGCTGCAAACAGCGCCAGGAGAAAGAATGCGCCGCCGATGACCGCGCCGAAGGGCATCTGCGCGAGGCCGATGGGCAGGTTCACGAACAGAAGGCTGAAACCCGAGTTCGGCTCGCTTCCAACGGCGAAGACCAGTGAAAACACCACAAACGCCGCCACCAGCGCGACTGCCGTGTCCGCGAGCGCGACGATTGCGGACGAACGCGGAAGGTCGGCGTCTGTCTTGAGGTAGGCGCCGTAGGTAATCATCACGGCCGCACCGACGCCGGTGGCAAAGAAGGATTGCGCCAGCGCATCAAGCAGCATGGAGAAGGAGAAATCCTCCGCCCTCACCCGCGTGAGGAACGCAACGGCCTCGCCGAATGCGCCCTCGGCGATGCCGAAGCCCAGCAGGATCAGCAGCACGAGAATGAACACCGGCATCAGGATCGTCGACGCGCGCTCGATCCCGCGCTTCACACCGCGCCCGACGACAACCACGGCCGCGCCGATGAAGATGGCAAGGTAGACCAGCAGCAGCGGAAGGTTCGCCCTTCCGGTCACATCCTCGAACCGCGCGGCGGACGCCTCGATCGATCCGCCATCAAGGGCAAACACGCCGGACACGGCGTAGGGGATGTAGGCCATGAACCAGGCCGAGACGACGCAGTAGAATGTGAGGATGAAAAACGCCGACAGCATGCCGAGCCATGCGACGCCGCCCCACAGCTCGCTCCTGCCGGACGCTCGCGCCAGAGCCTGAACGCTCTCGACAGCTGAATGCCCGGAACGGCGACCGACTGCATACTCGGCAGCGAGTAGCGGAAACGCGATCAGCGCCAGGCAGAGAAGGTAGGCGAGGACGAAGGCGCCGCCGCCGTTCTCGCCCGTGGTGTAAGTGAAGCGCCACAGATTGCCGAGACCGATGGACGAGCCGACGGCCGCCATGACGAAGCCGAACCGGGACGACCAGGTTTCGCTCTTGCGGTCGACCCGCCCGGCAATCGTCATGATGTCCCGCCCTGTTCCGCCCGAAACCGCACCCGATCGGGAGCCGGCAGGACGCCGGACCTAGAGCAGGCCGCGAAGGGTCATATCGTTCGCGCGGTTGAGGTGTACAGCCATCAACAACCCGAATCCGACCATGACCGTGACAATAGCCGTGCCTCCATACGAGATCAGGGGCAAGGGTATGCCCACGACCGGAAGCAGGCCGATCACCATACCGATATTGATACCGACATAGAGAAGCAGCGTTGTTGTGAAACTTGCCGCAGCGAGAGCGCCGAACGAACTTCGTGAACTGCCCGCAATCGCCATTCCCTGGACGATCGCGATCGCCCATGCCGCCAGCATCACCATCGATCCGGCGAAGCCGAACTCCTCCGCCACGATCGTGAAGATGAAGTCGGTGTGCTGTTCGGGGATGTATTCCAGTTCCTTCTGGGCGCCTTCCATGAAGCCCTTGCCGGCAAGCCCGCCCGAACCGATGGCGATCATGCCCTGCTGGAGCTGGTAGCCCGCGCCCAGCGGATCAGCCGCCGGGTCCCACATCGTATGGATGCGCTCGCGCTGGTACTCGTGCAGGCCGAAGAAATAGATGACCGGCGCCATCACAACCGCCAGCGCGATGATGCCGCCGACGATGCGCAGGCTGATGCCGGCGAAGAAGATAACCGAACAGCCCGCGCCCAGGATCATCAGCGCTGTTCCAAGGTCGGGCTGTCTCAGCACGAAGACGAACGGGATCAGCACCATGATCAGGGCGACGATGTGAGTCCAGAGGCTGGCTCGGCCAGAGGCGAAGACCTGATGATAGTATCGCGCTACGGCCAGCGGCGCCGCGATCTTCATCAGCTCCGAGGGCTGAAGCGTCAGCGGCCCGATCGTCAGCCAGCGTTGCGATCCATTGACGATGTTGCCCGCGACCTCGACGCCGAACAGCAGAACGATACCGAGCGCATAGCCTGGATAGGCGAGCGCCGCCCATAGCCTGAGCGGGAGAAGGGCGACGAACAGGGCGACGCCCAGCATGATGGTGAAGCGGAAGATGTGATCCATCGCATAGCGCGCATCGATCTTCAGAAGGCCGGTTTCCAGATCGTGCGCACTGGAGCCGGCCGAGAACAGGATCAGCGAGCCGAACATCGCCATCGCGATGATGGTCAGCAGCAAGAACCAGTGCAGCTGCGTGATCTTGTAGAGCAGCGTGTCCTTGCGGATCATCATGTTGGCCGCTTCCCGCTTTCAGCGGCGGCGACGTCACGCGGGCGCGGCACGAACGCCTTCTTCGCACCTGGGTCGATCCGCAACGCTTCGGCAAGCAGGTCACGCGCGATCGGCGCCGCGACGCTGGAGCCCGAGCCACCATGCTCGACGATGACCGAGACTGCATAGCGCGGCTTGTCCGCGGGCGCGAAGGCCACGAACAGCGCATGGTCGCGCAGCTTCCAGGGCAGCTTTTCGTTCGCGATCGCGCGTCCGCGCGAGTCGCGCTCGGCCGCAAGGATGACGCGCACCTGCGCAGATCCCGACTTCCCGGCCATGCGCGCGTTCGTATAGGGCGCGGGCAACTTCCCTTCAGGGTCGAGCTCCCCCGAACGCACGGCTGTGCCGCCGCCTTCGGACGTCACCGCAAACATGCCCGCGCGAACGGCATCGAGCACGCCCGGCTTGAACTCTCCCATCGGGGTGATCGTATTGTCGGGCACGCGAATGCCGCCGACGATCATGTGTGGATCCGGCATCTGCGGTCCGCCCGCAATGCGCGCAACCATGACGGCCAGTTCGAACGGGGTTGCCGTCACATAGCCCTGCCCGATGCCCGCGCTGATCGTGTCGCCATCATACCACTTTTCCTTGATGCGCGGGTTCGTCAGCTTCCATTCGTTGTTCGGAACCACGCCGGACTTGCCGCCCGTGATGCCCAGTTCATAGCGATGACCCAGGCCGAAACGCTTCGCGACCTTGGCGATCTCCTCGATACCGGTCCTCTGCGCCGCACGATAGAAATAGCAGTCGCACGATTTCTGCAGCCCGGTGTGGAGGTTCACAACCCCATGCCCCTCGGGCCGCCAGCAGTTGTAGAAGCGTGTGTAGTACCAGGCCTTGCCGGGGCAGCTGACCTGATCCTCCGGCTTCATCGCGCCTGTTTCAAGCGCAGCGGCGGCAACCACCATCTTGAAGGTCGACCCCGGCGGATAAACGCCGTCATAAGCCTTGTGATAGAGCGGGTTGCGCTCGTCTTCGCGCAGCGCCTTGTACGGCCCCGATGCAATGCCGCTGACAAACAGGTTCGGATCAGGCGACGGCGTCGAGATCATGCAGACGACTTCGCCGGTTGCGATGTCGATCATGACGGCGCTGCCGGCTTCGATGCCGAATCGCCGGATTGCAATGGTCTGAAGCTCGGCATCGATCGAGAGGACGACATCAGCGCCCGGCTTGCCGGCGAGGTCCTCGCTGGGCAGGCGATCGATCACCCGGCCGGTGGCGTTCTGCAGCAGCCGTTCGTTGCCGGGCTCACCCTTGAGCGCCATCTCGCCATAGGCCTCGATGCCCTGCTTTCCGACGCGCATCGCTGGATGCTTGTAGAGACGCCGGACCGCCGCCGCGCGCTTCTTGCCTTCGGGTGAATCGCGCGTCTCGCCGGCCGCAGCCAGCTCTGCATCCACCATACGCGAGATGTCGGCCTCGTTGGCTTTCTGGACATAGCCGATGGTGTGGTAGAAGGCCGCCTGCAGCGGATAGGAGCGAAGTTCGCCCACTTCCGCACTGATGCCATTGAGTTCGGGCGCCATCACATTGACCTGCGCGAACTCCTCCCATGTCAGGTCGTCCGCCACGAGCACATCGCGGTGCGCAGGCGGCGTGGTCGCGTCCTGGAGCAGCGAGCGCTTCTTGGCGTCGCTCAGACGCAAAAGCTTGCCGATGCGTTCGATGACGTCGCCGATCTCGGCCTGCCGGGTCTGCTTGTCACGCGCGACGCTGGCGACCTCGGGACGCAGGGTGACGTAGAAATTGCGCTTCGAGCTGGCCAGTTCGCGCCCGTTACGGTCGTAGATCGTGCCGCGGTGAGGCGGCGCCGGTTCAAGCTTGATGCGAACTTCGCGCGCCTTGGTCTCGAACTCCTGCTGGCGGAAAAGCTGCAGCTCGGCCAGCCGCGCCGTAAGGCCCAGGAACACCACGCCGCCGCTGGTGAGAAAGATCATCCGGCGCGAGGGGAAAAGGTTCTTCCAGTCTCTGCTCATTTGCTGGGGCTCATCGTCTGGCTACCCTGATGCTCGCCGGCAGGATCACGAAGCGTGCGAGAGGATACAGGATCGCGGTCATGATCAAATCACCCGTCAGGGCGCCCCGCGCAAAGCCTGGATGGCCGGCAATGCTGCCCGCAACGCCGAGCGCGAGGCTGGCCGCGATGAAGCCTCCGATCAGCGCGATCGCCTCTGCCCCAACCACCGGGATGGGCGGCTGGCGATCCCAGGCGATCAACGCAACGCCATAGGCGCACAGGAGGGCAAGCGGCCAGGAGCCGATCGGCGCCTCACCCATGTAATCCATGACGAGGCCGAGCATGATCAGGCAGCCGGCGACCCAGACCGAAAGTCCGAAGGCGGCAAAGCCTGCTGCGAGCCAGAGTCCCGCGATCGGCCACCACAGCGTGCCGAGGCCGACACGCATGCCGAAAGCGGTTGTAAGCGCCGCCAGCACCACAAGGATCAGGACCCACAGACGCCACGCAGTCGTCACTGCGCTCCTCCCTGCCCGGCCGCAGCGCCGCTGGCCGGACGTGCCGGCGGCGGAGCGGCTGCAGCGCCGCCGGGCGCCGGAGCGGCAACAGGCGCGATGGGCGCGGCGCTGACAGTGCGCAGGGTCGAGTCGGTGTTTCGCTGCACGCCGCCCAGCGGCGGTACGAGGTCAGGATCGGCAAAATCTGGCGGCGGGACAAGGCGGACGAAGTCGATCGGCCGGGCCTGCAGCGCAAGATCGAGCACCCACTCCTCGCCGACTTTCCGCGCGACCCCGACGCGCACGCCGAGCGGCATCTTGCCGTCGTCGCCCGATGTCACCCAGACCTCGCCTGGAATGATCCTGTCGGGCGTCTCGGGCTCAAGCAGGCGCGCGCTCGCGCCATTGTCGCCGACCAGCAGGGCGCGGTCGCCCGACTGGGTGCCCATCACGGGGATGCGGCTGGCGAAGTCAGTCAGCATGAGGATGCGCGAGGTGTATTCGCCCACCCGGACGACGCGGCCGACAAGGCCGTACTCGTTGATGGCAGCAAATCCCTCGCGCACGCCATTGGCGGCGCCAGCGTTTGCGATGCGCGAGGCGGCAAACGGACCGTTCTCTTCGGCCACGACGCGCGCCGTCACCGACTGGCCCTGTGTCTCGCCAACGAGGTCGAGCAGCTTTTCATAGCGCTCCATGCGAAGCGCCATGGTCTCGGCAAGCTCCTTCCAGCGGTGAAGGTCGCGGACCTGCAATTCCAGTTCAGCAATGCGCGCCTGGTCTTCCTGGCTGCCAAAGCCCAACGACCAGCCGGCAAGTCCGGAAGCAATGCCGGCCACGCTCGCCGTTGTACCGTCCATCGATTTGCGGGACGTTTCGATGCCGGAGCGAACGGCGGTCGAGGTCTGGATCGCAAGCGCGCCAATCATCGCCAGGCCAAGGCCAACGACGATCGCACGCGCGCCGGGGCGCGGCTGTCCGGATCGTCTGTTGCCATACCAGGCCATCTTGGCTCCCGAGGCCCCGGCGTCTCCGGGACACCGATGTCCCGCGTCTCAGCCCGTGAGGCCTAGACCTCCGGCGCCAGAACGCCCTTCATCTTGTCGAGATTCTCTAGCACTTTCCCAGAGCCGAGCACGACGCATTTCAGCGGGTCCTCGGCAACAGTCACCGGCAGACCGGTGCGCTCGCGCAACACAACGTCGAGGTTCCGCAACAGGGCGCCGCCGCCCGTGAGCACGATGCCCTTGTCAACGATGTCGGCAGCGAGTTCCGGCGGCATCGCCTCGAGCGCGGTCTTGACCGAATCGACGATCTGCGTGACCGGCTCGGCCAACGACTTGGCGACCATCGCTTCGGTGATCTCGATTTCCTTGGGCACGCCGTTCATCAGGTCCCGGCCGCGAATATCGAGGGACATGCCCTTGCCGTTCTCGGGGGCCTTGGCCGTACCGATTTCCTTCTTGATGCGCTCGGCAGACGCCTCGCCGATCAGCAGGTTCTCTTCCCGGCGCAGATAATTGACGATCGCATCGTCCATCTTGTCGCCGCCGACGCGCACGGAGCGGGAGTAGACCAGACCCCCGAGCGACAGAACAGCCACCTCGGTCGTTCCGCCACCGATATCGACAACCATGGAACCCGACGGCTCATCGATCGGCAGGCCGGCGCCAATGGCGGCCGCCATGGGTTCGTAGATCAGGTGCACCTGCCGCGCACCGGCCATCTGGGCCGACTGCTGGATGGCGCGGCGTTCGACTGGCGTGGCGCCGGCGGGAACGCAGATGATGATCACCGGCGCGATGAAGGAGCGGCGGACCTGCACCTTCTGGATGAAGCGCTTGATCATCTCCTCGGCGACTTCGAAGTCGGCGATGACGCCATCCCGCATCGGACGAACGGCTTCCATGTAGATGGGCGTCTTGCCAAGCATCAGCTTGGCTTCCTTGCCGACCGCGTGGACGACCTTCCGGCCGTTCTGGTTCACATAGGCAACGACAGAAGGCTCATCGAGCTGGACGCCGTGGCCCTTCACATAGACCAGCGTGTTCGCCGTACCCAGGTCGATCGCCATGTCTGTCGACATCAGGCTGAACAGTTTGCCGAACATGGGCGCGGGGCTCCCGGTGCGCGACTCGTCTCGCGCGGATTCTAATTGCTCCCCTTAACCTGTCTCGCGTTTCGGAATCCCTAACGCAATAGCGCACTGTCAATAATGATCGCGCCAGCCGGAACGCTCCGTTTCGCACGGATTCCGGGCACCGCCCCAAGCTGCCGGGTCGTCCGAATCCGGAGCTTTTTGGGTCCGGCACGCTCAGACCGTGGGCACCGCATACGGCACGCTACGTTCCATGGGGTGATATCCGGAACTTTGGCCCAGGCCCTTGCCAGCACTACCCCGGCGCCGCCAATGGGGACCGACTGATGAGAATCCCTCAACGCCTTCCCTCACCCAGATGACCGAAACAGCTGCCGATGGCGCCGCAGACCGCCCCCCGGAAGGAAGGTTCGCCGCCTTCCGTCACCGGTCCTTCGTGCTTTATTTCCTGGCCCGGGTCTTCACGACCTTCGGTGCCCAGATCCTCTCCGTCGCCGTCATCTGGCATATCTACGCCCTGACCAAGTCAGCCCTCTACACAGGTCTCGTCGGGCTCGTTCAGTTCCTGCCGCTTGCCCTGCTCGTTCTCGTCACCGGCACGGCCGCCGACCAGTTCGGCCGCAGGATGATCATGGGGCTTTCGGTCCTGCTGGCCGCCGCCTGTGCTGCAGCCATGGCGCTTCTGACCGGAAGCGGAATGATCACGGCTTTCCTGATGCTCAGCGTTCTGGTCGTCTTCGGGATCGCCCGCGCCTTTCTGGGTCCCGCCTCCTCTTCGCTTGTCGTCTCGCTCGTCCCCGCCCACGACTTTGCCAATGCGGTGACCTGGAATTCGTCCGCCTGGCAGGCGGCGACGATTGTCGGGCCGGCGGCAGGCGGATTGCTGCTCGGACTGGGCGAGCCGGCCTTCGCCCGTTGGCTGGCCGGCAATGGGCAGGCGGAGGTCGGCGCTTTCCTGAATGGGCATGGTCCCGAGATCGCCTACACGATCGCCTTTGTGTTCATGATCATCGGTGCGCTGCTGGTCTTTGCGATTCCGAAACCTCCAAAGGCGCCGCCGAAGGAACGGCCGACGCTATCCAACATGCTCGATGGCTTCCGTTTCATCTGGAAGCAGAAGATCATTCTCGGCGCGATCTCGCTCGATCTGTTTGCCGTGCTGATGGGGGGCGTGATCGCCCTGCTCCCGATCTACGCGGAGGAGATTCTGAAGCTTGGGCCCGAGGGTCTTGGCTGGCTTCGCGCCGCCCCCGGAATCGGGGCGATCGCAACAGCCGCCATGCTTGCCGCCTTCCCGATCCGCGACCATGCCGGCCGGATCATGTTCGTCTGTGTTGCGCTCTTTGGTGCGTTCACGATCGTATTCGGGCTCTCGACCGTGGCCTGGCTTTCGATCCTGGCCCTCATCCTCCTCGGCGCCGTCGACATGGTAAGCGTGGTTATCCGCGAGACCCTGCTGCAGCTGTGGACGCCGGACGAGGTGCGTGGACGGGTCAACGCCGTGAATTCCGTTTTTGTCTCGGCCTCGAACGAACTTGGCGAATTCCGCGCTGGCATGATGGCGCACACAATTGGCGTGGGCGCCGTTGGCGCCATACCAGCCGTGGTGATTGGCGGGGTTGGCGCTGTCTTCGTCGCCGGAGCGTGGGCCTGGATGTTCCCCGGCTTGCGAGAGGCGCGGAGGCTGGACGGCAAGGACGTTGAGCATCCGACCTGAAGGAGATCGCGATGGCCTATTGGCTGGTGAAGTCCGAACCTGACGTCTTCTCGTGGGACGATCTCGTGAAGGCCGGAAAGAAAGGGACCGCGTGGACTGGCGTTCGCAATCACGGGGCCAAGCTGCACCTGATGGCGATGAAGCCGGGCGAGCGGGCGTTCTACTACCACTCGAACGCCGACAAGGCCGTGGTCGGCATCGCAGAGGTGGTGAAGGCGGCCTACCCCGATCCAACGGCGGAAAGCGGCCCGTGGGTGTCGCCTGACATTCGCGCGCTTGAGCCTCTGAAAACGCATGTGACGCTGGCCGCTGCAAAAGCCGATCTGGCGCTGAAGGACATGGTTCTGGTCAACAACACACGGCTTTCCGTGCAGCCGGTGAGCGATGCAGAGTGGGAGCACATCTGCAGGCTCGGCGGGTTGAAGGGCTAAGGCGCAACAGCGGTTGCAGGGCTGTCACATTCGCTCGCCAAGTTGCTCGCGGCGCATCACGATGCGCTGGTGCAGGAGGCCTGGATGAAGCTGAACTCGCAACGAACCGGGATGGCCGCGTGGCTCATCACTGCGCTGGCTCTGGCCCCTGTTGCGGGCGCGCAGACGCTTCGCGCTGACAATCTGGCGCTTCAGAGGATCGTTGCGCCCTTGGTGCTGATCGATCACTACGCGGGCTTGTGCCGGTCAGCCGGCGGGTTCGCGGGGCCGCTGGGCGCAGCCTACCGGAATTGGGAGATGGCAAACCGCGCACCCCTGGTACGGCAGGCGATCACGGTGTTGCGCCAGGAGCCCGCCTCAGCACGCGACCTTGATGCGGGACTGGCCAGTGCGACGCGAACACTGGATGGTCTTGATGCCTCGGCGTGCGAGATATTGAACCGCGCGATGGCGCAGCCGGACGCGCATTTCGGTGCGCGCGACGCCGCGGTGCTGGATCAGGTCGCGCGCGAACTCGCGCAGCGCCAGAACGCGGCGGCGCCCTCTCCCCCTGCCCCGCCGGCGGCAAAAGTCGCACCCGCGCAGGACAGCGGGGCAGCGAAGCTTGCGCAGGACATTGAGGCGATCGGATTCGACTGGCGCACGGGTTTTGGATTTGGCGGCATGGTGACCATCGATACCTTCCCGGTGCTGCTGTTCCGGAATGGCGATGCACTGATGGATGTGGAAGGGCTGGCCGCACAGGGCGGCTTGGCGGGGCATCGGCGTGCGCACCCGGACGACTGGACGAAGTGGCGCAGGCAGGGCGGCAAGCTTCAGAAACTCGACGCGGGCAAATGGAAGGACCTCGGCTACCAGGTGACCTATCAGCGCCTTCCGGCGGATTTCGCCCTGGCGGGTCACTACCTGCGGCTGACGGGTGGAGGCAACCTCGCCGTCGGCGGGACGGATGCCGCTGCGGCCTTCTCGACGTATGACTTCTTCAGGGACGGTGGGGTCATTCGCGGAGGCGGCGCCGGGGCCAGTTCGCAGTTCAGTGATTCCCGCACGGTCAGCCGGAGCGTGCGGGCGGACCAGCGAGGACGCTATCAGATTGACGGGATCGTGCTCAGGATCGCGTACGATGACGGGTCGCGAGAGGATCGTATCCTGGTTGGCGACCCCAAGGACCCCGACGTGATCTGGCTGGACGGGCGCGGCTATACGCTGAAAGACTGACGCGAGCCTTCCTTCTCCGTCCCCCTGCGCAGCATCGCAGCCGGCGGCCCATTTTCCGAGGGAAGGTCGAGATGCGCCCGATCGCCGGAACTGCCCACGAATCCGGCTGAATGATCGACGACCGTTCGGGATCAGCGCCCGGTGCTCTGGATGCAATGCGCAGCTGCGAGACCTGAGCCGTCACCGTGTCTCCGTCCACAGCCGGGGAACGTCCCTGATCTGCTCATCGCGGGGTGATGGGCGCCGTCAGGTCGATGTACCCGGCAGCGCCAGTTCCCGCGAACACCCGATCGCTTCGATGAACACCGGATCGTGGCTGACCACGATGAGTGCGCCGTCATAGGCGATGAGCGCCTTCTCGATCACTTCGATTGAATCGATGTCGAGGTGGTTGGTGGGCTCATCCAGCAGCAGCAGTTGCGGCGGCGTCGCGCTCGC
>JALHLR010000029.1 GCA_022844475.1 Hyphomonadaceae bacterium | reverse complement strand
CTAGGCCTCGCGCCTGCGCGATGTGCCGCATCGCGATGCCATAGTCGGGATCGGTCATTCGGCTCTCTCTCCGGCCAACCGGCATGCAAAGGAAAGCAGATATGGAAGCCGTGCGCCAGCTAGCGCTGGCTGGCTTCCCAAGCCTCGGCCGAACCCTTCGCCAGGTCCCGTACACGGCCGATGAAGCTTTGCCGCTCCGTCGGTGAGATAACGCCGCGCGCGTCCAGCAGGTTGAAGATGTGGCTCGCCTTCAGCGCCTGCTCATAGGCCGGCAGCGGAAGCGGCTTCTCTAAACCGAGCAGCTTCTTGCAGACCTTCTCGCAATCGCTGAACCAGCGCTGCAGCACCTCAGTATCCGCATGTTCGAAATTGTACGCCGACTGCTGCTTCTCGTTCTCGAGGAATACATCGCCATAGGTCAGCGGGTACTCGCTCTGCGGATCGTTGAACGGCAGGTCATAGACGCGATCAAGACCGAACACATACATCGCCAGCCGCTCGAGCCCGTAGGTCAGCTCGCCCGACACCGGCCGCACATCGAGACCGCCGACCTGCTGGAAATAGGTGAACTGCGAGACTTCCATCCCGTCGCACCAGACCTCCCAGCCAAGCCCCCACGCGCCCACGGTCGGGTTCTCCCAGTCGTCCTCGACGAAGCGGATGTCGTGCACGCTCGGATCGATGCCGATCTCGTACAGGCTCTGCAGGAAGAGATCCTGGATGTCGGGCGGGTTGGGCTTCAGGATGACCTGGTATTGGTAATAGTGCTGCAGCCGGTTCGGGTTCTCGCCATAGCGCCCGTCCTTCGGCCGCCGCGAAGGCTGCGGATAGGCCGCGTACCAGGGCTTCGGTCCCAGCGCGCGCAGCGTGGTGCCCGGATGCAGCGTGCCGGCGCCCACCTCCATGTCGTAAGGCTGCAGGATCGCGCAGCCCTTGGACGACCAGTAGGCCGACAGTTTCAGGATGATCTCCTGAAAGCTCCTGGGCTTCTGGATCGTACGTGCTGATGTTGTCATGACAGTCTCATTTGGCCGCCTTTCCCTAGTGCGACTGGCTGCGGCTGTCACCTGGCCGTTGGGTCGGTTCAGGAGGGGCGCCTGCAGACGCCGGAAGTTCACACTGGCCGATGTTATCGCCTCGCCAATTCAGGCGCAGCCGCCCCCTTTCCATAAGGCCGGAAAAGGGCCTGAAACCGGGCACGCGCCGGTCGTGAACTGGGCCGCAGGCAGCCCGAACGCACCTGTTCAATAACAGAGTCTGTCAAGATCGTGAGGTCCACTCTTAACCCGCGTTCAACTGTTCGCCTGCGAAAACCCCTGCACATCGCTCCGGGGGAGAACTCAATGTTTGCGCTTCAAGACAGGAAATCGTCGTCTTCGGTTCTGGAGCGCGGCCGAGCCAGCCAGGCTGGCAAGTTCGACGCCGGTGTCCTTGCCGCCCTTGATCGCGTCATGGCGGTGATCGAGTTTACCCCGTCGGGTGAAATCCTGTCTGCCAACGCCAACTTTCTCACCGCGATGGGCTATTCGCTGGAAGAGATTCGCGGCCGCCATCACCGCATGTTTGCTCCGCCCGGGCTGGCCAACAGCGAAGACTACCGGCGCTTCTGGGAATCGCTCGGCCGCGGCGAGTTTCTCTCCGGCGAGTTCAAGCGCGTCGCAAAGGGTGGCGGGGAAGTCTGGATTCAGGCCAGCTATAACCCGATTGCGGACAAGACGGGTCGCGTAGTCCGCATCGTGAAATTCGCAACAGTGATCACCGATGCAAAGAACAAGGCGGTGGATTCAAGCGGCCAGATCGACGCGATCAACCGCAGCCAGGCCGTAATCACATTCAGCCCGGATGGCGTCATCCTGAACGCCAACGACAATTTCTGCATGGCGCTGGGCTATTCACTCGGAGAGATCAAGGGACAGCACCATCGCATGTTTGTGGCGCCCGCCGAAGCTGGCAGCGCTGCCTACGCCCAGTTCTGGGACAATCTTCGGCGCGGTGAATACCAGACGGCCGAGTACAAGCGGATCGGCAAGGGAGGTCGTATCATCTACATTCGGGCGACCTACAACCCGATCCTTGATGCGGACGGCAAAGTCGCCAAGGTCGTGAAATTCGCCACCGACACAACAAAAGAGGTTGAAGCCCGGCAGCGCAACGAACGACTCGCCCTGGATATCGAGAAGGACATTGGCGCAATCGTCACGGGCATCAGCGCAGTTTCCCAACAGACCTCCGGTGTCTCGGTAGCGTCCGGGGAAACCTCCAGCACAATTCAGAGTGCTGCCGCAGCGACGGAGGAGCTTAGCGCTTCGATCAACGAGATTTCAGCCAGTGTGGCGGCGTCCAAGGGTTCTGCCGACCGCGCACTGGAACTTACCCACACCGCGGACAAGCAGACCGCCGCGCTCACGCGCACGGCCGATCAGATGTCGGGTATTGTCGAACTGATCGACGCCATCGCATCGCAGATCAACCTGCTAGCCCTGAATGCGACGATTGAATCGGCGCGGGCCGGCGAAGCCGGGCGCGGGTTCGCTGTTGTTGCTGCCGAGGTCAAGCAGCTGGCCGCTCAGGTAACGTCCGCGACCAAGACGATTTCGGGCGAAATTCGCGACGTCCAGAACGTCTCCGCAGAGGTCGTCACCTCGCTGCGCGCCATCCAGTCCTCGGTCAGGGAGATCACGGGCAACTTCTCCTCGGTGGCCGCTGCTGTAGAAGAACAGTCGGCCGCGACAGCTGAAATCTCTTCGACGATGCAGACGGCGTCGCTGTCGATCGGGTCTATCAATGATCTGGTTGGCAACATGGCGGCGTCAGCTGACCAGGCGCGCGCTTCGGCCACCCGCGCCGCAGAGCAGGTCCGCGCCAACATCCAGGCGATGGTAGGCTAGCGACGGCTGTCGTTCGGACGCACCGCGAGCACAGCCAGAATGCCAAACGCGACCACGAGGGATAGGCCTTGAATCACCACTTCCATGACGGGAACCCTCGACGCAACGCGTTGACACGCACTTAAGGGTGCGAGGCGTTTCGCGCATCCTCTGCGGCTACTTTGTCGCAGCGTCATCAAGGTCTCAGCCCGGTCCGGAAACGTCGCGGGCAGACCCCTCGGGAGTCAGGACTTGTGGCTGTCGTCAGTGGCCGACTTGGCCTTGCGATGGTCGTCCAGCTTGTGAACCACCACCTCGTGTGGCGGCGTCTCCGGGCCGGCTTCCGGCGGCGTTTCCGCCTGCTTCCGACGCGCACGCAGCGCCGGCGTGATCAGCAGGGCGATCAGCACCACCAGGATGAACAACAGGATCACGCCGCCCAAGACCGAATTCCCTTCACTTCCACTCCAGCGCGCCGCCGCGCAGCGCATCTGCCGCTCGTGACGTGCCAGGTCCGCCCGCTACGTCATGCAGCGTCAGACCATCATATAGGGTCACCGGCCCCCGGCGCAGCCCCTTGCGCGCTCGGACCAGCACTCTGCCCGCGGCCGCCCCCGGGGCTGGCCGCACCGGCAGGATCTCGATTTCTCCTGTCCGCGGTCCCAGCAGCTCCAGGAGGTCGCCCAGCACCGCCGCCCGGTGGATCATGGTGATCCGCCCGCCCGGCCGGGTGATATGGTGAAGGAACAGGATCCAGGCCTTGAGCGGCGTCTCCGCCAGATAGGCGGCCTGCCTGCCCGGCGATGGCGGGCGCACGGCCCCCGGCTCGAAGAAAGGTGGGTTGCTGAAGCTCTGGTCGAACCGGTTTTCAAGCTCTGCCGGCCGTTCACCCACATCGTGCGCAACCAGCGTCACGCACTGCTCCAGACCGTTCGCGGCAATGCCCAGCTGCGCCAGCGCAAGTGCACCCGGCTGCCGCTCGAACCCCGTCAGCGAACAGCCGGCCAGCCTGTGCGCTGCGCAGAACAGGGCAGCGCCTGCCCCGCACCCTGCTTCCGCGATCGACTCACCCGCGCGCGCCGCCAGCGACGCCGCCAGCAGCACTGCGTCCATACCGGCGCGATATCCCTCCACCGGCTGCACGACAGTTACAGCGCCGTCGAGAAACCGGTCATGCGTAATATCCGGACTATTCACACGGGTTCATCATCAGGGTCGAAATCCGGCTCGTCCGCGAGCGGCCGGTCGAGCTCTTCCAGCGCCTGCTTCGCGCGGCGCTCATGTTCATCTGGCACGAGAATCCGGCGCTCAAAGGCGGAGATCCCCCCCTCCACCGACGAAATGAACCGGTCAGCCACAAAGGGACGGCATCCCGCGCGCGTGAGCAGGACAACGGCGTAGTCGAGCCGTACAGGATTGTTTGTGCGCAGGACTTCAATCATTCTCGCGACAACTTGCCACGTCATTGGCGGGACGGGAACCTGTTCGTTGACCGGCTTCTCAGACGAGAAATATCCTATATCAGCAACGGACGTTTAGTCGTGTTGCAAGCGCAAGGGATAGCCATTGGCCCTGCACGCCGAGGTCCAGAAGCAAGACCCATCGCCGGCCACGTCGCCATCCACCCCCATGGATAGGCTGATGGTGCTGCTGGCGTCGGAGCTTGCTGATGTCGAACGCCTGCTGGCCGAGCGGGCGGCGAGCCCCGTCACGACGATCCCCGACCTGTCGAGCTACCTGATCGCCGCCGGCGGCAAGCGCCTGCGCCCGGTCCTGACCCTCGCCTCCGCGCGCGCCGTGGGCGGCAAGGGTGGCGACGCCGTTTGCAAGCTCGCGGCTGCCGTCGAATTCATCCACACGGCCACGCTGCTGCATGATGATGTGGTCGACGATTCCGACCTGCGGCGCGGCAAGGCCGCCGCCAAGAATGTCTGGGGCGCCTCGGCCTCGATCCTTGTCGGCGATTTCCTCTTCGCCCGCTCCTTCACGCTGATGACCGAGACACGCGACCTGCGCATCCTCGACATCCTCAGCCGCGCCTCCTGCGTCATCGCAGAAGGCGAAGTCCGCCAGCTCGCCGCGATCGGCAAGCCGGATCTCGCCCTGCCGGAATACATGGCCATCGTCGAAGCCAAGACCGCAGCCCTGTTCGAAGCAGCCGCGCGCGCTGGCGCTTACACAGCCACCGACGACGACGATGCAGCGGACGCGATGGGCGAATACGGCCGCCGCCTCGGCCGCGCCTTCCAGATCGTCGATGACCTGCTCGATTATGGTGGTCTCACCTCAGTGATCGGCAAAACTGTCGGCGACGACTTCCGGGAACGCAAGATCACCCTGCCCGTCATCTACGCGCGCGAAGCCGGCAGCGCCGCCGACCGCGAATTCTGGGACCGCGTCATGGGCCAGCGCGACCAGCGCGACAGCGACCTCGCGCACGCCATTCACCTGATCCGCGCCACAGGCGCCGCCGAACGCACGCTCGAAACCGCGCGCACCGAATCCGCCGCCGCCCGCGCCGCCCTCGCCCGCGCCGCCCGTGGCCCCTGCCACGACGAATTGGCAGAACTCGCGGATCAGTCCGTGAACCGGGCGTTCTGACCGCTACAGCACATCCGCGCCAACCAGCCCGTTCGCGACGCCCGCGCGGCGGATGCGCCAGTGCACCCATACCGAGATGGCCAGCAACGCGGTGAACGCGACCACCGGCGCATAACCGCCCAGCATCGTCGCACCGACGGCCACCACGGCCGCATTCAGCGCCCACACCGCATGCACGCCCGCGATCTGCGAATGCTTCAGCCCCGTCTTCAGCGCGATCTGGTAGCTGTGATCAAGGTGCGCAACCCACAGCTTCTTGCCGTGCTTCGATCGCCACGCCAGCGTCAGCAAAACGTCCGACAGGAATGGCAGCAACAGGATCGCCGGCACGAACAGCAGGTCAGGCCGCAGCCGCACCAGCTCGAGCCCCAGCCCGCCCAGCAGCGCGCCCGTGAACAGCGCACCAGCATCACCGACATACAGCAGCCCCTGCACATTCCACACGAGAAATCCCGCGAGCCCGCCCGCCAGCGCCGCCGCGGCAAGAGAGATGTGCCAGGCCCCCGTCACCGCACCGCACACCGCCAGCCCGATCGCCGCCACGCATGCCATCCCCATCGACAGCCCGTTGGCGCCGTCCATGAAGTTCACCGCGTTGATCACCACAATCAGCCAGAATGCTGACCCCGCTATCGCAAGCAGCAGCGGCAGCTCAAGCGACGCCCCCGGCCAGAACCCCATCATCTCCGCGCGCAGGCCAAGCGCCGTCATTGCAACAGCTAGCACCGCGATCAGCGCCAGCTTCACGATCGCCTGCAGCTTCAATATGTCGTCGGCAAGGCCCACCGCGAGCACTGCGAGCGATCCAGCGCCTGCAACGATCAGCCCGAGATCGTAACCGAAGTGCGAGACCTCCGCATAAGTCGCGAACGCCAGCACCGCCGACAGCGCCACGGCGAGGCCGCCAGCAGTCGGCACCGGCGCCTTCTGCAGCTTGCGCGCTTCGGTCGGCGCATCGACGATCCGCAGCGTTATCACCACGCGGCACAGCAAGGCCGACGGCGCCGCCGCCAGGGCGAACACCGCCAGGATGTGCCAAAGCTCAGTCATCGACAGGAACCGGCGGCGCGCCGCGGAAGATCGTCGCCTTTACCCAGTATTTCTTTTTCGCCTCGCTGATTGCCGCGGCTGCAGCCGCTGCTTCGGCGTCGCTGCCGAACAGGGCAAAGCATGTCGGCCCGCTGCCCGACATGCGCGCTAGCAGACAACCAGGCTGCGCCTGCATGAGCTTCAGCGCGCGGCCAATCTCTGGACACAGCGCGAGCGCTGCAGGCTCCAGGTCATTGCGAAACTCCCTCAGCCCGGCGGCAAGCTCCTGCGGCCCCTCGCCCCATGGCGGCTCCATCTCGCGAAACGTCCGGTTCGCACCCATCCGATCGAACCGGTCGAACACCTTGCGCGTCTCCAGCATGATGCCCGGATTGACAAGAATAGCCGGCAGGTCCGGCGCCGCGACATCGATCAGCCGCTCCCCTGTCCCGCGCATCACGAGTGGCCGCTGCCGCACGCAAGCCGGCACATCAGAGCCCAGCTGCACGGCGATTCGTTCCAGCGCGGCCTCGCCAAACTCCACGCCCCACATCTCGTTGAGCACAAGCAGCGTCGCCGCCGCATCGGATGACCCCCCGCCGACGCCACCGGCAATCGGCAGCACCTTGTGCAGCGTCAGCCCCGCGCCCAGCCCCGTGCGATCGCACGCATCGCGCAACGCCATCGCCGCCGCGAGCGCAAGATTGTTCGGCGCGTGCTTGAGCTGCCTGGCCCCCGGCCCCTCGACACTCAGCGAAACATGCGGCGCGGGCCGGGCATGAATGCGATCCGCCGCGCGCGTATCGGCAAACATCACCAGGCTGTCCACCGGGTGAAGCCCGCCCGGGCCCGACGTGCCCACATGCAGGTAAAGGTTCACCTTCGCCGGCGCCCACGCCGTGGAGAAGTTCGCGCGATCAGGAGAGAGGCTCATGGACGCGAAGCTAGACGCGCTCCCGGCATCGCTGGCAAGCCCTTCTCAAGCTTCTCTCGCAGCGTTATCTCGCGCGCGGCTTCCGGCTTCAGGCGGAGCGCGGCGAGCCATTCGAAGCGCGCGTCTTCCTGCCGCCCGGAGCGCCAGTAGGCATCCCCAAGATGATCGAGAATCTCCGGATCGATGGGCGACAATTCCGCCGCGCGTTCGAGATGCTCGATCGCCACATCGTAGTGCCCGAGCTGGTAATGCGCCCATCCGAGGCTGTCGAGGATATAGCCCTGGTCAGGCCGCGATTCCGCTGCGCGCGTGATCAGGGCCAGTCCTTCCTCGATGCGCTTGCCCTGCTTGATCCAGCCGTAGCCGAGATAGTTGAGAAGCTCCGGCCGATCCGGCTCGATCGCCATTGCAGCCTTGAGGTCGTCTTCCGCACCGGCCCAGTCCGCCGCCTCGTTGCGGACTGTCGCCCGCGCATACAGCACCATCCAGTCCGCACGCCCGCGGGTCGTATCGGCAGCGATCACCTGGTCATACAGCTTGCGCGCTATGTCGAGCCGTCCATTGAACCGGTTGAGGTCGCCTGCGCGCACCAGGATTTCCCGACGCTGCGACAACGCCAGCGCGCGATCCCCCATCACCAGCGCTTCGGCCGGCTTCTCGTCCGCATTCAGCACAGCCGCAGCTTCCATCCGCGCATCGGCCGCCCAGGCTGATGAATCCGGGATGGACTGCAGCGCAGCCAGCGCTGCATCCGGCCTGTCCTGGCGCGTATAGGCATCCGCCAGCGCAAAGCGCGCCGCCGCAAGATCCGGATCGAGGTGCAGCACCAGCGCGTGCCGCATCGCCGACAGCTCAGGGCTCGACCGAACCAGCCCCGTGCCCGACGCGACAAACATCGCCATCGCCGCGCCGCTGCGCGCCGTCAGCTTCGGCCGCACAATCTTCCGGCCAGCACCCAGATCCGCCAGCACGCGCGCGACGCCGGGCCCGCCCTCATCGTCGCCCGCCACCAGCGCAATCAGCTCGCGCGCGCCCTGCAAATTCCCGCGCGAGGCCTGCAGGCTCGCGCCCATCGTCGCCACTGCGTCGCGCGTCGCCAGCGGCATGCGCAACGCCTGCCGGAAGAACTCCGCCGCCTCGTCGTCGCGGCCTGCCTGCATCAGCACCATCGCCTTCAGCGCCGCCTGCTCGCCCGCCACCATGCGCCGACCCGGAAGCTGATCGGCCTCGACCACGCCACGCTGCCCATTCTCGAACGCCGTCAGCCACACGGAGAGAAAGCCGGCGAGATCCACATTCAGCGCGCCAAGCACGGGCTTGCGCAAGCGCGTCTGCGCCGATTTCAGCCGGCCCTCCGCGATGTCGTCGATGATCAGCGCCAGCTGCGCGCTCGGCGCATCGTCGGCTGCGTCCGCGGACGCGCCTCGGGCCAGTTTGATCGCAGCCACCGCGTCACCCGCCGCCAATGTCGAGATCGTCGCGCGCTCGAGCAGCCCCGGATCGCCCGGCGAACTCGTCCACGCGCGGCGGTAGTATGTCGCTGCGGCAGCCGGATCGCCGGTCATCACGGCATAGCGGGCCGTTATGAAGTCCGCATACTCCTGCTGCGTGCGCAGTTCCTCAAGCATTTCGGCAGAGAACCAAGGTGGCGCCGCGGGCGAGATGGCGCATCCGCTTATCGCCAACGCGGACAAGGCCGCCCCTGAAAACAATGCTAGCCGCGCCCGGAATCCGGGCGGCACTTTTCCTGACCACATCCGCGCACGTTGCCCGAAGCCGTCCGCCGCATCAACCGGCAGGTACGGTTAAGGTTTTCGGCTATGCGGCCAGACAGCCTCAGATATCGCTGATGTTTTCGTCCCGCTGGTTGAGCGGAACCTCCGGCGTATCGCGGCGCACGGGCGCGGGCGTATTCAGCCCGTCGCGCAGCTTGGCCTCGATCCGCGCCACGCTGTCCGCCGGCGGGTAGGCGGTAAGCGCCTCGCGCCAGTGCTTGCGGGCCTCGTCCGGCTCGCCAAGGCGCCACTTCACGTCGCCGAGATGATCAGACAGCTCCCAGTGCCCGAACGGCTCATAGGCCTCCAGCGCCATCTCGATGAAGCGGTTGGCTTCCCGGAAGTCGCCATACTGATAGTAGGCCCATCCGATCGAATCCAGCAGGTTCGGCTCGTCCGGCGTCAGTCGGATCGCCTGCTTCAGCATGCGGAAGCCTTCGTCCAGTTCCGCATCGCTCGCGAACCCGTCCACCAGCGCGTAGCCGAAGTTATTCATCAGCCCGGTATTGTCTGGCGAGTCCGCCAGCATCTTCCGCATGATGCCGAGCCCCTCCTGTCGCTCCGCTGTATCTACCAGCAGGGAGGCGAGGAATTGCTGCGTCGACTCATCGTCACGGATCGCGCGCGCCGCGCGCGCATCACTCACTGCCAGCGCCATGTTGCCGCCCTGGCTGTTCGCCTGCGAGCGCGTCAGCAGCGCGAACACCCGCTGCGCATCTGACATCCGGCCCTGCTTCATCGCCTGGTCGATCAGCTGCAGCGCGCGGGGAATCCTGTTCGCCGACACCAGCGAACTCGCCGCCTGGACTTTCGCATCCGCGCTGTTGTCGATCTTCAGCGAGCGCTCGACCATCGCCTCCATGGTCTCCGGCGAACCCAGCTCCAGCGCCGCGAGCCCCGCGGTCGATTGCAGCAGCGCCGCATGCTCCTTGCGCGGATTGCCTATCTGCGAAACGCGCAGTGCCGGCTCGAACTTGCCCTGCGCGTACAGCTTGCCCGCCTCGCTGATGCGGATCTCGCCATTGTCCGGATCGACCAGCAGCGCGCTCTGGCGCATCGACGACAGGAGATGGTTGAACGGCGCCTTCGCGCCACGGCCGCTCATCGCGGCCATGATGGCCTCCTGTTCCTCGACCAGGTCCGCCTGATCTCCGATTGCCAGCGCCATCGCCTGCTTCAGCGTGCGCGGCTTCCATCGATCCTCGCCCGACTTCGCGGCGTCCAGCCGGGATTCGACATAGCCATCCTGCGGCGTTGCCGCGAGCAGCCGCGTCAGCAGCGCCACCGCCTCCGCATCGCGATTGAGCCCGCGCAGCAGCTCCGCCTGTCGCAAGGCCAGCAGACGTTGCGCATTGAACGCACGCGCCCGGGCAAAATATGTCATCGATCCCGCTTCGGCAGGATCAGGTGCATCGAACTCATCCGGCGCCTCATCATAGACAGCCAGCGCGCCTACATAATCACCCAGCCCCTCGGCCAGCAGCGCGCGATGCCCGAGCACCGTCGCCGACGGCAGCGCGCGACGCAGCTTTACCATCTCAGCCTTCGCCTCGTCGGCGCGATTGTTGAACGCCAGCACCCACGGCTTGAGATGAACCGACCCCATCCACTCCTGCGGCGGCTTGCCTTCGAGTGCATCGATCACGCTCTGGGCCGTCGCTGGATCGTTCGCCGCGATGGCGTCCACAATCATGTAGCCCCACGCCCCCGCACTGTCGGATCGTGCGAACTCGCTCCGCACGCGGGTCATGAACGCATTCATGTCGGCGTTCTCGATCATCGCGTTGGGGCTTGCATACGGCGCCATCGGCGCATCGAACGGCGCCGTCGCCGCTGCAGCCGCCGACACCGGCGTCACCACAGGAGCAGGCGCCGCGGAAGGATCTACCGGCGCATCGCCTTCCGGCAGCGGCGCAATCATCGCCTTCTGCACGGCAAGTGAATCGCGCGGTAGCTGCCCGCAGGTATTCATCGGCTGCACGCCGCCGCCTGTGAACACATAGACTGTCCGGCACCCGCCCATGTCGCCGAACCCCGGCACGCCGCCCGTGGCGCACCCGGCAAGCAGCACGGCCGCCGAAGCCGCAAGTATCAGGCGAAGTTTCAGGTGTTTCATCTGCCGACGCTATCCGAACACAACCAAAGGCTCAACCGAGCCGGAGCCCCAGTTGCATCACCCTTTTTGGCGTTAAAGCGGCGGATACCGGGCGGGCGCGTGTGACAGGCTTTTCGTTCAGACCAAAAGCGACCGGCACGCGTCGCTCCTCGCAGGCCCGATCCCAGCTCACGACGTAGGCGAGCGAAAGCTCACGACGACGCGCGCCTTCAGGACAGTCACTCCCTGACAAGCTGAGCGGCGTTCTGCTGGTTCAGCATATAGGTCACGCCGCCGACGGCGAGCGCGCCAATGATCAGGACGACCCACGGAGACACCCGCAATGGACGCCTCGGCTTCTTTGGCGGCGGCGGCTTGCGGAACCGGATTACATTGTCGTCGCTCATTTCATGCAGCCTGCAGCACCTGATCATCCGGTACGCCGGCGAGACCACTCTCCGACAGGAACCCCGCCGCCCGCCATGCAAGCACCAGATACATCAGCGCATGCTCACGATCCTCCGTCGCAAACACGTCCAGCGATACGAGGGACAGCGCCAGCCTCCGGCGCACGCCCGCCGCATCTCGCGGCTCCGGCATCCCGATCACATCGCGCACCGCATCGTTGACGATCTTGGTGAGCGGCGCTCTGTCCTCTGGCGTATCGACGCCGGTATAAAACGCGTCCGCCTCGAACTTCGGCGCAGCGAGCAAGGCCACAAGATCCTTGCCCGTCGCACCCGCCGATGTCTGCGCCATCAGCCCGTCACGCGGAATGCCGCCGCAGCTGTTCACCGGTTGCACCACACCGCCGCTCAGCACGTAAACCGTCCGGCAGCCAGTGCTGCCGAATTCCTGGAGCGCGCCGGAAAGGCATCCCGACGGCAACAGCGCGACCGAAGAGATCAGCACGCCGCGCATGAAAACGATTCCGGCCCGCACGCTCACCCCCCGACCTTCGCAGCCTACATGTTCGGATAGTTCGGCCCGCCGCTGCCCTCGGGCGTCGTCCAGGTGATGTTCTGGTTCGGGTCCTTGATATCGCATGTCTTGCAGTGGACGCAGTTCTGCGCGTTGATTTGGAAGCGCTTGTCGCCTTTGCCGTCGTCCACCCATTCATAGACGCCGGCCGGGCAATAGCGATTGGACGGCCCGCCATAGACCCCAAGCTCGCTCGACTTCTGCAGCGCCATGTCAGCGACCTTAAGGTGCGCCGGCTGGTCCTCGCCATGGTTGGTGAACGAATACGCGACGCTCGTCAGGCGATCGAACGACAACACGCCGTCCGGTTTCGGATAGACGATCTTCTTGTGCTTGGCCGCCGGCTCCAGCGATTTCGCATCCGTCTTCTCGTGCTTCATCGTGCCGAAGAACGAGAACCGGCCCAGCAGTGTGTTTACCCACAGGTCGAGCCCCGTCAGCGGAATACCAAGTGCAGTGCCGAACTTCGTCCACAGCGGCTTCGCATTGCGGACAGCCTTCAGCTCCTTCGCCACCCAGCTCGTCTTGAACGCCTGCGCGTAAGCCGTGAGCTCGTCGCCCTGACGTCCATCGACGACAGCCGCGAACGCAGCTTCGCCCGCCATCATGCCGGTCTTCATCGCGTTGTGGCTGCCCTTGATGCGCGGCAGATTCACGAAACCGGCGGAGCAGCCGATCAGCGCGCCGCCCGGGAAGGTCAGCTTCGGAATGGACTGCCAGCCGCCCTCCGTGATCGCACGCGAGCCGTAGGAAATGCGCGAGCCGCCCACGAGATGCTTCGACACATCCGGGTGATGCTTGAAGCGCTGGAACTCCTCGAACGGCGACAGCCACGGGTTCTTGTAGTTGAGGTGCACCACCAGCCCGATCGCCACATAGCGATCGCCAAAGTGATACATGAACGTGCCGCCGCCCGTCGAATTGCCCAGTGGCCATCCAAATGTGTGCTGCACGAACCCCGGCTTGTGCTGCTCGGCGGGAACTTGCCACAGCTCCTTGATGCCGATGCCGTACTTCTGCGGCTGACTATCTTTGTCGAGCTTGAAGTCGCGGATCAGGCGCTTGGCCAGCGAGCCACGCACGCCCTCGCCGATCAGGACATACTTGCCATTGAGTTCCATGCCCGGCGAATAGTTCGGCCCCGGCTCGCCATTCTTCTCGATCCCCATCACGCCGGCGACGACGCCCTTGATGGAACCGTCTTCACGGTAAGTGAGATCCGACGCTGCGAACCCAGGATAGATTTCCACGCCCAGCGCTTCGGCCTGCTGCGCCATCCAGCGCGTCACGCTGCCCAGCGAGCCGATATACATGCCGTGGTTGTGCAGCATCGGCGGCATCAGGAAGACGGGCAGCGGAACTGAACCCATCTCGCCCAGCACCAGGAACGTGTCCTTGGTCACCGGCGTCTCGAACGGGCAGCCCTTTTCCTTCCAGTCCGGGATCAGCTCGTCCATCGCGCGCGGGTCCATCACGGCTCCCGACAGGATATGCGCCCCGACTTCCGAGCCCTTCTCCAGCACGACAACCGAAACGTCCTTGCCGGTCTCGGCCGCCATCTGCTTGATGCGGATCGCCGCAGCGAGGCCAGCGGGGCCAGCGCCCACGATGACCACGTCGAAATCCATGGACTCCCGCTCGACGGCCTCAGTCATTATAACGGTCTCCGAATGCCCCGCAGGAATCGGCCCATGAATCGCTCCTGGGCGGAAATCCCTATGCCTGCAGGCTAGTTAGCCTCATGGATCAGATGCAACAAGCACGGAGTCAAAGGGCGGCATGACGCACCCCCAATCCGAAATGGCCCCCAATCTTTTGGCGCTGAGGGCTCTGGCTGATTTCTGGACCGATATGGGGCTGGAGGAAGCGCGCGCCCTGCGGACGTGGCGTCCACCGGGCGCTGCGGCCCCGCGCCCCGCCGCGCCAACCCGCGCTCCCGCCATCGCCCGCACGCCCGACATGCCCGCCGCCCCGCGCGGCGCGCCCCGCAAGCTAAACAACAACCCCATCAACGACGCCAGGCGCCTCGCCGCCCAGGCCAACTCCCTCGCGGAACTTCGCGCCATCGTCGAACAGTATGACGGCTGCCCGCTGAAGAAGGCCGCCAAGACGACCGTCGTCTGCGACGGCGCCTACAACGCCGACATCATGATCGTCGGCGAGGCCCCCGGCGCCGAGGAAGACGCCCGCGGCCTCCCCTTTGTCGGCCGCGCCGGACAATTGCTCGACAGGATGCTGGCCAGCATCGGCCTCAGCCGGCAGGAGAACGTCTACATCACGAACCTGATCTACTGGCGCCCGCCCGGCAACCGCGACCCATCCCCCGTCGAGATGCAGATGTGTGCGCCGTTCCTGCTGCGCCAGATCGAACTCAAGCAGCCGAAGCTCCTCCTCACCGCCGGCAAGTTCGCCACCAGCGCCATGCTCGGCAAGGACGACGGCATCATGAAGCTGCGCGGCCGCAAGCTGAGCTACCAGCAGGAAGGCCTCGCCGCGATCCCCTGCATCCCCGTGCTGCATCCCGCCTACCTGCTGCGCCGCCCTGAGGACAAAGCCAAAGCCTGGGACGATTTGCGCGCCATCGCAAAACTCTGCGACGAACTCGGTATCAAGCGCGGACCTGCGCTCTGACGCGTGTTGAGTCGGGCCTGATCCGCGCGCAAGGTCGGGTGCGCGGGCGGCTTGATCCGCTGGGGCGCGCATCATGCATCGCCAGTTGATCGCGGCATTGCCCGCGACCGCAACACTCGCCGCCGCCTGCCGCCATGCGCCCGGCAGCACCGATTGGTGCAAGGGCGTCATCGACGGCAGCGTGAAGACAATGCCGGAATAAGCTATCATCAATGCCGAAAATTGCACCGCCAGCGAACTGGACGGCTGGCGCCCAAACCGGCTCCGGCGTCCGCCAACCACTCAAGCCGCTGGGTTCGTCAGGCGTCGGGCGGAATGTCTGTAACCGGCCATCGCTCTTGGGCGTATAGGTGAGACCAGTCACCTGGAGATCCGCCATGCTCACGCGCCGCAACCTGCTCTGGACGGGAACCGCCATCACAGGAGGTCTAACGCTAACCGCCTGTCTGGGTGGCGAGGCGTCGGCCGAGAAGGAGCTATTCGAGGTCACGCGCACCGACGCCGAATGGCGCAAGCTGCTCTCGCCCGAAGCCTACGCGGTACTCCGCCATGAGGGCACCGAGGCTCCCGGCTCGAGCCCGCTCAACGCCGAAAAGCGCAAAGGCATCTTCGCATGCGCCGGGTGCGACCTTCCCGCCTACGACTCCGCAACCAAGTTCGAATCCGGCACCGGCTGGCCCAGCTTCTACCAGCCGCTCCCGGGCGCCGTGAAGGAGAAGACAGACTGGACGCTCGGCATGTCGCGCACCGAGGTTCACTGCAGCCGCTGTGGCGGCCACCATGGACACGTCTTCAACGATGGCCCACGACCGACCGGCCTGCGCTACTGCATCAACGGCGGCGCGTTGAAATTCCTGCCGGCGTAAGTCTCCCAAGGCCGATGCGGGATGCGTCAACATTGACTGACGCGAGCGCCCCGCGACGGCGCCGAGTTCGGGAGAATACCGTTGTCCGCGTTTGGGGAGAACTCGGCTACAATCCCGAGCTGGCAAAGCTTGAACTCGCCGACCTCCCCACCGACCACATCGCGCTGATGACACGCATCCTGTACATGGACTAGGTGCAGAACCTCGCGCGCGCCTACGCGCACCGCACCGGCATCCTGCGCTGACGCGGGAGCGCCACGCGCGACAGCGACGCATCAGCTGGCAGGCGTCGCCACGACCTTGTCCCACAGGTCTCAAGTTGCACTCATGCTGAGCAGCGCGCAAAGCGCGCGTCCGTCGAAGCAAGAGCGCGGGCTTATCTCAGACCGCGGCCCGCCCACCCTCTATTGCGTTTTTCCCACCGCCCAACACCTCGGCGCTACCGCGCGACTGAGAGCGCCCCTGCGCGTCATCCACTCCACACCTCGAAGCGATGGTCCAGATCGATCACCGCATCCACGGCCGCCAGCACGCCTGCAATGTCCTTCTGCAGCTGCACCAACTGCTCGCGCGTGGCGGCTGGCCTGGAGAAAGATGGCGGCTCGAACAGGTTGGCGCGCGTCCGCTTCGGCATCGCGATCTGAAGCAAGCGCCCGGCGCACAGCACCTGCGGCCGCTCGAAATCCTGCAGCTCGCCCAGCGCCTTGAGCTTCTCCATGAACGCCGGATGCAGCAGCGCGCGCGATGCGACCTGGTCCGTTCCATAGACTTCCTAGATCTTCTCGAACGCGACATCCTCGAGCCGAACCCGCTCACGATGCTGACCCTTCTGCCGGTCGAGAAAATTGCCCAGCCCGCCCGCGTCCGACACCACTGCCGTCACCGCCCCGGTGTCGCGCGGCAGCTCCAGCGTCACAAGCAAGCCGTCAAACGCGGTCTGCTTGTCTTTGCCCGAACCATGCGTCAGCTTCAGCTCGACAATGCTTACAGGCCGCGTGCGGTGCGTGCCGAAAATCTCGTCATCCGCTTCGACCAGGTCGAGTTCGCGAAAGATGCATTCGTTTTTCAGCCGCGAAAGGTCAGGCGTCATCGCGCCCCGGTAGCTGAGCGCCCCAAAATACGACGCCAGCCGCGGCAACACCTTGTCCTTGTACAAACGGGCATAGGCCGACGCCGGCCCCAAAGAGGCCCAGACATAGCCGGCGATCGGCGACACGATCAGCAGTCCCAGCGTCTCCAGAAAATCCGGCGCGTCATCGGAGAACTGACCCACGACAACCAGCGCCACCCCCGCCGCCGCGCCTATCGGAACCCGCCAGAAAGCGCGCCGGTTGATCGCCGCCACCGTCTCCATCCGCGCCGCCTCGACCTCGTCGAGCACATCTTTCAGCTGCATCGCGAGGGCGTCGCCTGCCACCATGTCGACCGGCTTCGGCTTCTTAATCAGGACCATCCCCGACGAGGCCGCGATCCCCATGATCACGAGCGCAGGGATGAAGCCGCCGAACACGCCGGTCGCCACTCCCTCCATCGTCGGATTGCCGATGATCGCAGCCGCGGCAATCCCCACCCAAACCGTCAGCGCGAGCATGGCAGCCATCATGAGGACGCCGCGCCCCATCCGTACGAACTCCTGCCGTCCGGCCTGCGGTCCTGCGGAGGTCTGGGAAGCGTCAATGGACACACTCTATCGGGCTCAGCCGCGTTCGTCCTGATTGATGGCCCGCGAGATCAGGGAAAGGACCAGCGGCGGACCGATGCTTCATCGATCCGCCGCCTCTTGGAGAACGGGACCAGCTGCGGGCGGGGCCTCGTTTCCTGACTCTTCGACCGCCGTTTTTGGCTCTGCGTTCGGGGAGACCATCCACAACGAACTACAAGACGAGCGCCTCTGCAAGCCTGTTTTGTTCTTTTTTATTTTCTGTTTTGTTCTAGTTTAGGGGTCTTGGTTACTGCTGCAGATCAATGCCTCCGCAAGAACGATGGAAATCCCGATCACTGGCCGCTGACTGGTCCGAATTGCGCGACCAGGCGCGCGGCCGTGGCGCGCTCTCCAACGCCTCAGGCCGGTTCGAGCGTCAGCACGCAGAACCCTTCGATGACGGCTGGCTGCAGGACGAGAAGCCCGAAACGCTGAAGACGGAAACCATCCTCGAGAAGCCCAGGAGCATCATTACCTACAACACCTCCCCCGACATCGGCTTCGATCGGACGATCAATCCCTACAAGGGCTGCGAGCATGGCTGCATCTACTGCTTCGCCCGCCCTAACCACGCCTATCGCGGCCTCTCGGCCGGCCTCGACTTCGAGACGAAGATCTTCGTGAAGCCCTCCGCCCCCGCCCTCCTCCGGCGCGAGCTCTCGAAGAAGACCTACAAGCCCAGCCCGATCCAGTTCGCCGGCGACACCGACATCTACCAGCCGCTCGAAAAGGAGTTGCGCATCGCGCGCGGCATTCTCGAAGTGCTGTCCGAGTTCAACCACCCGGTGATGCTGATCACCAAGTCTGCGCTCATCCTCCGCGACCTCGACCTGCTCGCGCCAATGGCAGAGAAAGGCCTCGTCTCCGTCGCCATCTCCTTCACCTCGCTCGACCGCCAGCTCTCGCGCGTCATGGAACCAAGATGCGCCGCCCCCCATCGCCGGCTCGACGCGATGCGTGAACTCTCAGGTGCGGGCATCCCCGTCACGGCGATGACGGCGCCGCTCATCCCCGCACTTAACGAACCCGAACTCGAACAGCTTCTGGAGGCCGCCGCCGATGCAGGCGCCAGACGCGCCGGCTATGGACTCCTGCGCCTGCCGCTCGAAATCGCCGGCCTCTTCACAGAATGGCTGGAAGCACACTACCCAGACCGCGCCAGGCGCGTGATGTCGCTCCTGCGCGGTATGCACAACGGAAATGACTACCGCTCCGAATGGGCAATCCGCCAACGCGGCGACGGCCCCTACGCCCAGCTGATCGCCGCGCGATTCCGTAACACCTCCCGCCGCCTCGGCCTCAATAGCGCACGCACGGCTCTTCGTACCGACCTCTTCCGCGCGCCGTCGCCGAAAGACACCGGCAGTCAGATGGGACTGTTCGATGATCCTTGACGCGCGCACACAATACGCCATCGCTTGCAGAAGCGGGACGGAGCGACCACATTAACTGCACAGCGAAATCCGCGGCCCCGTACCTCGCACTTCTGTTTGGCTGTTCGGGCAACGCCGCCGCATTCGCCCAGCCATCTTTTGCGCCGAACTGCGCCGACCCGTTCACGCAGTCCGAAATCAACATGTGCGCCCGCGCGGAGCACGAGGCGGCCGACAAGGCAATGACCTCGATCTACGATCAGGTAATCGGGCAGCTACGCGAACAGGATCGGTCATACGCGGATCTCGGTCCGGACTATGTTGGCGCCGAGATGCTGATGGAGGCGTCCCAACAAACCTGGAGCACCAGCCGCAGCGATTTCTGCGCCGCGACCGGGTTGGCCAACTATGGCGGATCGATGCGGCCGGCCATCGTCGCCACCTGTTTCGCGATGCTGGCGCGCAGCCGAACCGAAGAACTCCGCTGGCTGTTGGAATAACGTCCGAAGCTTTCGCGCCCATTATGGTAAATGGCTGCTTAATCATTGACTCAATAGCTTATTTACCCGGGTCGGCGAGTCTCACCGCTTCAGTCCCGTACGGGCGTTGCGTGAGACATCAGAATGGCGATCAAAACGATCGACCCGCAGGTTCAGAAGAACGTGAAAGCGAAAGGCGCATCGGCCCTCGCCACGAAGATTCTGACGCCGCCGAAGCTGCCGCTCGACCAGATCGTGGTCGGCGACTGCATCGAATCGATGAACGCGCTGCCGCCCAACTCGGTGGACCTCATCTTCGCCGACCCACCCTACAACCTTCAACTCGGCGGCGATCTCACACGCCCCGACAACTCGCATGTCGACGCCGTGAACAACGAGTGGGACAAGTTCGCCTCGTTCGCCGCGTATGATGAATTCACGCGCAACTGGCTGAAGGCCGCCCGCCGCATATTGAAACCCGACGGCGCCATCTGGGTGATCGGCTCCTATCACAACATCTTCCGTGTCGGCGCCGCGATCCAGGATCTCGGCTTCTGGATTCTCAATGACGTCGTCTGGAACAAGTCGAACCCGATGCCCAACTTCAAGGGCACCCGCCTCGCCAATGCGCACGAAACCCTGATCTGGGCCGCACGCAGCCAGGAGCAGAAGAAATACACCTTCAACTACGACGCGCTGAAGGCCGGTAACGAAGACATCCAGGCGCGGTCAGACTGGTGGACCTTCCCGATCTGCTCAGGCGGCGAACGCCTGAAGGGCGAAGACGGCCGCAAGTCCCATCCGACGCAAAAGCCCGAAGCCCTGCTCCACCGCATCATCGTCGGCACCACCAATCCGGGCGACGTTATCCTCGATCCGTTCTTCGGCACCGGCACCACCGGCGCCGTCGCTAAGCTTCTCGGCCGCCACTTCATTGGCCTCGAGCGTGATGCTGATTACATCGAGGTCGCTACCCGCCGCATCGCCAATGTCCGCACGCTCGGCGCCGAGGACATCGAAGTCCAGTCGAGCAAGAAGGCCGAACCGCGCGTCCCCTTCGGCGCCCTGGTCGAGCACGGCCTCGTCCGCCCCGGCGACCGCCTCTTCTGCCCGCAGAACCGCCACGTCGCCCGCGTCCGCGCCGACGGATCACTCGCCAATGGCGATGCCAGCGGCTCGATCCATCGCATGGGGGCCCACGTCCAGAACGCGCCGTCCTGTAATGGCTGGACGTTCTGGCACTACAAGTCCGACCAGGGCCTCGCGCCGATCGACCTGCTGCGCCGGAAATTCCGGACACAGATGGGGCTGTAAGTCTCGAAGACATCCTCTTCATTTTCCAGCGGCGCATGTCGTAGGCTTGCCTTGCAACAACGAGGTCGGCTCGACATATGTCCAAAGTCCGGGTGAACTGCTTCTCCATCTCGCTCGATGGCTACGGTGCCGGACCAAAACAGAGTCTCGAGAACCCGCTCGGCGAGCGCGGCCCCGAGCTCCATAACTGGTTCTTCCCGACCCGGACCGTTCAGAAAAAAGTCTTCAGCCAGGAAGGCGGCGAGACCGGCGTCGACAACGACATGGCCGAGCGCTCGTTCGAGAATGTCGGCGCATGGATCCTCGGCCGCAACATGTTCGGCCCCGTGCGCGGCGACTGGCCAGACGAGAGCTGGAAAGGCTGGTGGGGCGACGTCCCGCCCTATGGTTGCGATGTGTTCGTCCTCACGCACTATCCGCGCAAGTCATTTGCGCTCGCCGGCACGACGTTCCACTTCATCACCGACGGCCCTCTTGCCGCGATGGAAAAAGCGAAGGCTTCGGCAAAGGACAAGGACGTCCGCATCGGCGGCGGCGCCTCGACAATTCGGCAATACCTGCAGGCCGGCCTGATCGACGAGATGCACCTCGCCGTCAGCCCCGTCATCCTGGGAAAAGGAGAGCCGCTTCTGCAGGGCATCGACCTGTCTGCGCTCGGCTTCAACTCAGTGAAACTGTTCGCGGGCGAAGCCGCATCGCACTTCTGGCTATCGAGATAGTGGTTCCTCGAGCCCCCGCTTTGCGTCCGTCTAACCCTGATTCAGCCAGGTCGATTGGTTGCGACTCCTCCACGCATTTGCCGGCGCCGCCGGTTTCCACGCGGTTTCGCGATTTTTTGATGACAACGTCGGGCGCGTGGTTTCCAACCGGCGTCGCACTCCCTACCTGCTGACCTAAACCAAGAGAGAGATTTACATGAAGCTGTACTATGCCCCCGGTGCCTGCTCGCTCGCGACCCACATTCTGCTACGTGAAGCCGGCCTCCCGGTTGAACTTGAGAAGGTGGATATCCGCAACAAGTCGACCGAGCACGGCGAGGACTGGCTGAGCTTGAATCCCAAAGGGTATGTGCCGGCCCTGCGCATGGACGACGGCGACATTCTCACCGAAAACCTCGTGCTTCACGGCTACATCGCCGACCTCAAGCCCGAGACGAAGCTCGCCCCGGCGCATGGCACGAAGGCCCGCCTGCGTCAGGACGAACTGGCCGTCTATGTCTCGACCGAAATCCACAAGACCTACGGCGCGATGTTCAATCCAGCGATAACCGACGAAGCTCGCAAGGGCGCAGTCGATCGCCTGAACATGCGTTACAAGCTGATCGAACAGCTTCTGTCCGATGGTCGCACCTATCTCACGGGCGAGCAGTTCTCGACCGTCGACGCTTACCTGTTCACGGTTACCAACTGGGCGAACATGTTGAAGATCGACCTGTCAGCCTTCCCGAAACTGCTCGCCTACCAGCAACGCGTGGGTTCACGCCCCGCAGTGCAGGCGTCGCTTGTTGCCGAAGGCCTGGTGAAAGCGGCGTAGCCCGTCCTATCGCGATGCTGAGGAGGCCTGCGCGCGTGCGTGGGCTTCCGTTAGCGTTGGATAGTACTGCGTAAACACCGTGTCGGTCGTTCCCGCATGCTGGTCGTGACAGGAATAACAGGCCTGGCTGCGCGGGATTGCGTTGCCCACCATTGAGGTAGCGCCGAAGCCGTAGAACGTCCAGCTGCCCGGGCCCGCCTTTTCGTCCTTCACATGCAGCGAGCGGCCGATGACTTCGCCCTGCGTCTTGCCGCCTTTGGCCGGCGCGATTTCCTCGACCGGCCGCCGCACCTCGAGCTGGAAGATCGCACCGACGGGAAATTTTCCGTTCGACACGAATGCATCATAGCTCCCCGGATCAAGCCGTACCGTGTTCAGCGTCACGCCGCCATCGCCCTCATAGCTGAGCGCATAGGTCGTGCCGACCGTCGGCCAGCGATCCATGTTCTGCGGAATGACGATGCGCCCCTCGGCGTCATAGCTCGGGCCCGCAAAGGCGGCAGCGGCAAGGGAAGCGCCGGCAACAAGGCCGGCGGCGATCAGTATCAGGCGTTTCATGTCAGCGTCCCGTAGCAGGCGGCCTCCGTGTACGGAGGCTCGTTGTTTGACCCGTGTGGATTCAGCGGCCAATGCACTGGAAGCGCAAGCGTCCTCCCCCCGCGTTTGCGGACACAGACACGACCAATCAGGTCAGCAGTCCCGATCCAGCGCAGACTTTAGGCTGCGCCGCCCTATTCCTCGTCGGCGTTCGCCGCGACGGTTCCCCCCGCCCGCTCCTGCGCGCGCGCGCCGGCGAGAATGCCCTCCATGGCGTAGTTGCCTTCATGGCAGGCGTATTCGTAGGACGGCTCCGGCGACAGGTTGAACGCCATCTCGCCTTTCCACGTCTGGGTGAATTGGACGGGATCATCGACGGTGAATTCATAGACGATCTGCTTGTCGTCCCAGCGCGAGAACCGCTCGGTCAGAACACCGTCCTTGGTCAGGTAGCCGCGCTGTTGCGGATGCACGTTGCGCGTCTCGACGACCAGCGCATTGCCCTCATACCAGCCGACCGAGTCGCCCAACCATTGCTGGATCACGCCGGGCCGGAATTTCGCGCGTGCTTCGGCGGCGGTCCCGAAGATCGGCACGATACGGGCATCATGGACCATCTCCACGAGGATCATCGCATGTGTCGGCGACTGCACGATCTGATAAGTGTTGTTGTAGAGCACGTTCGTCATCACCGGCCCGCCGGTGTTGCCGAACCCGATGATGCAGCGCTCGCCCATGGGGCGCGTCTCGGGATTGTCATAGCTGCCAAAGCCGCCGCCAGCATTGCGGTCGACTGCGCCCGGCCCCTGCACCGTGCCGGTCGGCGCGGGCGCACCGGTCGGGCGGACGGCTGGTGCAGCTGGTCGCGCCTCGGCGGCAGCTCCCTTGCGCGGGATGCGGCCATTGGCCGGCTCCACGATCCACGACGACCGCGGCGTGCCCTTCACCCGTGCGACATGGCTGCCCTGGTCCACCCAGAAGGCATTGTATCCGCCGCCCGAAAGAAGGTCGGTGCCGTCCAGCAGCTTCACATCCTCGGGGCGGTTCGGCTTGGCGTCTTCCCGGGTCCGGTTGTTGTAGTAGTCCGCGCCTTCCATCTTCGCGACTTCGGCGTCGGTCAAGATCAGGTTCGGATACTCTGGTGCACGCTGCATGTCGGTGATCGACGAGTTGCTCCAGTAGCCCTGCAGATCCGGCGCACCCCAACTGGTCTTTGGCGGCGTGAAGCCGGGCGCGCTCGTCTGCGCAAAAGCTGCTCCGCCCAACGCCGCCGAAGCGATCGTCGCCAAAAGCGCACAAGCCAAACGAGTGGACCGCATGTGAATCTCCTCCGGATCAGCGACGCGCGATGTCTTGCCGCAGCGTCTGCCTGTGGCCGTTTCTGCAGCCAGCTCCGTACAGAGGCAAGCTTGGTGGGGCGGCTAGTGGTGGGATTTTCTAGTTCACACGGCGTTGTGTAGGGAAATCGACACGATCTTTGCTGCAACGCCGCAATCAGCTAGTGAAGTGTTTCCAGGGCGGGAGTGCAGGCGAATGTCGGACGGCGCGGTGATAGCGGGACTTCTGGCCACAATTCGCCAGGCCGCACAGGACGCCGAGGCGTATTTCCTCGACCTCCGCAAATCGGTGGCGACCGTGGTTGCCCCGGGCGGAAAGGTCGACCGCAAGAAGATCGACGAGGAACAGCGCGCCACTCACGGCCTCGCCTGGGTGCTCACCTATGTCGAGACGCTGAAGGAAACTGCCAACTGGGCCGAGCGCATAAACGCCGAAGGCCGGTTCGGCGAGATCGAGCAGCTGCTCACGCAGATCCTGTTCGGCGAATATCTCTACCAGCTTGGCGGCGGCCTGCCGATGACGCAGCTGGAGATCGTGCGCCCTAGCGACATGACCTCGGATGCCTCCGTCATCCAGAAACTCGGCACGCCGGCGATCATCACACTGATAACGCGCGGCAACACGCCAGCCGCACGCATGGCGGCGGCGAAGCACATCCGCGGCTTCCTCGACAGCCAGAAGGCGACAATCGAATACACCGGCCTCGACGAAACCTTCGAACAGATCCGCGACCAGTTCCGCGCCTTCGGCAAGGCCGTCGTCGAGCCCTACGCACACGAATGGCACCTCAAGGACGAACTCATCCCCGACAGCGTCGTCAAGCAGATGGGCGAGATGGGCGTATTCGGCCTAACCATCCCCGAAGAGTTCGGCGGCCTCGGCCTCGGCAAGACATCGATGTGCGTGGTGTCCGAAGAACTCTCGCGCGCCTATATCGGCGTCGGCTCACTTGGCACGCGTTCGGAGATCGCAGCCGAACTTCTGCTCGTTGGCGGCACACGCGCCCAGCAGGAGAAGTATCTTCCCGGAATCGCCTCCGGCGAAATTCTGCCCACCGCCGTCTTTACCGAGCCGAACACTGGCTCCGACCTCGGCAGCCTACGTACGCGCGCGACGAAGGACGGCGCGAAGTGGAAGATCACGGGCAACAAGACCTGGATCACGCACGCCGCCCGCGCCGACCTGATGACGGTCCTCGCCCGCTCTATTCCGGACACCAACAATTTCTCCGGCCTCTCTATGTTCCTTTGCGAGAAGCCGCGCGGCACCGACGACACCCCCTTCCCGGCCAACGGCATGACCGGGGGCGAGATCGAAGTGCTCGGCTATCGCGGCATGAAGGAGTACGAGCTTGGCTTCGATGGCTTCGAAGTTCCGGCCGAAAACCTGCTCGGCGAAGTTGAAGGCCAGGGCTTCAAGCACCTGATGGCCACCTTCGAAGGCGCTCGCATCCAGACCGCCGCACGCGCGATCGGCGTCGCGCAGAACGCGCTGGAGCTCGGCCTCAGGTATTCGCTGGATCGGACGCAGTTCGGACGCCAGATCTTCGACTTCCCACGCACCTCAGACAAGCTCGTGATGATGGCCGCCGAACTCATCGGCGTCCGCCAGCTCACCTATTTCTCGGCGCGCCAGAAGGACGAAGGCAAGCGCTGCGATCTCGAAGCCGGCCTCGCCAAGATGCTCGCCGCCCGCATCGCCTGGGCCGCGGCCGACAACGCGCTGCAGGTCCACGGCGGCAACGGCTTTGCGCTCGAATACCCGGTCAGCCGCGTTCTCTGCGACGCCCGCATCCTCAACATATTTGAGGGCGCCGGCGAAGTGCAGGCCATGGTCATCGCGCGGCGCACCATCGACGAGTTCATCGGCGCGAAAAACTAACGCCGCCCGGCGAACACACTACTTCCTCTGGAAAGAGGAGCGCCGCCATGGCTGAACCGATCCGCATTGAACACCCTGTCTTCCTCCACGACGGGGAGGGCGCATTTGGCACCGTGCGCGCCGTAAACAAAAGCGACATGATCATCTACATCGAGAATGCAGGCGATTTCACCGTGCCGATGAGCGCCGTGCAGGATGTTCATGACGCAAAGGTGGTCCTGGATGGCGCGAAGCTCGACAAAAAGACACTTGCCGCCATCAACCGGGCGCACGCCGCGGAGGACGACGAAGACCACGCTCGGGTCGATGGCTGAGATCAGTCGCAGAACATCCGCGTAGGCCAGATTACACATAGCGGCAGGCGATCGCCTCGTCGCCGTTTCGACAACTTCGGTGACAATACGCCCGCTGCCCGGTTGCCGTCGCGCGCCCACGCCGCCATGATCCGCTTGACTCAGGGCCGGCGAACTTCGTCTCCTGTCTAACCAAACAGGAGACGCCGCATGAGCGACGCCGCCCCCAACCTTTCGCCTGAGATGAAGCGCCAGAAGGGCTTCCTCGGCTTCGTCGAGAAGGTCGGCAACTTCCTGCCCGACCCCATCATGATCTTCGTCTGGCTGATCGGCCTGCTGATGATCCTGTCGGCGATCGGCGCCGCGCAGGGCTGGTCCGCTTCGCTTGGCTATCCAGGCGACACCGCCCCGCAGTACGCCACGCTCGAGAACGGCGTGCTCACCTACCGCGCCGAGAGCCTGTTCTCCGAAGTGAACATGTCCCGCCTCCTGACCGAGATGCCGCGCACGCTCACCGGCTTTGCGCCTCTTGGTCTCGTGCTCCTCGTGATGTTCGGCGCCGGCGTCGCCGAACGCGTCGGCCTGTTCAGCGCCCTCATCCGCGGCAGCCTGCGCGACGCGCCGCGTGTGATCCTGACGCCGCTCGTCTGCATCATCGGCATGATGTCCCACCACGCGTCGGATGCCGCCTATGTCGTCTTCATTCCTCTTGCCGCCCTACTCTACGCCGCGGTCGGACGGCACCCCATCGTTGGCCTCGCTGCCGCATTCGCGGCCGTTTCGGGCGGCTTTGCCGGCAACATCACGCCCGGTCAGCTCGACGTGCTGCTGTTCGGCTTCACCGAGGAAGCGGCCCAGATCATTGACCCGGCGTGGCGGATGAATCCGCTGGGCAACTGGTGGTTCATCCTTGCCATCGTCGTGGTGTTCACGCCGATAATCTGGTTCATCACCGACAAGGTCGTCGAACCGCGCCTCGGCAAGTGGGGCGGACAGGCGGACGATGCGCTGAAGGCAGAGCTCGCCAAATCCGCCGTCACACCTGAGGAAAAACGCGGGCTCGCCTGGGCTGGCGTCGTGGCGCTTGTCGTCGTCGGCTTCTTCGCCGCCATGTGCTTCTGGCCCGGCTATACACCGCTGATCGACGAGAGCGCCGAAGGGCCAGCCCAGCTCCAGCCCTTCTACACCGCCCTCATCGCCGCGTTCATGCTACTGTTCCTCGGCTGCGGCATCGCTTTCGGCATTGCGACTGGGGTGGTCAGAAACACCCGCGACGTCATCGACCGCATGATCGACGGCATCCGATCCATGGCGCCCTACATCGTCTTCGCGCTGTTTGCGGCGCACTTCATCGCCATGTTCAACTGGTCGCGACTTGGGCCGATCGCCGCCATCAACGGCGCGGAAATTCTGAAGGCGATCAGCCTGCCCGCGCCTGTACTGCTGGTCAGCGTGCTGGCCTTCTCCTCCTTCCTCGACCTGTTCATCGGCTCTGCGTCGGCGAAATGGAGCGCGCTCGCGCCCGTCGTCGTGCCGATGTTCATGCTGCTTGGCATTTCACCGGAGATGACGACGGCGGCCTACCGCATGGGCGACAGCTACACGAACATCATGACGCCGCTGATGTCCTACTTCCCGCTGATCCTGGTGTTCGCGCGGCGGTGGGACACGACGTTCGGCGTCGGCTCGCTTCTGGCGCTCATGCTGCCCTACGCACTCACGTTCATGGTGGCTGGGATGCTGATGACGGCAGGCTGGGTCTTCCTGGACCTGCCGCTCGGGCCTGGCGCAGGCGTTCACTATGAGCCGCCCGGCGGGCTCCTGCCGTAACTGGCGGCAGGGATTCCCGTATCACTCCCCGCTTAGGCGACTGACGCTGACATTGGCATGACGTGTGCGATAGGTACTCAGGCCGAGAGGATTCATTCATGCGTTTTCTGCGTTTCGTGGCTGCGGTCATTCCAGCTCTTGTTCTGGGCCTCGTGATCCCCGGCGCAGCGCAGGCGCAGAGCTTTCTGCCCGGCGTCACCTACGATCCCGCGATTCCCACGATCGAGAGCGTGCTCGGCAAACCGTCCGGCGAGCGCATCACGCCGGCCGCGGACGTGATCCGCTATTTCCGCGCGCTCCAGCAGGCAGCACCGGGACGGATCGTGGTGACGCCCTACGCAAAGAGCTGGCAGGGCCGGGAGCTGGTCTACGTCGCCATCGGCTCGCCCGAACGCATCTCGCAACTCGACGCCTTCTCCGCCGACATGAAGGCCCTCGCTGACCCGCGCCGCACGTCGCAAGCCGCCGCCAACGCAATCATCGCCCGCGCACCGGGCTCGGTATGGCTGGGCCACGGCGTCCATGGCGACGAGATCTCCTCATCTGACGCCGCGATGATGACGGCCTATCATGTTCTCGCCGCCCGCAACGACCCCACCGTCCAGAACATCCTCGCCAACACGATTGTCTTCATCGATCCAGTCCAGAACCCGGACGGACGCGACCGTTTCGTCAATGGCTTCTACGACACCACGGGACTTGCTCCCTCCGGAAGCCGCATCGCGGCCGAGCGCAACCAGCCCTGGCCCGGCGGCCGCACCAACCACTACCTTTTCGACATGAACCGCGACTGGATCTCGCTGACCCAGCCCGAGACGCGCGGCCGCGTCGCGATCTACCAGAAGTGGTTTCCGCTCGTCTTCGTCGACCTGCACGAGATGGGGTCAGACTCGACTTACTTCTTCTCGCCCGAAGCCGATCCCTACAACCCGGACATCACGCAGACCCAGCGCGACGCGCTCAAGCTGATCGGCCGTAACAACGCGCGCTGGTTCGACCAGTTCGGCTTCTCCTACTTCACCCGCGAAGTTTATGACGCCTTCTATCCGGGCTACGGCGCCGCATGGCCGCTGTTCCATGGCTCGATAGGCACGACCTATGAGCAGGCGTCCGCGCGCGGGCTTCTCGTACACCGCTCGGACGGCTCGGACATGAGCTATCAGGATACGGTGCGCCGCCACTTCACCTCGTCCATCGCGACGCTGGAAACAGTCGCCTCCAACCGCGAGAAGATGCTGCGCGAGTTCTACGCCTACCGCGCTTCCGCCATCGACGAAGGCCGCAAGGGGGCGGTGCGCTCCTATGTGATCCCGCCGCAGCAGGACCAGTCGACCGCCGATCGTCTCGCCAAACTGCTCGCCGCGCAGGGCGTTGAGGTAAGCCGCGCCACCGACACGATCCGCGCCTGCCGCAAAACCTATCCGGCTGGCTCCTACGCGGTGTCGCTTGCTCAGCCCACCGGTCGGCTCGTCCGCACGCTGATGGAGCCGCAGGTCTCGCTGGACCCGGAATTCATGGCCGAGCAGGAACGCCGCCGTGCCAAGGACCTCGAGCCCGAACTCTACGACGTCACGGCCTGGTCTCTTCCCGTGATGTTCAACGTGACGACCGATCGCTGCGCCGATGAACCAACCGGAGCCATGGCCCCGTTCTCGGCCGATACGGAACTCCCTGGCGTCGTGGCACGGCCCGAAGCAGCTTATGGCTTCCTTGCGCCTTGGGGGTCGACATCGTCTGTGCGCCTGCTCGCCTCCGCGCTGCGGGAAGGCATTGCGGTCTCCAGCTCGGATTTCGCCTTCACGCATGAGGGCCGATCCTATCCAGCCGGGACGCTCATCTTCCGGAATTCCGGCACGGACGGGCTCACCGCAAAGCTGCAGCGTCTCGCCGCCGAAACCGGCGCGAGCATCACCGGAATCGACGACAGCTGGATCACCGACGGCCCAAGCTTCGGCAGCAGCAAGGTGGTAAGCCACCATGCCCCGCGCATCGCTCTCGCATGGGATGCGCCAACGCGATCCAGCGCCGCAGGCAATCTCCGGTTCGTGATCGAGCGCCAGTTCGGCTACCCTGTGACACCGATCCGCACGTCGTCGCTGTCCTCGAGCGAAATCTCGCAGTTCGACGTCGTGATCCTGCCCGAAGGCGGCAACTTCGGCGGCGTCATGGGTGATGGCGGCGCGGGCCTGCGCGCCTGGATGCAACGCGGCGGCGTCCTCATCGCGATCGGAGAAGCAGCGCGGTTCGTCTCGGATCCCAAGTCCGACATGGCGTCCATCCGTCGCGAGACCGCGTTTCGAAAGGACAAACCTGCAACGCCCGATGACAAGGCGACTGCGCACGGAACGGAACTCACAACGCGCGATGCGCTGACGGCCGCAGAGACGCCGATCGAGGAGTCCCCGGACGCTTCCCCCGGCGCACTGGTGAAGGCGACGCCTGATTTTGACCACTGGCTGGCCGCGGGCCTCAAGCCGACGCTCAACGTGCTGATGTCGGGCGGCGACATCTTCACACCGGTCAGGCGCGACCACGGCGTCAACGTCGTCAGCTTCGCCGGCCCGCAGGACCTGGTCGTGTCAGGCTATCTGTGGGAAGAGACGAAGCGGCAGCTCGCCTTCAAGCCGTTCGTCGTGGTGGAGCCGAAAGGCCGCGGGCAGCTGATCGTGTTCACCCAGAACCCGACCGTGCGCGCCTACCTCGACGGCCTCAATGTCCTGCTCGCAAACGCCATCTTCCGCGGCGCAGCGCATGCCACTGGGCCGCGCTAGAGAGCCGCGGGGCGTCAGCCAGCCGGGCTCGGATCCGTAGCAGAATTCTTGTGCGCCACTGGTCCGCCAGAAACCGCCGTCGCCACAATGTCCTTGCGTTCCGGCTCAGGCAGGCGATGGCGCTGCAACAGGCGCGTCATGGCCCAGGCATAGATGCCTGTGGCCGGCATGATGATGGCGATCTTGAACATGATCCACACGTTCACGCCGTCCATCGTCATTCCCAGGATGTTGTAGTTGACGCCCTGGTGAAAGGTGATGCGCACATACTCATTGGCACCGGCCAGCACGATGAAAAAGATCGCGAAGCTCCAGGTCAGCTTGTCCCAGCCCTCGCGCGTGTAGTGGAATGTCTTCTCGAAAATGTACTGGAAGAAGTTCTTCTTCATCACCAGCCCGACGATCAGGAACACCGCGAACAGGGCATTGAAGATCGTGACCTTGATCTGAACCCACATCGCATCGCCCGTAACGAGCGTCATGATCCCGAACACTACCGTGACGCCGGAGGCGATCAGCGGGAAGATCGGCAGGCGCTTCAGCACCATCTGCATCGCAGCCATGGCGACGACAGTGCCGATAAGCAGCGCCCAGGTGCCGTCCTCGACCTTGCCCGTGATGCCGTTGACCACGAACATCGCGATCAGGGGGCCGAACTCGCTGGCAATGTTGACTGTTTGCTCCGCATTGAACGGGAAGACTTTTTTGACCCAGCTCATGCGATCCCTCTACGCCCGCCCCTGTTTCAGACATCTGAGAGGGGGCGGATGCTGCTTCAAGTCCTATAGAGCGCTGGAAGGCCCGTAAATACCGGCGTTGCTGATGCTTCCGCTTGCTTGCAGGTCAGGGCAACGCGCGGACGCAGCAACGGTCGCAAGCGAACTGCTGGCGCGGCCCATGCGCCGCGATAGGATCATCGCAAACGGGAAAACAACAATGAAACGCCTCTCAACCCTGATGCTGGCCCTCGCCCTGGCCGGCTGCGCCACGCTTTCTGACACACCAGCCGGCCGGCCGGGCTGGGTCGGCGCCTGGGGCGCAACGCCCACAATCCCGCCGCCAGGCGCCCGCGCCTTTGATAACCAGACGGTGCGTCAGGTTGTCCGTCTCAGCCAAGGCGGCGACAGCGTCCGCATCCGCTTCACCAATGAGTATGGCGAGCAGCCGCTGGAAATCGGAGCCGCGACGATCGCGCGGGTCGGTTTCGACGGCTTGGTCGCTGGCGAGCCCGTTGTGGTCACCTTCTCCGGCCGCTCATCGGCAATGATCCCAGCCGGCGCGCCGATGCTGAGCGATCCCGTAGCCTTCAGCGCCAAGGCGCTGGAATCAGTCTCGATCTCGATCTTCCTGCCCGGCCCGACAGGCCCTTGCACCTGCCACTTCGCCGCAACCGCGACAGGCTACATCTCCGGACCCGGCGACTTTACGCGGGCGGGCTTCGAGGCGAAGGAGACATTCACCAATCGCGCCTTCATCTCGGCCGTGGAGATCGAGGCCGCCCCAGCCGCCACGATCATCACCTTTGGCGACTCGATCACAGACGGCACGAATTCCACGCCCAATACCGACCGCCGCTGGCCCGACATCCTCGCTGTGCGGCTCTCCGCCAGCGGACAGGCGCGCGGCATCTCAAACCAGGGCATCGCCGGCAACCGCGTCCTGTCTCACCAGCTGCCCATCTTCGGCGAAAGCGCCCTCGCCCGATTCGATCGCGACGTGCTGAGCGTGCCGAACGCGAAGTGGCTCATCGTGCTCGAAGGTATCAATGACATCGGGATGGGCGCAGCTGCGCCGCCATCAGCCGATCAGATCATTGCAGGGTATCGGCAGATGATCGCGCGCGTCAGGCCGCATGGCATCAGGATCTACTTCGCGACGCTCCTGCCATATGAGGGCGCACGCTATTTCCACGAGAATGGCGAGACCGTGCGCCAGGCGGTCAATGCCTGGATCCGGGCATCCGGCGAGGCCGACGGCTTCATCGACTTCGAAGCAGCCGTGCGCGACCCCGCAAACCCGCGCCGCATGAAAGCCGAGCTCCAGTCTGGCGACTGGCTGCATCCCAACGATGCAGGCTACCGCGTCATGGGCGAGTCGGTCGATCTCGCGTTGTTCAGGTAGCTGTCAGGGCTTCAGCTTGATCCGCCCGAGATAGTCGCCCTTGCCAAGCGGCACGCCCTGCGCGCGCAGCAGGTCGTAGGCTGTCGTCGCGTGGAAATGCATGTTCGGGACTGAGAACGTCATCAGGAAGCCAGCCCCCGTGAAGGCGAGCTTGTGTTCGCCCACATTGAACACCACGTCGCTTTCCTCAAGCGCGTTGATATCGTCGGGCGTATAGCCCTTGAGGGTGTCGAGCGCTCCTGCAACGGCGGCCTCCAGCGCATCCCAATCGGCGGTCGGCGTGCCATAGGGCGGCTTGAAAACCCCGCCCTTCACACCTTCAACGGCGCCGACTGTGTGACCGATCACGGCCTGCACCTGATAGCGGAACGGCAGCATGTTCGGATGGACTCGCGAGTCGAGCACACCCGTCAGGTCGATGGCGCTCTCCTCGCAATGCGTGCGGCCACGCTTGAGAAGATGGCCTATTGCGGCGGTGGTCTGGATGAAGGCTGCAACCGTTGCGTCGTAGATTGTGATGGCCATGAGGGCGTCTCCCGTGCCGTACTGAGAAAAGAGGAAGCCGCGCCGGATGGCCAGCGCGGCTTCAATCAGATTGCGCGTTTTGCTAGCGCGTCGGCTTGCCCTTGGCCTTCTCGGCTTCGCGCTCGAGTTCACGCGCGCCGGCGAGAATGCCGATCATGCCGTGATTGCCCTCGTGGCACGCGTACTCGTACAGCGCTGGCGACGGATAGAAGCTCAGCTCAGCCTTCCACGGCTGGGTGTAGGTATCCGGATCGTTGACCGAGAATTCGTAGAAGATGTCGTCCTTCGCCGTCCGCGTCAGGCGCTCCGTCACGACGCCTTGCGGCGACAACAGCGGCGACATGTCTTCTGCCTGCATCGGATGAAGGTTGCGGGTCTCCATCACGAACGTGTCGCCCTCCCACCAGCCGACTGAATCGCCCATCCAGGGCTTGATGGCGTTGGGACGATGGTTTTTCCGCGCCTCATCCGCCGAAGCGAAGATTGGTACGATGCGCGCGTCATGCGCCATCTCGACGAGGATCATCATGTGCTCGGGTGTCTGCACGAACTGGTAATTGTTGTTGTACAGCACGCTCAGCATGCCCGGCCCGCCGGTCTGGCCGAAACCTATCAGGCAGCGTTCAGACAGCGTTGGCTCTTCGGGGCCTTCATACGGCGCATTGCCTGTCATGTAGGTCTGGAAGCCTTTCATCTGCTTCTGCATGATGGCGGCAGGATTCTTGTAGGGCAGCTGGCCGTTGGCGGGCTCGACGATGTTCGACGTGCGCCACTCACCCTTTACCTTCGCCAACCTTTCGCCGGGCGCGACCCAGAATCCGTCATAGCCCTTGAGACCGAAATCTGCGCCGCCCTTCTCGGGCGCACCCTTGTTGGGGTCGGAATAGGTGGCGCGGAATTCCGGGTCATCCGCCGAGATGCCAGCCAGCCCCGTCTTGGCGACGATCGCCTGCGCTTCCGCGTCGTTGACCACCAGCTTGCTCACGCTCCGATCACGCGCCAGCGGCGTTAGCGACGCGTTGGTCCAGATTCCGGTGAGGTCAGGCTTGCCGTCCGCCGCGCGCGGAACCTGCGCCAGAGCTGGGGCCGACATGGCCATTGCCAATGCGATGAGAACCGGTCCGAATTTCCGCATGAAACCTCTCCTGTCATTGACGCGTCCGCTACGTGACGCTGTCAGCCTAAGGGAACTTACTCCTTATCCGCCGGTACGGAAGCCTTACCTGACGGGAAGTGAAGACTGTTTGTGACCCATGTCGCAGGCGCCGCTTTGATCAACCTTTTTCATTGGTCACTTGAAACCGGGACCGGCTTTGCGCCATTTGCCCACCATGCTTTGCGGCAATGGCCGCTGAGGAGAGCACAATGAGCATCCGCATTCTGAAACTGGCCGGCGCCTCGGCACTTGCGCTGGCGCTTCTCGCCGCCTGTGGCGGTGAAACGCCCGCCCCCGAAATCCCCGAGCCCGAGGTGGTTGCTGAACCCGGCCCGCCGATTGCGCCTGACTACGCGTCGTTTGTCGCGGCCCCCGGCCGCATCGATGGCGATGCCGCGAAAGACGGCTCGCGCAAACCCGCCGAAGTCCTGGCCTTTTCGAAGGTCATGACTGGCGCCACGGTGCTCGAACTCGAGGCTGGCGCTGGCTACTACACCGAACTCCTGTCGCGCGTCGTCGGTCCGACCGGCAAGGTCATCATGCAGGCTCCGAAGGAATTCGAGAGCTTTTACAAGGACGCTCTCGCCGCCCGTACCAAGGATGCCCGCCTCGCCAACGTGACGGTCTCGTGGTCGCCCTTCGACAAGCTCGAAGCCGCCGACGCCTCAGTCGATGTTGTCACCTGGTTCCAGGGGCCCCACGAAATGTGGTGCAAGGCCGCCTGCGGCAACGTCCCGATGGGCGCCCCGGCCGCCGCCTTTGCCGAGATCGCGCGCGTACTCAAACCGGGTGGCTATCTGGTCGTCATGGATCATGCCGCCGTCGCCGGTTCGCCCGAGACGAGCGGCAATGACCTGCACCGTATCGACGCAGCTATCGTCAAGCCGATGATCGAGGCCGCCGGCTTCACGCAGGATGAGGAAAGCCAGCTCCTCGCCAACGCGGCGGACGATCACACCAAGGGCGTCTTCGACCCGTCGATCCAGGGCAGGACCGACCAGTGGCTGATCCGTTACAAGAAGAACTAGCAACGGCACGAACTGAGGCGCATACCGGAAGCGCGGACCGTCCAGCGGTCCGCGCTTTTTGCGTCGGGGAGGACACAATGAAGATCGCCGCCAAACTTGCATTCAGCGCCATCGCGCTTCTCGCATCAGCCTGCGCAACCATGCCGGCAGGTCCACCGCCACTCGCCGCTGCTGACTATGCTGCGATCCTTGCCGATCCTGCTCGTGCGACAAAGCTCGAGGGCTTCACCGCCGCCGATCAGGCCGACGACGCCGCGCGAAAGCCCGCCGAGGTCCTCGCCTTCGCAGCACTTCGCCCCGGCGATAGCGTGCTCGAGATGGAAGGCGGCCGCGGGTGGTTTTCCTACATAGTCTCGAAAGCGATCGGGCCGACAGGGAAACTCATCGTCCAGTACCCTGCCGAATTCGCCTACGGCGACGCCGCCTACAAGACGCGCGTCGATGCCGGCCAGCTGCCCAACGCCACAGTCACGAAATCGCACTTCGACCAGCTCGCCGCAGGCGACGCCTCGGTGGACAAGGTGCTCTGGATCCTCGGCCCGCACGAAGTCTGGTTTGTGCCCAACAACACGCAGGGACTCGGCGATCCAGCTAAGGCCTTCGCGGACATCGCGCGCGTCCTGAAGCCCGGCGGCGAGTTCATTGCGATGGACCACGCGGCCGTTGCGGGGACGCCGGCGAAAACATCCGCACAGACCCTGCACCGCATCGACCCTCAGCATGTGCTGGACGCCGCAAAGGCGGCTGGCCTCGTCTATGTCGAGAAGAGCGACATCCTCGCCAATCCCGACGACGACCGGACCAAATCGCCCTTCGCAGCTGACCTGCGTCGCCACACGGACCAGTTCCTTTTCCGCTTCCGCAAGCCGGTCTGAAGCTTCCGGGGCACTCTCGCCAGCCGCCGCGACGCACCCTAGATTGCGCTTCATGTGGCTGACAGGGAAGAAGTTGGGATTCACGGCAAGCGCCCTCGTGGCATTTGCCTTCACCGCCTGTTCCCCTTCGGAACGCGGCATCGAAGCCGTCCATGCCGGTGATCCCGTGATCGTCCTGTCGGAAGGTGAGTGCGCTCAGACCTGTCCGGTCTATGACATGACCCTGAAGCCGGACGGGTCTTACCTCCTCAACGGCGTCCGCTTCGTCAAAACCCCCGGCGTCAGCGATGGCGGACTTGGGACGTCGGCTTGGAGCAGCGCCGAACAAGCCCTGACCGATGCAAAATTCTGGGTCCTCGAACCGAACCAGACCTCAAGCACTAGTCCCGAATGCATGCCGGGAACGCCCACCGCCGCCGTCACCTGGCGCACGGCCGATGGCAGGCAGAAGACCCTGAACTATCGCGCCGGCTGCGGCGGTCCTGAAGGCCGCGCCCTCATCCCTGCCCTGCGTGCGGCCATGCAGTTCGACAGTCTGGTCTGGACCGAAGACCGCTTTGCCCCGGACGGCAGCCGCTAGATGCCCTGTCGCATGGCGCGACGGCCGGAACAGGCGTAGAAGACGATAATGGAAATTATTCTTCTCTACGGCGTCTACATTGCGATCGGCGCGGTCTTCGTCGTCTTAGCCTTTGGCGTCGTGAATCTCGTCCGCACGGACGGTCAGGCCCCCTCGCGATCCAACAAGCTCATGCGGATGCGCGTGCTGATCCAGTTCATCGCCATCCTCCTTCTGGTCGCCCTTGGCGCAGTGTCTGGGGCTTTCAGGTAACACCCCGAAACAACGCGAGCCATAACGCGGGATGCGTTGCGTTCGTTCAGCGTACGTTGTGCGGGGTCGGGTAAATTTCTCCGATCAGCTTAGCCAAACCTGAAGCCGCCAGTGCGACAGTGGGTTGAGTCGAGTGATGTTGGGAGGGACTACCGATGTTCGGATGGCGTGCGACGACCACCCCGCCCCTCGACACCGCTGCCAAGCGCTTCTGGACCTGGTTTGGCGCCGAGGCCCAGGGAATTTCCAACGCTTTCGAAGCCCTCGCTCGTGGCGAAGCCGACGCCGATGAAGCGCTGGACGGCCTGAACGCCCGCATCCGCCGCCTCGATTCCTCGCTGGAAGCCGACGTGGTCCGCACGCTGGACGGCCAGTGCCACATGACGGTGAGCGGTGATGACCGTGCGATCGGCGTGCTGATTGCCGCAGCACCTCGCCTTGCAGGATGGCGGTTCACGACCAGCGCGGCGCTCACGGATCACCGGCGCGTCCCGTTCCGCCTGGCCCCGCGCCCGTCGCTGGACCTGCTCGGCGCCCCGATCTCGGCCCGGCACGAAGCCTACGCCTGAGCTTCGCTCCATTGACCCCTGAGCGTCGCAGGTGCGATCCCTGAGTCCATGGTTGTCCTGAACAAGATCTACACCCGCACAGGCGATGACGGTACGACCGGTCTCGCCACCGGCGAACGCGTCGAAAAGTGGAACCCACGCGTCGAATGCTATGGCGCCGTGGACGAGGCCAACTCCGCAATAGGGGTCGCACGCCTGCACGCCGGCGCCGATCCGGAGCTCGACGCGATGCTCAACCGTATCCAGAACGACCTCTTCGACCTGGGAGCCGACCTCGCGACTCCTGAGCGCGACAAGCCGCTCGGCTGGACGCCGCTACGCATCGTCGAGGCCCAGGTCACCCGTCTCGAAACCGAGATCGACCAGATGAATGCGGCGATCCCGCCCCTCAACAGCTTCGTCCTGCCCGCCGGCTCCGCTCTTTCGGCTCATCTCCACGTCGCACGCACAATCACCCGCCGCGCCGAGCGGCTGATCGCGGAACTTGCCGCTATGGAGGATGAGAAAGTCTCGCCTCCCGCTCTCGCCTACGCCAACCGGCTGTCGGATTTCCTCTTCGTCGCCGCCCGTCGCGCCAATGAGAATGGCGCTGGCGACGTGCTCTGGGTTCCCGGCGCCAACCGCTAAGCGCTGTTCGCCAGTTCAAACCGCCAGCTGCACTCCTCACCGCGCCGGCTTCCTCCAGACAAAATCCCGCCTAGTTCGAGGTTAACTTCTCTGGACAATGATCGGGGACGTGATTCACCTGTTGATGTACATGTCGCCCGTCCCTGCCCCCGGAAGGAAAAGGCGTTGAGACTTCCCGCTCTTCTGACTTCGGCTGTGCTCGCCTTGCTCGCCCACGGGCCAGCCTCCGCACAACTCACCAAGGAAGCTCAGGCCCTCCGATCCTTTGCGGCGGAACTCGACGACGCCGCCAAGGCCCCTGATTTCGTTGGCTTGGCCGTCGCTGTCGTGAAGAAGGGCGAAGTTGAGCTGCTGCGCACTTATGGCGTGCGCGAGGCTGGCGGAAACCTGAGGGTCACCCCGGACACTGTCTTCCGGCTCGCCTCGCTCTCCAAGGGGTTCGCCGCAACGCTTGCTGTGCTCGAACAGAGCGAGGGCAAGTTGAACCTGCAGACGCCCGTCGTCTCGCTCGTGCCCGAGTTCAAGCTGAAGCGACCCGGTGACGCCGCGCGCGTTACGTTCGAGGACGTGCTCGCCCACCGCACCGGCCTGCCACCCTACGCGTATGACAACCTTCTCGAAGCGGGAACGCCCCCCAAGCAGATCCTGTCGCAATACGCTTCCGTGAAACAGACCTGCTCGCCCGGCGAATGCTTCACCTACCAGAATGTCGCCTTCAACCTGATCGCCGCGCAGATCGAAAAAGCGACCGGCAAGACTTTCGGCGCGGAACTGCGCGACCGCATCTTCACGCCGCTCCAGATGAAGACCGCCTCGACCGGCCTGAACGAACTCTCCGCCACCGGAAACTGGGCGCGCCCGCACAAGCGCGTGGGGAACGGATGGATGTCAGTCCCGGTGACGGACTACTACTACAAGGTGCCGGCCGCCGGCGGGGTCAATGCGTCGATCACCGACCTGTCGAAATGGCTGGTCGCACAGATGGGCCGTCGTCCGGATGTGCTGCCGAAAGCGGTGCTCGACGAGGCGCATCGCAAGCGCATCTCAACCCCGCCGGAAACTTCGCGTCAGCGCTCTATGAAGACACCGGTCACCGACACCTCATACGGCCTCGGTTGGCGCAGCTATACGTACGCTGGTCAGCAACTGCTCACCCATTCCGGCAGTGTCGAGGGCTACATCGCCCAAATCGCATGGCTCCCCGCGGAGGACGCTGGGATCGTGATCCTGTCGAACACGCGCGGATCGCGGGCCGCCAAGATCCTGCCGACCTGGCTCGACCACCAGCTTGGCCTCGAGAAGACGGACTGGTTCCGCCTTGGCGAGATCTCCGAGGCCGCAAATTCTCCCACGATTGCAAGCGGAGACTGACGACAGGTCACTTGCGCGTGCCCGCGAGCCCGGCCATTCTCCGTGCAACTCGGAGGGTCGAATGTTCAGGTCTGCAATACTTGTATCAATGACGGCGCTGGCGGTGGCCGCCTGTCAACCAGCGGCGGAGGAAGTGGCCGCCGCGCCGGCGCACAAGACCTATGATGCAAAGGCATTCTTCGACACCACCGCCGTGTCGATGAGCGACGCGACACCCTATGCCTTCTCGCCAGATGGCGCGAACCTCCTGCTGGCGACCGACAGATCCGGCGTTTATAATGCAGCCGCCTTGCCCATCGCTGGCGGAGACCCGACCGCGCTCACGCAGTCCACCACCAGCGCAGTCTTCGCCATCAGCTACTTCCCCACCGATGACCGCGTCCTCGTCTCTCAGGACGGCGGCGGCGACGAACTCGCCCACATCTATGTTCGCGCTGCAGACGGCACGCTCAAGGACCTGACGCCGGGCGACAAGCACCGCGCGCAATTCATCGGCTGGAGCGGCGACGCGAAGACTTTCTGGATCGCCACGAACGAGCGCAACCCGCAGATGTTCGACCTCTACGCCTACGACGCCACAACCTTCGCGCGAAAGCTGGTGTTCGAGAACTCGGACTATTTCGTCACCGCCGTTTCGCCAGACGGCAAGTGGCTCGCGCTCACCAAGGAAAACAGCTCGGCCGACAGCGACGTCTACCTCGCCGACCTGACCAAACCGGCGAAACAGACGCCGGTGCTGATCACGCCGAACGACGCCGTCATCGCCTATGGCGCCTACGACTTCACGCCGGACTCGAAGCAGCTCGTCTACAGCACCGACGAGTTTGGCGAGTACAACCAGGCGTGGACGTACGACCTTGCAAGCAAGGAAAAGAAGGAACTGATCAAGGCCGAATGGGACGTCATGTTCGTCATGTACTCCCCGACCGGCAAATACCGCGTTTCCGGCGTCAACCAGGACGCATCAACGAAGCTCACCATCCTGGATCAGACGTCCGGCAATCCGGTCGCCGTGACTGGCGTACCCACCGGCGACATCAACAACGTCCGCTTCAATCGCGATGAATCGAAGATCGCCTTCACCGTCGCATCCGACACCTCGCCTGCCGACGTATTTGTCGCCGATCTAGCCACCGGCGCCGCCACGCGCCTCACCAAAAACCTCAACCCGGCCATCGACGAGCAGATGCTCGTTGACGGCGAAGTCGTCCGCTACAAGAGCTTCGACGGCCTCGACATCCCCGCCATTCTGTTCAAGCCGAAGGGCGCGAGCGCCGATGCCAAAGTGCCCGCCGTCGTCGACGTCCATGGCGGCCCCGGCGGACAGAACCGCAAGGGCTATGCGGCGATGTACCAGCACCTCACCAACCACGGCATCGCCGTGCTGCGCGTGAACAACCGGGGCTCGTCGGGCTACGGCAAGACCTTCTACCACATGGATGACAAGAAGCATGGCGAGGTCGATCTCGACGACGTCGTCTATGGCAAGAAGTACCTGCAATCGCTCGACTGGGTGCAGGGCGACAAGATCGCCATCATGGGCGGCTCCTATGGCGGCTACATGGTCGCCGCAGCCCTCGCCTTCCGTCCGGAAGAGTTCACTGCCGGCATCAACATCTTCGGCGTCACGAACTGGGTGCGCACGCTGGAATCGATCCCGCCATGGTGGGGCGCGCAGCGTATCTCGCTGTTCGACGAACTCGGCGATCCGGCCAAGGAGAAAGAGCGCCTGACCCGCATCTCACCGCTCTTCCATGCCGACAAGATCACCAAGCCGATGCTTGTCATCCAGGGCGCGAACGACCCGCGCGTGCTGCAGATCGAAAGCGATGAAATCGTCGCCGAAGCAAGGAAGAACAATGTCCCCGTCGAATACATCGTCTTCCCCGACGAGGGCCACGGCTTCCTCCGCAAGGAAAACCGCATCACCGCGTCGAACGCCTACCTGGCTTTCCTCAACCAGCACCTGAAAGGCATCGCCCCGCCGGAAGGCGCCTACGCATCGCCGGCGGCCCCCGTCGCTCCTGCGTCGCCTGCTGCCCCGGCGCAGTAGCGCGTGAATCTGCTCCTCCCCTTCCAACGGGGAGGAGCAAGCCCGCCACCAGCGGGCGGTCTAGAGTGCGTGACGATTTCTTTGCATTTGCTGGCGCTCATCGTGGTTCTGCACATGCAGCCCATGCCAACAGGGCAACCGCGACTGCCGCCCCTCGATCTTTCAGAGTGGGGGGAAGGCCTCTAGGCCCGAATGCTCCCGCCACCCTGAACGCGCTGCCGCGCCAGCGCGCTATCCATCGGCGACAAGCCCAGCCGGTCCACCAGCTGCCGCATCAGCGTGTCCTCATGCGGATCACGGGCGCCGTCGGCCAGCACCACTTTCCACAATGCCTCGACAATCGCGATGCGGTCCTCGATCGGGATGGCCGTCCGGATCGCCTTGGTGAACTGGTACATGTCGATCGACTCCAGTTCGGCATTCTCGCCCTCAGCCCGCAGCTTTGCCGCGCCGGCGGCATCTAGCCCGAAGCGCGACATAAGCACGTCGTCCACGACCTGACTCTCGTCCGCGCCGTAGTGATCGTCGGCTCGCGCCGCCATCACGAGCACCGCGGCGACTGCAGAACGCGCATCCGCTTCGGGCAGATCCGCAGGCGCCGTGGCGCGCATCATTCGCTTGAGAAAATCGAGAGCCATGCCGCTGAAATGGCGCCTTTGTCCGGCGCGGACAACCCGGTCGAGATGGCAATTACGTGACGATTCAGTCGCGCTTTGGCGGGTTGAAGATCGCCGCCACCGTCTCCGCATCAATGCCCAGCGCCCCAAACACCGGCGCGAACGTCGCCATCCGCGTCGCGTCATTCGGGCCCAGCGTGATGCCACCATCGACAACCAGCGCATGTCCTGTCACGAAGCTGGCTCCGTCCGAGCCCAGATAGAGCGCCGCCTCCGCTATGTCCGATCCGCGCCCGCCGCGCGGGATGGGCTGAGTATGCTTGTTCGCTTCCGCCAGCGCGTCGATGCGCGTCTCGGCCAGCTGCCGCGGAATCCCGAACGAGGCCGCAAAGATGTTCGTCGCGATCATGCCGGGGCAGATACAGTTCACCCGTATGTTCTCGGCGCCCAGCTGCGCCGCAGCCGCATGCGTCATGTGAACGACAGCCGCCTTGGCGATCGAATAGAGCAGCGGCCCATAGCCCGTCCGCAGCCCCGCAATCGACGCGGTGGAGATGATCGACCCGCTTCCCTGCTCGCGCATGATCGGCACGGCGTACTTCATGCCAAACAGCGCCGCGCGAACATGCAGATGCATCACCGAGTCAAAACCCTCGGCCGTCACGCCATCCGCGAGCTCGCGCACACCGCCCGTGCCGGCATTGTTGAACAGGATGTCGAGCTTGCCGAAACTGTCCTTCGCCGCATTCACCGCCGCCGCGATCTCCGCCTCGTTCATCACGTCACAACGGACAAAGCGCACCCTGTCCTTGTGCTCGTGTTCGATCTGCGCGCCCTTGTCCTCCTGCAGGTCAGCCGCAATCACCCGCGCGCCTTCCGCAATAAACAGGTCAACGGTCGCGCGGCCAATCCCGCTCGCAGCCCCGGTGATCACCGCAACCTTGCCGTCCAGACGCCCCGTCATTGTTTCATCCCGCTTTTGAGGAGAGCCTACGCGCGACGAGGACCGCCCGCTATGCCTTCGGCTTCATGTAGCTGTCGAAGTTACGGATGTAAGCGTCGAGATTGCCCTCAAGCATCTGACGGAAGCCATCGACAAAATAGTCCGCGATCTCGTCGCGCTTCGCCGCCATCGCTTCACCCGAAGAATACCCGCCCGCCGCCAGGAAGGCGCAGAAGCGCGCAGAGGCAAACAACATCGACGCATTCACCAGTTCCCGCGGGGCGCTGTCCGCCTGCTCGTTGGAAAGGGCGATGTGGGCGTCTGCCCGCGCGTAGAAGGCATCATCGAAGATGTCGGCCATGTCTGGTTCCTGAAGAATGACGGTTGCACGATAGCGGCTGTTCACTGCACCGCCAGTCACGCTTCTGCAAACGTCCGCAGAAGCCTACTGCGCCGGCTCCGGTATCGGCCCGACATTCGTCTTCCGCGACACCAGATTGAAGAAGTGGAACACCTTCTCCAGGTTCTCCCGCCCGCGCCGGATGAAGAACTCGTGCTCCAGCCCCGGAAACTCCAGATAGACGTGCTGTGCGCCGACCTTCTGCAGCTCTCGCACCGAGGCGCGTGAACTCATCTTGTTGACGACATTGTCCTCCGCGCCGTGCATCACCAGCACCGGCACGGCCTTCAGCCGCTCTGCCGGTGCGTTCGGTCCCACCCCGCCACCCGCGATAGGCGCGATTCCGGCCCACAGCGTGTTGTGCTTGGCGCCGAGGAAGAACGTCCCGAACCCGCCCATGGAATGACCCATCAGATAGATGCTGTCCGTATCCACATTGAACTTCTCCCGCACCATGCCCAGTACGGTCAGCGCATCAAGCTCGGACAGAGCGTTGGTCGCCCATTTGGCGCCCGTCTCAGGGTTCACATCAGCCGTCTCGACCAGAACAGGTGTGCCGCGGGCCGGCCCCCACCCACCGAATGTCGAGAACCCCATCGGCGCCAGCACGATGTACCCATCGCGCTGCGCAAAGTCTGTCGTGCCATCAAACAGCATCTGTTGCAGTGGCGTCACCCCCGCCCCGTGCAGGTCAACGATCAGCGGCCACTTCCTGGCAGGGTCATACCCCTCCGGCACGAACAGTGTGAACGCCATCCGCGCATTCGCCGCGTCCAGTTCATAGCCACACATCAGGATGCGCTGCTGGCTGGCGGTCAGCGGCGGCTGGGCTGAGCGCGGGATGTTCGCCCGTTGCGCAATCGCATCGTTGGGGTCGGTCGATGGCGGCGGCTGCGGAACGAGGCGCACACCTTCATGCGTGACGTTGGGTACGCCCGCGCTGGCCGCCGCTTCGGCCTCCGTGAGAAATGTACAATCCAGCCCCCGCGCCGTTTCGGCGGCGGACATGGAGACGCGCGCGACATCGACCGTGCTCGCGCACGCCGCCGCCAGCAGCGCCACGACCGCCATTACCTGTACCCGTCCAAGCGACATCGTCGTTCCTCCCGCCTCATCGTCTTTTGCTGGTCAGGCTAGCGCCGTCCCGGAAAAAGCCACGCGCAAAACCCTCTGTCCGGCACGATTGTTTCCCTGGCCACCCCGCCATTCGCGCCAAATCGACGCTTTTTGCCCCGCGGCCCTTCGCGAAACTTGATTCCGGCGCGCGTGGGGGCTACCGGGAAGCCCGCTGGTTCGCAGGCTCACTTGCTGGGGACCTGGCGGCCCGTTTCTGGATTTTCGACCGGAGATTCCACCGATGAAGGTGCTCGTACCCGTCAAGCGGGTGATTGATTACAACGTCCGTCCGCGCGTGAAGGCCGACCAGAGCGGTGTGGACCTCGCCAACGTGAAGATGGCGATGAACCCGTTCGACGAGATCTCCATCGAGGAGGCCGTCCGCATGAAGGAAAAAGGCCTCGCCACCGAGGTCGTGGTCGTCTCAATCGGCCCCGCCCAGGCGCAGGAAACCATTCGCGTCGGTCTCGCCATGGGCGCTGACCGCGGCATCCTCGTGCAGACCGACGCAAACGTCGAACCGCTCGCCGTCGCCAAGATCCTGGCGAAGATCGTCGAGGCGGAACAGCCCGGCCTCGTCATCGCCGGCAAGCAGGCGATCGACGATGACTCGAACGCCACGGGTCAGATGCTCGCCGCCCTCCTCGGCTGGCCGCAGGGAACCTTTGCCTCCGCCGTTGCGAAAGATGGCGAGACGCTGAAAGTCACCCGCGAGATCGATGGCGGCCTGCAGACACTGGCGCTCCAGCTTCCAGCCGTCGTCACCACCGACCTCCGCCTCAACGAACCGCGCTTCGCCTCGCTGCCGAACATCATGAAGGCGAAGAAGAAGCCGATCGACACGAAATCGCCCGCCGACTACGGCGTCGACATCGCGCCGCGCCTGTCGGTCGTGAAAGTCGCCGAGCCGAAGAAGCGTGAAGCCGGTGAAAAGGTCGCCGACGTCGACGCCCTGATCACGAAACTCAAGTCCGTGGGAGCCATCTGATAATGGCCGTTCTCGTCCTCGCTGAACACAGCAACGCCGCCCTCAACGACGTCACCGCCAAGACCGTCGCCGCCGCCCAGGCTTTCGGCGGCGATATCGACGTGCTGGTCGCCGGCCACAATGCCGGCGCTGCCGCCCAGGCCGCCGGCAAACTCGCCGGCGTCCGCAAGGTAATCCATGTCGAAGGCGAAGCCTTCGATCATGGCATCGCTGAAGCCATCGAAGCCCTCGTCGTCCCGCTGATGGGCGGCTACGACGCTTTCTTCGCGCCGGCCACCAGCATCGGCAAGAACGCCGCACCGCGCATCGCCGCGAAGCTCGACGTGATGCAGGTCTCCGAGATCACGAAAGTGATCGATGCCTCGACCTTCGAGCGCCCGATCTACGCCGGCAACGCGATCATGACGGTGAAATCGTCCGACGCGAAGAAAGTCATCACCGTCCGCGGCACGGCTTTCCAGGCCGTCGCCTCCACGGGTTCCGCGTCTGTCGAAACCGCCGCCGCGCCGGCTGGTCCTTTCAAGTCAGCCTTCGTCTCGGCCGAGATCGCGAAATCGGATCGCCCCGAACTCGCGTCGGCCAAGCGCGTCGTCTCCGGCGGCCGCGCGCTGGCGTCGGCTGAACAGTTCAACGCGGTGATCCTGCCCCTCGCCGACAAGCTCGGCGCAGGCGTTGGCGCCTCGCGCGCCGCAGTCGATGCCGGCTACGCCCCGAACGACTATCAGGTCGGCCAGACCGGCAAGGTCGTCGCTCCGGAACTCTACGTCGCCATCGGCATCTCGGGAGCCATCCAGCATCTCGCCGGCATGAAGGACTCGAAGATCATCGTCGCCATCAACAAGGACGAAGAAGCGCCGATCTTCCAGATCGCGGACTACAGCCTCGTCGGCGACCTCTTCAAGATCGTGCCCGAGCTGACAAGCAAGCTGTAGTCAGCTGGCACAAGACGACCACCAAGGCCCGCCCTCACCGGCGGGCCTTTTTGCTTTCCCCACCGCGAAATGGACTCTCAACGGCAACTCGCCTAATATCCCCACGGGACAAAGGGGAGTTGAGCATGCCACCGCAGGGAACGATCGTCGGCGACAACTGGCTCGCCATCATCGTCGCCGCCATAGCGTTCTACGCCATCGGCTTCCTCATTTACGGCGCCGTCTTCTCGAAGCTCTGGATGCAGCTGTCCGGCTACACACAGGAAGAGTTGAAGCCGCACATGTGGAAGATGGCGGTCTCGCCTATCATGCCGATCCTGACAGCCATCGGCCTCGCCATCATTCTCAAGCTGTGCGGCGTCACAAACCTCACCACAGGGCTCGTCGTCACCTTCCAGATCTGGTTCTTCCTGATCCTGTCGACGCGTCTGTATTCCTTCGTCTACAGCCCCGAACGCCCCGGCCTGCTGATCATGGACGCGATCCACCTGCTGCTGGGATTTCTCGCTGCTGGCGCAGTGATCTCCGCCTGGCCCTGACGGCGCTTGGCGTGCAGCCCGCGCCATGGTCTTGTCCGGCCAGATCGACTCAAGGGTACACCATGCGCCTCCTTCTTGCCGCCGCTTCTGTCATGGTGCTTGCCGCATGCACGACCGCGCCGGTCGCACCCATCGTCTCCGAAGCGCCCGCCCCGGCCTTTCCATCTGGCGACCCCGGCGCCGGCGAAGCCGAGTTCCGCGCGCTCTACAAAGAGCTGGTCGAAACCAACACGACCTATTCCGTGGGCTCCTGCACGCTCGCCTCGGAACGGATGAAGGCGCGCCTGCTCGCCGCCGGCTATCCGGAAAGCGACCTCCACATCCTCGTCGATCCGAAGCCGAACCGTCCGCAGGACGGCAACCTCGTCGCCATCCTCCCCGGCTCCGACGCCGCGGCAAAACCCATCCTGCTGATGGCGCACATCGATGTCGTGGAAGCGAAGCGCGAAGACTGGGTTCGTGACCCCTTCGTGCTGACGGAAGCAGGCGGCTATTTCTACGCCCGCGGCGCCAGCGACGACAAATCGATGGCCGCGATCTTCACGGACTCGATGATCCGCTACAGGCAGGAAGGCTACAAGCCCGCCCGCACTATCAAGATGATGTTGAACTGCGGCGAGGAGAGCGCCAACGAATTCATCGGCGCCAGGTACATGGTGGAGAACCACCTCGACCTCATCTCAGCCGAGTTCGCACTCAACGAAGGCGCCGGCGGGCGCATTGATCCAGCCACCGGACGCTATCTCTACAACGGCGTGCAGGCCGGCGAGAAACTCTATCAGGACTTCACCATCGAGGTGACCAATCCGGGTGGCCACTCCTCGCGCCCCGTGCCCGACAACGCCATCTACGAACTCGGGCAGGCGCTGATGAAGGTACAGGCCTATGAATTCCCGACCGAGTTCAATGACGCGACACGCACCTTCTTCCGCCGCATGGGCCAGATCACGCCCGGTCAGGAAGGACAGGACATGCGCGATGCTGCTGATGGCGAAAGCGCCGCCGCCATACGCCGCCTGTCGGCAAATCCCTCCTACAACGCCACGCTGCGCACCACTTGCGTTGCGACGCAGCTGACCGCCGGCCACGCGCCCAACGCCCTGCCCCAGCGCGCCACCGCCAACGTCAACTGCCGTATCTTCCCCGGCCACACCCAGGAGGAGATCCGCGAGCAGCTCCAGGACGCCATCAAGAACAGCGACGTCAAGGTCACGCTGCGCTCGACGCCCGAAACGCCGATGAAGGCGCCCCCGCTGCCGGCCGCAATCCTCGGGCCGATTGAACAGCTCACCGAGAAGATGTGGCCCGGCGTGCCCGTCATCCCCGCCATGGCCACCGGCGCCACTGATGGCCGCTTCACCACGCCCGCCGGCATCCCGACCTACGGCGTCTCGGGCATCTTCGCAGACCCCAACACAACGAACGCCCACGGCCTCAACGAACGTGTCGGCGTGAAACAACTGCTCGAAGGCCGCATGTTCCTGCACCAGCTTGTGAAGATGTATGCGGGCGGGCAGTAGCGTTGACGAGTGTGCGCAGGCAAACGGGCCAGACATCATGAAGGCGCTTGCCACCCTGGCGGCATTGGCCCTTACAGGCTGCACGACCACACTCGCCTCTGGCGACGAGATACTCCCGCCATCGCTCCAGCGCGTGCTCGACGACTACACGGCGGCCTGGAAGGCGCGCGACGCAAAGGCCCTGGCTGCACTCTTCGCTGAAGGCCGCACCGTCGTGCCGAACGCCTGCCCGCCCGTGACTGACCGCGCCGGTGTCGAAGCCTGCTACAACGGCAGCGGCGGGCCGCTTGACCTGCGCGGGCTCGACCACGGCTACAGCGGCGACCTCGCCTACATCATCGGCGAGTACGCCGAACAGCCCGCTGACCCGGCTGGCGGCAAGTTCGTGCTGACGCTGCAGAATGACGGCGGTCGCTGGCTTATCGTCACCGATATGGACAGGCCCTATGGAGGGCCGAATCCGCAATAGCTACTGCGGCCCCATCAACGCCACGACAAAGCTGTCGTAGCTGTCCAGCACCTTTGGATCGTCCCTGACGATCGTGACCATCTGCCCCGGAATGTCCTTGAGGTGGTCCACCATCAGGTCCGGATCGGCGCGCAGAGACGTCCCGAACGCCCGGAAAATCACATACGACTTCTCACGATAGCTCTCGGCGTCGAGCGGCGGCGCGCCCTTGCTCAGCGCCTCTTTCGACAGTGCGTAGAAGCCGCGCATGTGGTCACTATTGATCCACGCCGAGTGGTCACCCTGCAGGTTCAGCGTCTGGCCCGGCGGCCCCGGAGCGGGGGCCTCTGGCATCGCAACCTTTGCGTGCGCGGGGGCATGCATCGCCATCAGATCATGCTGCGAACAGCCGGCGGTGGAGCAGACCAAGCCAATTGCCCGGATCGCCAGAGTCGAAATCGTCCGCAGGGGGATTCCTCCTTCAGGACAAAGCTTCGCCGCATCCGGAATCGGATGCTTTGTTCCGGAGCCAAAAAGGGTATGACAAGTAAATCGAACATGATGTAAAGTATTCT